>JBMNHQ010000002.1:0-494950 GCA_050950465.1 Candidatus Nanosyncoccaceae bacterium | reverse complement strand
CATCATAATCACTTATAGCAGCTACCGCCGAACTAAAATCTTTAAATGTACCACGTTGATTTGGTTTTGCCTTTTTTCCTGTTATCGGGTTATAGGGAACTTTGGTTTTTCTGCCACTTCGTTCTTCATATTTCCAACAGCAAAACTGTGGCTTATCTTTAAGCATCTGTGGCAAGTTATCATATTGTGTTTTCAGTTATTTCACCTCCTTGCCTGTTATAAATGAGCCGAAATGCTACGATTCCAGAGGGTTTGCCTTGTTTGACACAACCTCGTTATCTTTCAAGGAATACGCTCGGAATTATCGTCATGGCATATTCTGCTTGAAGTATCTCTTGCATTTCGGGGTATTCAGTTGTCAAGGAGCAGTGAGAGAAAACTATGCTTTCATTGGGGGATTATTTTTCCTCTCACCTTATAGCCTTGGTAGAACACATTAGTTGAGGATTTTAGAAAAATATCTTTCTTCCTCATTCATAAGCGAAGAATTTTATTGATTCGAACCCCTAAAATAAAAAAACAGCCTGTCTTTTTTCTAAGGTAAAGACGGCTGTAATGCTTATGCTTTTGCTCAAGTTTGAGCGGAAGTGATATTAAATTTAAGAAGGATTAATGTTATAACTTTGCCTTTGGTTTTACAAATAGACTTACAGACATTTTTGTCTAAAAGTATTTATTTAAATCAAAAATAAAGGCATACACAACTATCATTATCTTTGTTAACATTGAAAAATTCCTTCACAAACACAGAATTATCATGTTATGTTTGAAGAAAATGTGCTATAATGGAAAAAAGATATAAAGAGGTGACCAAGATGACCGTTAGCTATAAAAAGCTTTGGAAATTGTTGATAGACCGCGATATGAAGAAGAAAGATTTGCAAGCTGCTGCGGGAATAAGTCCATCGTCAATTTCAAAGCTTTCTAAAAACGAATATGTCAGTATGGATGTTCTTGTAAAGGTTTGTACGGCACTTGGCGTTGATTTTAAAGATATCATGGAATTAGTGCCTAATATGGTTGAAGAAAGGGAGTAGAGTTATGGAAAATAACAGAAAAGAACAGGAACGGGCGGAATTACACCGCACGATATGGAATATGGCAAATGATTTAAGAGGCAGTGTAGATGGATGGGACTTTAAGCAATATGTTCTAGGAATGCTGTTTTACCGCTACATATCTGAAAATATTACTGCCTATATTAACGCCGGAGAATGGGAAGCTGGCAATACGGAATTTGATTATGCTAAGCTATCCGACGAAGAAGCAGAACAGGCACGAGAGGATTTAGTTAAGACAAAAGGCTTCTTTATTTTACCCAGCGAACTTTTTGAAAATGTCCGAGCTCGTGCAAAGGACGATGAAAACTTAAATGAAACACTGGAACAGATTTTCAGTAATATAGAGGCATCTGCGCAAGGAACAGAGAGTGAAGATAATTTCAAAGGTCTGTTTGACGATATTGATGTTAACAGCAATAAGCTAGGTAACACTGTAGTAAAGCGTAATGAAAAGCTGGTTAAGCTAATGAATTCTGTTGGAGAAATGAAGCTGGGCGATTACAAAGACAATACCATTGATGCATTCGGTGATGCTTATGAGTTTTTAATGGGTATGTATGCATCCAATGCAGGAAAAAGTGGTGGTGAATACTATACGCCGCAGGAGGTTTCTGAACTCCTTACCCACTTAACATTAGTAGGAAAAACTGAAGTCAACAAGGTATATGACCCCGCTTGCGGTTCTGGCTCTCTACTGCTAAAGTTTGCAAAAATCTTAGGAAAAGAAAATGTACGTCAGGGTTTTTTTGGTCAAGAAATCAACATTACAACCTACAACCTGTGCAGAATTAATATGTTCCTGCACGATATTGATTATGACAAATTTGATATTGCCCTTGGGGACACGCTAACAGATCCACAACATTGGGATGATGAGCCTTTTGAAGCCATTGTATCAAATCCACCATA
Source organism: Candidatus Nanosyncoccaceae bacterium (assembly GCA_050950465.1). Lineage (GTDB taxonomy): Bacteria > Patescibacteriota > Saccharimonadia > Saccharimonadales > Saccharimonadaceae > CAZRIZ01. The sequence goes on along the minus strand of JBMNHQ010000002.1, from coordinate 492,980 downwards.
CTCCATTAAATGGAAGGGCGACAATGATCCTATTTTGATTAACGATCCCCGTTTTTCTCCAGCGGGAGTATTGGCTCCTAAATCCAAGGCAGACCTTGCTTTTATTATGCATAGTCTTTCTTGGCTTGCAACAAACGGAACAGCGGCTATTGTCTGTTTCCCCGGTGTAATGTACCGCGGAGGCGCTGAAAAGAAAATCAGACAATACCTGATTGATAATAACTATATCGACTGTATCATTCAGTTACCAGATAACTTGTTTTATGGTACCAGCATTGCTACCTGCATTATGGTGCTGAAGAAGTCTAAATCAGAAAATAGCACCTTATTTATCGATGCATCAAAGGAATTTGTCAAGGTTACGAATAACAACAAGCTGACACAAGAAAATATTGAGACCATTCTTAACGCATTCAAAGAAAGAAAAGATATTGAGCATTTTGCTAGGCTTGTGCCAAACAGCGAAATTGCTGAAGAGGATTACAACCTTTCTGTTTCTACCTATGTTGAACAGGAGGATACCAGAGAAAAGATTGATATTGTTGCCCTCAATGCTGAGATAGAAAAAATTGTGGCGAGAGAGCAGATTTTGCGGGAAGAAATAGATAAGATTATTGCGGAAATTGAGGTGGGCAAATGAGTAAAGAACTTCAATTTTTAATGTACAACACTCCTGAAGAAAATGTATCGGTTAATGCGGTTATTAAAGACGAAACCATTTGGCTAACCCAAAAAGCAATGGCGGAATTGTTTGATTGTACAACAGACAATATATCTTTACACCTAAAAAATATCTATGCAGATGGTGAGCTTAATGAAAGTTCAACTACCGAGGAATTCTCGATAGTTCAACAGGAAGGCTCAAGGAAAGTGAAAAGAAAAATAAAGTTCTATAATCTTGATGCCATTATTTCAGTTGGTTATCGTGTTAATTCACGCAAAGCAACACATTTTAGAATTTGGGCAACTGGTGTATTAAAAGAGTATATGATAAAAGGCTTTGCTATGGATGATGAAAGATTGAAGCAGGGTAAAACTGCTTTTGGCAAAGACTATTTTCGTGAACTTCTCGAACGTGTGCGCTCCATCAGAGCCAGCGAAAGGCGCATTTGGCAGCAAATCACCGATATATTTGCTGAGTGCAGTATAGATTATGACAAGGATGCGCAGGTTACACGTGATTTTTATGCCATGGTGCAAAATAAATTTCATTATGCTATCACTGGGCAAACAGCGGCAGAAATTATTTATTCAAAATCTGATCGCAATAAAGAAAATATGGGGCTTACAACCTGGAAAAATGCACCAGACGGGCGAATATTAAAATCCGATGTTACAGTTGCCAAAAACTATCTTGAAGAAAAACAAATAAAGCAATTGGAAAGGGCAATTTCCGGTTATTTTGATTATATCGAAGATTTAATTGAAAGGGAAAACACTTTTACAATGGAAGAGTTCTCAGAAAGCATTAATGAGTTTCTTTCCTTTAGAAAATATAAGATATTAAAGGATAAGGGAAGCATTTCAAAAAAACAGGCTGATGCAAAGGCAGAAGAAGAATATATTCATTTTAATAAGACGCAAAACATTATTTCTGATTTTGACCGCGAGGTAAAAAAGCTGATAGCTAAGGGTGGTGACTACGTTGAGTAAGTTAGATGAATTGATTGCTGAACTTTGTCCAGATGGGGTACCATACAAGACACTCGGCGAATTAGGGTATTTTTATGGGGGGCTAAGTGGAAAATCTAAAGAAGATTTTACTAATGGTAATGCAAAGTTTATCACATATATGAATGTATTTACCAATTTGGCTATAGATACGGATATAAGTGACTTGGTTAGGATTGGAGAAAACGAAAAACAAAACACAGTTCAATATGGTGATATTCTTTTTACAGGCTCATCAGAAACCCCAGACGAGTGTGGGATGTCTTCTGTTTTAACAGAAGTATCAGATGAAAAGTTTTATTTAAACAGTTTTTGTTTTGGCTTTAGACTCAAGGACAATAACTTACTGCTTCCAGATTTTTCTAAATACTTGTTTCGTTCACAAAATATTAGGAAGCAGATTAAGCGTACGGCTAATGGTGTAACAAGGTTTAATGTTTCCAAAAAGAAAATGGAGCAAGTTGTAATTCCCATCCCTCCTCTGCCAGTGCAGCAGGAAATTGTCCGTATTCTGGACAATTTCACAGAGCTTACAGCAGAGCTTACAGCAGAGCTTACAGCAAGAAGAAAGCAGTATGAGTATTATAGAGATTTGCTGCTTACGTTTGGTAATGAGGTGCCAATGAAGCCATTGTCAGAAGTTTGTGTATTATCAGCTGGTGGTGACGTTCCGAAGAGGCATTTTTCGAAAGAAAAAACAAATGAATATAAGGTACCTGTTTATAGTAATGGAATTGGAGATAATGCACTTTATGGTTGGACTAATGAAGCGCGGATTAATAATCCGTGCATAACAATCGCAGCCAGAGGAACAATTGGTTATGTCGCATTGCGTAATGAACCTTTTGTTCCAGTTGTAAGGTTAATATGCGCAATTCCCAAAGAGTGCATAAATGTAAGATACTTAAAGTATGCAACGGAAACATTAAACTTTAAAGTCCCTACTTCTGGAATTCCCCAGCTAACAGTACCCATGATAGGGAAGTACAATATTCCTGTCCCTCCCCTCGAAGAACAAGAACGCATCGTAGCTATCCTCGATCGCTTTGACGCTCTGTGCAACGACTTAACCAGTGGCATTCCTGCCGAAATCGAAGCACGGCAAAAGCAGTATGAATATTACAGGGATAAACTGTTATCTTTCAAGGAGGTGACGGCATGAGTATATACAACATCGTTGCCAGTACTGATGAAGCAACGGTTGTTGCTGAATATGCAGCTGAATATAATGTCCGACCTGAAAATTATCAGAGCGAGGCAGAACTTGAGCGGGAGTTTATCAGGCAACTAACTTCACAAGGATATGAATATATTTCAGTACACAATGAAGCTGCATTGATAGCAAATCTCCGAAAGCAACTTGAACTGCTTAATGACTTCACTTTTACTGACAGTGAATGGGATAGATTTTTCACAGAATGTATTGCCAATACAAATGAAGGTATTGTTGAAAAAACCAGAAAGATTCAAGATGACCATATCCAGATTCTAAAACGTGAAGATGGAACAACAAAGAACATATACCTTTTGGATAAAAAGAATATCCATAACAATCGTTTGCAAGTTATTAATCAATACGAAGAAGCAGGCGGCAAGCATGAAACCCGATATGATGTGACTATCCTTGTTAATGGACTTCCCCTTGTTCATGTAGAGTTAAAGCGGCGCGGTGTTGCTATCCAAGAAGCCTTCAACCAAATAAAAAGATACCAGCGTGACAGCTTTTGGGCGGCTTCTGGTTTATTTGAGTATGTACAAATATTCGTAATCTCCAATGGCACACATACAAAGTATTATAGTAACACCACAAGAAATGCTCATATCAAGGAGCAAAATGGCAGTGAACGTCGAAGAAGTAAAAAAACAAGTAACAGCTTTGAGTTTACCAGCTTTTGGGCAGATGCAAATAACAAGATCATTCCTGATCTTGTGGACTTTACTAAAACATTTTTTGCCAAGCATACCCTTTTAAACATTCTAACAAAATATTGTATTTTCACATCTGAAGATCTGCTCCTTGTAATGCGTCCTTATCAAATAGCTGCTGCAGAACGTATATTATCACGTATTGTAGTATCAACCAACTACAAGAAGATGGGCACAACTGCAGCTGGAGGATATATTTGGCATACAACAGGCTCTGGTAAGACATTGACCAGTTTTAAGACAGCCCAATTAGCTTCTGTCTTGCCTTACATAGACAAGGTATTGTTCGTTGTTGACCGTAAAGATTTGGACTATCAGACGATGAAGGAATATGACCGTTTTGAAAAGGGAGCGGCTAACGGAAATACGTCGACAAGAGTTCTTCAAAGACAATTGGAGGACAGGGATGAAAAAGGAAATCCTCATGAATACAAAATCATTGTAACCACTATTCAGAAGTTGGATATATTTATTCGAAAAAACAAACAGCATGATATTTACAAGAAACATGTGGTACTGATTTTTGATGAGTGCCACCGTTCCCAATTTGGCGAAATGCATCAAGCTATCACGAAGAGTTTTAAGAACTACCATATCTTCGGCTTTACGGGAACCCCGATTTTTGCTGCTAATGCCAGTTCAGGAGGTAACCCGCTACTTCGTACAACCGAGCAGGCTTTTGGAGAAAAGCTACATACCTATACCATTGTAGATGCCATCAATGATGGGAATGTTCTGCCTTTTAGAATAGATTTTATTAATACCATCAAAATGCCTGATTACGTTAATGATAAAAAAGTCTATAGCATTGACAGAGAAAAAGCCTTAGCAGATCCACAGCGAATCAGTGAAATTGTTTCTTACGTTCTTGAACACTTTGATCAGAAGACGAAGCGTAATAGTTATTACACATTCTCTGCGAAATGGGAAGAAGCAGATAAGCACAACCCTAAAAAGATGATAGAAAAGCGTGAAACAAGGCGAGTTGCCGGTTTCAACTCCATATTTGCTGCTGCATCCATCCCAATGGCAATCAGATACTATAATGAGTTTAAGAAGCAGATAGCTGAAAAAAATCGTAACCTTACCATTGCAACTATTTTCAGTTTTAGTGCAAATGAGGAGGAGCCAGATGGACTGCTTCCTGAAGAGGATTTTAATATGGAAAACCTTGACCAGAGCTCCAGAGATTTTCTTGAGGCGGCTATCCGAGATTACAATTCCACATTTAGTACAAATTACGATACTTCCTCGGATAAGTTCCAGAATTATTATAAAGACCTCTCTCTTCGTGTAAAGAATCGGGAGATCGATATATTGATTGTTGTTAATATGTTCCTGACAGGCTTTGATGCAACAACCCTAAATACGCTATGGGTAGATAAAAACCTGAGACAGCATGGACTGATTCAGGCTTTTTCAAGAACTAACCGCATCCTAAACAGCGTTAAGACCTATGGTAATATCGTTTGCTTTAGAGATTTGAAAGAAGAAACAGATAAAGCTATTGCACTATTCGGCAATAAGGATGCTGGCGGTATTGTACTGTTAAAAACATACGAAGAATACTATAACGGCTATGATGATAAAGGTGAGTATAAGCCGGGCTATGCTGAACTGATTGCAACTCTTACAACACAGTATCCCCTTGGCCAACCTATTCTTGGAGAAGAAGCAGAAAAAGACTTTATACGGCTATATGGAGCAATACTTCGGCTTAAGAATATTCTTACTTCCTTCGATGACTTTGAAGGAAATGAGATTTTATCTGAAAGGGATTTTCAGGACTATCAGAGTGTTTATATTGACCTGTATCAGGAATATAGAAAAGGTGCTGATGGTGACAAAGAAACTATCAATGATGACATAGTTTTTGAGATTGAACTGGTCAAGCAGATAGAGGTAAATATTGACTACATCCTTATGCTTGTAGCTAAATATCAACAATCCAACTGCAAGGATAAAACCATTCTTACGACCATTGATAAGGCTATCAATTCGAGTATTGAACTTCGAAGTAAGAAAGAACTTATCGAGCGTTTTATAGAGCAAGTCAATGTATCGACCAAAGTGGATGAGGATTGGCGCAAATTCCTCCATGAGCGTAAGGAAGCGGATATTACAGCAATTATAGAAGAAGAAAGATTAAAGCCTGAAGAAACCCGCCGTTTCATCGACAATGCTTTCCGAGACGGAATGCTTAAAACAACCGGTACAGCCATTGATAAAATCATGCCACCTGTATCTCGCTTTGGCGGAGGCAGAGCTGCGAAAAAGCAAGGAATTATTGAAAAGCTGATGTTATTCTTTGAGAAGTATTTAGGATTGGTGTAGAATTCACTCTTCCCTTGCTTATACAGCCATAAGAAATGTTGAGGAATGTCGATCAGCTAATCAATAGTCCGATGGCTTAGATTATTAGAGAAGTATTAGTGTGAATTTTTAGCTGAAAGGAGGTAAATCGATGAAAGCTATGATTTTCTTAAATACAGCTTGGATGGAAAGATATGAAGGTTTATTGGGAAATGATAAAGAAATACATGGTGGTGGTTCCTATGTTGAAGAATATGGTTATGGTCACGAAATATTCAATTTTAAAAGCATTGGCGGTAAGGTATATGGTTATGCCCAGCCAAGTGGGTATAACAACCTTCAAAGATTAGGAGCGAGTGAAGATGATGAATTCATAGATGATGTTTTAGTCATTTTCACTGCAACCCACAAGAATGGCGGAACGTATATAGTTGGGTGGTATAAGAATGCCAGGTTTTTTAAAGATTACCAGAACACTAATCTTGCAGAAAGAAAATTTAGAAATGAATATATCGGATATTATGCTGTTGCTAATGCTGACAATGCTACTTTACTGAGTATAGATGAAAGGTTCTCATTCCCGATAATACCAAGAAGAGTAAAAGGTGGAATGGGTCAATCAAATGTTTGGTATGCTGATAGCCCTGAAATGGTGGATTTTAAGAAAGAAGTTCTAAGACATATAGAAAGATATGAAAAAAAGAAAAGTATTAGGCGTCGCCTTCCTATCTTCCGCCAAACCGATGCAGAACTAAGAAAGAAAATAGAGAATATCGCTATTAGAGAAGTTACCAGAGAATACTCAGAAAGGGGTTTTACCGTGACTTCTGTAGAAAGCGAAAACTTAGGATGGGATTTGGAAGCAGTTTATAAGAAAATTAAATTAAAAATTGAAGTAAAGGGACTAGCAGGTCAAGAGGTTTCTGTTGAGTTAACTCCAAATGAATTTTCAAAAATGAACAACAATAAGGACTCTTACAGATTATGTGTTGTTACAAAGTGCCTAGAAAATCCTGTACTTTATGTTTTTTCATATTCCTCTGAAAGGAATGAATGGATAAGCGAAGATGGCCATATACTTTCAATTGACCAGATTATATCCGCAAGGTGTTATACTTAATTCCATAAAATGGCCATATTTTGTATTTCCAATAAATACAAAAAGACCAGCCACTTCAAGCATTCATGCCTGATTGTGACTGGTCTCTTTTTGCCCCGCTTGAAGCTGTTCATTTAAGTTTTTCTTCAATCCCTAAGAGAACGCTTCTTTTGGCAGGTTTTTGTTGATATTTGATACTTAGCTAGATTACTTTTTGATATAGGCAGTCTTTAGCATCTCGTATATAGTGGCGCCGTCGCTGTTCTCTAGCCAATCCTTGATGGCGCTTTCTTCACGGAAGAAGAAGCCTTTTTTCTCGGCTGGTGAGCCTTTGGGTATATTAACCTGGAATGTTATTTGCTCCCCGGTGTTAAAAAATTCATCAGCAAAGTATATATCGCAATAGTTATGATTGGTTGCGGCCTTGGTGGTTTTGAGCGCTTTTGCATCGGTTATGGTTACGACTGGTGTAAAGAAGGTGTCATCTTTCTTCTGGTAATAAGCTTTGACGGCATATAGGTTTTCGTTGCTGTAGTGGTCTTTAATACCCAAATCGTAAGTGTCGAGCACAGTTAACTTAATGTCATCTGGGTTGCCCTCACAGGGTCCCGATCCAAGCCCCGTAACCTTATTAACAATGTTTAAAACTGGTGCGCCAAATTGATTAAAGAAAGTTGATTCCTGAATATATTTGCCGTTAGCATCAGTGTGCTTGAACGCACCGGTCGATACCATCCAGCTACCGGGGCGCTTTACACAGAGTTGGGTCTCCTCCGTACAGAATTCGGTGTCTAATGTTTGCGTTTTTTTACTTACTGGCGTCTTAGTTTCATTGATTGTTAATCCAGTGATCCCTGATTCTTTTAGCTCAGTAATGCATTCAGTTGAAATGTTATCTAATTGACTAAACTTTTTATTACACTTGTTATTCTCGGTCAAGAGGTAAATTCCACCCCCAGTAAGTACTAGACATAGGGTGCATAGAATTATTATTGGTAACTTTTTGTTAGCTGTTTCTGGCTGCATAAATCTCCTTTAGGTGATTGTTTTTTTAGATAGCTTCATTATAACATAGCAGTATTAAACAAAAGCCCGCAGGTGGCGGGCTTTTTGATGTTTTGGACTAGACGATTATTTCTTTATATAAGCAGTCTTTAGTATCTCGTACATGACGGCGCCATCGCCACTTTCTAGCCACTCCTTGATAGATTTCTCATCGCGGAAGAAGAAGCCCCGTCGTTGGTGAGTACTCTTGTTTTCTATTGGTTCACCTCCGATCTCTGAGATAAAGAAGCCGTTTGGGCTAGAGCTGGATGCAGTGGCGGCCATGAAGTGATCTTTTCCGTCGATGTCACAAATATTAACACTTGCGGCAGTTTTTGTGCTCGTTAACGCAGTATTACTAGTGATTGCCACAATTGGGATGACAAATGGGTAGTTTTCTTGAGTATAGTAGCCTTTTACAGCATAAGCTGTGGCGTTATTATTCGGATCATTTAAACTATCATTGAGTTTACTTACCTCTATGATTGAGAGCTTGATATTTTCAGATTCTTCTGGCATGCATTCAAATCCGTAAGCGTAGGGCTTATTTTGGATTTCAAAAACTGGTGTACCAAACTGATTATGAAAAGTGATAGTTTGATTAATATTACCTGCCTCTGGGGCATAATCAGCTTTACTAAAAGGAGTTTTTGCTACTAGCCAACTATCAGGGTGTTTTAGGCATAATTGGGTTTCATCAGTGCAGTACTCGGTGTTTAGAGTAGGATCTCCCTTACTTACCGGCGCTTTCGTATCACCAATGGTTAATCCAGTAATACCAGACTCTCTTAATTCCTCTATACAGCCGGTAGAAATATTATCTAATTGTTTAAACTTGTCGTTGCACTTGTTGTTCTCAGTAAAAAAGTAAATCCCACCTCCAGCGAACGCAAGGCATAAAACACTCAAAATAACTAATAGCCATTTCTTACTTGTTTCTTGCATAATTCTCCTTAAAATAGTTATGGTTAACTGGCTTTAAGTATAGCTGAAATGTGTAGAAAATTAAAGCAGTAGTCTGGTGTCTTTTTATCTGTTATAATAAAACAAATGATTTTACCAGTATTTAAGCGGACCAAGATTTTAGCAACGATTGGTCCAGCGACTAATAGTTTCGAAAAAATTAAGCAGTTGCTAGAGGCAGGCGCTAATGGCTGTCGATTAAACTTTAGTCATGGTGATTATGATGAGCGTCGCCAACAAATTGCTTGGATTCGTCAGGCTTCAGAAGAAATAGGGAAGCCGGTGGCGATCTTACAGGACCTGCAAGGACCGAAAATTCGTCTAGGCGAGTTTAATGACGATAAACCTTTTCCGGTTAAAAAAGGTGATGAGCTGATTTTAGAGTATGACGGTACGTTTGACGGCAAAAAGGTTATTCCAGTACAGTACAATCTAGCCGAGAAAGTAACGGTTGGAGAGCCAGTTTATATCTTTGATGGTAAGGTTAAGTCAGAGGTGTCTGAAGTAATTGATAATCGGTCTGTACGGATTAAAATCTTAAATGACGGTGAAATTCGTCAAAGAAAAGGCCTGAATTTACCAGATACAGATATGGGTGGTGACATCTTGACGGAGAAGGATCTGCGTGATGTTGAATTTGGTGCCACTCAGGATATTGATTATGTAGCATTATCTTTTGTACAATCTGCCGAAGATATTTACGGTTTGCGACAAATACTACTGTCGCATAATTCTGATGCGCAAGTGATTGCCAAGATCGAAACTAAACACGCAATTCAACCTAAGGTTTTAGAGAGAATTGTTAGAGCTAGCGACGGTATTATGGTGGCACGGGGTGATTTGGCGGTTGAGGTTGGTAATGAAGTTGTTCCAGTGGTGCAACAACAGATTGTTGATCTTTGTCGTAAACATAGTAAGTTAGTGATTATCGCTACTCAGATGATGATTAGTATGGTGGATAACCCTGAACCGACTCGTTCAGAAGTATCTGACGTGGCGCATGCTGTTATGCAAGGCGCCGATGCAGTGATGTTATCAGATGAGTCAGCCAATGGTAAATACCCTGTTGAAGCGGTGGCGGCCATGAAAAAGGTGATTTTATATAGTCAAGCTCATTCATCGGTACGCTGTCCGGAGCTGGAAATTGAGGAAGCAACTCAACAAATTGATGTTCTGAGTGCCTCGGTAATGAAAATTGCAGAAGTGTTGGATGTCCCAGCGATTGCGGTCGAAACTCGTAGTGGCTTAACTGCAACAAGAGTGTCGGCTCAGAGGCCAAACCGGGTGATTTTAAGCATAACCAATAATAAACGGGTAGCGCAGCAGTTAGCCTTGTCATTTGCTAACCAGAGTTATATTCGTCCAGAAGAGCCTGATATGTGTCTAAAATTGGTTAAAGAGCTAAAAGACGCTGGACGATTTGGTGACGTTGAAAGTGTAAAAGTGGTCACTACTACTGGTTCGCGCATGGGTGTTATAGGTGGCACTGACACCATCAGTGTTCGAGAAGTTCGCTAAAAAGCACTAAAGTTATAAAAAAGGGGGACAAACATGATCAAATATCAAAAAGCCAGTATTGAAGATGTTGATGTTACTGGTAGGGTGGTTTTATTGCGGGTTGACTTTAATGTACCAATTTTAAATGGTGCTATTACTGATGATAGTCGAATTATAGCTAGCTTACCGACAATTCGTGACTTGATTGGTCGTGAAGTTAAACAAGTTATAGTTTTAAGCCATCTAGGGCGTCCTGAGGGCCCTGAGGAGGCCTTCTCTCTCAAACCGATAAGAGAGCGCCTTGAAGGGCTTCTCGGCCTTCCAGTGGGCTTTGATGAGCCCACAGAGGCATTTTCTCGGATGGATCAAGTCGTTTTGTGTGAAAATTTGCGTTTTTGGAAGGGTGAGGAAAAAAATAATCAAGATTTTGCTCAAAATCTGATTAAAGCTACCAAGGCGGATCTGTTTGTTCAGGATGGCTTTTCAGTTTGTCATCGCACTACGGCTACCACTGAGGTAATCACTCGCCTATTGCCAAGTTATGCTAGTGCTGGTTTAATTCAAGAGTATGAGGCAATTAACCAATTTATTGAAGATGCGCCTCGACCGTTAGTGGCGGTCTTGGGCGGTGCTAAGATTAGCGATAAAATTGATTTTGTTAAGCGAATGGTAGAGTTGGCTGATCAAGTTTTTGTCGGCGGAGCACTAGGAACAACCTTTCTTAGAGCCAATGGCAAACCAGTTGGTTCTAGCCTAGTGGAGTATGATCAAGAAAAAGTCGTTGAGGAGATTAATCAATTAGTGAAAGCAGAGCGTAAAGCTCTGTTTCTACCAACCGATGTTAAGGTGGCACCAGATGAATTAGCTGGTGCGTATGAAAATAAGTTAGTGGAGGCAGTTTTGGGTCAAGATAAGATTCTTGATATTGGTGATTCCTCGACTATGGTTTTAGGGCAATTAATGGCAAATGCAGGGGCAGTTATTTGGAATGGGCCATTGGGCTATGTTGAAAACCCGACTTTTGAAGCTGGCTCAGAGGTGATTGTGCGCTCATTGTCAGCTCTCGAAAAACCCGCTCTGATTGGTGGTGGTGATACTTTGGCTTTCATAAAGCGTGAACAGCCCAACTTGGATTACGATGGCCTGGTCTTATCTACTGGCGGAGGTGCTATGCTAGAATTAATCGCTTCTGGGCGTTTAGTTGGGGTGGATTGTTTACTTGATGCTTAAAATGCGCTACAATTAGGGCAAATAAGCACAAGGACTTTACATGACAAAAAATCGACCGCTAATCGTGGGTAACTGGAAGATGAATTTTAACATGCAAGAATCCAGTCTGCTTCTCGAGAGATTATCTAAAGAGGTAAAAATTCGCCAAGGTATGGACGTGGTTTTAGCACCATCGCTATTCGCTTTGCAATCCTTATCACTTCAGATTAATCGTCGTCAATTTAAGCTAGCAGCGCAAAACTTTTATTGGCGTGATATGGGGTCATTTACAGGTGAAGTTTCGATTGCGCAATTGCGGGGTATTGTTGATTATGCTTTGGTCGGTCACTCAGATAGGCGTCATTTGTTTAACGAAAGCGATCGTGATATTCGAGCTAAGGTTCAAGCAGCGATTCGTTCGGGAGTTAAGCCAATTTTGTGCGTTGGTGAGACTATTGGCGAAAAGACTAATGGTGAAACTCGTGATGCAATTAATGACCAGCTGATTGGTGGTTTGGCTAATGTTACTAGCGAAGAAATTGCCGATGTGGCAGTAGCTTATGAACCAGTTTGGGCAATTGGTACTGGCGAATCGGCTATGCCGGATGATGTTGCTGAGGCAGCTAAAATCATTCGCTATCAAATCAAGGAGCTTTACGGTGCTAAGGCAGCGGAAGCTGTGAGAGTGCTTTATGGTGGTAGCGCGACAGTTAACAGTGCCGATGATTATTTGCGTGTACCGGGTATCGATGGTTTAGTGGTTGGCGCTCTCAGCCTCAATCCGATGGACTTCGCTGCAATTGTTGAAAAAGCTTACGAAACGTTTAAGGAAAGCGAATAGGAGGTTTTTAGTGGCAGACAAAGAGATTGATTTTGAAGAGCTAGATCGAGCAATTGGTGCTTTGATGGAAAAGCAAGCTGCTGAGGAAGAGGTGATTGATGAGTTAGCTAAAGATGCCGAAGTTGATAATCTAGACGAAATGGCGGCTGATTTAGTAGCGAAGTTAGAAGAGGATGAAAATATTGTTAATTTGGCAAAAACTGGCGCAATCACTGATGTTGAAGTGGATGAGATTGGCCAAGAGAATAAAGATAAGTTTGTGCCTGAAACTGACGGTGCGACTGTTAAGGTGGAGCAACGCGTGCCAGTTGGTTTTGAGGCACCAGAGAAGCCTCAGCCAGAGGTGGTAGCAACACGACCGGTAAAAGTTCCAATTCCAGACGATCTGTTAGGTAAGACTGTAGCCGTTGAGTCTGACAAACCAAAGCCATCAGAAACAAAAGCTGATATTTTAACAAAATCATCTAAGGTAATCATTCCTCCGCCAAGCGACCTTTTACAGCCAGACAAGGAGTCGGTGTCGATTAAAAAATCACCTCAATCAACTAGTGCTGAGGCTAAAGCAAAACCTAAGATGGTCACACCTCCTGTTGCCCCACCTAAAAAAACTCATATTCCACATCGTCGTGGTAAATACATTGATTTTATTGCCCCTAATGCGGTTCAAAACGAAGCTCTTAAGCCTCTATCATCTGAGGAGCGTCGTGCTAGGGCTGCTAAGATCAATCATCGTCAACGTTTAGCTGCTAATCAAATTTCTGATGTGGCCCCTAAGCCAACTACGACGACAAAATCAATTGGCTTTGAGGTTAACTTGCCTGCCAAAGATGGTCAGCCAGCTGCGACCGTAAAGGGCAATGTTCATACCGGTAAGACCACCGTGTCGCAACCTAGTGGTGAAATAGTAACAATTAAAGAACAAACTGTAGAATTAGTGAGTCGACCAGAGTTGAAGTCGGAACCAAAACCAGAATCAGAATCAGAACCAAAGCTTAATTTAGAAGAGAAATTGGCGATGACTAGAAAGGCATTGAGGAATGCGCCAATTCAACCCAAAGAAACACCTGAGACTAACAAAGAAGACGTCCGAGTGGATGTACAGGAACCAAAAGAACCAAAACCTAGCCCATTTATACCAGAGGCGAAGGTTAAGAAGCGACCATTGGGGCAACCTGAACCGCTAATACAATCACCGTCAGTTACCATGCATGTACCGGATCGAATTTCAACTTATGATGCTGGTGAGCAGGCTGCCCTGTATCGAGCTGAATTACACCCTGATACTATAGAAGATAAGAAAAGCTCGGTTGGCTGGACGGTTGTGTTAATTTTAATTATATTAATTGTGGCCGGTTTAGTTTATTTCTTCTGGGGTGACGTCGAGGCGCTTTTGCGCTAAAATGACTTTATGGATATTTTTAAGGGCTTGAATGCCGCTCAAACTGAAGCGGTTAAGATCACTAGTGGTCCACTTTTGATTTTGGTTGGCCCTGGTAGTGGCAAGACAAAGACTTTAACGCATCGAATTGCACATCTGATTGCTAATTGTGGTATCAAACCAGATGAGATTTTAGCTGTCACCTTTACTAATAAGGCCGCCAAAGAGATGCGTTCGCGTCTAGCTCGCCTACTAGAGAGGGAGAATAGTTGGTATTTTATGCCCTATATGGGTACGTTTCATGGGATTTGTGTCAAAATCTTACGTGAAAGTGGTACGGCTATTCAAATTAACGAGAAGTTCGTTATCTATGATGAGTCGGATCGACTTGGATTGGTTAAACGCTCTATGAGGGATCTAAATATTTCAGATCGTGAAGTGAAACCACAGCTGGCTGTAGCGGTAATCTCGTCCAATAAAAATAAAATGATTAGTAGTGCGGAAGCGCTTGATCAGGCGCGAAGTCAGCGACAAAAGTTATTAGCTATGATCTACGAACGTTATGAAACGATGCGTCAATCAGCTAATGCTCTGGATTTTGATGATTTGTTGTTGGAGGTAGTGCGTTTATTTCGCACCAAACCAAAGGTGCGCGCACTGTGGCAAGAGCGATTTTTACATATCTTAGTTGATGAGTATCAAGATACTAACTATGCACAATATCAGATTGTCAAAATGTTAGTAAATGAACAGCGAAATATTTGTGTAGTTGGTGATGATTGGCAGTCGATTTATTCTTGGCGCGGGGCGGATTTTACTAATATTTTAAATTTCAAACGCGATTGGCCAGAAGCTAAAGAGGTCAAATTAGAGCAAAATTATCGTTCGACTAATAATATCTTGCAGGCGGCGCAACGACTAATCGAGCAAAATCAGCAACGAACTGATAAGAAAATCTGGACTGAAGCAGGCGATGGCAAGCCAATTGACGTGATTGAAACACGTGATGAAGTCGATGAGGCTAATCGCGTGGCTGAAATTGTTAAACAGGTTGCGCTAGACGGGCACAGTTTAGCCGATGTGGCGGTGCTTTACCGTGCTAATGCTCAGTCCTATCAGATTGAGCAGGCTTTTGTGCGTTATCAAATCCCTCATAAGGTTATAGGTGGGGTGCGTTTTTTCGATCGCAAAGAGGTCAAAGACATCTTGGCTTATATTAAGCTGATTTATCAACCGTCGGACTCGGCTAGTTTACTAAGGGCTATTAATACACCAGCACGAGGTATTGGTAGTGTGACAGTCGATGATTTTATTACTTGGCAGCAGACTACAAAGTACAGTTTGGTGGAGGCACTTTACCATCTTAAGGAAAGTCCATTAAAAGCTGCCGCTAAAACTAGGCTCGAGAGATTTGCTAAAATCATTAGTCAAATCGATCAGCTATTTAAAATCAGCCTAGCGCCAAGCGAGATTATTAATAAGACTATTATTATCTCGGGGTACGAAGATTATTTAAATGATGGTTCAGTCGAGGGCGAAGATCGTTTAGCTAACTTGGGTGTTTTAGTCGGAGAAGCTTCTCTTTATGGCAATATAGAGTCTTTTCTAGAAGATACGGCTTTAGTGTCTAGTTCGGACCAAGTGGCCGATGGTAATCAGGTTAGCTTAATGACAATGCATGCTGCTAAGGGCTTGGAGTTTCCAGTAGTGATTATGATTGGTATGGAGGAAGGAACCTTTCCACACGCACGCGCCTATGAAGATCCGAGCGAGTTGGAAGAGGAGCGTCGTCTTTGTTATGTGGCTATGACTCGAGCTAAAGAGGAGCTTTATTTAACTTATGCTGGCTCGCGCTTTGTTTCTGGTCAACGTCAGTATTTAGCACCTTCGCAGTTTTTGGATTGCATTCGACCCAATTTTTTGAAATCTCACTTCGATTCGGAGCCATTTTACGAGGAAGTTGACTTTATTAATGCTTTTGAGGTTGGCGATTTTGTTGAGTCGCCACAATTTGGGCAGGGTGAAATTATTGATGTCGATGGCTTAGCAGTTTCGGTACGATTCAATGATGGTAAAACTCGTAAACTCAACACTCAGTACGCCAATCTAACAAAAAAGTAGTATGGTATAATAAGGCCAAATGCTTAAACGAATAAGGCAGGTTAAGTTATCTGTTAAGACGTCGGTAGTTTTGGTAAGTGTAGTCATATTTTTGACAATCGGGGTTTTTGCTTTGTTACCAAAGACCTTTGCTGTCACGCAAGATGTTGACTTAAAGTCAGAGCAGCGCCTAGTTACAATCTTTGACCGCAATCAAAAAAGCGTAGTTTTGACTACTCAAACGACTGTAGCGGAGGTTCTAGAGCAGGCAGGAGTTGAGATTGCCTCTGGTGATGTAGTTGAGCCAAGTTTAGAAACTGAGCTAATTTCGGATAAATTCTACATCAACATTTTCCGTGCCCATTCGGTAATGTTAATTGACGGCACAAATCGTTTGAGGGTTGTAACACCGTATGAGGCGCCTGATTTGGTTGCGCGAGCAGCTGGCGTGACACTTTATCCAGAAGATGTCGTAACAACCGAGATCGACTTTCTAGCAACTGGTGGCGAAACTGGCGTAAGTTATGTTGTGACTCGGGCCAAATTGGTCAATTTTGTTTATTACGGTAAGGCAACTCAAATTCGCACTCAAGGTAAGCGGGTTGCTGATTTATTAACTGATAAGAAAATAAAATTGAGTGATGATGATCGTTTAAATTTACCGCTGGATGTGCCAGTTGTCGATGGTATGACCTTGGAGTTATGGCGTGAGGGATTGCAGGAAATCGCTCAGGAGGAAGAAGTGGCTTTCCCAGTACGCAAGATTTATGATTTTAATCGCAATTTAAGCTATCGTCATATAGAACAAACTGGTGTGGTGGGGCGACGCCTAGTGACGTACGAAGTTGAAATTAAGAATGGTGAAGAGGTGACGCGACGAGAATTAAGTAGCATTACTGTTACTGAACCAGTCGAGCAGATTGAAGTGGTTGGGGCGAAATCAGCGGGCGGATTAACTAAATCAAAAGGGGTTAATCATTTCGTTGACAGTAACGGTGTAACTCATCGGGAAACTTATTATGACCTTAAAATGAACAAAGTTATGCAAAACTGTCATCAGGGTGGTTATTATACCGTGCGTGAAGATGGTGTTAAGATTGATCGCGATGGTTATGTTATTGTTGCAGCCCACCTTGGTAATTATCCACGCTGTTCGGTGGTGGAAACTAGTGTCGGCCTTGGTAAGGTTTATGACACCGGTGGTTTTACTACTAGACATCCTCATGGTTTTGATATCGCAACTGACTGGTCTAAGCCAGACGGCATTTAATCATGGCGATGCCAAATAAATCACTCGGACAACACTGGCTAAAAAATCGTTCAGTTTTGGATTCAATCGTTATTTTTTCTGGGGTAGACAAGAGTGATGTAGTGTTGGAAATTGGGCCGGGGCAGGGCGCATTAACTAGTTCTTTGCTTAGGTGTGCCAAGAAGGTAGTGGCAGTAGAGCTTGATATAAATTTAGCTCGAAATCTACCTAGGCAGTTTCCGGGTAAGAATCTTGAGGTGGTGCAATCAGATATTCTTAAATATGACTTAAGCCAATTGCCGGTTGGCTATAAAGTAGTGGCAAACTTACCCTATTACATTACTTCAAAAATCATTCGTCTATTACTCGAAGCATCAAATCGTCCCAAGTCAATTACAATTCTGGTGCAGAAAGAAGTGGCTGAACGTATTGCTCAAGTCGATGGTTCGAGCATTTTAGGGCTAACAGTCGAGAATTGGGCTAAAGCAACGCTTGGTCAAATTGTGCCAGCCGAGATGTTTGAGCCACCACCAAAGGTGGATTCACAGGTTGTGAGATTAGATTTACGGGATCAACCGTTAGTTAAGAACGAAAAGGCGTTCATGCGAGTAGTAAAGGCGGGATTTAGCGAAAAGCGCAAAAAGCTACGTTCGTCCTTGGCGGGCGGATTAGCTATTAGTAAAGATGAAGCCGTTTTATTATTAGAACGAGCAGGAATTAATCCTAATAAGCGTGCTCAAGAGTTATCTTTGGTTGATTTTGTGAAAATCGCTGAGCTGATATAAAATATAATTATGAAAAATTCTCTGTACGTCACAACGGCCATACCGTATGTTAACGCCAAGCCCCATATCGGCAACGCATTAGATTATCTTTATGCTGATATTTGGGCGCGCTATCACAAAAAGCACGGCAAAGATGTGCGCTTTATGATTGGCACTGACGAGCACGGCAATAAGATTGCCCAAAAGGCTCAAGAGTTGGGTATGGAGCCACAGGTTTACGTTGATGAAAGTCATCAGAATTTTCGCAACCTAGTTGAAAGAGTTGGTGCTGATTACACTGATGCAGTACGTACAACTGATGGGCACCATTCTGGTTCGGTGCAGTACATTTGGATGAAACTGCAACCATATCTTTATAAAGCCAACTACAATGGTTGGTATTGTACTGGTTGTGAGCGGTTCTTTACCGATGCAGAAGCAGCAGCTTGTGAAGGTAACTGCCCAGACCATCAGAAACCACTTGAACACATAGAAGAAGAAAATTATTATTTCAAAGCTAGTACTTTTGGTGATCAAATTCGAGTAGCAATCGAATCTGATCAGATGAAAATTGTGCCAGAGATGCGTCGCAATGAGTTTCTAAATCTAATCAAGGATGGTCTAGCTGACGTTTCGGTATCACGTCCTCGTAAAAGCTTGGCTTGGGGGATTTCAGTACCAGACGATCCCGATCAAGTAATGTATGTTTGGTTAGATGCGCTGTCGAGTTATTTAACAGGCATTGGTTACCCCGATCAGCTAGGCTGGGATGAGGTTTGGCCAGCTGATGTGCAGGTTTTAGGTAAAGATATTCTGCGTTTCCATGCTGGTTTGTGGCCAGCGATTCTATTAGCACTGGAGCTGCCATTACCAAAAACCCTTTTGGTGCACGGTCATATTCATGTTGATGGCGCCAAAATGAGTAAAACAGTCGGCAATGTAGTCGATCCGATTGAACTTATTGACACCTATGGTCGTGATGCTTTCCGTTATTATTTTACACGACACATTCCAACCCAAGATGACGGTGATTTTACTTGGCAGAAGTTTGAAACAGCTTATAACTCAGAAATGGGCAATGATTTAGGTAATTTAGTCCAGCGTGTGGCAAAAATGATTGAAAAATATCAAGCGGGTGTAGTAGCAGGCGTCGATACGACCAATCATGACGAAAAATCCTATGTTGAGGCGATGCGTGATTTGCGTTTTGATAAAGCTATGGATGAAACTTGGTCGTTTGTGCACAGCCTCAATAAATATATTGATGCAGTCAAGCCATGGGAGATTGCTAAACGTATAGAAACTGATCCCGAGGCTAAACATCATCTAGAGGAAGTCCTGAATTATGTAGCTAGCGGATTACTTCAAATGTCATCACTTCTCGAGCCCTTTTTGCCAGACACAGCTCAGAAAATTAAGCAAATTTTTGGTAACGGTGTAATTGATGCCACTCATCTACCTCTTTTCCCAAAAATCTATGTTCATACGGCGGATCCACGCCAATCAGTTGGTACGGTTGATGCGACTAATTGATACCCATTGTCATCTAGCTGATGCCGAGTTTCCACTTGATCCAATTGAGTGTTTAGCCAAGGCGGAGCGTAATGGTGTTGATAAGATAGTCCTAGCTAGTGCTGATGAGGATGAATCACGACGAGCTTTGGTTTTTGCTGAGAATAATGCGAATGTTTGGACGAGCGTGGGGGTACATCCGCATCACGCTAAAGATGGTATAGATTTTCTGCGTCGGGTTGATCTTTCACATCCAAAGCTGGCGGCGATTGGTGAGACTGGGTTAGACTATCATTATGATTTTTCTCCGCGTGAAATTCAACGTCAAGTTTTTCGTCAACAGATTGAACTGGCTCTAGAGTATGGTTTACCAATTATTTTTCATGTGCGTGAGGCCTATGAAGATTTTTGGAAAATTGTCGATGATTATAAAATAAAACGTGCAGTAGTACACTGTTTTTATAGTAACGAAGTTAATTTAAAACGTATTTTAGCGAAGGATTGGATGGTGGGACTAAACGGGGTTGTAACTTTCGCCAAAGACCCTAAGCAATTAGAAATTTATAAAAATATACCACTAGATAAAATAGTTTTAGAAACAGATGCGCCGTATCTGACACCAGTACCTCTAAGAGGTAAAATTAATCAGCCGGCCTATGTGAAGTATGTGGCTGAATTCTTGGCTCAGTTGCGTGGTTTGTCGATAGCTGAACTAGCCGAGCAAACTAGTCGCAATGCTGAACTGTTATTTTCTATCTAATCTGTTAAAATAGATTACAATGGATGAACCAATTCAAGATATACAAGACAAATATGCCAATCTTTTTAAAGATCAGGTGCATACCCCTCCGTCTGATGTGTCGGGACGCGGGGCAGTTTTGCAAGACATACTGGTGATTTCCGATAAGATTATGCAGTGGCGCGAATCACGAGCTTTGACGATTGGTGGACCGGAAAAGGCTGCTGATACCCAGCGTATGTTATTGCAAAAGGAGAGTGAAATTGGAGCGCGAGTTTTTGGTCTTGTTAAGCCGGGTGAACAACGCAGTTTTTTTTGCTTTGATCGGCACACTTGGATGTGGTATGAAACTTGGCTAAATCCGAATACTCGTCAACCAGTCTCGCAGACGATGCGTTACGAAGTCTCAGATGCTGGCGTGGCTAAATCGAGTCAGGTAGTGCGTTATCAGATGCTTGAAGGGCGAGAATTAGAGAATTTCTATAACGCCGTGAAGGTATACAGTTTACTAGTGGAGCAGCAACTTTATCAATAAATCTATGCGAACAGTTTATCTAGATTACGCGGCAGCAACACCGATTAAATCGAAGGTACTGGCGGCGATGATGCCATATTTTACGGAATTATTTTATAACCCATCAGCACCTTATCTACCAGCAGTTGAAGTGAGACGCGATTACAATCAGGCCAAGAGTGAAGTTGCTCAAGCACTTGGCGCTAAGACTGATCAGCTAATTATCACGGCTGGCGCAACCGAATCGATTAATTTAGCTTTTGGCGTAGCAAGTCATGTCTTAATATCAGGAGTGGAGCATCCGGCGGTACATCAGGTGGCGTTGGCGCAAGCTAGTTGCCAAATTATCCCAGTTAATTCAAAAGGACTTCTTGATTTAACTAAATTTGACGAGCTGGTGAATGATCAAACCGATTTTGTTAGTATCAGCCTGGTAAGTAGTGACTTGGGCACAATTCAGCCAATTGCGGAAATTGGTCAGCGATTAATTAAAATTAACTTAAAGAGAAGTTTGGCTGGCAAAAAACCGATTTTATTTCATTGTGACGCATCGCAGGCACTGGGTTATCTAGAAGTTAATCCGTCGCGATTGGGGGTAGATTTATTAACAATCAGTGCAGCTAAGATTGGTGGACCAAAGCAAGTTGGTGCTATTTGGGTGCGTCCCGGTGTTAAATTAAAACCTTTACTGAGGGGTGGTGGTCAAGAAATGGGCCTTAGAAGCGGAACTGAAAATGTAGCTGGCGTAATTGGTTTTGCGGCAGCAATTAAACAATTGCCACGTGGCAATTACCGTGATGTAGCAAAAGTGCGTGACCGATTGGAGCAGATTCTATCAACAATTCCTGGCGTAAAATTACTTGGTCATCCCAAGAAGAGGTTGCCTAATTATTGCGTAGTAAGTCTTGCTGGATTAGAAGCTGAACGATTAATTTATCGATTAGAGACACGTGGAATTTATGTCTCAACTGGTGCGGCTTGTTCAGCTAATCGCGGGTCTGGTTCATTAACCTTGGCATCAATTGGTTTGAGCGAATCGGAGCAGCTAGGTAGTCTGCGTTTAACAATTAGCCCCGATGTAACAATAAAAGATGTTGAATATGCAGGACAAATTATCGTTGATGAGGTAAAATTAGAACAAGAAAGGGTGAAATTATGATTAAACTTATTCGTGGATTAATTTCTTTGGCAGTGCTATATGCCATTGTTATTGTGCTATTTAATACAGTTTTGGTACCAAATGATTATCGCAACTGTACATTAGAGTGTTTGCAGCCGACAGTGGAGTGTCAAGGTAGGAATATTGGTTGTCAAAAAAGTGACGTAATTGTCGTTTTATCAGGTGGTGATACTCAGGCGCGAGCGGAATATGGTATTAGTCTGTACCGAGTCGGTATCGCCGATAAAATTTTATTTGTTGGGGCGGCGGCTGAAGATGGTTCGCCCAGTAATGCTTCAGTAATGGCGGCCTTGGCCTATAAATCAGGCGTACCAGTTGAGGCCGTTTTAGTAGAAGAGAGTTCTCGTAATACCTGTGAGAATGCTAAAAAAGTTAAGTCTGTTATAGGGCAGAGTAATCTTACTAGAATCACGTTGGTAACCTCAGCCTATCATCAACGCCGAGCTTTGGCCGAATTCAAGAAGAATTTTGATCACAAATATGATATTTTTAACGCGCCATTAACACAGGACAAGGATTGGCCCGCCGCTTGGTATGCTAGTCCAAACAGCTGGATATTGGCCTCAAAAGAGTTTTTTGGTTGGTTGCGCCAGTTATCTGGTTGGGATTGCTAATCTTTCGATGACTAAGGTCTACGTTGGTATGAGTGGTGGGGTTGATAGTAGCGTCACCGCAGCGCTTTTAGTGGAAGCGGGCTACGATGTAACTGGAGTTTATATGAAGAATTGGTCTCGCGATCTTCCTGGGGCGCGCTGTCCATGGGCGGAAGATTTAGCCGATGCAAGACGGGTAGCAGTCGGCCTAGGAATAGATCTAAAGATTTATGATTTTGAAGCTGAGTATAAACAAAAAGTTGTGGATTATATGTTGGCAGAATATCAGGCTGGCCGAACACCCAACCCAGATATTATGTGTAATCAAGAAATTAAATTTAAATTATTCTTAGAGACAGCAATGGGCGATGGAGCAGATATGATTGCTACTGGACACTATGCTCGAACGAACAAGACTCAGTTGCTACGCGCCAAGGATGACAAGAAAGATCAAACTTATTTTCTTTATCGTGTTACTAAAGAAGCACTTGAGAAAACACTTTTTCCTCTGGGGGAATTATTAAAGAGTCAAGTGCGGAAATTGGCGCATGAGCGTGGTTTGGCAACAGCTAATAAAAAAGATTCGGTTGGGATTTGTTTTGTTGGTCAAGTAGGAATTGAAGAATTTCTAAGCCAGTATATTGATATCAAGCCAGGAAGAATTATCGAAAGAGAGTCAAGCAAGGAGTTGGGTTGGCACAATGGCGCAATTTTTTATACTATTGGTCAGCGTCATGGTTTAAATCTAGGTGGCGGATTGCCTTATTATGTGGTCGGTAAAAATATTGATAAAAACGAAGTTTATGTGTCGCGTGATCTGAACCAGTTGGATTTATGGATAGAGAAAATTATACTCAAAGATTTGCATTGGATTAATCAGGCGCCAGATATAAATAAAGTTTATCAGATCCGTACTCGTCATCAGGCTCCACTAGTAGAGGCACAAATCAAAGATTACAACACCCAACGACTAGTGTTAAATTTAGATTCGCCTCAGCGAGCGATTACCAGTGGCCAGTCAGTTGTATTTTACGATGGCAGTGTTTGTTTGGGCGGTGGTATAGTGGCTGATTAGCTTGGTTTATGACCAAGAAAAGCTTATACTTATAAGTAAATAAAAAGGGGAGCTCTATGAATTCAGACCTGAATCAACAAGGCAATATCGGATCCGATGGTGAGCTTGGGGTGATGCCAGTACGAGCTGTAAAAAAGCCAAAAAACTCAAAAACAATTTTACTAATTGTTATTTTTCTAATCATTTTGAGCGGGGTCGTAGTACTGTTGGCTTTAAAAGACAGGTTCTTTCCGACTGAAATCAAGCAACCCAGTATTGCGCAGCCACAGGATCCGTCTATAGCTAAGTTAATTAATCCTACCACGGGTGAGACTTGGTTGCTAGAGCCAAAAGCCATCACAGCACAGGGTTGGTTAAAGTTAGAAGATGTGACTTATATGCAAAGTCTTTATGGGACAACGTCAGTTAGTCAATTATTGAAAAACAATTTACCGACTTATCTTGAGGTTGGCAAGCGTGGTGACAACTCAATCATATTAGTTAGTGCCCCTAGTGAGGATTCAGAAGGGTATTTCTTCTTGTTTGAACGTCAGCCTAATGGTGAGGCTATTGCGATTGCTCGTCCGCAAGCTTCAGCCCCGAACAAGGATAAATGGGTAAATACTGTTAAGGATCTGGTTTCTGCTAAGGTGTCTAGGATTGATGAAGAAACACATTATGATTCGTTGGATGTTCCAGTGAAAATTGCTATCCATAACAATGACCACGTGGTGCGTCCTAAATATTTTGACATCGGCTCGTCAGAGAGCAGTGTCTTGGGGGCGGGAATCGAGAAAGTTTTAGTTACTGAATTAGGTCAGAGTAAGATATATAAAGTAGAACTAACTAATGTAGAAACCGACTTAACCAATATCGCCTATTATATGGAGACTCCACTTCACACCTTCATTGGTCTTGACTATGAGCCGAATCAACTATCTTTAGAAGGATATGTTTTTGATAACAGCGTGTCACTTAAAAAAGACGAAGAGTTTGATTCGTTGGTTCCGATTGCTCAAGGTTGCGGCATCTTAGATGGCTCAGTGACTCGTAGTGAGGTCATAAAGGATTCTGAACTTAAGGTTATTGGCAAAACTAACTCTGGTCAGTCTGTTTATAGATTAGCTGACGAAAATCATATTTTGTATCAAAAAGCTTATGAGGAGTATCAGGACAGTTATGGTAGTGAGGCTATTTCTATGGAGAATTATCTCGATAATCACGGCTTGGTTCTGATCAAAAATCCTCAAAACGAGCTTTTGGTGTATGTTCGAGAGAAATACGCCCCGATTTATGGGTGTGCCAAGCCAGTCATTTATCTATACCCAGAGACTACTACTAAGGTAAGTGTGGTGGTTGGTGCTGATGTGACAATTTCTGATCCGCTTTATCCAGCTAGTGGCTGGCGTGATGTTTTAGCACATCCAGACGGCAGTTTGGTCTACCAAAGCAAAATATACGATTCACTATTCTGGGAGGGTAATGGCCACGGACGCTATCCGTCAATCACATCTGGCGTGGTAGTGGCTCGAGCTGAAGCACCTACTGTTATACGGCGTCAATTAACTGAGCTGGGTCTAAACACTAAAGAATCAAATGATTTCATGGAATTTTGGGGCAACAAAATACCCGATGCGCCGTATGTCAGGCTGACATGGTTCGGCACCGAAGAACTTAATCGTTTAGCGCCTTTGAGGATCACACCAAAACCCGACACATTGATTCGGGTCTTTCTTGATATGTCAGGTCTAGAGCGGCCAATTTCGATTCCAGCACAAAAACTCACTAGCTCGCCACGTCGTGGTTTCACGGTTGTGGAATGGGGTGGTCTGACCAGTCAGAAACTCGAATAAAGCTGCAATTAATTTGTCCGTCTACCTCTGATATGTTAGAATATGTTTGATTATGACAACAAATGAAATTCGACAAGCTTATTTAGATTTTTTTATCAAACGTCAGCATGAATTGATTGCGCGGGCACCGTTAGTCCTAAAAGACGACCCGACTACGCTGTTCACTGGTTCTGGTATGCAGCCCTTGATGCCATATTTACTGGGCAAAAAACACCCCCAAGGCCAGCGCTTGACTGACAGTCAACCCTCTTTGCGCTCTCAGGACATCGATGATGTTGGCGACAACCGTCACACTACAGTCTTTGAGATGCTTGGAAACTGGAGCTTAGGTGATTATGGTAAAAAGGAACAAATCAGATGGTTTTTTGAATTTTTAACCCAAGTTGTGGGTTTAGAACCAGATAAAATCTACGCCACCTGTTTTATTGGGGACGAAAAGCATGGTATCCCAGCTGACACCGAATCAGTTGAAATCTGGCAAGAGCTTTTCGCTGAAGTTGGTATTGACGCTAAAGTGGTTGAACTTGGTAGTGCTGAAAATGGCGACAATCTTGGTTTGCAGGGCGGTCGAATCTTTCTTTATGATGACAAAGAGAACTGGTGGAGTCGTGGCGGCGGTATCGAGAAGACGCCGATTGGCGACCCTTGTGGCCCAGATAGCGAAGTCTTTTATGATTTTGGTGAGGAAAATCAAGATCCGAGCTTTGGCAAATCACATCCAGCTAGCGATGGCGGCCGATTTATGGAAATCGGCAACCAAGTCTTTATGGAGTATCGCCGATTGGAAGATGGTAGCTTCGAGCCATTAAAGCAAAAGAATATCGACTTTGGGGCTGGGCTGGAGCGGATAGCGGCGGCTAGGCTGGACGCGCCAGATGTTTTTCAAGGAAGTCTATTTCAGCCGATAATTAAAAAATTAGAAGAAATTAGTGGCCAAAGCTATGCCGACAATACTCAAGCGATGCGAATTATTACCGACCATCTGCGTAGTGCAGTTTGGCTAGCGGTTGATGGTTGCGTACCGAGCAACAAAGAGCACGGTTATGTGATGCGTCGTTTTGTTCGTCGCGCTATGGTTAAATCGTTTGCGCTTGGTATCGAAAATAGCTTCTTTGAACAGGTAGTACCAGTTATTATCGAAACTTACGAGGCCGATTATCCCGAATTTGCCGCCAAAAAAGCTGAAGTTCTGCAGATTTTAGTTAATGAAGAAGTGACTTTTCGTCGCACCCTGCGCAATGGCTTGCGTCAACTCGATCGCCTAAAAGCATCGGGGCTAACTGGTGCAGAGCTATTTAAACTTTATGACACCTACGGTTTTCCACTCGAATTATCTCTAGAGGAGGCTAGGCGCCAGCAGATTAAACTAGTGGGTGATTGGCAGACTGATTACGACAAGGCCCTGCAGGAGCAGCGTGAGCGTAGCCAAACCGCCTCAAAGGGTATGTTCAAGGGTGGTCTAGAGGGGCAGACCGATAAGCAATTGCGCCTACACACAGCTGCGCACCTCATGTTAGCAGCGATGAAACAGGTTTTAGGCGAAGATGTTAGTCAAAAAGGCTCAAATATTAACGACGAGCGACTAAGGTTTGATTTTAATTACCCAGAAAAAGTTAGCCGCGACAAGCTAGATGAAATCGAAAAACTAGTCAATCAGGCGATTGTCGATAAATTACCAGTTAGTTTTGAAGAAATGTCTCTAGACGAGGCTAAAAAACAGGGTGCGCACGGTGATTTTATGGATCGCTATGGCGACAAAGTGAAAGTTTATGCGGTTGGCGAGGGCGATAAGCGTTTTAGTTACGAAATCTGTGGTGGTCCACACGTCACCAACACGGGTGACATCGCGCCAAATGGCGAAAAGTTCAAGATCACCAAAGAAGAATCGTCTTCAGCTGGTGTCCGCCGCGTTAAAGCAGTTTTGCAATAATAAATAAAAATACTCTTTGGACAGAGTAGTTAAGTCTATTTTCCCATTATACCATAAGAACTATAAAAAGTCCATAGCCAATACACTTGGGCTCAAGTTCAACAGAGCACCACACCAGACCTCATCTACACTGGCACAGGCAATCACACCTTCCCAGTCTACTATGGCTTAAAGGTTAGCCACACCCAAGCCTCTGGTACCTATACTGGCACTGTTACCTATACAGCTACGACGCAGTAGGGGCTGTTTCTAAACCGCTTAAGTAGTGGTATAATGTAGCATATATGTTTAATAAATTGCGCACGAAACGCAAGGAAAGCAAAGATGCTGACAATGCCATTGTCAGTCTTGATATCGGTACCGAATACATTAAAGCTTTGATTGCTCAAGTTGATGGCGATAATCTGAAAATCGTTGGTGTCGGTCGTGCCAAGCAAAAACAAAGCGATATGCACGCTGGTGCGATTGCCGATATTTCAGGTGTGGTGCAGAATTGCGAACAGGCCTTACATCAAGCTGAAGAGCAGGCCGGCTTTCAAGCTAAGAAGGTTGTGATTGGTATTTCTGGTGAACTAGTTAAGGGTGTTACACACACAATTCGTTATCGTCGTCCACAACCTGATAAAGAGCTGGATGAAGATGAGATGAACTATATTATTAATAAGGTTCAAGACAGAGCTCTCGTAAAAGCTCAGCGTCAGATTGGTTTAGAAACTGGCAATGAAAATGTGGAAGTTAAATTAGTGAATTCTGCTCTGGTTTCTTTGCACATCGATGGCTACAAAGTCTCTAATCCGATTGGTTTTCAAGGGCGTGATGTGGCAGTACAGATTTATACTGCCTTTGCGCCGATGGTGCATATTGGCGCTCTGGAGCGAGTTTCCGATGAATTAGCTCTGGAGTTGATTGCCGTCGCGGCCGAACCATTTGCAGTGTCGCGAGCAGTAATTGGCACCGACGCCAGCAGTAGTTTCACGGCTATTTTAGCTGACATCGGCGGTGGTACAACTGATGTGGCTGTAGTAAATGACGGTGGTGTTGAAGGTACTAAAATGTTTAGTATTGGTGGGCGTAGCTTTACACGAACGATTTCTCAGGAACTCAATGTTTCGTTAGAAGAGGCGGAAAGTATCAAATTGATCATTGACAATCCTAAATTAAATACTGAAATTCGCCAAGAGGCTATGACGGCACTGCGCAAAACACTAAGTGTTTGGCTAGCTGGTATCGAATTGGCTCTAGGTGAATTTGTTGATGTTGATCAGATGCCTAATCAAATCTGGCTTTGCGGTGGTGGTGCAAGCTTAGAAATGCTTGTTGATGCTCTAGCTGAACATGATTGGCCGGAAAGTATTCCTTTCAGCAAGCGGCCAGTGGTAAAACGAATTTTACCAGGTGATGTGATCGATATCAAAGATGCTACTGACACAATTAATGACCATACTTTTATTACTGCTATGGGTTTGTTGCGGGTCGGGCAAGACACTACGCAGGTTGATGATTCAGATGATTTGAATTTTAAGGAAAAACTAAATAAAATATTGAGAATCTGATGAGTAAAGAGGTTGTCTATATTGATATAAATGACGATATCACCAGCGTGATTGGGAAGATTAAGAATTCCAAAGAAAGAATCGTCGCTCTTGTACCACCCAAGCAAATTGGTTTATTGCAAAGTGCAGTTAATTTGCAGCTATTGGCTCGAGCTGCTAAAGAGGCTAAGAAATATATTGTAATTATTACAACAAAAGATTCGTTATCTAAATTGGCGGCTATGGCGAAGATACCAGTGGCGAAAACCTTACAATCTAAGCCAGTTTTAGCTAAACTGCCGATTGAGAAGCCAGAAGATGACCTGATCGACGGCGAAACTATGCCAGTTGGGGAGTTGGTGGCAGCTAGTTCATCTCTTAAAGCTGACACCAAAGTATCTACGTCTGATATTATTGCCGACCCAACTGATCCAACCCCAAAGCCAGCACCACCGGCTAAACAAGGCTTTTTAGCCAAGCTAAAAGCAGGCCGTAAAAAAATAATCTTAACGATAGTTTTCCTGCTGTTTTTAGCTGCTGGTTTAGTCTGGGCTCTGGTCTTTGCGCCTCAAGCTTCGATTGTGTTAAAGACTAAGACTAAATTAGTTAATGTTAATCAGACGGTCAACCTAACCGAGGATTCTTCCAAGGTCAATCACGAGAGTAATATTATTCACGCCCAGTCGCAGATTTTGGAAAAAAGTCGCAAGTTGGAGTTTGCGGCGACTGGTGATAAGAATATGGGTGAGAAAGCCCAAGGTGATATGACTATCACTAATACAGCGCTTGTAGCGGTGACGATTCCGGCCGGAACTAGCTTTAGTAAAGATGGTTGTACATTTGTTACTACTGAAGCAGTCTCGTTGGCTCGTCCAGGTGGTACGATTTTTGATCCCAAGCCAGATCGTAAAACTGTCAAGGTTGTAGCTACAGCACCAGGTGAGGCTTGTAATGTAAAGGAAGGTGATTATAAGTCAGCAATATCTTATGTCACAGGTTTCGGGTCAGAAATGGCTGGTGGCACCGATAAGGTCGTCAAGGTTATTACTGAAAACGATATTAATGCCGCTAAAGAAAAAATCACTGAGCTTGGTAAAGAAGAGGCGATTAGTGAACTAAAGAATAAATTTGATGCTTCAGCAGTGGTTATTAATGAAAGTCTCAAAATTGAAGCGGGCGAAGCTAAGAGTTCAGTTGAAGTGGATAAAGAAGCGCCTGAGAACAAAGCTACATTAGAGCAGACCGTTAAATATTCAATGACGGCAATCGTACGAGGTCGTCTAGTGGAATATATTGATCAGCTAGTTTTGAAGCAAGAAGAGGGTGCTAAAGTTAAGCAAAAAGTTTACCAATCGGGCGATGATCAATTACAGTTTGACGATTATACTTCCAAAGACGGTAACGTGTCAGTAAAAATTATCACTCAGGTGCGGATTGGACCAAGTATCAGTATCGATGAGGTTAAAGAATTTGCCAAAGGTAAGAATTACGGGGATATCCAGAGTCGCTACGAGACAATCGAAGGGATTGAAACTGTTAGCGTTGATTTCCGACCAATGTGGGTACGTCGCGTGCCAAATAATACTGACCGTATAAACGTTAGTATAGATTTGCAGTAACATGTCAGCCAAAAAATATCTTTCATTAGATTATGGCTCTAGTCGTATTGGTATAGCGTTGGGTGATGATCAAATTAAAATTGCCGTACCACAAGAAACCATTACAAGTGATAACGAATCGATTGGTAAGATTGCTAAACTAGCCAAACTGGAAGGTGTTGAAAAAATTGTCGTTGGCTATCCACGCAATCAATCAGGCGAGCCAACTAAGCAAACAGCTGAGGTTGAGGCTTTTGTTCAAAAATTACGTCAGGCTTTTCCTGAAGTTGTGTTCCAAGATGAGTCGGTTACTAGCGTATTGGCTGAAGAGCGTCTAAAGAGTTATGGAAAAATCTATGACAAAGCTGACATCGATGCTATGGCGGCAGTGATAATACTAGAAGATTTTTTGGAGAATTTATGATTGGTAAAAAGAAGTTGGCCCTAGATCAAAATAATACCAAACCTCGCCGTTGGCTAAAATGGCTATTAATCGGTTTTAGTGTGGTTGTTGTGCTGCTAGTTGGTGCTTTTGGGCTTGGTTATAAATGGTATCAAGATAATCTTAAGCCAGTAAATGAGCAAGCTGAAGAGGCTAAGGAATTTGCCGTCATGAAAGGCGACAATGCCAGTAAGATTGCTAAAAAGCTAGTGGACAACGGGTTAATTCGCAATCATCGAGCTTTTGAACTGTATAATCGTCTCAATAAAACTGGTGGCTCACTGCAAGAGGGGACTTATTATTTAAAACCATCGATGTCGGTTGCGGAAATTGTGGCAGCACTAACCTCTGGCAAATTGAAGCAACAAATGTCAGTTACATTTTTCCCTGGGGCGACACTAAATTTTCGTTTCTACGACGATGACCCCACGCCAACCCATCGCGAAGCCTTGCAAAAGGTTGGCTTTTCTGATGAGCAGATTGATGTTGCTTTTGCTAAAACTCAGCGTGACCATCCACTGTTTGAGCTCTTGCCCGAAGTGACTAATCTTGAGGGATTAATTTATCCCGAGACGCTCCATTTTGACGTTAATGCTTCAATTGAGGATGTTCTAAAATATTATTTTGATCACTATCACAGGTTTATTACAGATAACAAATTGGTGGAAAAGTATCAAGAACAGGGGTTGACACTCTATCAAGGCATAATTATGGCCTCAATGATTGAGAGGGAGTTGGCAGTTAAGTCTGATCGTGCTCAGGCGGCGCAAATTTTCTTAAAGCGGGCACGTGCTGGTGATAAATTTGGTTCCGATGTGACATATCAGTACGCTTCGCGTTTGGCGGGTACTAAAAATAATTTGTATATTGATTCGCCCTACAATACTCGACGTTATGCTGGTTGGCCACCAACACCAATTGCCTCACCTTCAACCAGCTCATTGTTGGCCGTGGCCAACCCTGCCGAGGGTGACTATAACTTCTTCCTAACTGG
This sequence comes from Candidatus Nanosyncoccaceae bacterium, assembly GCA_050950465.1. Classification (GTDB taxonomy): domain Bacteria; phylum Patescibacteriota; class Saccharimonadia; order Saccharimonadales; family Saccharimonadaceae; genus CAZRIZ01. Next base: position 460,985 of record JBMNHQ010000002.1, on the reverse strand, counting down.
GGATGATGGTAAAAATCATTTTTCTCATACTTATACTGAGCATGAAAGCAAAATCAAACAATATTGCAAAGTTAAGTGTTCGGTTCAATAGATAATTTGACTCTAAAGGCTAATTTGCTAGAATTATAGTGGTATATTTGTGTGTTTTAAAGGGGTGAATTTTCCTTTAAAAGCGAAGATATACTTAGCAATTTAGCACGGGAAGTAAGCTAACTAAATGGTCGAACACCTATTAATGTAAATTGCTAATGCTGATTGGTGACAATTAGCCGGAGAAGATTTATAAAAAATTTTGTTAAATCGAAGCTTGATGCCATTCGTAAACGATGGGCTGACAAGCGTAGTCAAAAACAAATTGCTAAGCAAATTGCTAAGACTACTAAACCTAAGCCGATGTCGAGTCGCCTTTGGAGGTTTTTGATTATCTCGCCTTTTGTTTTACTTCTAGTTATTGTAATAATTAACTATTTACCGTCTCAACCTAAGGTGGTTACCTCAGTAGAGTCTACCGCAACTAATCAGAACCCTCAGACAAAGCTACCGACTGTTTCCAAGGTTGATAACGTAGTCGAGGCAGGAATTGTTGCTAGCGTGGCCGAGCAGGCTAACTTGCCAGTAGCAATCTATGCTGCCAATACTGCCACTTCAGCCGAGATTCAAGCTAGTGCGGTACAAAAAGCTGAGCCAATCCTGGCAAAACCTGAGATTGCCAGCTTAGGTGGTGGAAGGCAAGGGGTTAAAATCTATACTGTGAGAGCCGGCGAGACGGTTGATCAACTGGCAGCGAGATATGGCATCTCGGACCAAACCATTAAATGGGCTAATAGTCTAACAAGTAATGATTTAAGTGAGGGTAAGGAGTTAGCGATTCTGCCGGTTAATGGCGTTTATTATACGGTCAAGGATGGTGATACTTATGAGTCTATAGTCGAGCGCTATGGTTCAAACGCTGGTCAAATTGTAGCAATTAATAATTTGGAACTGAGTGGTCTAGTCGCTGGGACTAAGGTTGTTATACCTGATGGCATCTTGCCCGAAACAGAGCGTCCGGGTTATAAACCACCAGTTCGTCGTCCGGTATTTAAGCAGACTGTTTACGCTGGCAATAAATACGCTCCAGGTTGGTGCACTTGGTATGCTTATAATCGCTTTGCTCAGCTAAATGGTGGTCGTACGGTTGGTAGCAATTGGGGCAATGCCCGTACTTGGGATACAGCTGCGATCGCATCTGGCGCCTATACCGTTACTAGAGGTGTGCCAATGGCTGGCGCAGTCTTTCAGACCAAGACTGGTTGGGCGGGGCACGTGGGTATAGTTGAAAGTATTAATTATAACAATAATGGTTCAATCTCCTCTATTAATGTGTCAGATATGAATGGTATTAATCACTGTCTATGGTGTGTTGGCTACGAAACTTGGACGGCCGAAACTTACAGTAAATACACTTTTATTCGTTAATTTGTCGTATACTTAAAGATAAGATGTTTGTAGATGTTGTAACAGTTAATTTAACGGCGGGCAAAGGTGGTGATGGCGCGAGGAGTTTTCGTCGCGAGAAATTTGTTGACAAAGGTGGGCCCGATGGTGGTGATGGTGGCAAGGGTGGCGACGTAATTTTTGAGGCTGTGCATGATATAGATACTTTAATGAATTTACGTTTTCGACCAGAACTTAAAGCAGAGAATGGTGGTGATGGCGGTAAGGCCAAGCGCAGTGGTAAAAATGGCGCTGACTTGGTGGTGCGTGTACCAATTGGTACGGTAGTTAAACGCAATGGTGATGTGGTGGCTGACTTAGTTAAAGACGGGCAGAGAGAAATCATTGCTCGAGGTGGGGTAGGTGGTTTTGGTAATTGGCATTTCAGGTCTTCGGTTCGTCAAGCGCCGACTATTGCCGAGCGAGGTGAGGCTGGTGAGGCCTTTACAGTCGAATTAGAATTAAAGATGTTAGCTGATGTTGGGATAATTGGTTTGCCTAATGTTGGTAAATCAACTTTCTTATCGGTAGTGTCTAGTGCCAAGCCTGAAATTGCCGACTATGAATTCACTACTTTGGTGCCGAATTTGGGTGTAGCCGAAGTTGACAACACTAGTCTGTTGATTGCTGATATTCCAGGATTAATTGAGGGTGCTAGTCAGGGTAGAGGTTTGGGTACGGGGTTTTTACGTCATGTTGAGCGTACGGCGGTTTTTCTACATCTGATTGATGCTTGGCACGACGATGTTGCTAAAGACTACACAACTATTCGTCAAGAATTAGTTACCTACGATGCTACGTTAGGTGAGCGACCAGAGATTGTAGCCCTAACAAAAATCGATGGCTTAGATGTTGATATTGTAGCTCATCAAGTTGAGCAGTTGCGTGCTGTAGTGCCTGAAGCAACACCAATTTATACAATTTCTTCTGTCGCCAAAACTGGAATAAAAGACCTGCTGCGAGTTTTAGTTAAGCAGGTAAGAGCTGAGCGTCAACGTCAGCTTAAGCTCGAGCGAGAGCAAATAGCGAACGGTAATAATGACACGCCAGTTATTTCGCTCGATGACGAAGTTTTAGCAGAAAAATGGCGGGTTGAAAAATGCAAAGGTGGTTTTCAGGTTACTGGTAAAAAAATCGAACGCTTTAGTCGTCGGACCGATTATTCCAACTGGGAGGCTATTAACCGCTTGCGTCACATCATGCGTAAGAATGGTATCACACGTGAATTAATAAAGCAGGGTGCAGTTGATGCGAGCTTAATCCAAATTGGCGATGATCCTGAGTTTACTCTCGAGGAGATGAATTGATGTCCAAACTCGGTTTTGTTTTCTATGATTTGGAGACCAGTGGTTTGAATCCTCGCTCTGATCGTATTATGCAATTTGCGGCAATTCGCACCGATTTGGACCTAAACCCAATCGGTGAGCCGTTTAATTTTCTAATAAAGTTAAGTGACGACACCTTGCCTAGCCCGGTAGCAATCAGCGTTACTGGTATTACGCCCCAGAAGACAATCGAGGAGGGTTATACTGAAGCCGAAGCTTGCGATTTGATTTTAAATGAAATATTTACCCCAAATACTATCGTGGTTGGTTACAACAACGTTCGTTTCGATGACGAATTTATTCGCCATTTATTTTGGCGCAATTTTCGTGATCCATATGAATGGACCTATAAAGATGGTCGTAGTCGTTGGGATTTGTTAGATGTGGTACGTTTTACTAGGGCGGTGCGTCCCGGAAAAATCAAGTGGCCGATTGGTGAAGATGGTAAGCCAACTAATCGTTTGGAATTATTAAGTCAATTAAATAAACTTGAGCATAGTCAAGCACACGATGCCTTGAGTGATGTCGAGGCGCTAATCGAAGTAGGGCGATTAATTAAAGAGTCAGATCCAAAGATGTGGGGGTATTTATTAAAAATGCGTGACAAGAGGTTAGTACAACAATTAGTCAACCTTGATCATCCAGCACCCTTTGTTTATAGTAGTGGGCGCTTAGAATCGGAATTTGAAAAAACTACCCTCGCCTACCCTATTTTTGATTGTAAAAATAACAACATTATGGTTTATAATTTGCGCTATGATCCAGTAGATTTGCTCGACAAGTCCCCTTCTGAAATCGCCCTATTTCTATCTAAACACTCAAAATCTAAAGATGTCAAATCCGATGATAAAAATGGTGATACGGAGGTGAATGAAAGGCGAGTTTATTTCAAAACTTTGCGCTATAATCGTTGTCCAGCGGTAGCACCGATGTCGGTGTTGCGCAAAGAAGACTACGCCCGCCTAAAGCTTGATTCGGCTGTGATCAAGCAGCGAGTTGAGGTGCTACGCAATAATCCAAAATTAATTCAAAATATTAAGATATTGGCTGACTTAAAAGAACGTCAAATTGAGCAGAAATTCGCTGACGAGTCGCCAGCTCCTGCTGAGGAGCGACTGTATGACGCGTTTTTGGATGATCCAGACAAGCGAAGAGTGCAGGAAATTAGTCAACTGTCGAGTAATGAATTGCGTGATTATCGGGTAGAGTTTAGCGACGAGCGCTTACCGGAAATGTTTTTAGGCTATAAAGCTAGATCTTTTCCGCGTAGTTTAAGTGAAGCTGAAGTGCTTAAGTGGGAAAAATGGCGTACGGTGCGCTTACAGCGACAGTTGCCAAACTTTATACAAGAGTTGGAAGCCTTGGCGCAAGATGAATCGACTGAGTTCTGTGTTAGTGAACTTAAATTGTGGCTAGAGAGTATAGTTCCAGCTGATAGTTTTTAAGCCAAAGAAAAGAGCCGACTACATGCTGTCGGCTCCTCGATGTCACGTTAAGACTGGGATGTATTCTAGCTTAAAAAAGCGTCGACCATTCCAGTTGGCCTCAGAGGCTTTCGCTGTCCTCCCATCAGGTTTGATCTGACAAGTAGTTTCTTTGAGCAGTTCGATTTGTGTGCTGACAACCGTGTCAACATCACCTCTGTCCAAATCGGGATCAACGGTCAATACAATTGCTTTCTCAGTAATCTCCATCATCAAAACAGCTCCAGAATCAAATAAGTTTTTAATGAAAATCATCTGAGATGCATCAGCGAACCGCGGATTTAGACGCTGTCTCTGCTTCTTCAGTCCAATTATCCCAGGTATGGTTCGAAGAAATAGCCCTTTTGGCAGATTGTGATCAAACTCGTATGATAGATCACCCTTCCTAGTCACACGTCTTCTTACTGACAACATAACATCCTCCAAATTTTAGTCGCTCGGCGACTATACTACCGGATTTAATCCGGTGTTCTTTCATTATAACATTAATACTTACTTTTGTCAAGACAACGTGAGTTATACGCACATCTGGTAAAAACCGCCTTTCTGTGCTATAATCTAGCGGCTTTATGCAGGATTATATTGAGATAAGAGGTGCGCGTCAGCACAACTTGAAAAATATCGATTTGAAGATTCCACGTGATAAGTTGGTGGTGATTACTGGCTTGTCGGGTTCGGGCAAATCAACTCTAGCTTTTGATACGATTTACGCTGAAGGTCAGCGTCGTTATGTCGAGAGTTTATCGAGTTATGCTCGGCAGTTTTTGGGCATTATGGACAAACCCGATGTTGATATGATTACTGGCTTGTCGCCCGCTATTTCAATTGATCAAAAAACCGCTTCGCGTAACCCGCGTTCAACCGTAGCGACCGTGACTGAAATTTATGATTATATGCGCCTGTTGTTTGCTCGGGTTGGTATACCACATTGTCCGATTTGTGGTCGTGAGGTGTCGCGTCAAACTGAGCAGTCAATTATCGATGAAATATCGACGACCTTTATGGGTAAACGAATTATTATTTTAGCGCCACTGGTTAAGGCTAAAAAAGGTGAATTTGCGCATGTTCCTGCTGAGTACACTAAGCAGGGTTATGCCAGAGTGCGAGTCAATGGCGTAATTTACGATTTAGATGAGTTTCCTGAACTACAAAAGAGCTATAAACATACTATCGAGCTAGTGGTTGATCGTTTAGCGGTAAGTCCAGATTTGAGTGTGCGATTAACTAACTCAATTGAACAGGCTTTGCAACATGGTAACGAGGTAGTAGAAATTCTGGATGCTGATACTGAGGAGATAGTGACTTATTCTTTACGTTATGCTTGTCCGCTCCATCCGGAAGTTAACATTCCAGAACTTGAGCCGCGTTTGTTTAGTTTTAATGCCCCAATGGGAGCTTGTCCAGTCTGCACCGGACTTGGTGTTCGTCAAGAGATCGATCCGAGTTTAGTATTAAATCCTAATTTAACTATTGCTGAGGGTGGTATTAGGCCATATAACCGCCTTGGTTATGAGAGCTGGTATCTTAGGCGTCTAGGCGCAGTGGCTGAAGCTAATGGTTTTAGCTTGCGCGTGCCAATTAAGAAAATGTCTAAGTCGCAGATTGACTTAATTTTATACGGTACTGGTGACCATACTTATAGTGTTGAGACTAGTAATGGTCGGTCATTTGAAACAGTTTTCGAAGGCGTAATTCCAAATCTTGAGCGTCGTCATCGTGAAACCGATTCAGAGTTTATTCGCAAGGACATCGAGCGTTTTATGCGTGAGATTCCCTGTCATGCCTGTAAGGGGCGACGACTTAAGCCAGAAGTTTTAGCGGTGACTGTGGCTGAAAAAAACATTATGAATGTCAGCGATTTGCCAGTCGATCGAGCGGTGGAGTATTTTGCCCATATTAAATTGTCTGATGAGAAAATGTTAATTGCTCGGCCAATTATTAAAGAAATCATGGCGCGCTTGGATTTTTTACACGACGTTGGCTTAAATTATTTAGCTCTTGGTCGCGCCGCTAATACCCTCTCAGGCGGTGAGTCACAGCGTATCCGCCTAGCTACTCAAATTGGCTCAGGTTTACAGGGCGTATTGTATGTTCTAGATGAGCCATCTATTGGTCTACATCAGCGTGACAACAATCGCTTATTGGATACCCTGCGTCACTTACGTGATTTAGGCAATACAGTTTTAGTGGTTGAGCATGATGAGGACACAATTCGTCAAGCTGACTATTTAATCGATGTCGGTCCGGGGGCGGGTAAACATGGTGGCGAGATTGTCGCGGCAGGTACACCTGAGGATGTGATGCGAAATCCAGCTAGCATCACTGGTCAATACTTACTTGGCAAAAAGAAGATTGCTTTGCCGACTAAGCGTCGCGCGGTCAAAAGAGATCAAGTCTTAACAGTGTTAGGTGCCAGTGAGCATAATTTGAAAAAAATTAACGTTAGTTTCCCGCTTGGTGTTTTAACAGTTGTGACTGGTGTCTCTGGTTCTGGTAAGTCGACGCTAGTTAATCAAATTCTAGCTCGCGAATTAATGGCGCGTTTTTATCGAGCTAAAGAAATTGCCGGTAAGCATGATGGTATTGAAGGATTAGAGAAAATCGATAAGGTGATTGTGATTGATCAGTCGGCAATTGGGCGCACACCACGATCTAATCCAGCAACTTACACGGGATTATTTACGCAAATTCGTGATCTATTCGCCTCATTACCAGAGGCTAATCTACGTGGTTATAAGGCTGGGCGCTTTAGTTTTAATGTCAAAGGTGGACGCTGTGAAGCTTGTCAGGGTGATGGTGTCAAAAAGATTGAGATGCATTTTCTGCCCGATGTTTATGTGACCTGCGACGAGTGTCGTGGTAAGCGTTACAACAAAGAGGTTCTGGAGATCAAATACAAAGGTAAGTCCATCAGCGATGTGTTAAACATGACCATCGAAGAAGCGGCTGATTTTTTTAAGAATTTACCTAGTTTGAAGCGCAAGTTAGATGTTATGGTTGAGGTTGGTTTGGGTTATATCGGCCTAGGACAATCAGCAACGACACTTTCAGGCGGTGAAGCTCAACGCGTTAAATTAGCAACTGAACTGTCACGTCGTTCGACTGGTAGAACTCTATATATTCTGGATGAACCAACTACGGGCTTGCATGTTGATGATGTGGTGCGTTTACTACAAATTGTTCAGAAATTGGTTGATGAAGGTAATACGGTGGTAGTGATTGAACATAACTTAGAAATTATTAAATCCGCCGATTGGATTATTGATCTCGGTCCCGAGGGTGGCGAAAAAGGTGGCGAAATTGTTGCGACTGGTACGCCCGAACAAGTTAGTCGAGTCGATAAGTCCTATACTGGACAATATTTGAGACAATATTTTAAGAAATAATTTATGATTTAATTTGCGACGATCAGACGAATCGCGTATAATCAAGCTTATGGCAAAAGGGTTGGGAAAATTAACACTTTATTTAGTGGGGCAATCAGTTGAAATTGTCACTTTACATTTAACTAAATCACTTGAAACTTTGACAGATGAGACTGGTCGACGCTGGTTAGATTTGCGTTTTGACGACACGCCGTTTGTTTATGATTGGTCACGCACCGAGCGAATTGATGTGGTCGGCTTGAAGCGATTTCTGGAACGGGATTATCAGGTGCTTTCAGGCGATCTGACCACCAATAAAGAAGTTTGGTATAGTTTAGAAATTGACGGTCAAGCGAAATTGTTTCAACCACGAAAAACCAATGCTGTGTGGCAGAAACCAGAGGTAGTAATCGATTTAGTTTATATTAGTCGAGCCGCTAATTTATCGTCTGATGACTTACGAGAGTTGAACAAATATCGTCAAGAAAATCCTAGCGTTAAGTTAATATGTGATCAACCAACCAATGCAGAGCTAGCTGAGATGGCTGATTGGCTATTATTAGCAGCCGACAATCGTAATCAAGCTTTAGCTCAAATCAAAATCACCAAAACTCCTAAGCGGGTATTTGTACAGGGTACAGATGGCAAATGGTGGTTATCAGATAGTGAGACGGTGATTGAAGGAGAGGCTAAGCCAACTTTTCCTGACACAGAGTGGCTTCGTATAGCACTGGCGGTAGCGCAGCTAGATTTAAGCATTGAAGATGAGGCTGGTTTGTTGATGGCTGGAGCGCGTCAAATCGAGGCTGGTCAAGAATTATCCCTTAATGATATTGATATGGACTATCTAGATTTTGCTCAACTTAAGGTAGTGCGTGGACGACCAAATTTTCGTAGACAACTTCGTAAAATTCGTCGAATCTGGTCTGAAAACAATTTACCAACTTTGCACTGCGATGCGCCAAACGAAATCTTCAACGAATTTAAGTTTAAAAAATACGTTGATTTGATTGAATTGTTATTAGGGCAAGATGATTTGGTTAAAAAATATAGCGCAGTGTTGTTGGATCCACAAATTGTAGCGGCTTTTGGTAAAACCAAATTGCCACATGAGGTACTTTTGGGGATTCGCGCTGATGCTGGTTATGAGCAATTACCTGGTTTTAAGCAATCGCGTATTACAGCTGGTTTAGATGGTTTAGATAATCGCTTGGCAATGTATCGTCAGCAGGGCTTTGATTTAGTAAGCTGGCGAATTTGGTATGAGCTTAGCGATTCACTGGATGATATGGCGATTTTGACCAATTCTCATTTAGCGTCACGTTTTACTAAAACTGCTCAAGACGCTGGCTTGGTGCCAATCATTGAACTTAAGTTGACTGGTGATAGTCAGTCAAAGCTAGAGCGAGTTTTGCTGTCCCTAACACAGGAAATGAAATTATTTAAAGTTGAACTTGAGCAGGTAGCACTAATGCTGGCTGGCTCAGAGGCGTTGCTTAAGAGTGTGCGACTGAATGATGCTGTCAAGCCATTGTTGTTGTTATCAGAAATTGAATTAGCCACTCTAACTAAGCCGGTAGTACGCCAAGCTTTGTTGCCAATTCTGCGATTAGCCAATAGCTTACCGTCACCAGAAATTGTGCCAGAAATTAAACGGGAATTTGTAAAATTAACTAACCCCTAGATTTTTACTAGCTAAAGTGGTAAAATTAAACAAAATTACGACCAAAATTAGAGGAGATATATGTCTGAACGAATTGAGTTCAAGCTGTCAAAGCGAGATTTGATTGGTAAAAAAGTTCGCCAACTGCGCGCTAGTGGGGTTATCCCTGGTGTGGCTTATGGTGCGGGCGAAGAGCCAGTTAATATTCAAGCTGAAGAACTAGCACTAGAGAAACTGATTACCAAAGTTGGGACTAGTACGCCAATTGATTTAAGTATTAATGGCAAAAAGCACTTAGCAATTATAAAAAATATTGATCGCGATGTGGTTACAAATAAACTTTACAACATCGAGTTTCACTTAATTTCAGCTGATGAAACAATTGAAACCGAGGTGCCGATTCGCTTGGTTGGCCAAGGCGAGAGCCCAGCTGAACGAGCTGGTCTGGTAGTGATGCAGGTTTTGGACACAATTGAGTTGTCTGCTAAGCCAGCCGATATGATTCCTTTTTTAGAAATTGATATTAAGGTTTTAGAAAAGCTGGAAGATTCGGTTGTCGTGGCTGATTTGAAATTACCAAAGGGTGTTGAATTTGCTGATAAAGAAATTGACGAAAACTTAGCGGTCGTTAATGTTTACGATCCAGCTGAGCTTGAGGCGGCTAACGAAGCTGTCGGTGGCGATGCAACTGATGAATCTGAAGTTGAAGCAGAAAAGGGTGGCGATGTCGAGGGTGATGAGGCTACGGCTGAAGAGGGTGATGAAGAGACTAAGGCCGATACCCCAGAAGAAGCTGAAGATAAAAAAGAATAATGTGTGGTTACAGACAAAATCCTCCGACTAGGGGGATTTTGTTTTGATAAAAATATGCGAGAGCCTATAACTAATAAAATCTCAAAACTACCCCTAAAGCCCGGTGTTTATATCTTTAAAAACAGCGCTGGTGTTATTATCTACATTGGCAAGGCGGTACGTTTACGTCACCGAGTACAGCAATATTTTTCTAAGCGAATGCGCGACAACAAGACCTTGGCTTTAGTTAATGATATAACTGACTTAGAATGGATTCAAACTGAAACTGAACTCGATGCGCTAATCCTGGAAGCTGAATTGATTAAACGCCATCGACCGCGCTATAATGTCTTACTTCGTGACGATAAGTCTAATATTTACATCAAAATAACTCTGTACAAAAAGGTACCAGATGTGACATTAGTTCGTCTAACCGATGATGATCAAGCTGTCTATTTTGGACCGTATTATAACACTTATCCAATTCGCCAAGCTTTACGTTATTTGCGTCGAATTTTTCCGTATTTTATCCGACCATACAGTGCTAAAAACCGATCAAGTTTGTATCGGCAAATCGGCTTAGAGCCAGATGTGAGCACTCCAGAAGGATTACAAAACTATCACAGTGATTTAAAACAACTTGTGAGATTCTTGGGCGGTGGTCGGCTGAAGGTAGCGGCTGATTTAGAGAAAGTCATGCGCCGAGCTGCTCAGCAGCAAGATTTTGAAACAGCCAAGCTATATCGCGATAAACTTCGTCAACTTCGTAGTCTGCAGCAGAAAATTTATTTGCAAGAGTATGGGATTGATTCAGTTGCGCGTGATCCTGGTATTAGGGCGGTTAAGCAGTTATTTGGGTTAAAAGCTGAGCCGTATCGCATTGAGGGGTTTGATGTTTCTCACCTAAGCGGAACTAATGTCGTGGCAAGCATGACTGTTTTTATTAATGGCTTACCTAGTCGTCCAGATTATCGACGCTTTAAAATGCGCGTTGATCAAAATAACGACGTGATTGCTATGGGTGAAGTATTGTCCCGTCGCTTTAAGTCAGCCAATGTCACTAAATGGGGTGAGCCAGATTTAATTCTAATTGATGGGGGTTGGTTGCAGCTGGCGACAGCAGTTAAACAACTATCGGTGCTTAACAAAACCAATATCCCAGTATTTGCTTTGACAGAAAAATCTGAGGAAATTGTTATTAGTCGCACAAAATCTAATATTACCTTAGTGAACGACGTAATCTCCCGCTATCTGAACGAAGATTATTTGGCAATTAAATTACCGAAAAATCATCCCGCACTGCGGTTGTTCCAACGTCTGCGTGATGAAGCACATCGTTTTGCTATTAGTTATCAGACTGATCTTAAGCGTAAGCGACAACTACATGGTAGTTTAGATGATATAAAGGGCATTGGTTTAGTTACGCGAACCAAACTCCAACGTCACTTTGGCAGCGTGGCTAAGGTCTCTCGAGCCGATTTATCAGAGCTAACTACGGTAATTGGTGCTCATAAAGCTAAATTAATCTGGCGAGCTTTTCACAACTCATCTAGCCAATTGTCACAATAATTGATATAATCACTCTATGATTTCAACAATTACAATCATTTCAGGTGTACTAACGATTATTTTGATTTTATTACAACAACGTGGTGCTAGCTTGGGTGCTGGCTTTGGTGCTTCAGGCGAATTGCACACTGAACGACGCGGTTTAGAGAAAAATATTTTTGATGTGACTATTATGATGGCGGTGATTTTTGTCGCCTCTATCTTGGTGGCAGCGATTTTTCCAAATATTAATTAATTTTTCATGAAATCTAAATCTGAGGCTACAGATGAAAAATCACTGACTAAATCAGTTAGGATTAGTCGTTGGTTTCCTAAATGGAGTCGACCCAAAGTCACAAAGAAGGTCGATGATTTAGAAAAGAAAGTTCTAAAGGGTACTGAAAAATTTGTAATTGATCGCTGGCAGAAGATTCGTGAAGTTCGCACGCAGATTATTATCTGGTGTTCTCTGGTCTTAACTATCTTGTTGGCGGTAATTTTGCAAGTGATGTTCAGCCAACGTGGTTATCGAACAATGGCAATGGTGGGCGGAGGGACTTATCGCGAGGGTTTAGTAGGTGAGATAAAGTCACTTAATCCACTTTATGCTTCGTCGGAGAGTGAGAAAGCAGTGTCTCAACTGGTTTTTTCACGACTTCTTCAATATGATTTAACAGGTAGCCTAAAGAACGATTTGGCTAAGTCGGTAACAGTCTCAAATGATGGCTTGATTTATTCCGTGACGATTCGTGATGATGTTAAGTGGCATGATGGCGAGCCTCTGACGGCCAAGGATGTGAAGTTTACAGTTGATACGATGAAAAATTCAGCAGTTAATTCATCGCTTGGTTCAATGTGGCGTGGTATCAATATTAAACAGGTTGGTGACTATTCGTTAGACTTTGTTTTGCCAGCCGCCTACAGTCCGTTTCGCTCTGCACTTAATTTTGCAATTTTGCCAGAGCATATTTTGAGTCAAGTTGAACTGGCGCGCTTGCGAGAGGCGGAGTTTTCATTTGCACCAGTTGGTTCGGGACCGATGAAATTCCAGTCATTACGCACGATGGCTGATGCACACGGCGGTAAACAAATATTGCATCTTATAACTAATTCAGATTATTACGCTGACAAACCGCAAATTGGTCGTTTTGAGTTTCATGTTTTCCAAAACAATGATGGTTTGTATGAATCAATACGTAGCCATGAGATCGATGCTGCTGCTAATGTCGCTTATCAGAAGATTATTGATAAAAAAGGGTGGAATTTTCAAGCTTCTGATACACAAAATAGTGTTTTTGCTTTCTTTAATAACGATCGAGATTTTCTAAAACCAATCGAAATTCGAATTGCATTACGCGCAATTATCGATTTAAAGTCTATTCGTAGTGAGTTTAACCTTGAGCATGGTAGTTTCCGTGCATTAGATGAGCCAATCTTATCGAGTCACTTAAATAAAAATGAAGTCGAACCAAAGAATTGGTTAAATCATGATCAGGCTTCAACAATTCTACAAGAACGAGGTTATGTTTTGCGCGACGAGATTTGGTATGATGCAGCAGATCAGCCAATCAAACTATCGGTTGTGACAGTAAAGGGTGCTAATTACGCTAAGTTGGCAGAAATGTTAGTATCAGCTTGGCGAGATTTTGGCATACTAGCTGAACTGACGGCGGTCGACCTAACTGATCAAAACACTGATTTTGTGCGTTCTTATCTACAATCACGTGATTATGATGTATTGGTTTATGAAATTGAGTTGGGTTCGGATCCAGACCAATTTGTTTATTGGCATTCGTCTCAAAAATCAATTAATGGATTAAATTTAGCTAATTACGGTAGCACAACCGTTGATGTGTTGTTAGCAACGGCACGTTCGAGTGGCGATATTGATTTGCGTAAGGCTAAATATCAGTCTTTTGTGGAATATTGGCTAAATGAAGCTCCAGCTATTGGTCTAGTGCGCTCTAAATACGGTTATGCAATTAACGACTCAACTCAAACTTTTCGATCTGGTAGCGTCCTATCTTCACCACAATCGCGTTTTTTTGATCTCGGAAATTTTTTAGTTGAACAGAACTTTATTTACACCACCCCTTAGAATAGGGTATAATACGGGCTATGTGCGCGTGGCGGCGGAGTTGATATAGCTCGAAATCGGTTATTCGTAGACGTGCTGCGCGTCAAAGATTAATTAAAAACTAAGCTCAGTTTTGTGTGTTAAATTGAGTATATGCGCGCGTGGCGGAATTGGTATACGCGCTACCTTGAGGTGGTAGTGGGAGTAATCCTGTGCTGGTTCAAGTCCAGTCGCGCGCACCAAGCTTAGTTTTTTATACGTGCGCATGGCGGCAATTGGTTATGAGTAGACGCACCAGCGCGTTAACAAAAAGTTTGCAGTAAAATTAATTTGCAATTTAAAATAGATTTATGCGCGCGTGGCGGAACTGGTAGACGCGCTAGCTTCAGGAGCTAGTGAGAGCAATCTCATGGAAGTTCAAGTCTTCTCGTGCGCACCAACTAAAGTTTGTACAAATGAACTTCCATTTTGCTATCGCAAAATCATGGAAGTGGTGGCTTTCAGCCACGCTGCGCCCAAGTCTTCTCGTGCGCACCAACTAAAGTTTGTACAAATGAACTTCTATTTTGCTATCGCAAAATCATGGAAGTGGTGGCTTTCAGCCACGCTGCGCCCAATTCTTCTCGTGCGCACCAAAACAAAAGGAAATTATATGGCAATAATCGTCGGTGGTGTAATCGAAAATAACGGAAAATATTTGCTCGTTCAAGAAACTCAGAAGAAGTGTTATGGAAAATGGAATCTTCCAGCTGGACATCTCGATCCGAACGAGACTATTTTTGATGCTGTCAAGCGCGAAATTAAAGAAGAAAGTGGCGTTGACGTCGAGCTGACTGGTGTTTGTCAAATCGGCAACCGAAAATTAGCCGACGATATTTTTGTTTCAGTGATATTTACCGCTAGGCAGGTGGGCGGAGAGATCGCCTACGATGAAGAAGAGATTATGGATGTAAAATGGTTTTCTTATGACGAAATCATGAATATGAAAGAAAACTTAAGAAACATTGATTTGATACTTGGCGCTATAAATAATGCACGAGCAGGGATTATTACACCACTTGATGTTGTTGAGATATATAATGAACCTTCAAAGTAGAGGCCTGCTAGGGTCAAGGTTCTTTAGTTCTTGTTTTGCTTTTCGAACGGCTGTCTTTTGCTCATTAGATATTTGAAAGGATTCAATCATTTTTTGCAGGGCTTTTTGTTTAGTCCAATTGTCGACTTGGTTAGCCTTAACTTCGGTGATTATTAAATCAAAATTATCAATCGCAGCAGTGGCATATAACCAAGCGATGGCCATCTTGACATAGTAGCCGTCGTGTTTAATATCGCGGATTTTAGCGAGTGTTGTTGTAATGCTTTTCTGGTCTAAAAAATTAGTCATAAGTTCGACGATACCATAGCGGACGACAAATTCGTGTGGCGATTTCAAGCACTCCGATACAAACTCTCGCCAAATTGTCGAAGCTTCTTTTGGGTGTTTAGTGACAAATGAATCAATCTCCGCCCAACTATCGGCTAGTTCTAAGTATTTTTTCGTTAAAGCGATTCTCTGCTTGTCGTCTAGCTTTGCGTAGGATATGACTAGCCCACATAGTAAGACTCGTTCGTATATATTTGCGTCCACTTCGCTTAATAGACCTTCAATCTCTTTTTGGCTTAAATCGCGCGCTAGCTTTTTCGCCAATTTTCGCAAATCAGGCATACGCACGCCCAAAATAGTCTTTTTGGTGTTGATGGTCTTGGCCTGAAACTCAGCGTATTTTTTATTACCAATCGTCAACTTTTTTAACTTGGCATTTATATTGCGCATAGATTTAGTTTAACACTCGGCTTGCAGTTTCGGAAAAAATCAGGCATAATAATGCATTACACGGGTGGTTAGCTCAGTTGGCTAGAGCGTCTCGTTTACACCGAGAAGGCCGGGGGTTCAAGTCCCTCACCACCCACCATTTTAGTTTTTTGTAGAAAAACTGTGGTACACTTGTCTGTATGGAAAGATTGAATCAGGGAAATAATTCCGAAATACTAGGTAAAATGAATTTTCGACAAGTTGTTGAAGCAATGGAGCGTGGAGATTGGGATTATGTCGACGAAAATCTCAATCCGAATGATCCAGAAGTTTTGAAGTGGGCAGAGGAGATTATTTGCAGTGGTGGTAATTACGATGAGCGTGATTTGGCGTGGACTATCTATGGTAGTGTAGGAGAAATCCCAGAAAAAATAAGGGATAGCGTGATAGAATGTGGTTTTGCGGAGATCAACAGAGAACCAGAAGATGACGATGATAGTGGTAGGTATGCACGCTACAGGGCGGCTTTTGCTTTGGCTAAACACGGTGAGTTGGACAGTCCACAGGTGCAACGTGTCTTAGATGAGGCCACAAAAGACTCTGATGTTGCTGATATTGCCAAAGAGTTCTTAAATCCAGCTAGAGAAACCCTAGATTCTGATTTATAACTTCTTGTCTCTCAGAGAGTGATGGTTTACGGTAAGGCCAAGTATTTCAATGATGGCCCGTATTTTGAACAAGTGGTGAAACTTTTTACCACTCCTGACAATAACCCTAAGGGTGCAATTCTCGTTACTGTTAGTGGGCTCAATCAAGTGAGCTAACTTGTATAGAATTTTGTTAAAAATTCTAAAAACTTGCTAGTAATAATCTCAAGTCGGGTTTATTTTTTGTACATGATATTATTAAATAATATGACTATAGTGGTTAAAAAGAGAATTGTTGATATTCCGAGTAAAATTGATCCAGCAATCAACTTATTAAAACTGATAGCTATGATAGCAATGACAATTGATCATATTGGTCATTTTTTATATCCAAATGCGGTGTGGTTTCGTCTGGTTGGTCGTATTGCAGCGCCAATCTTTGCTTATCTAATCGTGATGGGTTTAAAGAATACAAAAAGCTTATCGCAATATGTTTGGCGTTTGGTGGTTTTGGCAATCATCTCTCAAGTAGTATTTTTTCTCACAACTAGTCACGCCATGCTCAATATTATCTTTAATTTTCTAGGTATCATTGTTCTGACTAAGGGGCCAATCTGGTTAAAACCGGTTTTAATACCAATATATTTACTATTTGATATTGAGCTGGGCTGGCTTATTTTAGCAATTGGTGTAATTTATTATTATTGTAAGTGTTCGCAATTTCAGCCATTTCTAGTTTTGACTGCCACTATATTGTATTGCTTCAGTTATATTTGGGCCGGTTATTCATTAGAATTTTATGCTATCCAACTGATGGCCGGAATAACAGGATTTCTGATTCTGATAGTCAATAATTTGTCTGATTGGCTCAGGGAATCTAAACTATTAATGCGATTCTGGCCGAGATATATTTTCTACGCCTATTATCCGCTTCATTGGCTGGTTTTATATACCATAAAAACTCTCGTTGGTTAATTTGCCTGAAGAAGAACTTTGTTTTAAAATGAGAAATATGGGAAATTAGCTCAGTTGGCTAGAGCGCAGCATTCACATTGCTGAGGTCACAGGTTCAAGCCCTGTATTTCCCACCAAATTAAACCAGTCACCGCCTTGTGGCTGGTTTAATTTCTTTCCGCCATTGCTAAAATTCGCTTTTTATTATATAATTATTAACGGCTCAGCTTTGTGTTAAATTGAGGTGAAAGGGGGGATATCAATGAGGTCAGCGAAACTAGCGCTGTCTGCAACAAATCTGGGTAGTGAGGAGACGCAGAGGATATGGGAGCATAGAAGCCCCTTATCACAAGATCAGGCTGCGGCACTACTTCAAGAAGGCGTGCCTTGGGATAGGGCTCTGGTAAAAACACTCTTCGAGATAGTGGGCGGAAAAGAGAGGCCAATTGTAGCGATGATTATTAGAGATCCGAGATGCTTAGATCCTAGTTTTACTAATGGTTTTAAGGGCAAGAAGGGCAAGTCGCTTCAACAAAAACTCTCTTTGATAAGTATATTTGAACTATCTAGAAGGTAACTTTTCCTGCCATATATCATGGCAGGTTTTCTTTTGGTAATAAAAGGCTTAAGTGGTGTTGCTAAATACTATTTTTTGTGTCATAATGAAAAAACAGGCTTGGCTTTGTTGTCAAGCTAAAAAAAGGAGGGTGTGGACATGACATTCACAGCTGTGGACTGCTATGGGGCAACCAGTATCTCAACCGATCAAATGAGGCGGGTTGTAGCAAAAGATGGATTCTCGGAGAGTATTACCGAGCGACAGGCAATCGATATGCTAGAAGAAGATACTGTTCCAACAGGAATGAGGGTCGTCAAGGTGCTTCTATACAATGGGTGCTTAGTTGATGCCATGGCAATATCGAGGGCTTGCCAAGTTGGCCAAGGATTTGCTAACGGATGCGCTAAACCGTATAGCAGTCAGGAGTTTTTCTTGGCGGACGAAAACATGATTGGCTGCTCAAAGCATACTTGGGCAGGATTATAGTTCTTTTGCCCCGTTGCAATGTTGCAACGGGGTCCTTTTATTTAAGCTTGATTTTTTCCTCAATTTGTGCTAGCATGGATTTATACGCAAAAAAACCACCCTAAGTGGGGTGGTTTTTGGTTTGGCTGCAGGGTTTTTAGTTAACCAAGGTCTCTTTAACGCGACGTGAAGCAATAAAGTAGGCTGCTAGTAACCCACCTCCTAGTATACTTCCAGCAATTTGTCCAACAATATCGGCAGTAGAGTCTAGTGCGGTCCTATTAGCTATGGCATGGATGATACCATAAAGTGTGCTTGTTCCTATGAAAGCCATCGATATATATCTACCGAGCTTTTTTTGCATCACTATTAAGGTAATTGACGCAATAGCCAGTCCAGTTAAGACCGGTGAAAACAGCACGGTTATAAGACTGTTGTCTTGACTACTATCTAGTCCTTTAAAGAATGCAGTTATATAACCTACAGCTGATAGGGCAAACATTATGACCCAAAACAGAAGCCATCCACCTACGCCTTTAAGTGATTTGGCTACTACAGCGTACTGAACTGGAGCGGCCTGTGGTTGAGCAAAGTACTGCTGGTTAACTGGTTGCTGTTCGTATGGTGTTTGTGGTGGTACTGGCGGCTGGTTATATTCCGGTTGTGGTGATCCAGCGGGAGCTGGATTCTCTGGTTTATTGTTTGTCATAATTCTCCTTGTTTTTGCTTATTTTAATCATAACGGAAATATCTACAAAAAGTCAATTTTAATCTCCTAGCGCTCAACAGTGGCGGTGCCGTAACTTTTAGCCACTGTTTTTTCTATTTTTGGTTAACTTAATTTTGCCTTTTAATTCTTCGGGTAAAAAACCATCAGGATGTTTAAAATTAGCTTGCCAGTCGTAACCCTTGCCGTATCCCAAATCCTTCATCAGACGAGTAGGTGCGTTGCGTACATGTAGTGGAATACTAGCGTTAGGGAATTTGTTAGCTAGAGCTTCGGCTTCTAACATCAAATCATAACTTTCACGTGATTTTTTACTCTTAGCTAGCGCTATGGCACAATGAAATAATGGAATGCGCGCCTCAGGTAGGCCAACTTTATGAACAGCATCGAAAGTGGCATTAGCGAGGCTAATAGCGCCATTGCCAGCTAGGCCAATATCTTCGGATGCAAATATAATCATGCGTCGGGCGATAAATTTTGGGTCTTCGCCGGCTTTGAGCATGCGAGCTAGGTAATAAATTGTCGCCTCAACATCACTGCCGCGCATCGACTTAATGAAAGCAGAAATGATATCATAATGCGAATCGCCTTTTTTGTCGTAGCGCACCAAGCTGTTGGGGTCGAGCTGTTTGACTTTCTCCAAAGTTAGATCTGGCAAAGTCTGTAATGCCAACTCAAGTTTATTAAGGGCTGATCGAGCATCGCCAGCTGATAGTTCAGCGATGTAATCTAAGGTCTTTGGCTCAATCTTCTTATTTAGACCGAGGGTTTTAATGGCCCGTTTTAATAGCTTAACAATAGATTTTTTATCTAGTTGTTTTAAAACGATTAACTTGGTGCGTGACATTAATGGTGCGATGACTTCGAAGCTAGGGTTCTCGGTGGTGGCACCAAATAAAGTAATTAGTCCAGACTCAACATAGGGTAAAAAAGCATCTTGCTGAGCTTTGTTGAAGCGGTGGATTTCATCAACAAACAGAATAGTAATCTTACCAAGATTGCGGTTAAATTGAGCTTGCTCAACAACCTTAACGACATCTTTTTTGCCTGCTGTGACAGCTGACAATTCGATAAAATCAGCTTGAAATTCATTAGCAATAATTCGTGCTAGCGTAGTCTTGCCCGTACCGGGCGGACCCCAAAAAATTAAGCTCGATGGTCGACCAGATTTAATCATTTGATTAATAATTTTATCTTTGCCTATAATCTCGTTTTGCCCAACTACCTCGCTCAGTTTAGTTGGGCGTAAGCGTTCTGCTAAGGGAGTATTTGCCATAATCTTATTTTACACCAAAAGCCCCGCTTGTAAGAATAAGCGGGGATGGCTAAAGTATTTATTTACTTTTCTTACCTTGTTTTTTCAGTAGGTCGCGAATTTCAGTTAGTATATCGACTTCGGTAGCGACCTTGGGCTCTTTTTTAGCTTTTTCTTTCTCATCCTCTCTGTGTAAATGAGTTATGCGGTTAATAAATCTGATAGCCGTAAAAATACACAACGCAATGACTAAGAAATCAACCACGTTTTGGATAAAATTGCCATAAGTTAACTCAACTGGTTCGCGTCCATTAAGTATCACAGTCCATTTTAGTTCAGTGAAATCAATTCCGCCCAAGACAATTCCAACCGCTGGCATGATGATATCGGCCACTAAGGACGAGACGATTTTGCCAAAGGCGCCACCGATGACGACACCTACCGCCAAATCGCTCACATTGCCTTTAATAGCAAACTCCTTAAACTCTTTTATAAACTTTTTCATAGAACTCCTTTTCAAATATTTTAGCAGTTTTTTAGGTGTAATAAAACTGACTGATCAGCTCGTGATATAATATCAGGTATAAAATTTAGAAGGGGAGAAATGACACAGATTTCAACAGCAAAGCGTATAGGCTATCTTGTCGTCTTGGTTTTAGTAGTCGGCAGTATGGTTGGGACCTATATTTTGACGACTCACCAGGTGCTCAATCCAGATCCAGAGATGGAGGCTTCGAGGCGAGATTTAAATGAGTTACAACAACGCCTAACTGATTATCAAGCTTGGCAAGATAAAATTGCTAAAAAATATTCAGAGAAATATTATCCAGAATTTAAAGCTTACGAAAAGGTTAATCAGGCCTATAATGCTGAAAGTGTAAAAGAACTGAAGGTTGTTGATCTAAAGGTGGGCGACGGCGCAGAAATCACTGCCGAAACTGCTTATCAGGCTTACTACATTGGTTGGTTGCCAGATGGTGAAGTGTTTGATGGCTCTTTTGATGGCGACAAGCTAAAAATGCCACTTGAGGGCGGTCGTATGATCGAGGGCTGGAATCAAGGCGTGTTAGGTATGAAAATCGGCGGTGTGCGCGAGTTGACTATCCCAGCTGAATTAGCCTATGGCGAGACTGGTAGCGGCAAAATCCCTGCCAATTCGCCAATTAAATTTGTTCTCATGACAATTCCGCCTCTGACAGCTGAAGAAGTCGCCGAAAGGCCTCAGCTCTAATGGATAAAATTTGGGATTTAATCATCGTTGGCGCTGGACCAGCCGGCTTGTCAGCGGCGCTCTACGCCGCGCGTGACGAGCATGAGGTGTTGATTTTAGAGCGAGGTGTAGTTGGTGGTAATGTTGCGGCGACCGAGAAGCTCGATAACTACCCAGGTTTTCCTGATGGTGTGACTGGCCTAGAGCTGGGCGAGAGGATGAAGAAGCAAGCGCAAAAATATGGTGCTAAATTAGCCATGGCGCAGGTGGAGAAGCTCAAACTTGATAGCGATATTAAAGAAATCACGGTCGATGGTGGTGATAAGTTGCGTGCCAAGACGATTTTACTAGCAACTGGCACAACCTATCGTAAACTTGGCGTGACAGGCGAGGCTGAGATGTTGGGTCGCGGAGTGCACTTCTGTGCCACCTGTGACGCGGCCTTTTATAAAGACAAAAAAGTTGTGGTAATTGGTGGTGGCAACTCGGCGGTTGAAGAATCGGGTTATATTGCTAAATATGCTAAGGAAATTGATTTAATTGCTCGAGGCGAATTGACTGCTACGAAAACAGTAATCAAAGAGATGCAACCATTGGTTGAGTCAGGCAAAATCACAGTCCATACCTTTGAAGACACGACCGAAATTATGTCAAAAGACGGTGTCGTCACTGGTGTTAAAACAGTCAATTTAAAATCGAAAAAAGAAACGGAATGGCCAGCCGATGGCGTGTTTGTGTTTATTGGTCAAATTCCTAATACTGATTTTCTAAAAGATAGTGGCGTTAAGCTGTGTGAAATGGGTTATGTTTTAACCGAAGATAACAAAACTAATTTATCAGGCGTGTTCGCGGCTGGTGATGTTTGTGCTTGGGCGACTCAGCAAGCCGTAGTGGCGGCTGGCGATGGTGTCAAGGCAGCGCTGGCGATAAATCAATATTTGCAATACAATAATAATAAATAAAGGAGAGATATGGCAGACTATAATAAAATTCTTGATGCTGGTGACTATAAAGACAGCATTGTTAATGTGGTGGTGGAAATCCCAATGGGCTCTAATCAGAAAATCGAATGGGATCGTAAGGTCGGTGTCCTGAAACTCGATCGGATTGAACCGAAGATTTTTGCCAAACCAACTAATTATGGTTTTATTCCACAGACGCTTGACGAAGATGGTGACGAGCTTGATGTGCTTTTAATCACTGAGGAGCCACTAACGACTGGCTTAGTGGTTGAGGCTAAAGTCTTGGGTGTGATGAAGTTTGTTGATGATGGTGAAGTTGACGATAAGATTATTGCCGTCCCGGCCGACGATCGTCAAACTGGTGACCGTATGCAAACTCTGAAAGACGTGCCAAAACAATTAATTAAGCAATTAGAATTCCACTTCAATCATTATAAAGATTTAAAGAAACCTGGCTCAACCAAGGTCGAGGCGTTTGAAGGTGTCGAAGAAGCGAAAAAAGTTATCAAAGACGCCATCGCCCGCTGGCAAGATTAATAAGATAAATAATTTAAGATAAGAGCCAAAATTAAACCTTGTCATTCTGGACTCGATCCAGAATCCATGGACTCTGAATCAAGTTCAGAGTGACGAATTTGTTGTTGTTTCGGACTTTTACCCAGCAGATGCGAAGTATTCTGCTGTAGTGATCCAGGGTTTGTTTTGCGATCTTAGAACTCTTCTTCGCTATAGCTATGAAGTAGTTCGTAAAAAGGGACCCCTTTTATGGCCATATTCATTTCAAGCTCAAAACTTTTATAAGTTTTTTCATTAGTGATGATATCATCTAGCGTTCGCCAACTATTAGTACCACCTTCATATTCTTCAACTAATTTGCCAGTGATTTTGTCGCAGAACATTAAGTGAAAAATCTTATCTTCAATGATTTCATGAGTTTTTTCGTGCATAACGCGTTCGTGAAAAACACCACGATGTTCAAACACACCTTTTAGCCCAGTTTCTTCCGTTAGCTCTCGACTGGCGGTGGCGGGAATTGACTCGCCCCAGCGAACTTTACCAGTAGGGGCGCCACAAAAGCCGAAAAAGGGGTGTTTGTGCCGCTGTTGAATTAGATAATGTTTTTCGCCCTTGATTTCTTTCTCGACTATCAGCATGACAGCGACCTTTGGCTGCCTCTCTATCACCCCAGCGTCGGTGTCGAGTTTGTTGGCATACTCTTTGCCTTTGATAGTTAGTTGATATTTACCCGATTTGGTTTTATCGATGTAGCCAATCTCAACCAGTCGTTTGATGTGAAATTTAGCGTGGTCGCTCTCGAGTCCAGTCACCCTTTGTAAATTAGCAAAGTTAGTGGCTGGTAGAAACAACAATTCTCGCAAAATCTTGGTTTGCGCCTGATGAATTTCACTTTCGTATGACATATTTTATTATTCCTCTCCTTATGCGCCCCAGTTTAAGTAATATTATACCGAAAATCTAGGGAAGTCGACTTCCCTAGAAAAAGCAAAAAAAGTTAAGCCCCGCAGATGCGGGGCATGAGTGTTGCGGTCTATGGATGTAGTACCTCGTCGAACCAGAGGCTGTTGTAGCAGCCTTCATGGCCTACCAGGTACACGTTGGTGTAGCAGTCATGAACTTCTTCATGACTAACCTTATACGTGTCCCCGATAACCAGGTCGGACGGGTCGGTGCAGCCTGCCTGTGGTAATGACTGCGTCCCGCCGTTATAGCGGAGGCGCTTGGGGACGTCTTTGTGAACAATATATATACTGTTCATAGTTTCTACCTTGAACACGTTGTCAAGGCTCTCCAGAGGGGTGATGCGTTGCACAACTGATGTGTACGTCAGTAGCATCCGGCCACCGAAGATCCCGTAGCCGTGGATCGATTCTCCTACAACAACTCTTTCTTGTGTTGTTAGCATTCCCGCAAACTTCTTCATCTTGTTGCCCTCCTTTGTTTTTTTGTTAAACCAAGATGATATTTAAATTATAGCATAAGCTGCATAAAAAGTCAAGTATTTAGAGCTATTTTTTGGGTTTTTTGTTTGATTTTGGTCGAGATTTGACGACGATACCAGCTTTTTTAAGCTGAGCACGGAGTTTTATGACACTATACCAGGCTACAATTACCGTTGATTCTTTATTAGTCAAGTGTAATTGACGGAAGCGTAAACATGGTGTAGTCACCCGAATCGTCTAAAACCCACAGTACATCTCTGTCTCTCCAGATTTCTCTACCATCCGCTGTTAAGTCGGCATATTTTCCCGAAGGGTTTTTTGTTTTATTTTTAGATATATGATAAGCGGAGCCGTCATAATTCAATCTAGATGGCAAAGATGTGTCAAGATATAGAACGCCATTGACAAGGTGGTGACTGTTTGCACGGATATATAAATCAATCTCTTCCAATGGGAAATAATAATCTTCTCCAGATTGAATTAATGACCCATTGTATCTGTTCTTGCGAAATAGCCACAAATTATCTTTTTTGCTAATAAACGATTCAGACACGTACTTATTTATAGCTTTTTTGCTAAGGTAATGGCTGCCCTGGAACATTACAATCACTTCTTTGCTTGATGGGACTGCTTCTCCATTAATATAAATATCACCTGTGAATGGCTTAATCTCTTCTTCGGAAGGATGGTGGATAATATTAGTACTGTTTTTATTTCCTCTACCTGATTCGTTTTTTAAGTTTGTCGTAAAATTACCGTCTTTTTGTTTGAAATAAATTAAGGTGGCTAATGAAATAAATAACACAATAAGAATAACGATTTTTCTAGTTAAGCTTTTTTTCATTTTAGTTCTTGTCTCCTATTTTACTAATTTAGGCTAAGCAAACTTGGCGTCTTATCATTAGTTCTTTTTTTATAATAATACATAATTGGTATATTAATTTTTGCCAGAAAGTTGTTGTTTGACTTTTTTAACTGATTTTGACTGCGATTTTACAGCAATACCGGCTTTTTTAAGCTGAGCACGTAGCTTTTGCTTAGCGCGTGAAGTGACGACTAAATCTAGCCAGTCCGATTTAGGCTTGACTGTCTTACTAGTGATGACTTCTACAACATCACCGTTCATTAGGCGTTGACTAAAAGGTGCAATCTTGTTATTTATACGAAAACCAGTAGCCCGTCCAGCGATGTTGCTGTGCACTGCGTAAGCAAAGTCCAGTGGCATGGCATTATCTGGTAGATTAAAAATATCACCCTTGGGAGAATAAACGAAAATTCGGTCTTTGAACAGATCAATTGCCAATTGATCTGAGTCAATATTCTCGGGGTCATCTTTTAATCTAGCAGCAACTTCCTGTAGTTCAGTAATCCACTGTAAATTATCTGGTAGGCGACTAACTCCTTTATTGCGCGTGTAATTTTTTGTTAATTTCTGATTATTATAGTGAAAACTGGCTGCCAACCCATGTTCAGCAAAATTATGCATCTCATAAGTGCGAATTTGAAACTCCACAATCTGTTTATGGGGTGTAATAACTGTAGTGTGAAGGCTTTGATAGCCGTTAGCTTTAGGTGCGGCGATATAGTCCTTGATGCGGTTTAAAAGTGGTTGATAAAGTGTGTGCAAAATACCTAAAACTCGATAGCAATCCTCTTTGTTATCAACCAAGATTCGTAGTGCAATTAGATCATGAATATCATCGATGTTCTCATCCTTACGGACCATTTTCTTGTGAAGCGAATAAATACTCTTGATGCGCCCGTTGATTTCAAACTTAAGCTTGTTTTTTTTGAGAGCCTTGTCAACTTCTAGTTTAATTTTACCGAGCTTTCGTGTGGAGCGACTAAGGTTTTTACGAGTCAGGTTTTGTAAGAACTTATAACGCTTGGGGTCGAGATAGCTAAATGCTAAATCTTCAATTTTAGTTCGCACCTGTCCCATACCGATTTGATCGGCCATCGGACCAAAGACATCAAGTGATTCACGGGCAATTTTTTGCTGCTTAGCGGGGGATTTATACTGCAGTTCAGTTAAGTTATGTAGTCTATCAGCTAGCTTGACTATAATGACACGAATATCGCTCGCAGTAGCGATTAGTAGTTTAGCTAAGTTATCAGTAGTTTCTGGCTTATATTCTCCCAAATGTTTCATACCAGAACGAGCATGTCCTACTTTAGTTAAGCCATCAACTAATTGTGCTACGTTGTTGCCAAACTCTCGGCGAACGGTGGTCAAATCGGTATCAGTATCTTCAATAATATCGTGTAAGATTCCGGCCAAAACTGAATCTAAGTCCATACCCCAATCAACCAATAGGCTCGCTACGTTTAGAGGGTGATCAACATAGGGTTTGCCACTGTCGCGTTTTTGTCCGTGATGGGCTTTAGTAGCTAATTCAGCAGCGCGCTTAACCAGCTCAACGTCTTGGTTAGAGTAAATCGGTCGAACCTTGGCTACTAGATCACTGGTTTTCATGTGGTTCATTTTACTGGTTTTTAATTGAAATTAACAGGGCGATTTGTTATCATAAAGTAAATGCTAATGTTTAATTAGGGGAGGTTATGCGAAAAATCAAAATTGGGATCAATGGTTTCGGCCGAATTGGTCGTAACGCTTTTAAAATTGCTTTTGGCCGTCCAGATATGGAAGTGGTGGCGATTAATGACTTGACTGATGACGTGACTTTAGCACATCTCTTAAGGCATGATTCAACCTATGGTACTTATGATGCCAAAGTTGAAACCAAGGATGGTTATATGCTGGTTGGTGGCCAAAAAATTGCCATGACGGCTGAGCCAGACATAGAAAAACTGGATTGGAAGAAATACGGTGTTGATGTGGTGTTAGAATGTACCGGTCGCTACACTAAAGTAAAAGATGCGCGCAAACATATCTCTCGGGGTGGTGCTAAAAAAGTGGTAATTTCTGCTCCTGCTAAGGACGGTGAAGTCAAAACTATAGTTTTGGGCGTCAATGAGCGTGAATTAACCGCTGACGATCATGTAGTTTCGTGCGCCAGTTGTACAACTAATTGTATTGCGCCAGTTATGTCAGTAATTGATGAGGTTTTTGGCATTAGAAAGGGTATGATGACGACGATTCATGCCTATACAACTTCGCAGGCACTACTTGATTCACCGGCTAAAGATCTACGCACAGCGCGTTCGGCTGCTGAGAACATCATTCCTACTACTACTGGCGCTTCGAAAGCTGTGGCAGAAGTATTGCCACCACTCGGTCTAGTCTTTGGTGGCATGAGTGTTCGTGTGCCCGTACCATGTGTTTCTCTCAGTGACTTAACGTTTGTTTTAAAGCGCAATGTCACAGTTGAAGAAGTTAATAAAGCTTTGAAAACTGCCGCTAAAGATCCGTTTTATCAGGGTATTTTAGCGATATCAGAGGAAGAGCTGGTGTCGTCTGACTATATTGGCCATCCGGCTAGTGCGATTGTTGACTTACCTTCGACGGCTGTAGTAGATGGTGATATGCTAAAGGTAGTAGCTTGGTATGATAACGAATGGGGTTATTCTAATCGTCTAGTTGAGTTAGCTACAGAGGTAGGTAAGTTAATAAAATAGGGGTAGTATGAAGAAAGACACAGTCTATGTCGGCTATGATCACAACGGTTTCGTACTTAAAACCGACTTAATTAAATTTTTAAAAAAGTTGGGCTATCAGGTGAGAGATGTTGGTAATAAAGTACTTGATCCAAACGACGACTTTCCAGAGTTCGCTGCTGCGGCCGCAACGCAAGTTTTGTTGAACCCTAACGCCAAGGCAGTTCTAATTTGCGGCGGTGGTCAGGGTATGTGTATGGCAGCCAATCGTTTTCGTGGTATTCGAGCTAGTGTTTTATGGGATGCTCACGAGGCTCGTGTGACACGTAATGACAATGATGCCAACATTTGCTGCCTGCCAGGGAAATTTCTAACTGGTCGACCAGAGATTTGGCAAGATATTGTACAAACTTTTTTGGAGACTCCTTTTTCAGGAGCGGTAAGATATAAGCGTCGCAATGCGCAGATAGATGAGTTTAACTAATGGCAGCATCAAAAATTGTACCGACTATTCTAGTCGATAATATGAAAAACTACGAATCCGCAATTAAGCAAATTGATAGCTTTACAAAGCATGCCCAGATTGATATTACCGATGGTCAATTTGCTACCAGCAAAACTATTAAGCTTGATCAGGTCTTTTGGCCGAAAGATTGGGTGGTAGATATCCATATGATGGTAGAGCAGCCAAGTTTTTATATTAAAACCTTGGCACGCATGAAGCCTCATTTAGTAATTTTTCATGCCGAAGTGCAAGAGGATTTGTTACCAATCCTTGGTCAACTTCGAGAATCGGGCATCAAGGCTGGAGTGGCGTTGATGCGTCCGACTGTGCCGAACAATGTTGCTGAGCTAATTAAGGAAGCTGATCATGTTATGATTTTTGCTGGTGAACTTGGCAAGATGGGTGGTGCGGTCAGTTTGTTGCAGCGCGAAAAAGTGCGATTAATTCGTAAAATCAATCCCGATGTAGAAATTGGTTGGGATGGTGGCGCTAATGTCAATAATATCTTTTCGATTTCTCGCTCGGGAGTAGATATTATAAACGTTGGTAGCGCCTTAGCGTATGCCAATGACCCTCAGGCTGTATTTGAAGAACTAAAGGCACAGATTGCCAAGACAAGTGTGGTTTAAATGCCAAGAAATGTTTTAGTAGTTGGTGGTCTGGCGCAAGACATTTATTTGTCGCAAATTAAAGGCCTGTCTTTAACGAATGATGCCGATGGCGTCTCGTACAATCAAATTAAAGTTGGCGATAATCTAACCGCCAATGAGATTCACCATTTTACAGGTGGAACAGCTGGCAATGTAGCTCTGTCACTGGCGAGATGGGGGTTCACAGTATCGGTTATAGCGCCGATTGGTCAAGACGGAATAGCTAACCAAATCATGAAAGATTTAGATGAGAGTAGCGTTAATACTAGTTGGATACAGGCTTCATCAAGTTTTTCAACAGCTTGTAATTTTCGCTTGTATGATCGAGGCAATAGTCGTCAGTCTATTATTAGTTATCTGCCAAATTGGTCTGATTTTGACCTTAAGCAAGTGAACTTCTTTGACCAAGATTTTATATGGGCTTACGTAGCAACTGCCGGTGGAGATTTTGTTTTCCTTGATGAACTATTTCGACTTTTGCGCAATGCTGGGCGGAAAATTCTATTTAACCCCGGAGAAGCCGAGCTGGCTAATCTAGATAAATGCTGGGGACTGTTTGAAGATGTGTCAATTTTGCTAGTTGATCGTGAAGAAGCTGAGATGATTACTAAGGACGATACGCTAGATGGCTCGATTGAGAAACTCTCTAACCTCATTGAAATCGCTGTTGTGACTGATGCTGAAGACGGCGTGATTGTATCGGATGGGTCGTCGGTTTGGCGGGCTGGTGTTTACCAAAAAGTTTCGCCAGTTGATCGAAATGGCGTTGGCGATGCCTTTGGCGCCGGCTTTCTAGCTAAATATATTCAAGTTAATGATATTAGCTCGGCTATTAATTATGGTAGCGCTAATGCTGCATCGGTTATTGGTAAGTTAGGTGGTTCGACTGGTGCATTAGACTTTAAGGCCGAGCTTAGCCCGTTGTCGGTTCGTGAAAGGTCACTCCGATGAGCTCAAATTTAAGTAGAATGTTGGCTAGTTCTGGTCGAGTGTTCGATTTTCTAATTGACGATTTTGAGAAAGCTACAGGCAATAAAGATTTTGACGTAGCTTTAATTGGTGAGGTTGCTACTCAAGCTGGCGTTCGTTTGCGCGAATTAAAATTGTCGCCAAACGATACTCTACCAAAAGAGTTAGTAGCGGCTTTGTCTAACAAGCTATCACTTGATGCCGAAGTGGTTGATCGTCAGGTTATTGGGCATAACCGAGATATTAACTTCTATAATCTCCAATTGGTGCGTCTATTAAATGATATTCTTGATCAATCTATCTATCGCCTATCAGATAAAACACTTATGAGATTGGCTCAAGCAGCTCCGCCAGCGAAATTAATGAAGAAACTTAAGTTAAGAACTGTCGATGCGGCTGTTAAGCAGTTTAATCTAGTAGAGTTTCTGACGGTGGCGTGGCGCTATGAGGATACTGTTTGGCGTGAAGCAATCGTAGAACAAGTCTCTAAGCTGTCAGCTAGTGATTATCAAATTGCGGAAATTTATTTTGTAGCACTTGACCCAGCTTTAGCTAAAGTCGATAAAGGTGATGACAACTTTATTCGTAACAGCCTATTGGGTACAGTTATGTTCAAAAACTATTCATCGGTTCCGCCATTAGGAATTCTGGATGGAGTATTAGATGGCCTAAAGTCGGCTAAGCGCTTAATTGATGAGTCTAATCAGTTGCAGTTTATTGTAGCTAGTCGAGACTATCATGAATTAATCCAAAATTGGCTTTTACATCGCGCCAACTTAGTTTGGCAAATTAATGGCTCTCTTTTGCCTTGGCGATCAGTTTTGCGTGCCATAGCAGAGCCGGGTGAATTAAATCATGAGATGTTGAAGCGACAGCCTAAATTTAAGTTTGCTCAGTTGGATATTAGTGATGAGATAGCTGAGCAATTTCTTCATTTTAAATTCTGGGAAGACAACGATTATCTAGCTTTTCGTTATCGCGGACAAGCTATTTCGTTAAGTTTGCTTGATGTGGCAGAATCAAATTATAGTAAATCAGAATACGGCAGTCGTCGTTATTTTGAAGAAGCTTTGTGGGACGAGCTGCTGCGTCGTTATTTGAATCAATCAAATTTAGCATCGCGGACAGTTATGTTCGCTTGTAATAATTTACTCAAATTTAACTAACTTTTTTGGCGTTGATGGATTTCTTGAATTAAGTCGCGTAGCTCAGCGGCTTTTTCAAATT
The DNA here is from genome assembly GCA_050950465.1 of Candidatus Nanosyncoccaceae bacterium. GTDB lineage: Bacteria > Patescibacteriota > Saccharimonadia > Saccharimonadales > Saccharimonadaceae > CAZRIZ01. Next base: position 429,814 of record JBMNHQ010000002.1, on the reverse strand, counting down.
CTAAATTAGCGCTAGCTAATTCCATTTTGTTAGTAAAGATTTTAATAAGCTGGTTGTATTCATCAGGTGGTATTTTGTCTAGGTCAAGCTTCTTGTCATCTTTTTCGTCCTTTGACACAAAAGCACGTAAACTCTCACTGATAGTCTTTTGTATACTAGTTGGTGTAATACCATGCTTTGCATTGTATTTTTCTTGAATCTCACGACGTCTGTTAGTTTCATCAATCGCTTGGCGCATTGAACCAGTAACGGTATCAGCGTACATGATGACTGTACCATCAACATGTCGGGCAGCACGGCCAATCGTTTGAATCAGAGCGCTACTTGAGCGCAAGAAGCCCTCTTTATCAGCATCCATAATTGCTACCAGACTAACTTCGGGTAGATCTAGACCTTCGCGCAATAGGTTGATACCAACTAATACATCATAAACACCAGTGCGTAAATCTTTTAATATATCACTTCGCTCAATTGTCTCGATGTCGCTATGTAAATAGGCAGTTTTAACGCCAATTTCTGTCAGATAAATACTTAAATCTTCTGCCATTCGCTTAGTTAATGTTGTAACCAGAATACGTTGTCCACGACCAATTCGTAACTGAATCTGTTCAATTAAGTGGTCGATTTGGTTATTGGTTGGTTGTAGCTCAATCTTTGGGTCAAGTAAGCCAGTTGGTCGGATAACTTGCTCGGTAATTGGCTTAGCGGATTGCTTCAATTCATATTCGCTTGGTGTGGCTGAAGTGTAAATCACTTGATTAATATGCTGACTAAATTCGGTAAAAGTCAGTGGACGATTATCTAATGCGCTAGGTAAACGAAAACCAAATTCTACTAAAGTCTCTTTGCGTGAACGATCGCCATTGTACATACCGCGAACTTGTGGCAGTGTCATGTGTGATTCATCGACGATTAATAAAAAGTCATCTGGGAAGTAGTCGATTAGTGTGGCGGGCTGCTCACCCGGTTCGCGATTGGTCAAATAGCGACTGTAGTTCTCGATACCCTTGACGAAGCCAGTTTCAGCTAACATTTCAGTATCAAATTGAACCCGTTGCTCTAATCGCTGAGCTTCGAGGTATTTTTTATTATCAACAAAGAATTGATGCCGTTTTTTAAACTCAGCCCTAATTTTCTCAATCACATCGTCGATGCGTTCGCGCGGCGCCACATAGTGTGAATTAGGAAAAATTGTCAGTGATTCTGGCTCGTCCATAATTTCTCCCGTTAGGGGATTAAAAATAGTCAAGCGTTCTACTTGGTCGCCAAAAAATGCGATGCGGTAAGCTAAATCATCACCAGACGGGAAAATATCAATTACATCACCACGTGCTCGAAAAGTTCCGCGCTTAAAATCAATGTCGTTGCGGCTGTATTGAATATCGGTTAAGTGGCGTACAAATTTGTCTTGTCGGCGCTTTTCACCGACAGTTATTTTACTAGCCATGGTGGCGTAATCAGTTGGTGAGCCGATACCATAAATACAACTGACGCTAGCAACAATAATTACGTCACGCCGTGTTAGTAGCGAATTGGTGGCAGCGTGGCGCATCTTTTCAATTTCTTCATTTATCTTTGAGTCTTTTTCAATGTAGGTGTCGCTGGAAGCAATGTAAGCTTCGGGCTGGTAGTAATCAAAATAACTGACAAAGAAATGCACTGCGTTGTCAGGAAAAAATTCCGTAAATTCGTTAAATAACTGCGCAGCTAAGGTTTTATTGTGGGCTAGAACTAGGGTGGGACGTTGATATTTGGCGATGATGTTTGCCATGGTAAAAGTTTTACCCGAGCCGGTTACACCCATTAGGGTTTGAGCTTTTTCACCTCTTTTTAAGCCAGCTAAAAGCTGAGCGATGGCCTGAGGCTGATCACCAGTTGGTTGATAGTCTGATACTAATCTGAACTCTGTCACTGGATATATTATATAAGAGATTACTCTGTTAACAAAGACTCGACCTAATATGCTCATGGATGCAAAATCTAGTTTTTGTTGTTAGGATACTTTTGTGAACCCCGAGCGAAGTTTAGAGGCTAAAATTGAGTCTAGAGAAAATTCCCATATAGTTGATATTGAGGTCAGGTTGCCTAATAGACGCATGAAACTTGAGTGCGATGGTAGATATTTGGTTGAGGAAGAGGTTGAGTTAGAAGACTTAGCGGTATGGCTAGATAGAGACAGTCGTACGGTTATTAAAGTTATTGAGAGCTTGGGTATTCAGGGGGGGTTGATGAAGAAACTGGGCTAACTCTTTATCCCCTTTTTACTTATGAGGTGCTGGAGCGTGAGTTTCAGTGGCTAGATATCCTTGATTTTCTTCCAAATCGCCTAAATATAAGTGAGATAGCCGGTATATTTAATCGACATTTTAACTATATAAAAAAGTTTTTAGAGGAGGGTAGTTATAAAAGAGGTCAAGATGGCACATATAGCAAGCGGGTTTTAAATGATATTCGAAATAGCGAGCTAGAGCTGAGTAAACAGGGTGATTGGCTAACACTTAAACAACTATCGGATGCTCTCGGACGAGATCGAGAGTGGGTGCAAAACCGAATAAATAGATTAGGGATTGAATCAGAGTGGCGGTGGGGCGAACAAAGAGGTTCAAAAGGTATACGACGTGAGTGCTATCCACCATCATCCTTGGAGATGTTACGCAATGAGCTCGATAGTGAGCCGCAAGCTGGGGCGGCATGGTGGACAGCTTATCGAATTCAAAACGAGATTGGTCATAGATCTATGCCTTGGGTGCAGGTTAGGTTAAGAAAGTATAAACATTTGGGTGAACCTCGACTTGATGACATGGGTGTTGCTAGGGTTCATTATCCACCAGAGGTGGCTAAATCTATAATTGCTGAGGCTGGAGATCCAATTAAAAGTCATGAAGATGATGACTGGTTTACGGCCAGAGATATAGCAGAGTTGGTTAATAGATCAATGGCGGATATTTATCGTAGATTAGGTGATGTAGCTATACAAACTCAAGCTGAGAAAAGACGATCTGAAGGTGGTAGGGTTGCAAAATATTATCCGCCTAATGTAGCTGAAGTGATAATAGCCGGTTCTTGTGAGCGCATTGACGCTGCGCCAAAAGGAGACTGGCTAAGTGTTCCAGACATTTCGGAACTTTCTGGCATGAGTCAATATATGGTAGTTAAAAAGTTAGGTCAATTAGCAATCGAGATGGAGCGCAGATTAACAAAGAATGGTCGAATTGTTAACTGTTACCCACCGAACACGCCAAATCTTCTGGGTTCTATAAAGAAACCAATTATGAATAAAGAATAAAGACGCGATTTTAGGGTTTATCAGCGAATTTCAAAAGTAAAACAGTTTTCGCCTGCTCGTCCTGGTTTTATGCTATATTCCTGAATTGAATTTTCGCTATAAACTGTAATTACATTATCATCATAACTGCGATGGTCATAGCTATAACTACCGGAGTCACTGTCAGCTCCTTTAAAATTAGCGCAAATTTCAAATTTTGGAGCTTTACCCAGCTCTAAGTAATCAAGAAAGCTCTTATTTGAACTGTTAGTTACATTTCGATAGGTAATGTTTTTGAGTTCGGCTTGGTTCACTTCAGAAAGATTATCAGGCAATCGTTTACGACTGTCGTAAAAGTTGTAGATGGATTTAGCTAATTTAACAACCTGTTCCTTGGTTTGTATGTCTGGTCGCCGATTAATATAAGTGATGGTTGGAAAAGCTAATGACCCGATAGTTATACCCAATAAGGATATAAAATAAAAGCGTTTGATGAAATTTAGACGAAGTTTTGAGTCTGGTTTGCCAAAATTAAGTTGAGTATAATTAAACAGTACTACAACAGCGTAGATTATGACTATTATTAGGCGAATAATCATTTCTAGATCGATTTTCCAAATCAGGACGGAAACTAGCCAAATTAATGTGGAAATAAGAGTTAGGCTAGCAAGAACAATTGTCACAGTGGTGCTCCTGCTTTTTAAATTGGTAGTGGGGTCGGCCTTGATTCGTTTCAACAACCTCCAATAAAAGAAGCCATAGGCCACTCCGGTAATAATAAGTGAAGCTAGCGATGTCGCTAGTGTCTTCCAGAAATATTCATCGTCTGACTTGGAGCGCAAAATATAACTGATTGAGATTTGCAGCGTGGTAATTAGAGCAATCGAAAATACCCATAGAAAGATGTTGTGCAAAACGCTCTCTATATCGAAATTTCGATTAGTACTAGGTTTTGGTGTCTTAACCGGAGCTGGAGTTGAGTCTGAATCTAGTTGCTCTTTTTTATTCTCGGCCGATGGCGGTTTTGGTACGGTTGTGTTTTCTGGCAAGAAAGCTTGACTAACTTGACTTTCATCCCAACCAGCCTTAATTAGATTATTAAAAATAATTTCATCACTCAGGCCTTCTTGGCGCATCTCGGTAATAAATTTCTTAATTTCGTCCACATCTGTCCTTTTTGCTTACGGTTGATGTTATTAGTTTAACATACCTAATAGCTCTTTTAGAATGAGCAAAAAGAAGCGCCCCAAGTGGAGCGCTTATTTTATGGCAGGGGTAGGGGCGGAGTCATTTGCAATAACTTATCGTCGGTTGCCCGAACGGTTACGCCGAGGTGTACCTCACCCCTAATAGCACCATCCGCCTTTAGGCAATAATCCACATCGAATATTTTACCTTCAGGAGTAAAGAATGGCATACTGTCGAGGCTACTTCTTGTGACTATTAAATCAAGTTTGGTTGGTGACCCAGATATGGGATTGCCTGACCAATTTTTACCAAATGGCCGATCGACTGATCTTTCATTTGCTAGGATGTGATTAAAGTCTACAATCCATTGTCGGTCAATATAGCCACTGTAGTGTGCGTCTGCAATTTGCGTACTGTTAAGAAAAAACAAAATCATTCCTTTGATGTTATCGCCAGTAATTTCTAATGTTGTCTTTATGATTAACGGTTGCGCTTCCCTGATATACTTTTCCCAACTTTCTTTCTTCTCTGGGTCTGAGGGTTTTAGGGGTAGTGGCACTAAAAACGGCCGCAATGATTGGTGGCAGGCCTGAAGTGCAGTTGCAACTTTTTGCTCTAGCCATAATACTTGTTTTGGAACGTTCTTCATCAAAACGCCCTCCTTTCAGATGATATCTTCTAATTATAGCATATTATATGATATCTTGCAAGTAGAACGATAGCAGTGAGGTTTTGCGTTAGCAAAACACACTGGTTCTCGAGTTTGGAAATAAAAAATACTCACCAAGTGGTGAGTTTCTAAGTTTGGTAGCAGCGACTGGGATCGGCAGAGTGAGCTTGATAGCTCACGGCGGAGCGAGTCCGCCAGCGGCGGATGAGCGATAGCAGTGAGGTTTTGCGTTAGCAAAACACACTGGTTCTCGAGTTTGGAAATAAAAAATACTCACCAAGTGGTGAGTTTCTAAGTTTGGTAGCAGCGACTGGGATCGAACCAGTGACCTTGAGCTTATGAGTCTCACGCTCTAACCAACTGAGCTACGCTGCCACAGGAAACATCTTACACAAAAAGTGTGTTTTTAGCAAATCCAGATATGCAGATTGAGCTATTTCTTAACAAACACAAAGATTAAAATGCCAATACAAATAACTGCTAAAACACCTGCAACGATAATAAGTATCTTGTTGGGTTTCTTGGGGGTGTCGGTTGGTGGCACAGCGGTGTTTGGTGGGGTTGCAGCCTCAGGTTCGGGTGTCGTCGGCGCCTCTTCTGTTAGTGTATCTACCACGTTTGCTGGTTCACTTGTGACTGGCTGTTCTATCGGATTTGTCTGTGGCCCCTCAGTTTGATCAAGATTTTCATTTGTGTTTTCATTTGTATGATTAAACCCGATTTCAATATTATCCTCAGCCTCTTCAATAACAGGATTAGAGGGTTCTTTTTCGACTCGAAAATTTGGCGATGGTTGTACAACAGGTTCTCCACCCCAAACATCTTTTCTAGCCTCCGCTACTTCTAAGCCGTTAGTTCTTAGTTCTGGATCATTAACATCTTCCATTAGTTCATTCATGGTAGTATCGGGCTCAGTCGATGCTGCGCTGCTGTTTACTTCTGTCGTTGGATTAATGTCGTTGTTTAGATTGTCATCTTCCATAGTTTTCCTTGTTGCTTATGGTTATTAACTTAAAGTATATATTTAATTTGAAGTTTATTCAAGATTTTGCTAGAATGTACCTGCGTGTGGCTCTTTAGCTCAGTTGGTAGAGCAGAGGCCTGCAAGAGTCAAGACATATGTCTTGACCAGAATAGCGAAGGCGGTATAATTCATCCACCGCCGAGCGTCAGAGCTGGCGATGAAGGCCTGCATAGAGCTAGTACATAAAATAGGATGATAAATCAGCGTGGCTCTTTAGCTCAGTTGGTAGAGCAGAGGCCTGAAGAGCCTTGTGTCCTCGGTTCAAGTCCGAGAGGAGCCACCAAATTATTTAATAGCAAGTTTTTGTTATTAGCCAAGACTTCTCTGAAGAGCGGTTAAAAAATAGGTTGAAGGTTTCGCCCTCAATTCAAGTTCGGGGGAGTTACCGAATATTCCCATTATTTAAGCTTTTTGTTAAAATAGATAGTGTAAATATGCGGGTGTAGCTCAGTTGTTTAGAGCGCTTCCTTGCCAAGGAAGAGGTCGAGAGTTAGAGTCTCTTCACCCGCACCAAATAATTTTGTTTATTACTGCTACCAGATATTATTCAGAAAATTGACCGTAAATCTTTCGCCTTGAGTGGTTGTTTATATACAACAGTCGTTTATGAAAAACCTAATTGTTCAAAATCTAAAAACTTCATATAGAGACAGCGGATCTGGTCTGACTTTACTTTTTTTACATGGGTGGGGGACCAGTGCCGACACGTTTGAAAAACTGATTAATAAATTCAAGAATCATCGCTGTATTTCACTTTCTTTGCCTGGTTTTGGTGGCAGTGAACGACCACACGAACCGTGGGGTGTGTTAGAGTACGCTGAGTTTGTTCGAGATTTTATCAAAAAGCTTAAAATTCAGCCCGATGTGATTATCGCTCACTCATTTGGTGGTCGCATCTCTATAAAGGGCGTCTCTAGCAACTTATTTAACCCTAAAAAATTGGTTTTAATTGCCTCAGCTGGTATGGCACGAAAATCAATCAAAGAGCGTGCAATTGGTGGTGTTGCTAAACTTCTAAAGCCGATCCTCTCTCTGCCGTTTCTGTCTGGTCTGAGAGCGAAACTACGTAGGCGTTTTGGCAGCGATGATTACAAAAACGTTGGCGAAATGCGCGAAACTTTCCTTAAAGTTATCAACGAGAATTTAGAAAATGATGCCCAAAAAATTACCACACCCACGCTTCTAGTCTGGGGTGAAAATGATGAAGCAACACCAGTGTCAGAGGCGAATATTTTACACGACTGTATCGCCGGCTCAAAACTTCATGTCCTAAAGGATGCCACACATTTTGTTTTTCAAGAGTTTCCTGACGAAGTTTATAAGCTAATCGAGGAGTTCTTGTGATAAAAAAGTTAATTTCTCGCTATCATCCGCGCTATGTGCGTTCGCTAATTTATATGTTGCAAGCCAGTGAATATAAAATTAGCGAGTATCTTCCTTGGCTCAAGCGAGTGCGCGATTTTCGTTCGGTAGAAAAAAGAAAACAGCTTGATAGAACCCTAAAGGCTATATTGCTTTTGGTGCTTGGCTGGGTGTTATGGCTAACTTTGATTGCGCTCGGGATTTGGTTGGCAGTTTCTCAATTGTCAGCACTACGCTTACTGGGCTTAGTAGTAATTTTATTATCGCCATTTATATTGTCTTACGGTATAATTTTGCCGCTCCTAGCCGTGCAATTGATTCAGAAACCGATCGAGATATCGATTATTAATCAATCTCGCCAGTCACTTAGCGAGCACAAGGCACTTAAGATCGCCATCGCTGGTAGCTTTGGTAAAACTTCCATGCGGGAGATATTAAAAACAGTCTTGTCGGAAGGCAAAAAAGTCGCCGCACCACCGCATAGCTATAATACGCCGCTGGGAATTAGTGCATTTGTGAAAACCCTAAAAGGCGATGAGGAGATTATCGTTTTTGAGCTGGGCGAGTACTATCCTGGCGATGTCAAAAAACTTTGCGAAATTGTTAACCCCGACATGGGTGTGATTACTGGTGTAAACGACGCACACCTGGAAAAATTCAAGACGCTCGACGCTACGATGCAAACGATTTTTGAACTGGCCGATTTCTTAGGTGACAAACCAGTTTATGTTAATGGTGAAAGCGAGTTGGCGAAAAAAGCTGCTCAAGATGGACATATTATCTACGATCAAAGTGGAGTGGGTGAGTGGAAAGTTCAAAAACCGCACTCAGATCTGTCTGGCACATCATTTGTGCTAAAAAAGGCGAAAAAAGCCATCAAACTCAAATCGCAGCTACTTGGTTTGCATCAGGTTGGTCCGCTAGCGGTCGCGGCAGCAATCGCCGAAAGTTTGGGTCTGACGACTAAGCAAATCGAGCAGGGTGTCGTTAAAACTAAACCGTTTGATCACCGACTTGAGCTAAAAACCGACGAATCTGGTGTAGTTATTCTTGATGATAGCTACAACGGCAACCCCGACGGTGTTCGAGCGGTGATTACTTTTTTGGCCTCGCTCAAGGGCCGACGTTTTTACGTCACGCCAGGGCTGGTTGAGATGGGTAAGAATACCGAGAAAGTGCATATTGAAATTGGTCGCCAATTGGCCAAGGCAAAAATCGAAAAGGTTGTATTAATACGCAATTCCGTCACTGGTTATATTGAACGGGGTCTAAAAGATAGTGATTATCGGGGTGATGTCATTTGGTTTGACGATGCGCTTGATGCGTTTAACGCCCTGCCACAAATGACCGTAAAAGGTGATATAATTTTAATTCAAAATGATTGGACGGATCAATATGCATAAAGACAAGAAAACTATCGCTGTTATATTTGGCGGCCAAAGCCCAGAACATGATATTTCTATTATCACAGCTCATATTCCGATAATTCAGTCGCTATTGGCTACAAATCAGTACAATGTTGTGCCGATTTACATAGCGCATGACGGCTCGTGGTATTCTAATCAAGCCATGAATGACATGGCTTATTTCAAGCAGGCTGATTTTAAAGAAACTATTCGTCGTGAAAAGAAACTTCAGCTGGCTTTTGATGATGGCTTGAAAATAATTTGGCCAGGTATTGTTCCAAAAACTGTGGCGATTGATCTGGTTTTCCCAGCTACACATGGCACACTGGGTGAAGATGGCAGTTTGATGGGTCTGCTACGTATGGCCAATGTGCCATTTGTTGGCTGTGATTTGTTTGCTTCCGCTACCGCCATGGACAAAGTTTTAACCAAGCAAGTGATTTCTGCCGAAGGTGTGCCAGTTGTACCTTATATTTGGTTTACTAAAAGCGATTGGGCTAAAAATAAGGTGAATCTACTAAAAGATGCTGATAAATTAAAATGGCCACTTTTTGTTAAGCCAGTTCACTTGGGCTCATCAATCGCTATTTCCAAAGTTGATAATAAGGCTGAGTTAGAAAACGCCATCGAAGTGGCTTTTCACTACGACGACAAAGTGTTGGTTGAAGAAGCGGTTAAGAACTTGATTGAAGTCACCTTACCAATTATGGGCAACGACGAATTGCAGTTCGGCGGCATCGAGCGAGCTTTAAACAAAACCGAATTCTTTAATTTCGACGACAAATATATGTCAGGCGGCAAAAAGGGCAAGGGGGCTAATACTGGACGATACAGCGAAATCCCTGCCAAAATTTCTAAAGAATTATCTAAAGAAGTTATTAAATGGGGTGAGGCGACCTATAGAACTCTTGGCTGTTCAGGTATCGCTCGAGTTGACTTCTTAATCGACGGCGCAAAAAACCAAGTCTATGTCAACGAAGTTAATACTTTGCCAGGCAGTCTGTATCATCACAACTGGAAAGCCGTTGGTGTATCAAACATCGATTTAGTTACCAATCTGGTAAAGCTGGCTGAGGAACGTTTCGAAACTAACAAACAACTAACTCGCACTTTCGACTCCGACGTGCTCAACAAAGCTGGTGGCGGAAAGATTTAGTTTTCAGTTGTGTTTAGAATGAAAACACTTGAAATAGGCGAATGAGTAATGTATGCTTATGGTAATACAAAACTAAAAGATAGGTGGCTACTATACTGCTTTTTTAACTAAAACTCTTACAAGAACTTGACTTTTGTTTGGTCTAGTTTTTATAAGAGTTTTAGTAGGCTCTAGGAACCTACTAACAACTCTTTACGGACTAAGTCGCTCTTGTTTTTCGTACCGGGGCGACTTTTTCTTTGGCTTCTATACAGAAGCTGAAGAATTGAGCATATCGTGGGTAGATTGTCTTACCGTTTTTGCGTATGTACCTGCAAATGATATGCTTCCGGCAGTTAGGGTTAGGACATGTAATCATGTTGCCCTCCGTTAGGTTAATGTTCACAGTCTTAACGTGCCTCGCAGCACTATAAAGTTAAGGCTGCGCCGACATATGTTTGTGTTTTTATTTTCGCAAATTTTCAAAGAGCATACCTAGAATCAGCCCCAGGTAGTTTGCTAAATAAAAGTCATATGCCGATTGACAGCGTAGGCTATAGTGTTTGCCTATTAGGCGTGATCTTTTTGGAACTACGCCATCAATCGATATACGACTGCAGATTGTTAACACTATAGCTTAATCCACGGCGATCAGACCGTCCTACAGTTTTTCAATCACCTCACGTGGCTCTCAACCCACGAGTGACTGTGTAAATTGTATCAGTATATATTCATAAGCGCAATACTTTTAGTGTTGTATTTTTTGCTTGTTTAGCCGTGGCATTCATATGTTTTGCAGGCGAGCAATAATGCCCTATTTATTAGTGATAGTTACATTGGTGGACTTGTTGGTATATAATTTAGTCAGTAGTTTGTCTATTTTATTAATTCTTTCGTATACCCGCGTTTGAGCAGCTCATTATAGGCAGTCATGACATCATCAGGGATGTCTTGCTCGATTTGGTAGCCAAGTTTGGGGTATTTGATGATGCGCTCGAGATCGCTCACCATGATGTTAGCGGTTAGCTCAAATGAACAAGTTTTGTCGTTGCAGTAATCTTTAAATGAAACGTTTAAAGCCGAGCATATAATGTCGGGCTTCGGTTCACTTGGCCATTGTTTCATAAAAGTAGCATAAGCTCGGCGTAGCATGTAGGGTTTGGTGACTAAAATAATTGATTTTGACTCGATATTTTTAGCTTTTAACAGTTCGTAGGTATATAAAATATTCTCACCAGTGTTAGTGGAACGAGTTTCTTTTAAAATAACACTTTCGGGCACGCCTAATTCAATGGCTCGCTTAGCGAAGATTTCGGCTTCGGTTCCGCTAAACATTTTGTTGGTGTTGCGACCAGTTGCACCAGTGAAAACGACTAGCGGTGCATAGCCATCGTGATAGAGTTTAGCACACCAATCAGCTGTGCGAATATCTAGGCTACCTAAACCAATTATTATATCGGCTTTCTCTAGTGGCTGTTCGAAACGCATGTAGTCCCAAACAACTTGGGCGAGCTCAAAATCAGTCACGGCTTTTTCCAATCTCTTTTCGAAACACATCTGTTTCTTGAATAACAGCACCACGACTGAGGTAGAATTTATGAGCAGCTTCTCGTGATGGCTTAGAGGTAAAGTCTAATCGCTTAGCGCCTTTTTCTTCGCACCACTTAAGTATGGCATCCCAAATTTTACTACCAATGCCTTGTTCTCGAAGATTAGGATCAGTCACAAAATCCACTAAATAAGCAATACGTTTATTGGCTGGTCCCATGATTATGCTTAGAGAAGCGGTACCGACAATTTTATCATCAAGGCGTGCTACAATCATGTCGTGCCAGGGTGAATTGATAATATCTAGCAAAGCTTTCTTGTCAATCGGACTATCATCGCGTATCTTACTTCTCAAACTTGGCATTAATTGTCCAATCTCAATCGCATCTTTTTGCGAATAGCTTGTTAATCGTTCTATAACAAGGTTGGTATTGTTCTTCATAAAATCTATTGTACCAAAGTTAAAATGATTTGCTGATATATAACTGATTTTAAGCTTTAGCTTTTTTACTCTTCTGTGATACAATTTAATTAACAAAATAAAGGAAAGAATAGGATGGATAACGATACGAATAATAATTCGGTGCAACCAGGTGAGCAGCTCGTTCAGTCGACACTTCAACCAGAGGTTCAATCGGAAGCTCAATCGATGGATTCGCCAGTTGAAGCGCCAGTAGGTAGTGTTATGCCTGAAGCTCCAACTCCAGTGCAATCACAACCAGTGGCTCAACCAGCGCCAAAGCAAAAGAAAGCTAAAAAAGGTCTAATCATTGGTCTGATTATCGCGATTTTATTAATCGGTGGCCTAGTTAGTGCTTATTTTTGGTATCAAAGCCCTAACAAAGTTGTTGCTGATGCGATTAATAAATCCAATTCTGCTAAGATCATCAAAACTAAAATCAAACTAAGCGGTTTAGATTTGTCTGAATCTAGCCCTATGGGTGTGAAATTTAGTAGCCTAGAAATGGAAGTTGCTGGTGATATTGAAAAGATGGCGTTCGATTATAGCGCGACAGCCAATCTAGAACTGATGGGGCAAAAATTACCAGTGAAAGCCAAGATGATGTTGGTAGATAAAAAGGATATATATTTCTACCTAGAGGATATATCCAAGTTAGTTGATGGGTTCTTCGATAGCATGAGTAGCACTTTGGGCAGTGAATATACTAGTGAATTTAATAAAGTTAAGCAACAGGTTAAGCCAGTTGTTGCAAAAATAGAAAACAAATGGGTTAAATTACCTCTTGATGAGCTAAAGTCGGAGGCGTCTGATGATGACAACGAAGTATTGGTATGTGTGTCCGATGTCATGAAGAATTTTGATGCTGATAAGTATATGGAGCAAGCTCAGGCGGCTCTAAAAGAACATAGTTTTTATCAAGCGGGTGAAGTTAGGACAGTTGATGGCAATTTTGCTGTCAAGGTTGCGATTGATAAAGACAAGCTAAAGGATTATAGCGAAAAGCTATCAGAGACTGATTTCATCAAAGCTTTAAATGAATGTTCCAGCCCTAAGGTTGAGTACGGTAACTTTGATGACGACGATGACGATTACGATTTCGACTTTGATTTTGACTACGATGATAATCTCACAGAAGGAATGGTGGCACCTAAACCAGATGAGCCGGTATTAAAGAATACGGAATTTATCATTAGCAAGTGGGGTCACCAATTAAAGGGTGTAAATACTGAAGTTGAGTCTAAGACTACTACAATGGGTAAGACAACTACTCAAACTGTAAAGGTGGAAATGACGCTTGATTGGCCGAAATCCGTCGAAGTTAAGGCGCCGAGTGACGCTATTAGTTTCGAAGAGTGGACGAAGTCTATAGAAGAAGAGATGGAAAAGATGGAAGATTCATCTGATGATATTGGCACTTTCAATCCTTTTGAATCATTATTCTTCTAAGAGTTAAAGTCTTTTGTAAAAGAAAATCCCGACTTTCTGGTCGGGGTTTTCTAAAACAAAAATGTCAACGAATGTGCTTGTCATTGTAGCAAAGCTTAAGCATTTTGTCAAGCACTTTTGTTAAAATCTGGTAAAAGTGGACGAAATAGGCTAAAATACTCGATGTGGCACCTTGGCGGAGTGGTTACGCAGCGGTCTGCAAAACCGCGTACGCCGGTTCAATTCCGGCAGGTGCCTCCAATTTGTTCTGCGCGGATGGTGGAACTGGTAGACACGAGAGACTTAAAATCTCTTGGGATAATATCCTGTGCGGGTTCAAGTCCCGCTCTGCGCACCAGCTAAAATAGCCTCCTAAACCTAGGGGCTGTTTTTAGTTTAATTTGCTAGAACCCGCACTATGATTTGCTAGTGCAAATCTGTGCGGCTATCGCTTCGCTCCTGCGCCAAGTCCCGTTTCTCTACACCAGCTAAAATAGCCTCCTAAACCTAGGGGCTGTTTTTAGTTTAATTTGCTAGAACCCGCACTATGATTTGCTATTGCAAATCTGTGCGGCTATCGCTTCGCTCCTGCGCCAAGTCCCGCTTCTCTACACCAGCTAAAATGGTTCTTAAAATTAAGTAGCATTATGATATAATTAAACACATAATGGTTTATGGGAGAAATCTCTAAAATCATATAAACGTGTAAATTAAAAGGAGAAAGAAAACTATATGGAATGGGTTATCGGAATATTAATTGTAATAGCTCTATTGGTCGCAGCTCTAATTGGCGCCTATAACGGTTTAGTCAAGCTTAAGACTCGAGTTGAGGAGGCTTGGAGTGATATTGCAGTTCAATTAAAATATCGCCTCGATTTGATTCCAAACTTGGTCTCGACTGTCAAGGGCTATGCTAAGCATGAAGAAGACGTTTTTGCTAAGGTCACCGAAGCACGTGCTGGTTTAATGAACGCCAAGGGTGTAGCGGAAACTGCTCAGGCTGACAATGTGTTATCTGGTACTTTGAAGAGTCTTTTTGCTGTAGCTGAAGCTTATCCAGAGTTGAAAGCTAATACTAATTTTATGGATCTGCAACAAAAATTAACTGATACTGAAGATAAGATTCAAGCTTCACGCCGATTCTACAACGCTGGTGTGCGTGATCTTAATACTAAAATTGACTCTTTCCCGACTAACATTATTGCTTCAATGTTTAAATTCGAAAAACGTGAATTTTTTGAGGTAGCTGATCGAGCTGAAGCGGAAAACGCACCAAAAGTTGAGTTCTAATTCAGTTTTTTGAGATAAAATGTATTCTCAGATTGATAAAAACAAGCGCAAAACTTGGCTAGTCATGGCGATGTTCTTCGTAATCATCGCCATAATTGGCGCTTTGGTAGGTTATTTATCTGATGATTTCTCAGTAACTTGGATTATGCTTGGCATTAGTGCAATTTATGCTCTAATCCAGTATTTTTTCGCCAGCAAAATGGCAATTATGATGAGTGGTGCACGTGAGGTGGACCGCCAGTCCGCACCACGCCTGTATCATGTGGTAGAAACGCTGACGATAACAACGGGTTTACCAATGCCGAAGATTTATGTAATTGACGATTCTTCACCTAACGCCTTTGCAACTGGTCGTGATCCAGAGCATGCTGCCGTGGCAGCAACTACTGGGTTAATCGAGATGATGGATGAGCGTGAATTAACGGGTGTGATTGCTCATGAGATGGCCCATATTGGTAATTACGATATTCGAGTGAGTTTGGTCGCCCTGGCTTTGACGGCAGCAATTGGCTTTATGTCCGATATGATTTTACGTGGTTTTCGTTTTTCATCCTCGCGTGATCGTGATAATCGTAGTGGTGGCGGTCTAGGAATGGTTTTGTTACTAATCGTTGCGGTTTTAGCACCAATTATGGCTACTTTGATTCAGCTGGCTGTCAGTCGTAAGCGAGAGTATTTGGCTGATGCGACCGCTAGCTTAACAACACGCGATCCAGAGGGTTTAGCGCGAGCACTAGAAAAGCTTCGTGACGACAGGCAACCGATGAGGAAATTTAATTCATCGATGGCAAACATGTACATCAAGAATCCGATAAAGAAGGGATTTGCATCTAGTTTGTTTAGTACTCATCCGCCAATTGAAGAGCGAATTAAAATTTTACGGGGCATGGAAGGTCAGTTTTAATGTCTAGAACCTCTTCCAAGAAAAGTGTTACAAAAAAGCCGGTTTCTAAAAAAACCACCAAACCTACTAAGGCTGTTCGAAAAAAGAAACCAAAGGTTAAGCTAGATTGGTGGGAAAAGGTCAAGCGTCGTCAGCGGGCTTTGTTGCGTCGACGCCCACATCGAAGTTTTCGACTAACTAAGCGTGTTGATACTAAGCGATCGTTAAAGATGGAGGGTTATTTTAAGTTCTCAATCAATGTTTGGCGAGAGTTGAAACGAGGTAAGAAAATTTTTCTTAAATTTGGCCTATTGTTAGTAGCGATATTCCTAATTTTTTCCCTGCTAATGCCCCAGATGTCCTATAATAATTTGCGTGAGGCATTGGATGAAACGGCTGGTGAAGCTGGTTTGGGTAGTAGGTTATATCGAGCGGGACTACTTTTTTTATCCTCAGTTTCGTCAGGCAGCATCAATCCAGCTGGCGATCAGTCACAACAAATTCTTTTGGCGCTAGCGGTTGTCTTTACTTGGTTGGTTGTGGTCTTTGTCCTTCGCCGTCAATTAGCAAAGAAGCCAGTCAGGTTGCGACAAGCATTGTATGAATCGGGTGCGCCACTTATTCCCACAATAATATTGATGTTCTTTGCTATTATCCAATTAATTCCGCTAGGGGTTTATGCTATCGTTTTCTCAGCAGCTAAGAATACTGAATTAATTAAGGGCGGGGTCGGCGATATGTTAGCAGTCTTGGTGGGTGTGTTCGTTCTAGCTCTTACGCTATACTGGCTAGTTAGTACAATTATTGCCTTGGCTGTCGCCACTAACTACGGTACTGAGCCGATGAAAGCTTGGCATATTGCCGATGATATGGTGGTTGGTCGACGTGGGCGGATTGTGCGCCGGATTGTTTGGCATTTTTTCCAAGTTGTTACACTTTGGGTGGTGGTAGCTTTTCCGACAATTCTCATAGAAAACGAGCTCTCCGCTAAGTGGGAGTGGTTGACTAAGATACCGATTGTACCATTTGTCTTATTAGCCTTAACAGTTACCACGGCAATTTGGACTAGTGCCTATATCTACTTACTATATCGACGGGTTTTAGATGACAATGCCCAGCCAGCCTAAGGTAAACTTTCCCGACGCTAAAAAGCGCGTAGCTAAGTTGCGGGCTCTAATTGATGATTATCGCTATCACTATCATATACTAGACGAATCAATTATGAGCGAAGCGGCGGCTGATAGCCTAAAGCATGAACTAGCGCAGCTAGAAGAGCAATTTCCTGAATTGATTACACCCGATAGTCCGACACAAAAGGTAGCGGGTGTCGCACTCGATAAGTTTACAAAGGTGCGACACAAGTGGCGCATGATATCTTTGACCGATGCCTTTAATGAAGAGGAGGTTGGTGCTTGGATTGAGCGAGCTCAAAAAATCTTACCGACCGTCAAATTTGAATTCTTTTGCGATATTAAAATGGACGGCTTAGCTGCATCGCTGATCTATAAAGATGGTGTCTTAGAACGGGCGGTGACGCGAGGTGACGGTATGGTAGGCGAAGATATTACTCATAATGTAAAAACTATTGCTAATGTACCGCTGAAATTACGCTCGACTTTAGGGTTTGAAAAATTTTTGAAAGGTCGAACAGAAATTCGTGGTGAGATTGTCATGCACAAGGATGATTTCGCTAAGCTAAATGCCAAGCAATGTCAAATTGGTGAGCCTGAGTTCGCTAATCCGCGCAACTTAGCGGCTGGTACAATGCGTCAACTTGATCCGAAACTAGCAGCCGAGCGGCCGTTAAATTTTCATGGTTATGATTTGCTGCGTGACGATTTTAGTGAAGTACCGACTTATTTTTATGCTTATCAGGCGATGAGAAACTTAGGTATCACTTGTAATGCCGAGCCAGTAGTATTAAAGAGCTTGTCAGAAATAGTTAAGTACATTGAATTTTGGCGCGATCGACGCATGGATTTGCCTTTTAATAATGATGGCATGGTAATAAAAATCAACAATCGACAGGCTTTTGACAAGTTGGGCATTGTTGGCAAAACCCCACGTGGAGCAATTGCCTTTAAGTATCCAGCTGAGCAAACCACAACAGTAGTAAAAGATATTGTTATTTCACTCGGTCGCACTGGTGCAGCTACGCCTGTGGCAGTATTTGATCCAGTACAGGTAGCTGGTACGACGGTACAGCATGCTAGTTTGCATAACGCTGACGAAATCGCTCGCTTAGATGTACGTCGTGATGATACGGTGGTGATTTACAAGGCAGGGGATATTATTCCGCAAGTTGAGAAGGTTCTACTGGAGCTTAGGCCAGATAACTCAAAGCCGATTGATTATGAAGCTGAGCTTAAGCGTCAATATCCTGAATTGGAATTTGAACGACCAGAGGGTGAAGTGGTTTACCGAGTTAAAAATTATTCTGGACCATTGGTTTTAATTCGTAGTGTGACACATTTTGCTTCAAAAGCAGCACTGGATATTAACACTTTGGGTGAAAAAAATGCTGAAGTTTTGGTTAACGCTGGTCTCATTAAAGACTTAGCTGACATTTATCAATTACAAAAAGAAGACCTATTAAAGTTAGACCGTTTTGCGGAGATTTCAACCCAAAAACTACTTGATGCAATCGCAGCGAAAAAACAACCTAATCTAGAGCGTTTTATTTACGGCTTGGGTATTCGTCACATCGGCTCGCAAACGGCCTTAGACTTAGCTAATCATTTTGGTTCTTTGAAAAAATTGAGTCACGCGACGCTTGACGAATTGTCGGAGATTGATGGCGTAGGTGAAATCGTAGCTGAAAGTATTCTGGGTTGGTTCGCTGATGAAGACAATCTAAAGTTGCTGGATAAGTTTAAGTCACTCGGTGTTGAGCCAGTCTTTACACAAAAGTCTGGCAAACTGACCGGAAAGAACTTTGTTATTACTGGTAAGTTAGAATCAATGAGTCGTGACGAGGCGGCTGAGAAGATTCGCGCGCTAGGCGGCAAATTCCAAACCGCCGTTGCTAATGATACAACCTATCTTGTGGCAGGCGGTAAAGTTGGTGGTTCGAAACTTAAAGCTGCCGAAAAGCACGGCACAGTGATTATCAATGAACAAGAATTTACGGAGATATTAAGTGAGTAAGAGTTTCGTCGAAAAAGTTGATATGCTGGTAAAGATCTACAACATCGTGGCTAAGCTAAAAGAAATGCCTCGTGCTGGTTGGCATCTTTGGCATATTCAGCGCGAAACGCTTGAGAGTGTAGCCGATCATATTTTTGGTGTCTGTATTTTGGCGATATTAATTGACTCGGAGTTTGAAGTTGATGCTGATATCAATCGAGTCCTGAAAATGCTAGTTCTTCACGAATTAGACGAGCTGTTTATTGGTGATATCACGCCATACGATGGTGTGAAAAACCGAAGTGAAATTAAAAAACACGGCGAAGATAGGGCTACTAATTTGTTGGCTGATCTTGTGAAAGCCGAAGAATATATCAAATTAGTCAAGGAGTACAATCGTGGTGAAACTAAAGAGGCTAAATTTGCTAAACAGTGCGATAAGCTTGAGGCTACTTTGCAGGCTAAGCTCTATGATTCCGACACAAATATCTTTAGCCCACAAAACCAATCTATGCTCAAGGCTGAACACTTAAAAGAAATATCTAAGAATCCCCAAGCTCAGCTGTCTGATACGTTTTTTGCCTATTATGAATTTCAAAACTCTTTTGAGGGTTTGTTTAAACAGATTATTGATGAAATTAATAAATAATAAATGGAGGTTTTATGAGTCTGAAAGATTATCAAAAACAAGTTGACGATTGGGCGCAACAATTTGAAAAGCCTTATTGGAGTCCTTTGAGTCAGTTTGCTCGTTTGGCGGAAGAAGTCGGTGAGGTGGGGCGACTGCTTAACCACCTCTATGGCGATAAGCCGAAAAAATCCTCCGAAGCAGCACAGGACTTACCAAGCGAGATTGGCGACGTTTTGTTTAACCTTATCTGTATGGCAAATAGCGAAAATATTGATTTAGATAAGGTGATGGCAGCGACTTTAGAGAAAGCCATCGGTCGCGACTCAAATCGTTTCGCTAAAAAGGACAAAAATGCCTAAGTTTTATTTACGCAAATTGGTTCGGGACAAAATCTTAGAAGATTGCCTGACAAACCCTGACATCTACAAAAAGGTTGACTATCGGGTGTTGGGCGATGAAGAGTACGTGCGTGAATTAATTCATAAAGTTACAGAAGAGTCGTCTGAGATACCAACCGATTCAGAGGCTGATTTAGAAGAAGTGCTAGCAGAGTTGGCTGATTTACAGTCGATAGTTGATGCCCTGAGGGAGCATTTTGGTTTCTCCGAAGAGCAGTTGCGAGAGGCTGCTAAACAGAAAACTGCCAAAAAAGGTGGTTTTGTGGGGCGATATTATATTGAGTCACAAGTGTTGGCCGAAGATGCTCCGTTGGTAGAATATTATCGCGCCAACCCTGATCGTTTTCCAGAAGAGAAGTAGTCAGCACTTCGCCCTTTTTTAAACAAAAACTGCCCTGAGGGGCGGTTTTTGTTTAGCTACTCAAAACGCTTATGCTTGTTCTGGTTATAAATCTTAATTATAGTAATGTTTATCACACCGAAGTACCTTAAATATTTGAACTACTGTATTTGAGGTGCTAGTGGGGGAAAGGAGGGGTAATATGTCCGACACCCATAACAATCGAGCAGAAGCTTTGTTTCGAGAACTATTACATATACCAAAAGACCAGATCCTAGCCCATCATCTTGTTCCAACCCCCAGTGGGAATCTGAATGACCTAAGTGACTTCCTTAATCGTAATGAACTGGAAAACTTGGCCTTCAATCTTGGACTTCGATCTAGCCACACAGGGGGACTGACACCTATCACCAAACCTCAGCTTAGTCGTAAGACTAGCTTGGTATCTAACCTAAGGCCTCGGCCTGGCCGCTCGGATGGCGCTATTGAGTGCGTCCAGACCATCTTCGAAAGTGCAAATGGGGTGCTGTCTGGGGATATGATTACGGCCATCCGTTACACAACGGTTACAGACGGTAGTAGATCCTATCTTACAGAGGTGAAGATCAATTATCCGAGTGAAAAAAGAATAACCCGCGATGATTTCGCAAGAATGTGCGATGAGCTAAGGATTGCTAGGCTAGAAACTTCTGAATATCAGCTTAGATATCAGCGGAATTATGCTTGGGAATTTTTCATTAAGCTTCAGCCAGAAATAGACCAATCACTTTTTGTGGCAGCTTCTGCTCGAGATCACGCAATTTTTGTTGGCATACCGACTTGTCGCGGTGCCTCAAAGAGTGGGCTGGTCTACTTCGCAGAAGAGCTTAACGAACTCAAAAAGGATAACAGGGTCTTATCGCGGTCAGGGCTGATTGAAGTTTTTAATGAGCTTGTAGGATACGAAAGGAAGCTTGAGGAATTTTCTCGAGGAGATGATTTGCTTACGGAATGGTTGTGGCGTAGGCGAGGCGCAGCACCTATAAGTGAAATTGAAAAACGACTTCCTGAAATAATGCGCGATTTAGATACGTTTTGTGCATCTCGATCTGTAAGATATCAAGCTGAGCAGGCTGAGCAGGGTGCGTTAGTTCGCATCGGGTCAGCTATTACCAAGTCTAATAATTGGTGACAGTAAGTAAGTAGTTCAAAATGCCGCCCGTCAGGGCGGTTTTTTCTTTGATAATCAATAGTGCTTGAGCTTGCTTTTTTCTAAAAAGCATCGTAAATTAGCGCTTGGAGGGAGGACATTAAAAAGACAGAATAAATATAGAGGAGGGAGTCATGTCTAGTGTAGAAGATAAAACAGGTCATAATAAGAAAGTTCAGACCAAATGTAACATCGAGAAGTGGGCAAATAGCTCACTAGGTCAGCTATTAGGTGATTCATTAGGTCGCATAAAGGGACAATATATCAAGAGAATTTGGTATACCACGGTTGTGAGCCCCGCCCCAAAACGTAAGAGTTTTAAAGAAAGGCTCGAGCAGCAGCTTTTAAACGGTGGTTTCGGTCATGATACTTACCGAAACGTTGGTACTAATTTCACGTTAGTGTTGTATCAACCGCCCGCTAACGGCGTTTTGACTCAGATTACCCCAGAGCTAATTGCGTTGCTCGTCGAAGGTTTCCGTGAAGGGGGTGGTTTGCGGCGTGTCGAATTTGCCGAAGATTTGCAGCAAGGGTTGGTGCTTGAGAAATGTAAAGAGCTGAAAATTGAAGTTAGGGCGCAGCAGGATCATGATGGCAACAAGCCATTTCGTTTAGGTCTGGAGAATGATGCCGTACAGAGAAGTGATTTGTATTATCATCCTAACTGGATTGGTGAATCCGCATGGGATTTATTACATCCATAATTAACAATAGATACGGTAAGCTAGAATTTTTGTTTTGTCAAAGGCCAGTAGCTATAAATGCAGCTGGTTAGAACCACCTTATAAGGTGGTTTTTCTTTACTCACCAATCACGCTCAAGCTTGCTCGGAGATGAGTTTTAATTTATAGTAACGCCAATCATTACGAAGCACCTTAAATATTTGAACTATGTATTTTTAGGTGCTCGGAAAATAAAAGGAGGGTGTAAAATGGCTGAGGCTATAGATTCTAAAATAACACAGCTTTTTAAGAGAATTCTTTATGGGTTCAGCGGAGAGAAATGGCCTGATCTTCTTAGTGTAAGGGTCTTAGGTGGTTACGATCAAAGTGGGTCGGATGCTTTTCTGTGCAGTTTAAATGAAGTACTGATTAGCAGTGGTTATGATGAGTATGACAGTAAGACGGCGTCTGGTTGGCCAAACAGTAGCTTTCCTATGGGTAGAGAGTATGAGTACATACGGAGGAAAGAGCCTAAGCTAAGTAGAAAGCTTGCGTTTGACAAGCTTGTGAATCACATGGTTGATTCTTTTCAAGATTCAGAGAGTGGCATCAAGTCCGTAGCTTTATCGTATTCTAAGATAAGGAACTATTTATCTCGCAAGCGCTTTTTGCAGATTTGTGACGAATTAAAAGTTGATTATCAAGAGGTGTCAAATGAGGATAGTTGTAGAGGTAGCTATAGCTTCTTTATTAATCTAAAACCAGATTTACCCCAGTCGCTTTTCGTGAACTTCGATGGCATAAATGATTATTTCCGTATTGGTTTAGCGAGCGATCATCCTTTTACTAGCGAGCTGATTGTATCTCTTGGTCCAGCCATCTTTTCTAAGCCGTGGGCGGAGGCGCGAAAGCGCTTCTATGAATTAATAACTCAGGAAGAGAGGCTTGGGGAGTTTACTAATGGTGATTATTTAAGTCCATGTCGCAAGTATGCTAGTAGCTCCCGTGGTTCAATACGTCTTCCTCGATCTGCAAAAGAACTTGAAGCTGGGGCTGATAAATTAGAGAACCTTTTTTATCAAGCATACTGCGCTTATCGGCAAGAGCGTCAAGCATCTAGAGGGTACGATGATGCTCGTTCTCAGCTCGAGAGGTTCTTGATGGGCGACGAAGAGTAGTTCAAATAAAACCGTCCCCAATTACGGGGGCGGTTTTTCTATGGTTTTAATTAGCTAAAACGGCTTAGTTAATTTTAGCTCTGGCGATTCTTCAGCGATGCGCAGAATCTCGTTGTATTTACAAACACGGTCGGTGCGTGAGAGTGAGCCAGTTTTGATTTGACCAGTGCCAAGACCAACCGCCAAGTGAGCGATAGTGGTGTCTTCGGTCTCGCCTGAGCGGTGGCTCATGACGGTGTTGAAGTTATTAGCCTTAGCTAATTTTACAGCTGCGATAGTTTCGGTGAGTGTGCCGATTTGATTTGGTTTAATCAAAATCGCATTACAAGCTTTTTTATCGATTGCTTCTTGGAGAAGCTTTGGATTCGTTACTAACAAATCGTCACCAACTAACTGAGTATCACGTCCTAGAGTTGATGTTAACTTAATCCAGCCATCCCAGTCGCCCTCGG
The DNA here is from genome assembly GCA_050950465.1 of Candidatus Nanosyncoccaceae bacterium. GTDB lineage: Bacteria > Patescibacteriota > Saccharimonadia > Saccharimonadales > Saccharimonadaceae > CAZRIZ01. The sequence goes on along the minus strand of JBMNHQ010000002.1, from coordinate 406,179 downwards.
CCAGACCATCTTCGATTGACACAAGTGGTAGCTCGTCCACCCAGTCGGTATAAAGACGAGTCAGTTCGCTACTAGAAAGCGATTTCTTTTCCGTTTTTAACTCGTATTTATTATTCTCGTAAAACTCAGTAGCGGCTATATCAAGGGCGATTACTACATCTTTACCAAGTTCATAACCAGCGTTTTTGACGGCTTCCGAAATTAATTCTAGAGGCTCAAAATTACCATGCTTTAATTTTGGTGCGTAACCTCCTTCATCGCCAACGGTAGTGGCGTAGTCTTTGCTAGCTAGAACCTTACCTAAGTGGTGAAATACTTCGGTTCCGATTTGCATAACTTCGGTGAAGTTCAAAGCGCCAACTGGCATAATCATATATTCTTGGATATCACTTGAACCAGCAGCGTGCGCACCACCGTTCATGACATTCATCATGGGCATTGGTAGGCTCATTTCAGTGCCAGCTATCTCGGAGATATAACGGTAAAGTGGAGTCTTTTTCGATGTCGCGACCGCCTTGGCGCAGGCTAAGCTAACGGCCAAAATCGCATTAGCGCCTAGCTTGGATTTATCTTCCGTACCATCGAGTTCGATTAGCTGTTTGTCTAAGTCAGCCTGTTTGCTGGCATCTGCACCAATCAAATTGGGTGCAATAATATCATTTATATTATTGACGGCCTTCTGAACACCTTTACCCATCCAAGCATTGCCACCATCACGCAACTCTAGTGCCTCGCGTGAACCAGTTGAAGCACCACTCGGCACGGCAGCTCGCCCGAGCGCACCATCTCCTAATATAACGTCGGCTTCGACTGTTGGGTTGCCCCGAGAATCGATGATTTGCCGACCCTTAATTTGTTTGATCATATATTTACTCATGTACCTATTTTAACATCTTTAGTGTAGGCTATAAACCAGTTTGCCTTACAGCGCTAAGCTTGACAAGACGGATATTTTCTGATAAAATAGAAAGATAGAGCTACGGTTGTAGCAAATAAAAATACTTCGACCGTGGCTAGTTGTTTGAAAAGCTAGTTAACCGCGGTCAGATTAAAGGAGGACAAAATGGGTTTAGAAATGATGATGATGGGCGGAACAACGCCTGCGCAGAGTAGCGTGCTAAATACTTTTGCTGGTGCTGACTTTATTGTCAAGGAAGCCTTAAACAAGTTTTGGCAACAGGAGACTGGACGATTGTCGCGGCTTCGTCGGGTAGTTTATCGTAAGCATCCCGCTCTTTCTCCACTTGAGATTCGTCTTAGAGTCATAGAGTTGGCGCGACGGGACGTTGAAAGTCGGCTGCAGGAGGTCACTAAGGGCCTTTCTCAGTTGGATACCGAATGGATGTCGGGCAAAGAAGATGAAGATGAACAGGTCGCTGTTGCTCAGTTGAACGATCTTTTATCAGGGCGGGCTGCGCCCGAGGATAACACTGAGGCGAGACTGGTTAATGAAATAAGACATCACTGGACTAATGAAAAGTACTACGAACGGGCACTGGAGCAGCTAGAGAACGGAAATCCTAACTTACTGCCACTTTTCATTCGCGTGGACTAGCTAAAAAGCAGGCGACTAAGCCTGCTTTTTTATTTTTTGCAATTAAAAACCACCTCGGTATAACAAGGTGGTCTAGTTTTTAGAACTAAGATGTGTCGACTTTAAGAATTTTTTACTAACCCTTCGAGCAACTTCTTGTAATTCTTAATTGCCTCCTGAGTGGGCGGGAAGTTTTTCAGGGCTTGTCCAACCAAGCTGTTTCGATTCTTCCACTCATCGGGCTCGCCTTCTTCTGCTATAAAATCCATTCTTGGATTTGATAACACTGTAAGGGCCATGTTCTCACCACTTAAGCTTAAGATGGAGTGCGCCCTGTCTGAATCAATTTTTCTCAGTTCTTCTTCATATACAGCCCAGATAGCCGATCTTTTAGCCTCAAGGGCTGCTAAAAGGTTGTCGTAAGCCTCGGTGCGGGAGCAATATAACTCTAAGTACATATTTCCTGCCGGCATACTAGAAAGGGATTCTGTTGAGTATAGGTTATATATCAGTGCTGCGTAGCGCCGAAGTTTTATCGGTCGGTCTGCCTCACGACTACCCTCAGTAGGGCGTTGGATGATTGGGATCTTTGTGCTGTCGGGAAGACAATCTTTTCTCATCCATCCTTCGGTGTACCATACCGATAGTTCACTTATCTCATCCTGTCCGGTAATTACGTGATTGGATTTTGCTATTGGCAATACTCTGCCAATATCGGATATGATTTGTTCCATCCGATATAGTGCTTCCGGCAAAGGACGATTTTGCTCCGAAAAGTTGTTAAAACGAGGTTCTGAGTAGCGGATAATTTGTTGAAATTCGCCATCTCCTCCAATGTATTCGATAGCCTTGCTCCTAAAGTCGTCAAGTGTACGTGATTGAGCCCTGTCTGTAATCATACTAAGATCCTCCTAAGTCTACTAAGTCTACTAAGTCCTAAAATGTCAAGGTACTTGTCCTTATTATACTATTAAATGAGTTTATAGTCAAGATATGGTGTATTATAGTAACGAAATAAAACCACCCATGTGTAGGGTGGTTTAGTATTTTAGGACTTTGATATTTTGCAGCACCAACTAGTCGATTATACTTTAGTCCTACTCCTCAAGGCTTTTGAGGGCGGGATGATTTTTGACAATACTCAATCGTATCTATACGGTCTTTTTTCCCCTGTTCTTCGACATCAATAAAGCAATCGTCTATTATGGCAGTAATTCTCTTTGCCCTCTTTCTATAGAAGATATCCATGGTCACAGTACTGTCCATGCCAATATTATCAGAGCCGGCGTAGTTTTGCTTGTAATGGATTAGAAGATAATATGGTCGAATTGTGCTGACAAACATCGTTTGATTAATACCAGACGAATCTGTGCTCAGGCGGCATGGTTTTCCATTAGTAAGGTGCTGTCTGTGCCGTGTTTATTAGACTACATAAAATACTATTGTGCAAGCGTAAATGATTTGTGATAAAATAAATTGTATATATGGCACATCGACCGAGTGGGCTAGAGATGCCAAACGATTTAGTTTTTGTTCGCCACGGTGAAAGTGAGGCGAATATTGTTCAGCAGGCTGAAAGACTGGGAGAGATTGCGCCATTTCATCAAGAAATTGCTAATCGCCCTGACTGGCAACAGCGCTTGACTAAGAAGGGTATTGCTCAGGCTGAGAGGGCGCGTGACTGGTTGGATTTTGAAATGGGCGGGGCTGATTCATTTGATGGCATGTTTGTGTCACCGTTTTTACGCGCTCGGGAAACTGCTAGTCATCTGGGGGGTGATCGCTGGGTGATTGACGATCGCATTATTGAGCGCTATTTTGGTGGGCTAGGGACTTGGGCGCAAAATACTGATTTGACTTCCGAGGATATGAAAACGCTCAGTGTTAGTCCGTGGTATGCTCGTATTAATACGGCTGAGAGTATGCAAGACGTTTTTTGGCGTTATCGTTCATTCCAAGATTCAATTCGTCGCAATCATTCTGGTCAGCGAGTTTTAGTGGTGGCGCATGGTCATATGATTCGAGCGGCCTGCTATGCAATCGAGTGGCTTTTACCAGAAGATTGGATGAAGCCGAGTGTTAAAGAAAGATTTAAGTTGACCAACGCCTCGATCGTGCATTATTCTCGAGTTAACCCCTATAACCCAACTGAAGTTTCCAAAAGTATTCGTTGGCGCCGGATTGTTTATCCGTCTGATATGAAGAATTCACCCGAGGATGGTAAATGGGTGGAGTTAAAGTTAAAACGATCATTTTCAGCGCAGGAGTTAGCTGCTGAATTAGATGACTACCCACCATTTTTGGCTGATCACAAAAACGATATATAAATAAGACTAAGTAAAAAAGGAGATTACTAGTGGAAGTAAAAGACCCTCTTAATAAAAAGAAGAAAACACTAATCATCATCTTGTTAGTAATTGTTCTATTGGGTGGTGTGATTATCTCGTGGATGCTGCTGCGTAAACCGGCTCCCGAGGCCCCGTCACAAACACCCAGTGTGCCAGTGGTTGATGTTGATCCGCAAAATCTAGATGAGGCGAAACAAAAATTAGTTGTTCGCAATAATAAATTTGGTTTTGATTTATATCAACGACTACCCGAACGTCAAGCTGGTGATCAAAATTTAGTTTTTTCTCCGTATAGCATCTCAACTGCTTTTGGTATGGTTTATGAGGGTGCTGATGGGCAAACTGCCAAAGAAATTGCTAGCGTGTTTGGTAATGCTACTACTGACGATTTGCGTCACCAGGCTTTTAAAAACCAGTACGATGACCTAACAGCTGATGGTAAGTTCCAAATAGCTAATTCAATTTGGGTGCGTCAAGACTACTGCCCACCCAAAGAGAGTTTTCAGGATACTATTGTTCAGGTTTATAAGGGCGAGGCGACTTCGGTTGATTTTAGCTCCTTAGAAACAAATAAGCGAATCAATAAGTGGGTGGACGATAAGACTAACCATAAAATTAATAGCATCTTGTCGGAAAATCAACCACTTGGTCCGCTGACTAAATTGGTCCTAGTAAACGCAATTCACTTCAAGGCTGATTGGCTGACTGAGTTTAAAGCAGAAGACACCCACAAGCGTGATTTTACCCGTTCGGATGGTTCAAAAGTTGAGGCTGATATGATGCCAAAAAGCTTTAAGAACATTGATTATACAGAAAATGATGTTATGCAGTTAGTTAAACTCCCATATAAAGATAGTTCGTTTGAGTTCGTTGCGATTTTACCAAAGGATAAGAACATATTACGTCTTGAAGAACAGTTAAATAACGAAAATTTACAAAAATGGCTTAGTGAAGTTGAGCCAAGTGAAGTGGATGTGGTGCTACCGAAACTTAAGATTGAATATCACCCAGATGAGTTAGTGGGGCATTTGAAAAATTTGGGTATCAAAGAGGCATTTAGTGATGAGGCTAATTTTGAGAAATTAAATCCCGAACAATGCCCTAAGCCCTTTATCAGTGACGTTGAGCACAAAGCCATGATTGAAGTTGATGAAAAAGGTACAGAGGCGGCGGCAGTTACGGCGATTGTCATGAAGGATATAGCTATGGTAGAAGAAGAACCTAGTAAAAAATTCATTGCTGATCACCCGTTCGTTTTCATGATTATTGACAAAGATAGCCAGCAAGTAATATTCTTGGGCAAATTAGCCAACCCTACTGCTTAAGAGAGCCTAAGTTAACCGTAAATAATAAAAAGAACCTCGCCCGTAGGCGAGGTCTGGATTAGTTATCATAGGAACTGGCCGTTCCTTGATTACCCGGAGGGCAGAATTCAACGCTGCAGAATCGACCAAAAATGTCTAGTCCAGTGATACTTAGCGGTCCTCGCAGTAGGTCTCGGGCTACAGTAATTTGAGCATCAAAGACATCGAACAGGGTGTCGTTGCTGGTGAGGAATTGCAGATGCTCTGGTTTACCGCCTGCGATCAGCCTAGATAGGCTGAGTTGTAGCATCTTGGTCATTTCAGGTGACCCGCCTTTGATTGCTATGCTATACATAACAACACCTCCATAAAATATATTCGCTAGTTAAGCTAGCGGCTAACAAAACGTCGCATTCTTTATCTATGCGACGCCCATTTTTCCATTATATCATAAGTTAATGTATTTGTAAATAGTAGAGAATTGTTCTTGACTTTCATGTCAACCTTCATGCTATAATAAGCATAAGCTGGTACGCTTCAGGGGCGCTGTCTCTGCAAGCGACGGAAAAACAAACACTAGCTCAAAAACATCCGCCCCACGGGTGGGCGCGTAGCAGCTAAAAACCGCTCGGTTCTCGACCAAACTGGGCGGTTTGTTGTTGGCTAAATATTGAGCTTGCTTTTAAGATCCAGAGTGGGTAAAATAAAATTAACCTTAAGAACTTTAAGGGGTGAAGTTGAATATAATTAGCAAAAAGGGGAGACATGCTTCAAAAACCTGCGAGTTTAAAGCGTCATAAGATGCTTCGTTTTGGTATTGGCGTGCTTGGTTTAGCACTGTTATTACCAGTTTTTATTAAATCAGAACCAGTTGGGGCTGAAACGCTAGGGGGTACTTGTATAGCCGCTACCCAAGATAGCTACGACAAGCTAATCGCTGATTTCGGTGATAGGTATTCCGATGTAGTTGATCCGAATAAGACTCAAGTTATCCTCAAAGCTCCAGCCGCAGCAGCCGATGCTGATGTGGTTTGTATACCAGACCTGCATCTAAAAGGCGTGATTGTTTCGGGTGCAACAGCTGCGACTGACGTTACGTTTGCTGATATCAAAGTTTTATCACCCATCCTGCTTGGTTATAGTAGTGATATAGTAAACTTAATCGGCGTAGAATATATTCAACAATTAGCTAATGTGTATCTAGAACACAACAACATAGTTGATATTACTCCGTTAGCTAGCTTATCTAATCTAGAAGAATTAAGTATTTATTATAATAATGTTGTCGATATTACACCGTTGACTAGTTTGACCAAATTAACAGAGCTTGATCTTGAAGAAAACCAAATCTCTGACATTACTGCTCTAACTGGATTGACCAATCTAATCCGTCTTTATCTTGGCGGTAACCAAATTTCCGATATATCTGACTTAGCTGGGTTGATTAACTTAGAAGTTCTTTTTCTCGGCGGTAATCAAGTTTCTAATCCAGCCGTCGTAGCTGGATTGGTTAAGCTAGAAGATCTTGATCTTGGATACTGCAATGTTGCTGACACATCTTTTCTAGCTGGTTTGATTAATTTACGATATCTTAGTCTTTCTACTAACCAAGTTTCCGATATTACACCGCTGACTAACTTAACTAATTTAGACTGGCTCTATCTCGATAAAAACCAAATCTCTGACATCTCCCCACTGGCTGGTCTAAACAATTTGACATTACTTGATGTTAGTGTTAACCCGCTTTCAGACATTTCTGTCTTAGCTGGCTTAACCAACTTGACCAATCTCTATCTTAATGAAAACCAAATCTCTGACATCTCCCCATTGGCTGGGTTAACTAATCTAGAGGCTCTTGGCCTTAATAGTAACCAGGTTTCCGACGTCTCTGTGCTGACTCATTTAACTAAACTGTATGAGCTTGATCTTAGAGCCAACCGAATTTCTGATGTCTCTAGTATAGCTGCGATTTATCAGGTGATTCAAAGTTCTAGCAACCCATGGGCCTATTTCAGCGCTGCTGATCAGAAAGCACTTATAAATGTAGTGGACACATCGGCCACTGTTACTAACCCGCTGCGTCGGTTTGATGGAACAGCTATACAGCCCAATAGCGTAGATACTACTTACGCTAAATACGATAGTGGTACTAATCAATTCTCGTTGTTTAACTTATCAAAAGCAGCCCCAACTAAATTTGCCGATTTTCAATTTAACTGTGCTCGTCAGCCAAGTGATGATCCGGCTACGACGGTTTGCTTCTCAGGCACACTCTCAGCTCGATACAACTCGAATACGCTTACTCTAGGTGGCGCACCAAAATCAGGTGTTAGTACAGCTAACCACAACGCAATTACTCTGAGTATTGCCACTCTTGGTTTAGGCGCGATTGCTCTGGCTATAGTTAAGCAACGTAAGGCCCACTTCAAAAAATAGCATTAGGTCAAACTCAAATTACCTTACTAGGTAAATAAGGTGGTTTCTGCCAATCTTTATTGTGTTTTTTACAACAATGACTTGACAGCAGCTTAATAGTGAGGTTAAAATGTAAGTAACCTTAAGCAATATAAGGTGTGTAAGTAAATAAAAACAGGGGAAATTGAATGTCTTTTAAGCTCGCGAGCTTTAGGTGGCACCATTTCGTTAAAATTGGTCTAGGTATTGCTACTGTGATTATTTTGGGGCCAATCATTAACCATGCTACTAGAAGTAAAGTAATCAACGCTGAAACACCGGGTGGCATTTGTGTGGTTAAGGATCAGGCAACCAAAGACCTACTTATTGATAGGCTTCCTGACATCTATTCTGCCACACATGACCCAAATAAAACTGAGATACAGATTCTTGACCCATCTGATACGATTGGCAATACGACCTATGATGATGAAACAGTTTGTGTTCCCGGAACTGCTTTAAGGAAGGAAATTAACCGCTATGGCGTTACGTCTATGGCCATTGACTTGAAGGTGTCAAACTTTAAACTTTCTCCTTATGGCGGAAGTGCTAGAACAACGGTTTATTTACGGGGCGATTTTGATGAGCGTCCATTACTTACCACGTTGGATTTAGTGGGGTTAGATTATGCTATTAACTTAAAGCATCTAAGCTTGGCTTATTTTGATTTTCCTAATTTTGATGAAATTATGTCGTATGTCGATAAGCTGGAAGGGCTTACTTTCTATGCCTGTCTGATGTCTGACATCACACCGCTGAGTGGCTTAACAAACCTAACAAGGCTTGATATCAGCAGTAGTCAGATTTCTGACCTGTCGCCCATATCCAGCCTGATTAACTTAGATACTCTAAGATTGACGTATGATGGCATTTCAGATATTACACCACTCAGTGGCTTAACTGGCTTGACGAGTCTCGAGCTTACGGGTAATTTAATATCTGATGTTGCCCCATTGGCTAATTTAACGAAGTTGTCGTGGCTTATTCTTGATAGCAATCAGATTTCTGACATTACTCCGATTAGTAACTTAACAAATCTGGGGCGTATTCAGTTAGACGATAATCAAGTTTCAGATCTGACACCGATGGCTAATTTAACTAGGTTAAATAATGCCGTTCTTAGCCGCAACCATATATCTAATCTTGCTCCAATTCATAATTTGACTAGCTTGGTAAGTCTTGATGTTAGCTACAATTTAATTTCCGACATCACTTCATTAAACGGCTTAACAAATCTGTACGATCTCAATCTTAGTGGTAATCGAGTGCTTGATCTTGCTCCACTATATGATTTAGAGCATCTAAGGTGGCTTGGTCTTGCTGACAATCAAATAACCGACCTTTCTGTATTAAATGGGTTGACGAACATAACTGACCTAAATCTTAATGACAATAGAATTTCCGACCTAGTTCCGTTAAGTAGCTTAACAAATTTAGGCTATCTTGTTTTAAGAAATAATAAAATTTCTAATGTTGCTCCACTAGCAGATTTAAAAAATCTTTATTACTTAGATATTTCGCATAATCAAATTGAAGATTTTTCTCCTCTTTCTGGATTAAATCTTTCAGGATATAGTTTTGAGAAAGATGGCCAGTTCATAATAAGATACACCCATGGGCAAACAATCTGGCCAGCTGGTTTCAAAGACGAGCAAGGCAATCTTTACGAACTTGAGGATATGTCTAACTTAACGTATGACCAAGATAGCCAGATGATTAATATTACGAAACCTGACGAGGTGGCGTACGCGGGATATGACTGTTCTGATAGTGGTGGCGGTAGCGTCACTACATCTGCAAAGAGTAGTGGCGCAAGCCAACAAACGTGCAGAAGCGCTGTGTTCTTCCTGCCTAGCGAAGATAACCTCGGCTTTAGTAGTAAGACAGTTAATGACTCTAAGCATGTTGATGTTAGTCAAGGAGAGGAGTTCGTTTATGAAACCAGAGCGACTGTACCGAGTAATTTTCAAAGGATTGCTCTGATTGGTCCAACTCATATGAGTAGCTATTATGGCTATCCGGGGACTATTCATGAATTAGTGACTGTTCGTTTGGTGGAAGATGTTGATCCACGTATTACGCCGCTTTCATCCGAGCTTTATATCGACGATGTGCCGTTTAGTGATACCGGATTTAGCCGGTATTATCGAGCTGGCGTGTCTATTGATGGCCAAGTTGTTGAAGTGAATGTTACGCCATTCTTTCTACTGCCTATGTCAGATCCCGATTACGTCGAAATCGACGAGTGGCACGAGGCTATATGGAACAATTCTGATGACGAATTTTACTTAGATGGATTGGAAGAGCCACTAGTGTTTTCTCTCCGAACGACAGCTAAATTGACTTCTGGTGTACCATCTGGACAGACCGACATTCCCAGTCGCTCGCAGTTTTATCTTGGTTTGTATAACTTTAATTATAATGATCCCTACGCTCCACTAGAATTGGTTTTTAGAAAATTCGGTGAAAACATCGTTACAGTTTCGTTTTTAAATGGCGCCGTACCCGCACCTGAGTCTGAGCCTGGGATTAGTCTTAAACCTAAACCTCCGCGTAGTGGTAGTGGTAAAGATTCAACCGTGTCTGTGTTGGTAGTTTTGTCTTTAATGGCATTAGGTCTGGTAGGTTGGATATTTAGTCATCGCCAGAGGCGACATTTTAACTAATTTTTGTTAAAATTAAGGCATGTTAAATAAGTATAGGCAGCGCAAGCTGGAGAGATTAGTAAAGCGTTATTTTAAAGCTCATCCTGAAGTGAAATTGATTGCCGTAGCTGGTAGTGTCGGCAAGAGTACCACTAAAAACATGATTGGTGCGATTTTACAGGAACGTTATCGTATTGGCGGTGCTTTAGAAGACGATAATATCAACACAGAGATTACGGTGCCAATTGGTATATTGGGCATCAAAAACCCTGAGAAAACTCGATCGGCTAAAGAGTGGCGACGATTGTTTCGGGCCGCTAGAACGCGCGTTAAAAAACCGGCAACAGTTGATATCATAATCCAAGAATTAGGAGTCGACAGTCCAGGGGATATGGCGGCGTTTGGTCGTTATCTTAGGCCTGACTTGGCGGTTTTAACTGCCATAACACCCGAAAGCATGAAGAACTTTTTTACCATGGAAGCAGTAGCGGCTGAGGAGATTACTGCTATTAATATGTCAAAACTTGGTTTAATCAATCGCGATGACATAGATGGCGACTATGCTCGTTATATTAATAATCCAGGTATTATGACCTATGGTTCGAGTCAAATAGCAGAGAATCGTATCGAACCAATGAGTTTTGACCCGAAAGAAGGCTTCTCGGGCCGGTTTTATGGAACTAGAGTGCCTGATGGTTTTGATATTCAAGTAAAAGTTTTTGGTGAGCAGATTTTGCGTGCTGTAGCAGCGGCTATTGCGGTAGCGTTGGAGTTTGGGATGTCAGTGGCAGAAATTCAAAATGCTTTATTAAAAATTCGACCAACGCCTGGTCGTATGAATCTTCTAGATGGACTAAAGGGTAGTATGATTATTGACGATACTTATAACTCCAGCCCAGCAGCTGCTAAAGAAGCACTACGGGCGTTGTACAGTTTTCCAGCTGAAGGTCATCGTATTGCCGTACTTGGCTCGATGAATGGATTAGGAGAGACTTCGGCTGAGGCTCATCGGGAAATCGGTAGTTTGTGTAATCCTAGTTTGCTAGAATGGGTGATTACAATTGGCGAAGAGGCTAATCAGTTTTTAGCACCTGCCGCTCAGGCTAATGGTTGTCAGGTTAGAAGTTTTAATAATGCTCTAGAAGCTGGCGGTTTTGTTAACAGGGTTCTAAGACCGAGGTCGGTGGTATTATTTAAAGGTTCACCAGATCAAGTTTTTACCGAAGAGGCTTTAAAAATTATTTTACTTAACATTAAAGATCACGATAAGCTGGTTCGCCAGTCACCCGAGTGGTTGAGGCGAAAAAGTGATTATTTTTCATCATTTGTAAGCATCCCAGGAGTTGAAAAATGAACCGATATAATCCAAAATCGATTGAGCAGAAGTGGCAAAAAGATTGGCAAGATAAGCAGATTTATGCGGCCAAGGATTTTTCTGATAAGCCAAAATATTATCTCCTAACTGAGTTTCCTTATCCATCAGGAGATGGCTTGCATATGGGGCATGCTCGTGAGTATACCCTAGGTGATATATTGGCGCGCTTTAGGCGTATGCAGGGATATAATGTGCTTTATCCGATGGGGTATGACGCATTTGGTTTGCCAACTGAAAACTATGCTATTAAAAATAAAGTTACGCCACAGTCAGCTACTGAGCGTAATATCACTAATTTCCAAAGGCAGTTTGAAAGTTTTGGTCTGTCAGTCGACTGGTCACGTCGTATTGTTACCACCGATCCGGACTATTACAAGTGGACACAGTGGTTGTTTCTACAGTTTTACAAGCAAGGCTTGGCTTATCAAGACGAAACGGAGATTAATTGGTGCCCAAAGTGTAAAACCGGTCTAGCTAACGAAGAGGTAATCGATGGCCGTCATGAGCGTTGCGACACACCAGTTGGTAAGCGTAAATTGAAGCAGTGGATACTAAAGATTACTGAGTATGCCGATAAATTAATTGATAACTTGGCTGATTTGGATTTTCCGGCTAAAATCGCTGATCAGCAAATTAACTGGGTGGGCCGATCTTATGGTGCTGAGATTGATTTCAAAATTGATGCTCATAAGCAGAAAATCACTGTCTTTACGACTCGCCCTGATACGTTATTTGGGGCAACCTTTGTAGTTTTAGCGCCAGAACATCCACTAGTTCCGGAGATTGTTTCCGATGAGCAGCGGGCAGTTACACTTGAATATATTGAAGCTAGTCGCATAAAAACTGATATCGAAAGACAAGATCAGGCCAAGGAAAAAACTGGAGTTCCTTTAGGTGCGTTCGCGGTACATCCGTTGACTGGTAAAAAGTTGCCAATCTGGATTAGTGACTATGTGATGATGGACTATGGTACGGGTGCCCTGATGGCAGTGCCAGCCCATGATGATCGTGACTATGAGTTTGCTAAAAAGTTTGATTTACCAATTAAGCAAGTTATTATGCCTGATGTTAGTGATAAACTAAATCCGCCACGTGATGGATTTGAAATGGTTGAACGACCAACAGTTATAGTTCATGTTCGCGATAAATCAACTGGTAAGTATGCTATTTTAGATTGGCATGGATCACTTGAGGGTGTAGTGACGGCTATCATGGGAGGAATTGAAGAGGGACAAACTCCAGCTGAAGCAGCCGTAACTGAAGTTTTAGAAGAAGCTGGTCTTAAGGCAGAAATTGTCAAGGAGCTACCTTGGGTGTCAATGGCCGAATATTGCGCTTCGCATAAAAAACAAAATCGACGGGCGATTGCTCATGGATTTTTAGCTGAAGTTGAGAATGCCACTAATGCACAAAAGATTGATGATTATGAGGTTAGAACTCATACCTTAAAGTGGGTTGACGAAGCTGAGGTTCTAGAGACCTTAACTCCCGAACATCAGAAACTAGTTTGGACGATGCTAAAGGATGGTAATTGCTTCACCGGAGAGGGGCGACTATTTAACAGTGGTCAGTTTGATGGTCTAACATCCGAGGAGGCTAAAAAGCAAATTACTCGTAAATTGGAATCGTTAGCTGCTGGTTCAGAACAGGTCAATTATCACCTACGAGACTGGATTTTCTCTCGTCAGCGCTATTGGGGCGAGCCAATTCCAATTATTCATTGTCCGAAATGTGGTGTGGTACCGGTGCCAGAAAAAGATTTACCGGTCGTTTTACCAGAAGTTGACTATTATGAACCAACTGATGACGGTGAAAGCCCACTTTCGAGAATCGATGCTTGGGTAAATGTGAAATGTCCAGTTTGTGGTGAAAAGGCTAAGCGTGAAACTGACACTATGCCCAACTGGGCTGGTTCGAGTTGGTATTTCCTGCGCTACCCTGATGCTAATAACAGTGAGAAGTTTGCAGATTTTGAAAAATTAAAATATTGGGGACCGGTTGATTTATATCTTGGTGGCATGGAGCATACAACTTTACATTTGTTATATTCACGCTTCTGGCACGAGTTTCTTTATGATCAAGGGTTGGTGCCGACACCCGAACCATACAAAGCTCGTCGTGCGCAGGGGATTATCTTAGCCGAAGACGGTGCTAAGATGAGTAAGAGTCTTGGCAATGTCGTCAATCCGACCGATATTATTGACTCAGGTTATGGTGCTGATGCGATGCGATTGACGATTGCTTTTTTGGCGCCATATGACATGACAACCGCTTGGCGTACTGATAGTGTACCTGGTGTGTATCGCTTTTTGAATAGGGTTTGGAATTTGACGCAAGAACATTTAATTTCAAAAACTACCAGTCAAGTGCCTGATTGGTTGATTCACAAGACGATTGCCAAAGTTGGGGATGATTTGGAGAATATGCATTTTAATACAGCAATTGCGGCTTTAATGGAATTTACTAATGAACTGTACAAGCTTAAAACTGCTGGTGTGGCTGGTAAATCTTGGCACTTTACTATTAAGTCGCTATTACAACTGTTAGCTCCATTTGCGCCTCATATGACAGAAGAATTGTGGCATCAGTTAGGTGAGATTGAGACTATTCATTTATCTGATTGGCCAAAAGCTGATGAGACAAAGTTAGTTAGCGACGAAATCGTTTTAGCGGTGCAGGTTAATGGTAAGGTGCGTGGTGAAATCACAGTGGCGTCCGATGCTGATGAGGTGGCGGTCCTCGGGGTAGCAAAGCAGCACCCTAATGTTAAAAAACACCTTACCAACAAGACTTTAATTAAAGAAATTTATGTACCAGGTCGTTTAGTCAGTTTAGTTATAAAATAACCCTTGTTGATAAACATACTTATTTGGGCTATAATTAGGCCAGATTTAATAAATAAGATTAGAGGAAGGCATGGCTGAACCCAAAAAACAAACGAGTCCTCGCAAAACCGGCATGCGTCGAAGTCACCAAGTGGTGAAATTAGCACGTCAAGTTAACAGGCATTCACCTGTTAAAGCTTTTACGACTCGTAAAGAATATGGTCGCAAGGCTGATAAGAAAAAGTAACATTAACAAGAAAGAAACTGAATCAAAATGGCATCAAACCGGCACCTTGGGCGTATCGTCGCCCTCCAAACACTTTACGAATATGAATTTCGACAGCAGTTAGATGATAAGACTGCTGATGTAGATGAGATTCGTGAGCGAAACCTAGCGCGCTATAAGGGCGTGATAGGAGATACGGAATTTGTTGAGCAAATAGTTCAGGGCGTGGTCAAAACTGAAGAAAAATTAGATGATATTCTACAACCTCTAGCACCAGAGTGGCCAATTAAGCAGATTGCCCGCATTGATCGCAATATTTTGCGCCTTGGCCTATTTGAGTTAGTCTTTATGGGCGAAACTGTGCCACCAAAAGTGGCGATTAACGAAGCGGTTGAGCTAGCTAAAGCTTTTGGTTCAGATAGTTCCAGTCGGTTTATTAACGGCGTACTGGGTACTGCCTTTACCGACCTGTCGAAGGAGGACAAATCAAATGAAAAAATCGAAGAAAACAAGAAATCCCAACCAAAAGCCAAAGAAGGAGACGGTCAATCCAAGCAAGGGGCGTAAGCGAACTTCAAAGGGGCGATCGGATCGCGTTAAGGGGCGCAAACCGTCAATTCAAGAAATTGTCCGCGAGCCGACGGCTGGTGGAATAATTTATCGTTTGCGTAACGGTGAGGTGGAAATTCTGCTAATCCAAGACGCTAGAGATCGTTGGACAATCCCTAAAGGTCATATTGAACCGGGCGAAACCGCTAAGCAGACTGCTGTACGAGAGATCGGTGAAGAGGCTGGGCTGACTGATATTGAAGTTCAGGGCTGGTTGGGGAAAATTAATTTTCGCTATCGTCGGATGAATAAACTGGTTTTGATGACCACTCAGGTATATTTAGTTAAAGCTCTGGGCGATACCGATGAAATCCAAAAAGAAGAATGGATGAATGACATTAATTGGTTTAAATTTGTTGATGCGATTGATAAGATTGAATACGAAGATATTTCAAAATTAATGCTACTAGCAATGCGTCGGATTAGGTCAGGAGGTAAAAGATAAAATGGACAAGACTCCGTATGTTGATTTTGCAAAAAATGTTTTGGGTGTTGAGTATAAAGACATTGACGTTTTAATTACGGCCCTAACACACCGAAGCTATCTAAATGAGCACCGTAAAAGTGCCAGCGAGCATAATGAGCGGCTAGAGTTCTTAGGTGATGCAGTTTTAGAGTTAGTAGTGACAGATTATTTATTTAGTAATTTTAATGAACCAGAGGGGGTTTTAACCGCTCTGCGTTCGGCTTTAGTGCGAACTGAGAGTATTGGTACAGCTGGTGCGCGTTTAGGCTACGAACCATTATTGCGTATGAGCCGTGGTGAAAAACGTGGTTCGGAGCGAGCTAGACAGCAGATTGTAGCCGACGCTTTCGAGGCGATATTAGGTTCAATCTACCTAGAGAAAGGCTTTTCAGAAGCTAAAAGAATCGTCGATAGTCAGATTCTACCTCAGCTCAAGGGTATACTTGAGAGCGGCTCGTGGCGTGATCCTAAGTCGCATATTCAAGAGGTGATGCAGCGAGTTGACAGTACTACACCAAGCTACCGAGTTTTAGAAGAAGACGGCCCAGATCATGATAAAACATTTGTAGTAGGGCTGTTTAACGGTGATGAACTGATTAGCCAAGGTACTGGTTCAAGTAAACAAGCTGGTCAAGAAGCGGCCGCTCGGAAAGCCTTGAAGATTTACCAAGCTAAAGAAGATGAGATTGACGAAACTGATGAAAAAGTGTAAACTAAATCGAAGTAAGAATTAACAAAGGAAGAGAAATTAATGTTAGCAATTCGTTTGCAAAGACTGGGTCGCAAGGGAGAGCCGATTTATCGGATAGTGGTTCAGGAGGCTCAAAAGAATCCCGCCAACGGTCGTATTGTAGCGCACGTTGGTTCTTATAATCCTCACACTAAAGAAGTCAGCGTTGACGTTAAACAGATACAGCAGTTTTTAGACAACGGTGCTCAACCGAGTGACCGAGTAGTTAATATACTAAAAAACAACAAGGAAATTAAATTCCCTAAATGGGTTCAAATGGAGCGTCCAAAGCAATCTAAAAAGACTCGTAATCCAGAGAAGTTACGTCGTAATCAACCCAAGGGGGCTGAAGCGCCCGCGCCTGTAGCTGAGGTCGAAGAGGTAATGGCTGAGCCAGAAGCTAAGACTGAAGGTAAAACAGAGGTTGAGGCTGACAAATAAAATTAGAAACAGATTAAGACCGAAGTTTAACCACCTCGGTCTTTTTTATTTTTTGTTTTAGACGTGCTACAATGAAGTTATAATGCTTAAGACGGAGGAACCATGTCTACAATAGATCAGCAATTTGTCGAATATATTATTAAGACCCTAGTGTCACATCCGGACGACGTCGTAGTCGAGCGCCAGATTGATGAAAAGGGCGTACTTTTGACCTTGACTGTCAACCCAGAAGATCTCGGTCGTGTTATCGGTAAGCGTGGCGCTACAGCGCAAAGTGTTCGTACTTTACTACGAGCGCTTGGTACTAAGAACGACGCTCGTTACAACCTAAAGATTGTCAATAACGATGAGCCAAGTGAAGCGCCGGCTGACAAGTCAACTGAAGTTCACGAGTCGGAAGCTGAGGCTGAGTCAGTCGAATCTGTGGAAAACGTTGGTGAATTTACAGAGAGCGCTAAAAAGACCCTTGCAGAATTAGATGACCTTGATGTATAATAAGCAGTAGTTCAAAGATCAACTGAACTAAAAGTTGTGACTCTTCTGCGAGAGTAATGAACATAAACATTATTGAGAGTCTTTATCTGTCTAGAGCAGCCCGCCTTTATGGCGGGCTGGTCTGGTTTTAGGGATTAGCCACTAGAATTAAATCAATTAGCTGATAAAAAAGAATACCCGAATCGCAAAGGGTATTCTTTTTTAAACGCCGCAGCGCGTTTGATTTTTGTTTCCTCGCAGTTTAGATTGCAGGTAGCTAAGCTCTCATATTTAGCACACCTCCCTGCAACTTATCGGTTCTGCTCTCTCTTAAGGAAGCACAACTGATACTTACATTCTAAACTACTTGTGCTTAATTGCAACTTCATTTTTTTAAGCAAATATGGTTTAATAACCGAACAAACAGGGGTGGGGTAGCTATTTTTATGAAAAAATAATCTTTTTATAACTTCATTTTTCTTCAGAAAACACAAAGAGTTTGCAGTAGGATAAAAACCCGCTACAACCAGTAGCGGGCCGAAAAGAAATGAAAGTTAGGTTGGAACAAATTCTGGCTTACGTGACTTTTTTGGCTTACGCTGTTGTTGTGGTTTGCGTTGCCTATGTTGCTTGTTGACATAGGCCATCTTTTTGTTGCCTTTTGGGTTGTCAATTTGATCAAATAGATCCACAAATAGATTGTCAAAGCCTATGGGCGTTAACTCAAATTCGCCTGTGCGCTTGTTTAACACCATTAGCCCCTCTCTTTTTATGCCGCGTGCGATGTAATGGACTCTTTTGTGCCTACCAATCCAATTGTACGCAAATAAGCGTCCCCATACGTCTTCATCTGAATATTCACGCTCAATATACTGACTGACGGCCTTGGCTGCCATAAGTAAGCTAATAGGCTTGCCCTCATTCACATATCTTCCTCGAATTCTTTTACTGTTGTTTGACAAAATAGTCCCTCTCTTTCTATTTTTTTAGTCATAGCTTTGGCTATCTCAGTAAATCAAAGGAATCATCTCCTCTCTGCAAAGTACTTATCTTTCTATTCTATCATACTTCATCTATCTTGTCAAATGTGCTAAACTATTGTGTAGTTATGAAATTGATTCAAATTATTACTTTGTTTCCCGAGGCGCTTGAGCCATATCTTAATAGTTCGATGCTCTATAAGGCGCAAGATATAGGTGTGGTTAAGTTTCGCTTAATTAATCTGCGTGATTTTGGCTTAGGAAAACGCAAAATTGTCGATGATAAACCTTATGGTGGTGGTGACGGCATGCTTCTAAAGCCCGAGCCACTCGCGGCAGCGATTCGTGACGCTCGTGCGACTGACGATAGTACTAAAGTGCTACTAATGACGCCTAGGGGTGTAAAATTTAATCAGTCAATTGCTGAGAAGTTATCAAAGGACGAGTCTGGGTTGACACTGGTTTGCGCTCACTATGAGGGTTACGACGAGCGAATTGTGAAGCTGGTTGATTGGTCGATTAGCTTGGGAAACTTTGTACTAACTGGTGGCGAAATTCCCGCTTTGGCTATAACTGACGCGGTTGTACGACTATTGCCAGGTGTTTTGGGTGGTGAAACCAGTGCCGAGATTGAGAGCTTTGCGGGTGGCACTGATTTACTAGAATTCCCACAATACACTCGACCAGAAGTTTGGGAGGGCGAATCAGTACCAGAGGTTTTGTTATCTGGACATCACGGCGAAATTGCCAAATGGCGTCGAGAGCAGATGATTAGCCAAGAGAGATTAGAGTAAAATAGAGTTTTACACAAATATGTGTATAATGTGAGACTGAGTTTTAATGAAACAAGAGAAAAAAAAGAAGACAGACGGCAAATTTGGTGTTCTAATGATTTTATTAGTAACGGCTATCTTACTACTTACTATTGCTCTGACTGATAGCCCAGAGGATGTTCTCGCTACTATTCGAGCGGCCAATCCGCTATGGTTGCTTGTAGCGGTTGGGTTTTACTTATTACATTGGTCAATTGATTCTTGGGCGCTACATCAACTGATTTTGAAAGTTGGTACAAGTAAATATTTATTTGTCGAATCGGTTAAAACGGCCATTACCGGCACTTTTTTTAGCAACCTGACGCCGTCAGCAAGTGGTGGTCAGCCGATGCAGATTTTGCGTATGAAAAAACATGGCATTCCAGTTGGTAGAGGTACAGCTATTATGACCATTCGTTTTATCGTTTTCCAGTCTGCCGCGGCCTTGTCTGGTATAGCTCTTTTGATTATGAGATATGGCTATTTTCAAACCCGAGTGTCTAATTTCCGAATATTGGCTATAGTTGGCTTGGTAGTGAACGTGACGGCGGGTGCGCTTCTACTGTTAGCGTCGATCTACCCTAAGTTAGCGCACTGGGTTGCGCGTGCTATTACGCGAGTTTTAGCTAAAATAAAACTAATTCGCCGTCGCGAAGATGCGCTTGAGAAAGTTGATCAAGTGATGGCGGATTTTGCACAATGGCCTAAGCTGATTAAAGGTGATAAGAAGTTGATTGCTGGGCAGATTATTGCTACCTTTCTGCAGATGACTTCTTATTATTCAACGGTTTATTTCGTTTTTAAGGCTATTGGGGCGCCCACTGCGGATTATATTTTAGTCCTGACAGCAGCGGCCTGTGTTTGGCTGGCAGCGTCTTTCGTGCCTTTGCCTGGTGGCTCTGGTGGAACTGAGGGTATGTTTGTGTTATTTTTCTCGACAATATTTGTAGATTCATCGGTTGGCGTGGCGTTGCTCCTGTGGCGTTTTGTGACGTTTTATCTGCCAATTTTTATCGGTGGAGTGATGTTGTTCTATGAGAATCGCCAAAGTCTGAAGGTTGGAAAAGGCTTAGCAAAGACACCAAAATCTTAGTCAGTGTGACAAAACCTCGATATTAGAGTATAATATCCGAGAGTTGTTGGGGATTAGCCAAGCGGTAAGGCAATGGCTGCCTGAGTTCGCAGAACGAGAAAGATCATCATGCGTCCCAAGGGACCAGAACCCCAATATTAAACAGCAGTGCATATTTTACAATTAGTTTTATACTGGGGATTAGCCAAGCGGTAAGGCAATGGGTTCTGGTCCCATGATCGGGGGTTCGAATCCCTCATCCCCAGCCAAGAAAAGAGACCCCTCGTGGGTCTTTTTTCTTGGCTTAGGTTGGGTTTTTGAGAACCTCCGTAGAGCGAGCGAAGCGAGCGTGGGGTTCGGCGTAGGCGAAATGAGAAAAGAAAGCACCGAAGGTATTTTCTTTTCGAATAAGCCGGAGGAGGCGAAGCCGATATCCCTCATCCCCCTTGTTGCTTGGGTGCTTATCTTGTCGGTTAATTAGATTTGTTAGAATTACTACTTAAAGCTGCCGCCTCGCTCCTTTCTAATGCATTAACTATGCGAGTCGACATTTTAGCCATATGCTCGAATGCTTGTTTGGTTAAATCCATCCAACTTAAAAAAGAAAAAATCATAATTACAATAAGAACAAAAAACATAAGACCAATAAACAAAGCTATACCCCCAACTTGGATTGCACTATTAATTGCAGGATCGATATTCATAAAAACTCCTATAGTTAATTCTATTTACGTTTAATTATATATTGAAATTACGAATCATGTTTGTTAATGGTGATTCTAAAATTAGGTATAATAGAATACATGAAACGCGCCATAAACCCACTTTATCCATCTGATAAAAAGAACAAGTTAGTCACCTCCTACCAACAAGCGGCGTTTATGAATGATACTGATGCAACTTTTAAAAAGAAACACGAGCCTGCTACAAAATCAGTGCCTGTTTCTGCTACAACTAATCGTCGTGAGGTATGTAGGGCGTATGACCAGCGACGGCGTGAAATAACAAACGCTTACAAAACTACTCTGAAGGAACTTCGTAATCTAAAAAAGGCTGGCAAAATCACATCAAGCGAATATCGTAGTCGTAAGCGCCAACTGAAACGCCAAACCAGCGCAGCTTATTCTGAGAATTTTAAAAGTTACATTTTAAATCGGTAATCGCTCTCTTTTTTGCTATGATTAATCTATGAAGTCGAAAACTCCGCGAAAATCACCCTCGAAAAAGCTACCCGTTAAGTTAAAACCGCTCCTAATCAGTCTGCTTTGGTTGGTTTTGTTTATCTTTTTGGTGGTGCCGACTATCCAAAAATCTATTTTGCAATATCAACTATCGCATCGATCAAAATCCGCATTTGACAAGAGCCTTAGTCTTGCTGAAAATCGACACCGAGAAGATCAAGCGGATAAGCAAGTGTTATTAAACCTAGGCCAGCCAGTTTATAGTGCTGCGTACGATATGTGCTACTCTGACCATGACGACAGTGGTTGGTTTGCCTATAATCATAACTTTAAATGCCAAATAAGCTTCCTTGATTTTTACGAAGTACCGCCATTAGAGAACCCTGACAAGTCGTCAATCTTCTACGATTCGTTCAACAAAACTATTCGTATGTGGTATCGCGAATACCTAAAAGAGATTGGGCGACCAGACTACGAAAAAGCACCAATTGACTCGTTTGAAATTACCACCGATAGCGTAACCAGCGTTGACGAAGTGCTAAAATACAATCAAATGCTCGCCGACGGCGTCGTCGCTTATGCTTCGTTCGATGCTGACTATAATAAAAAGCTCATCAAAGAGTCGGGGTCACGTCAGCTCAACCCAGGGAAGAGATATGCTGCATTGGTTTTTAGCTATCCTTATTTTAAACAAAAACTCGGTTGCGCGATACCGAAAATCCTTTTCTGCGATAACCCGCTAGAGTAAGTTGTTGATATCAGTGTTGGTTGCTACTGAAGGTAGGTGCGGCTTATCCAGCTACCAACCCAAACAGCTGTGGCGCGACTATGCAGATAATAGTGATGATTGTTGCTGAACCGATGCCGCCTAGTAACATGCAGAGCATTGAGCGCTTAAAATCGAATTTTAGAAAGGCGGCGATTAGGCTACCAGTCCACAAGCCTGTGGTTGGTAATGGTATAGCTACAAAAGTGATTAGGGCAATTTCTTTATATTTATCGAATTTATGTTGATTGGTTGCTACTTTCTTGTCAATCATCTTAATTATTCGACTAAATTTCGGATATTTTTCCATCCAAGCATAGACTTTCTCTACCAGAAGCAAGATAAACGGCACAGGCAGCATGCTACCAGCCACAGCTAAAACAAAAATCAAAAGTGGATGTACTCCACCATGAATAAAACCCAATGGGATGGCTCCGCGCTGTTCAATTAGCGGTACGGCCGAGAGTAGAAAAATTTGTAAATAAATTGACATCCTTCGCATTATATCACACACTACCCGCTGATATTACAGTAAATGTTATTAATGTGATTATGGCGTTGTTTGATAGTTTTACTCTGTAGAATATTGTGATTGTTTAGTATAATTTAGGGTATGAGTATATATAAAGTTGATATCAAAGAATTGCGTAAGGTATTTCACGAGTTTCATCAAACTCTTTATGGCAAAACAGTCTTTTTTCTAGCCTATATTATTCCAGTAGGCGTTCTCTTTGCAAGTGCTGTGGCGCTTATTGTTGGTACGGTTCAGGAGAGTGCGATTATTCTTAGTGGTGTCGCAAAATTACTGTGTGCTTTCGGAGTTGCGTTTGTTTTAGGAAATATTTATTATTATGCTGAAATTCGCAAATTTTGTGAGCACAAAGAGAAGTCAGTCAAAAAGAAATAAGAAGTAT
The DNA here is from genome assembly GCA_050950465.1 of Candidatus Nanosyncoccaceae bacterium. Taxonomy (GTDB): domain Bacteria; phylum Patescibacteriota; class Saccharimonadia; order Saccharimonadales; family Saccharimonadaceae; genus CAZRIZ01. Next base: position 383,023 of record JBMNHQ010000002.1, on the reverse strand, counting down.
TCTTATTAAAAAACCGCGATTGTTGTAATCGCGGTTTGTGTTTAGATAAATAAAGGTACTAGGTATTACCAGGGCGAGTTTCTGGTGGATAGTGAAGTTCTTCAGGTGTAAGGTCTGTTAGTTGATGAAGTACGAAATGTTCAAGCCGTCCATTTCTTAACAATTTCATCATATCCTGATGAGTTGCTCCGTCACCAACATGAACGTCATGTTTTCGAAACAAATTCAATCCTCGTGTTCGAAAGCCCTTTCGGGTGATTCCAAACGGTATATAAAAAATATCGACTGGTGATGTTCCGTTAGTTCGTGGTAGTTTGCGCTGAATACTTGCGACTAGTGCTTTCATGGGCTTCTTCCCACTCAGGCCCTCGTCTTTTTCGCAACAATATTCCTCATAGCTGGGGAATATGGCTGCCGTACGTGTTGCGGTTGGTGCTAGGGCAATTATGCCACCAGATAGAACACAGTCTATTGTTCGAGAGAAGTAGTACTGATCCAAGATCGACTTGATTTCGTTTATTACTTCTATATCGATGTTTCGATTTTTTCTCATCAAATCAACTGTTTTGGGCGTAATCATTGGTATAACTATTATACCCGCAGATTCTAAATCTTCTCGTATTGTTGCTAGGATTTCATACCATGATATGTTAGCTGGTAAGACAATGGGCTTCTTCTCGAAATTTGTTAGACACCAACTAATTGTCGCCAAGGCTTCAAATCGGCTCTGGTGATTAAAATACGCCACGATACCTGTTTTGTCTCCAATCCTTTCCATCTGGCAATTATTACGCACTACTCGAGTTGGAAAAAACGAGTTTATGAATCGTAGTATTCGTTGGTGTTGATTCTTTTTGCTGTCTTGAAGAACTAGTCGAATTACGAACCGAATTAACCAGCCAATCGTCGCCGTTGTTAGCCATAATCGAAACGCACCAAAACTTTTCATTAGTGAAGTACCAGAATCCAGTCTTTCAATGATATCTTCAGCCTTTACCTCCTTTATATCATTACCCAAGAACCGCTCTGAAGTTTTTCGCAATACACTCACCCCCTCATTTTTAAAGATCTCTTTATACTATCGTGTAATATTTCTCACCTTCGGAAAAGCTGAAACAGGTTTCGCTTTTCTCTCAGGTGTTCATATTATACTATCGTGTAATACTTCATATCCTCTGAAAAGAAACAAGTTTTCTTTTCACTCGAATACTCATATTATAACATAATGTTGTCTGGAGGGCTAAACTTTTGTCAAGTATAATAGATTCTTTGCAGTCATTATACCTTGAGTTGATGTAAACATGTATAATAATGGCATTATGACAAAGGAATCAAACCGCAAATATCAACCCAAAATACTAGAGTTCACCCCAGAAGCGGGGGAGATTTTACGTCAATCTTGTCGTCGATTAACAAAAGAAGAAATTCTTTCATCAGAGATTCAAAATTTGATTGCTGATATGAAACACACTATTCAAAGGGTTGAGAAGGGGGCTGGTCTTACCGCTAATCAGGTGCACCGTCGAGAGGCAATTAGTGTTGTATCAATTAAACCAACTTCAAAATATTCAAAATTAGAAAAAGTTTACATAAATACAGAAATTGTCGAAACCTTTGGTAAGTTAGTGCCAAGATGGGAGGGATGTCTAAGTACGGCCCAAGACGAAAATGGCGAACCGTCGATGGCACAAGTGCCGAGGTATAAAAAGATAAGAGTTCGTTACCTTGATGAACGTGGTAATCAACGTGAAGAAATCTCGGAAGGGTTTGTGGCGCATATATTGCAACACGAAACTGATCACCTAAACGGTATTTTGTTTACTGATTTAATTGACAAAAAAGATTTAATTAGTTATCGGGAATACGCTAAAAAATTTGCTCGTCGAGATTGAGGTGTGATTAATGGTGGAGCTGATTTTTAGATTTTTAGAGATACTTCAACTCAAAGTTGGTCATACCACTATCGAGTTTTATTTCGTAGATAGTTGAAAAGTCACTTATGTTTGGGGTCTCGTAGATATTGTTGCCGCGCGATTCAAGTCCATTGGTGCCGATACTGCTCATACCACTATCACTGGTCAGTCTAACACCGACAGTTTTAGGTACGTAAATCTCAGCTTTACTAATACCAAGATCGAGGTCTATATAAACGTTACGGTTAACGGTCGAATCCAATTTAATAGTAATATCACTAATACCAGAGTCCACATCAAGACGCGTGATACTCAGGCCACGCAAGTCAGCATCAACACTACCAGCGCCGAAGTCAATACCCAGTTCAATTGGTAGGGTTTTGTTTAGAGTAACTTCAGTATTTAAGTCAGATAGATTTATGGTTGATTCATGTTCAATTAGGATATTTTCTTGCTCGCCTGTAACATTGCTTTTACCAATTAGATTGGCGCCACTATATTTGACAGTACCGGCTTCGTCATGAGCGCCGATGATTAATTTGCCGGCCGATTTAATGTCGACTTTTGCGCGCTGAATGGATTGCTCCGAGTTGATTGTTTTGGTTTCAATGTTGACTGGTGAATCTAACCGAATCAGACCAGTTATTACAAGACCAGCAAAAACAAGTAGAAGGAGATTGCCAATTGTGGCAACAGTTTTTAAGACCTTATTGCGGCTACCTAAAATTCCCAAACCGGCCGAGACTAAAAGTAAGGGCCAGAGTTTTACTAGTGACCAAAAATTGAAATCAAACTTGGCTATATTAAGGCTGTCCAAAACTAGAACACTACCGATGACAATCAGAATCAGGGCTAGACCCCATTGGGTACCCTTAGTCTTTTCAGCCTCGACCGCTACGGATTCTTTAGCTGCCTGTGGTGTCAATTTTGTTTCTTTAGTTTTTTTGTCTTGACTCATTTTTTCTCCTCTCTCTTTTTAATAATTAATACGCCGCCACCAATTAAAATGGTTGCTAAAAGTAATTGGTCGAGTTTTAACCAAACAGGCAAAAACGGGCGAATTAGCGCAAAAACACCTAGGACAATTAGTGCGATACCTACCCACAAACCTTGCTGAGACTTAGGTGTGCCATGTGCCATGCCAACTATTTCGTCGACGGTCTTTTCAAAAGGCTGATTGGCAATTTTGTCTACGACACTAGGCTTGTTCTTCTCAGGGACAAGAATAGTAGCGATAACATAAATCCAAACAAAAAAACCTTTAGATAACAGAACTAATGCTAGAAACGTAATACGAATGATTGTTGAATCATAATCCCAATACTCCGCTAAGCCTCCGCACAAGCCAGTTAGTTTACGATCAGTCTTACTACGGTAGAGTTTTTTCGGTTTAGTCATTTATTTCTCCCTTTCCTCTTTTATTATACTTCAAAATCAGTTAATAGTTTGCATAATCGACAATAGATCTTTCTTCTGGTAGAGCGTTGGGCTGTAGAGATTGTCTAGTGGGGCTCCGAGGGTAATAATTAAAAATTCTCGTTCACTTTTTTGGGCTAGAGTTGCCCAGCAAAGCCCAGCGGCGTAGGTGGTGCCAGATTTACCGCCTAAAATCTTAAAATCTGGCTGCTCATCAGATGATATATTACTTAAAATACTATGTTTTAGTTTTATTCCTTGGGGACGATAATTAGTTGCGCTGGTTTGGAATTCAGCTGTTGTAAATATTTGTCGAAAAGTTGGGTTTTTTAGGGCGTAACGCAACAGGCGTGTTAAATCACGTATGGTTGATTCTTGTCCTTTGGCGTCAAGTCCTGTCGAGTTGGCGAAGTTAGTTTGAGTCATATTAAGTTCTTTAGCGCGTGCATTCATTAGGTTAACAAACTCAGTTTCATTACTAGCTATCGCTTCAGCTAGGGTTAATGAGGCTTCGCCACCACTGGGAAGTATAACACCATAAAGCAAATCGATGTATCTGAGCATTTCTCCAGACGAAAAACCAGCTACAGAGGCGTTGCGGGCTTGCATTTGGTTGATGGTGGTGGCGCTTACTTTAGTTGTATCGTTTAAATTAGGTAGCTTTTCAATTGCTAAAATTGCCGTCATAATCTTTGTTAATGACGCCACCGGCACTGGTGTGTCAATGTTTTTACGAAATAGGATTTGTTTTCGACTTAGGTCATAGACAATGATGTTTTTGCTGTGGTATTCTTCTGACGCTACTGGCCAAGCCGGTGGCGCGGGGCGATAAGGGTTGGTGATAATCTTAGGTGCCACACCTGTGTATTGACTGATGTAGTTAACTAGTTCATTAGATTGCGTTAGTCCAGTAAGTGAAGTGATTAAAATGGGTATTAATGCTAGCCAAAGTAGCCACCGTTTTGATTTCGGCTTAGGTCTTATCCGCAACTTACTCATATTACCAGTTTAACGTATTTTTTATGGCTTTTGCTAATTAAAAACCCGCCGTGAGGCGGGTAAGGAGGGATGGTGCAGGTCGTTTTGTCATAAGAGCCGGATTATGGCTATCACAACAGGTAGGACTATGCTGATTATGAGCATTATCCAAAACCAATTACGGCTCTTGTAGATTCGCCAGAAAAGATTGTCTTTCTCCTTCGGGTCTCGCTTGTCATCAATCGTCTCAATTATGACTATTATTACGGCCGTTAGTATGATGAGTGCCCAGCAAGGAATGAGTATTTGCCAGAATATTCCTAGATTTTGGAACCACCTCCATGCCCGCATGAGCTGCAGTTCTATCCACCCAGTCATTTCTGACGGATAGATAGTTAATCCAAAAGACAGTGCCACGGCAAGAAGAGTTAAGAGAGGTAAGCCATCAGAAGCTTTCTGTGGCCATCTTAGTTTGATCAACTGATAAATCAGCAGAACAACGATGCCTAATATTATGGCGTAGATTAAGCAGGTGAGCAACATAGTTCCAAGTGATGGTACCGGTAGACTTTTAGAGACTGGGTACATAATACAACCTCCTTTTAAATGTTCGTTGATTGGAAATCAGTAGAATATATTTGAATATAATCCTAATCAAAGGCTATTCTACTATTATACCACAAGTTGATATAATATACAAGTTAGGTTGGTAGGCGTTGTATTGGAGTTTTAATTTAAAGGGTGGTTATGTGTTGTAAAACAAAAGTATCGCCCAGGGTCTAGGGCGACACTTTTTCTGTCAGCTAAGTCTTTTTTTTGATTTAGATTTTTTAACTGCTATGCGTTTTGGTTCTGGTACTGGTGTTAGTGGGATCTTGACGGTTAGAACGCCACCTTCAATATCGGCGTCAATTTTGTCAATATTGGCGCGCTCTGGTAATTGTATGCGACGGTAGAAGCTACTGCTACTTTCACGAACGATATAACGCTTACCTTTATCTTCTTCACGTTCGTGTTTTTCAGCACGCATAATCAGATCATTGCCGTCGACCTCAATTTTAATATCATCGTCAGCAAAATTAGGTAAATGCACCTCGATGGTCATAGCACCGTCTTTGGTATAAACATCGGTTGTTGGCGCACTAATCATGCGTGATGGTGTTAGCCAATCGTCACCAAAAAAGCGATTTTGTAGGGCGTCTAACTCCGCAAAAGGGTCAAAACGTACTAATTTATTCATAATTCTTCTCCTTTTCTCTGAATTAGGTTCAGTACTTCTCATTGTAGCCAATTAGCACTCCCATGTCAAGAGTGCTAATGGGTTTTTTCAGGCTGATCCGCCGACAGATACAGAAGACGCTAATTTAGAAGGGTTGAGCTGGCTGTAGTTTACCTACTGCCAGCGAAAATCGCCCTAAATTAGATAGTTTTATGTGCTGTTCGCAGGTCGGCATGGTAAATCTAGTTGGCAGTTTTGACATGGCTCGTTAAGAGTGCTAATTTGGCTGAAGATTAGTGGTGTAGTAAAATGTTAATCAGAAATGAAAATGAAAAAACTAAAAAAACGTCAAGCAAAACAGCCAATTAAACTAACTTTAATTGTGCTGTTACTAGTTTTGGCTTGGGTGGTCTTGCAGGGCACTGTGTTGATTAAAAATCAAGAAGTCGTGTTTGATAAGACTACTCAGGTGTCTTCGAGTGTGACTACGAGGCCGAAACCGAAAGTGGTTTATGTTGAGCTACCAAACGCCAATAAAGTTGTGGCGCTTGAAGAGGATTATAAACAAGACAATAGCTTGTGGCGGATTGTCAGCCGAAACCATCCTTTAAATAGTCAAGATTATCGGCCAGAAGTTGAATTAGCGAATGTGGCGACTTGGAAGCAAAAATCGCGTGATGAACAGTCAGTGCGTCCCGAACTACAAGAACCATTATCCCAGATGTTTGCTGATGCTAAAGCGGTTGGATATAACCTGATGATCGGCAGTGGTTTTCGTTCATCGCAATTGCAGTCGACTTATTATAATAATTTTGTACGCACTCGTGGGCAGGCTTATGCTGACAAGGTTAGCGCTCGTCCTGGCACAAGCGAGCATCAGCTTGGTTTGGCAGTAGATTTAGCTTATACCGATCAGGAATGCTATCTGCACACCTGCTTTGCTGACACAGGTGCTGGTAAGTGGCTGGCAGCCAATGCTCATAATTATGGTTTCATCTTGCGCTATCCTGAAGGCAGAGAAGATATTACGGGCTATCAATTTGAACCATGGCATTTTCGCTATGTTGGTAGGGATTTAGCTTTAGCGCTATATCAGTCAGGCTTGACATTTGACGAAGCCGAACCACACTTACTGGAGGCTCGAGAAGATTTAGGTTACAAAGATTAATTACTGATAATTTGCGCATTGGGGCCGATGGTGTCGGTAACGAATTTTAGTCGATCATCGTAAGTGGTTTTGTGTTTAGCTAAATTTGGCTCGGCGGTTTTAAGTGGTTGGAGTTGTAAGTTATGTCGACTCAGTAAATTGCCACCAGCTGGCCAATCATAGCTCATAAAGGTCGGCTTGAAGTTGACGTCGCTAATTTGGATTTTGTCATCGACTTTTTTAGCTGTCCAGCCGGCTACGCCACCTGTTAGATTATTGGTGGGAATTTGACTAGACAGCATGTTGCCGATTGAGTACCAAACTAGCGTTTTGTGACCGTCTTTACCGTCAACCCAATCGACTTTTTGCAACACATGCGGACCGGTACCAATAATTACATCCGCACCAAGATTAGCAAAGGTCTTGGCGATGTTAATTTGATTAGAGTTGACTGTGGTAGAGTCTTCCGTGCCCCAATGAAGTGATACTAAAACTATGTCGGCGTTAGCTCGGGCTTCACTCATGAGTTGATTTACTAGGGTGGTGTTGGAATAGAGATTAAGTAACGTTGAGCTGGTAGCGCGATTGCTATATTGGGCGAAAGCCACAAAAGCAACCTTGAGTCCGTTTTTTTCAAAATAAGCTACCTGCTGTTGTTCTTCGGCGCTCTTATTGGCGCCAGCCACAGCTAATGTACCAGTTTGGTTCTGCCAGACGTCGATGGTTTTACTAACTGCTGTGGGGGTCTTGTCAGCAATGTGATTGGTGGCCAGGTTGATAACTTGACAACCCGAGGCGCTAAGATCACGAGCGAATTCAGTTGGTGCATTGAAAGTTGGATAGCCTGAAATACCAAAGTTAGCACCAGCCGAGAGAGTCTCGGGATTACAGAATACTACATCGACGTCTGAGTAAAGTGGTTTAATTTGCTCAAAATATGGTTTGTAATCATATCCATCATCGGTTTTAGCTTGCTGATTTACGGTATCGTGCGCCAACATATCGCCCATAGCAGCAAAAGTAATTTGTAGACTTGGTGGTGTTAGTTTCTTTTTTTCTGACTTAGTTGGTGTGGTATCGGTAGGCCTGATTTGTTGCTTTTGCCAAAGTAAATAACCCATACCACCACTAAAGATTAATAGAATCAATAATAAGATGAGCGCCAATCTTTTAGATGAAAACTTTTTTGCCATAGATACCACTATATCATTATATAAAATTTCGACAAAGGTGTTCGATTATGGTAAAATAAAAGCAAATCTGGGTGGCTATAAGGAGAATTATGGCGAGAGTGATTATTGACAACAGGGAAATGGATTTCTTTTCCTATAGCAAGCGAGTTTTTCGAACTTTAGGCTGGGGGTTACTATTTGGAATCTTATTAGCAATTTTACCGCTGGTTTTAAGTTTCATTACTTGCAGGGTTGCTCCAAATAATTGTTTGGGTGATACAGTCAAAACGTTTCGAGTGTCTTTAGTGATAGATTCAGTTATTGTGTTATTAATTATGATGTTAGCTCGTCAGGAAAGACCAATTTGCATCGCTGTCCCTGCTTTGTTGATTTTTTGGAATTTGCCATTGGCGCTAGCAATTTGGCCTGGGCGAATTTTAGCCTACGGCTTACTAGGTGCGCTAGTTTTTGCTACTTTTGGCTGGCTAGCACGAGTTAATAACTGGCTAATCTCTGTAGCTTTAACAATTATTGTTGCAATATTATTATTTTTAATCGCTAAATAAAGGAGAAGAAGGGTGGAAACTATTTTAATTATCTTCGGCGTCATCGTTGTCGCTGTTAATATTGGTGCCTTGATTATATTGACGCGACGGAATAAACAACCGGAGAGTCTAACATTATTAAAGAGTGATTTGAATGAGTTAAATGCGCGGATTGATGGCTTGAAGGATACGGTGCACCAGTCGAACACGACAATGTCTGATCGATTGGAGCGTAATTATACTCAGACCCAGACATCAATGTCAAAACAAATGTCGGAGAGTTACAAAATTATTGCTGATGTTAATCGCCGTTTAGCGAGTTTTGAGGATGCTAATAAGCGTGTGGTTAATGTGGCTGATGAGCTTAAGACTCTACAAAATGTTTTACAAAACCCTAAACAGCGGGGTGTTTTTGGTGAATTCTATTTGGAGAGTGTTTTAGATAATGTCTTGCCAGCCGGTCAATTTCAGATGCAGTATCGTTTCAAAGATGGTGAAACGGTCGATGCGGTGATATTTCTTGATAAAAACCAACTCTTGCCGATTGACAGCAAGTTTAGCTTAGAGAATTATAATCGTATGATTGAGGCGGAAGGCGAGGAGCGTAATAAGCTAGCACTCAAAGTTAAGGCTGACTTAAAAGCGCGAATTGACGAAACTGCCAAATACATTCGCCCCAGCGAGGGTACAATGGAATTTGCCTTCATGTTTATACCAAGTGAATCACTTTATTATGATTTACTAATTAATAATGTTGGTCAGGGTGGTAGTTCGCGCAATTTAATCGAATATGCTTTTCGCGATAAGCACGTTATTATCACTAGCCCAACCAGCTTCATGGCTTATTTACAGACTGTTTTACAGGGGTTAAGGAGCTTACAAATCGAAGAGCAAGCTAAGGATATTCAGGTGCGAGTTGGTCAACTTGGTCAACATATTGCTAAGTATGATGAGTATATGAAGAAGTTAGGCAACTCGCTTGGTACGACGGTTAATCACTATAATAATGCTTCGAAAGAGTTTGCGAAAGTCGATAAGGATGTTGTAAGAATATCAGGCGGCGAACCTAGTATAGAGGTCGAATTAATTGATCGACCACAAATCGATTAACTTATAAAAACATCCCCTAGGTGGGGATGTTTTTGTTTAGACTGAGTCTAATTAGCGCACTTTGGTTGATGCTTTTTCCTGTAGTAAGTCAGTTAAGACATAGCCAATTGCACCACCAAGTAATGGGGCAATCACATAGATTGATACCAGCCATACCCAGTTTTTGTGTGGAAAGGCTTGTAGCGTCATAAGGATGCTTGGATTTAGTACTGACATACCACTGGCATAATTAGCGGCAGTACCAGCTAATAGCATAGCAGCAAAGACTGCACAGCCAACTGTCAAAGATTTTTCTAAGTGATTACTAGCTTTAGCTTTAGTAATACGACCAAGAGCTAGGGCGATAATTATCATGCCGACGACTTCAGCAGCAAATAGGTACCACTCCTTGCCGGCCATAATTTCCTGCATACTAAATAGTTCGATTGCGCCATAAGCTGATTCAGCGCCTGCAGCTGCGCCAATGAAGGCGTTTAGGACAACTAGTGCTAGCATACCACCTAAGAATTGGGCTACAATTTGTAGAATCATAGCAGCACCACAAATCTTACGGGTAATCCATTGACCAAAGGTCAGGGCTGGATTAAATGCCCCGCCAGTTGCGTGACTAAATACCAAGAAAACGGCGATGACTGAGAACATCATATACATCGGGTGTCCTTGGGTTAGCACAAATGTGACTGCTAGCATAAAAGCACCTAGAAGCTCTAGAACAATCATGCGAATTGTGTTAGGCATGAGCGTATAATTAACAAACCGCATAAAAATATTGCCTTTTTTAACTTCTTTCGCGTCGGTTTTAGCGGAAACCACACGAGTAGTGGTGCGCTTGTTGACTGGCGTTTTGGTCGCTTTAGCCTTGCTTGCAGTTTTCTTTGATTTGGCTTTTGCTTTCGGTTTGGCTTTTTTATTAGCCATTTGATAACCTCCTTGATTAGTTATATTCCCAATTAACTCCATCATGTTAATCAGATTATTCTGAATTATAACCTAATTGAGCGATAAATCAAGAAGTGATATACTAGCGGGTATGGGATTGTATTTAAAACAAGAGAATGAACAAACTGAATTGCAACGCCGAATCAAGGCAGATCTTAGGCGTAAATCAGAAGAAACTAGTAAGGATTTTGATATTTGGGTGGAAAACTCTGAAGATGCACCACAAACCAAGCTAAAAACCAAGAAAGATCGCCGAGTAGAATCTGCCAAACATGCTGGGCAGGCTATTTTATTAGTAGTAATTGTTTTGATTGTAATAATTGGTTATATGGCGGTGGCGTAATGTTAAGAAAAGTCAAATTAGAACTATTAGAACAAATTAACAAGTCACCAAATCCAACGGCGGTTTTAAAGTCGCCTAAATTAGCTGATTTGTATAAACAATTAGCTGAATTGCCTAAAAATAAAAAGGCTGATTTTGGGCGTGAGTTAAACAATATGAAACATGAGATTATGGCGGCAATTGAGACACGTCAGTCTGAACTTGATTCAGCTGAAGTTGAGCCAATCGATGTTACAGCACCGTGGGCACCGAATGAGGTTGAGCCAGAACTGTTTTCGTCTGAGGTCGGTTCACGTCACCCAATAACTTTAGAGCTAGAGCAGATGATGGATATCTTTACGCGCATGGGGTTTGAGGCGATTGAGTCGCGCCAACTTGACGATGATTTCCATATGTTTGAGTCGTTAAACTTTCCCGAAGACCATCCAGCTCGTGATAGTTACGATACTTTTCGCACCGAAGAGGGTTTTATTCCACCAGCTCACACCAGTACTATGCAATACCGCATTTTGACAGCCGGTCGCGAGAAATTAGAACGCGGTGAGGCGATTGCGGGGGTTAGCTATGGTCGGGTCTATCGTAACGAAGATTTGGATGCAACACACGAACATACCTTTTATCAAAGCGAGGGGGTTTATGTGAGTGAAACAGCTAGTTTGGGTGAGATGTTGGGCTTCTTGCAAAGCTTTTTTGAAAGTTATTTTGGCCAAAAATTAAAAATTCGCACTCAGCCAGCTTATTTTCCTTTTACTGAGCCATCGCTTGAATTTATGATTGAAAAACCCAAGGCAATTGGTGGTAAGTCTGGTGATTGGTTAGAGGTAATGGGTTGCGGTATGATTCACCCTAATGTGCTAGAAATGGCTGGAATCGACTCGAATAAGTATCGTGGTTTTGCTTGGGGTGGTGGTATCGAGCGGCTGATTATGTTAAAGCGCGGTATCGATGACGTGCGCTATTTTGAATCGGGTAAATTAGAGTTCTTGAGGAGGATGGCATGATAGTTTCTTATAATTGGTTGAAGAAATTCACACAAATTAACTTGAGTGCCGAGGCTTTAGCCAAAGAAATTGGCTCAAAGCTAGTGGAGGTAGAGAGTGTTGAGTCGCTAGCGCCAAAATATGCTGGCGTAAAAATTGCGCGCGTTAAATCGGCTGAGAAAATTGACGGTTCCGACCATCTGACTTTATGTAAAATTGACGATGGCGGGGTAAATAAAAAAGTTAAGCGCGACGATGATGGTTTAGTGCAAGTAGTTTGCGGTGCGCAGAACGTCAAGGCCGACACCAATATTGCTTGGATTATGCCAGGTGCGATTGTGCCGGCTACTTATGGCACAGACGATGAATTTAAATTAGACACTCGTAAACTTATGGGGCATGATAGTAACGGCATGATTGCCAGCGCTCGTGAGTTGGCACTTTACGATGAGCACGAAGGTATCTTAGTTTTAGATGAAAACCTAGAGCTTGGTGTGGATTTTGCTAAAGTTTACGAACTCGATGATTATTTGTTTGATATTGAAAACAAATCTTTGACCAATCGTCCAGATTGCTTTGGTGTCATTGGTTTCGCGCGTGAAGTCGCGACAATTTTGGGGCAAGAATTTAAATCGCCTGACTGGTTGGTTGAGGTGCCGCGTTTTACCCAAGCTAAAGATTTCAAGGTTTTTATTAAAGACAAAGCGATTGCTAGCAAGTATCAATTGGCGATGCTTGATAATTTAAAGAGCGTCAAGGGCTTGAGTTTGCTAGAAAGAACTTATTTGGCGCGTGTGGGTGTGCGACCAATCAGTCCAATTGTCGACGTAACAAATTATTTAATGATGCTTTCCGCTCAACCACTACACGCTTTCGATGCCGATAAAGTTGAAGCAATTTGTCAAAAACAAGGAAAAAACACCATCGAGGTCGGTGTGCGCTTGGCTCGCTCTGGCGAAAAATTAACTACTCTAGACGGTCACACCCTAAAGCTCGACCCCAGTGATATTGTCATTTCCGCCGGTGAAGAGGCGATTGGTTTAGCTGGGGCGATGGGTGGTAGGTCGACCGAAATTGACGAATCAACCCAACGAGTCTTGCTCGAATCAGCTAGTTTTGATTTGTATAAACTACGCGGTACCCAAATGCGCCACGGTATTTTCTCCGAAGCGGTGACGCGCTTTACTAAGGGTCAACCAGCCGCTCTATCAGCGCCAGTTTTGGCAGAGGCGGGGCGATTAATGCTTGACTCGCCTGATTTTCCAGTTGCTACGGCTGAGCAAGACATCGAGTACAACCAACCAATTACAGTTAATTATAAATGGACTAACGCGGTGCTGGGCACCGATTTGTCGCAAGCTGATATGGTGCGTACGCTCTCAGCTGCTGAGTTCGAAGTTGAGTCGGCTGGTGATGATTTGTTAGTTACAGCGCCGTTTTGGCGAACCGATATTAAAATCCCAGTCGATGTGGTCGAAGAGATCGGTCGCGTCCATGGCTATGATAATATCATCGCCACGTTGCCGCAGCGCGCAGCTAAGGCAGTTCAGTTATCTGACTATGATAAATTCTTGCAACAGCTACGTGATATGCTCTCAAGCGCTGGTGCTAACGAAGTTCTGACCTATAGTTTTATTAGTAATGATTTAGCTAAAAAAGCTGGGCAAGATCCAGATAATTCTTACAAAATTGTTAATTCAATTAGCCCAGAGTTGCAACTTTGTCGCCAAACTTTACAACCAAGCTTACTCAATTTAATCCACGCCAATATTAAAGCTGGGTTTGATAAATTTGCGCTTTATGAGATCAATCGCATACAACAAAAAAGCGACGGCCTAACGGACGAGAAAGTACCAGTTGAGAATCAGAATTTGGGGCTAGTAGTAGCAAAAAAACAATCTGAGGATACGGCTTATTATCTGGCTAAAAAATACTTGAATTTTGTACTTAGGCGACTTGGCGTGCTGGCTCAGTTTAAACCTTTGAGTGAGAAAAACGCTATCAATGTACCATTTGAACCAAAACGCTCAGCCGAAATTATAATTAATGGAAAAATTGTCGGCGTAATTGGTGAATACAAAAATAGTACGACTAAAAACTTCAAATTACCACGGTTCGCAGCCGGTTTTGAAGTCGATTTGATGGAACTATTTGAGCTAGTCCAAAAAGCTTCTGTTGCTGAGAATATTTCTTTGGCAAAGTTTCCGAGTGTCGAGCGAGCGATTTGTTTTGAATCTAAGACTGATTTGATTTTTGCCGAGCTAGAAACTGCCTTACAGAGCGCTGCTCTGCAACAAAAGTATGATATTAAATATCGACCAATCGATATCTTCATAGATGACAAAAAGACCTTCAAGCGCACCACCTTTGAACTTTCTATATCCGACTCAACCAAAACCCTGACCAGCAATGAAGCTAATGTTATTATTGACGCAATTAGCGAGATGGTTAAAAAAGAATTAGGTATTGAGATAGTTTAGTAAAGAATAGTACTAATGAAAAAAAAAGGCAGATAGCTTCAAGTCCGACAAGAATTTTCTTTGGGGTGCAAGTGTGAGCTCGCACCAAGTTGAGGGTGGAAATTACAACAATTGGACGGTCTGGGAGTTGAAAAATGCTAAAAGACTGGCCGAATCTGCTAAAGAAAAAAATAGTCATTTGCCATCATGGAAAAGAATAAAGAAAATGGCAACGAATCCAGAGAATTATATTTCTAGTTTAGCAATTGACCACTACAATCGCTACGAAGAAGATTTTGATCTTGTTGAAAAAATGAATCTTAATGCTTTTCGTTTTAGTATTGAATGGTCGCGTATTGAACCAAAGGAGGGAGTGTGGAATGAGAAAGAGATTGAGCACTACAGGCGGTATATAAAGGCTTTGAGAAAGCGAAAAATTGAGCCGATACTAACCCTTTATCATTGGACAGTACCGGTGTGGTTTGCTGAAAAAGGGGCTTTTCTCAGGGCAGGTAATATTAAGTATTTTGTTCGTTTTGCCGAAAAGGTAGTTGAAGAACTAGGTAGTGATTTGAAAATAATTATAACCATCAACGAACCAGATACGGTGGCAGGAATGGGATACTTTATGGAGAACCATCCGCCAGCGGAACATTCGTTGCGAAAAACAATCTGGGTGTATCGTAATCATTTACGAGCACATAAATTGGTGTACCGAGCGATTAAGAAAAAGTCGCGTGATTTTCAGGTTGGTTTTGTAAAAAGCTATGCTCATGTGATGGCGGGCGATGGTAATTTACTTAGTCGTTTGGCTGTGAGGATTGATCATTTTATTCGTGATGATATGATTCTGGGCTATTTGGGTAGAGAGACGGATTTTATAGGTGTAAATTATTATTCTACTGGCATCTATAAGGGCTTTCGGATTGTAAATAATGATGACCCTAATTCAATTTTCTTTCGTAAAAATGAATGGCAAGCTGGTGACGGTGAAGTCAATGATCTTGGTTGGTGGATGCAGCCAAATAACTTGTATTATGTTTTGAAGCGACTTAGTAGGCGAGGAAAACCGATTTATGTAACTGAAACGGGAGTGGCGGATAGTGAAGATCGGTATCGTAAAGACTGGCTGGATGGGACAATCAACTCAGTTCGCCGAGCGATAGCCGATGGTGCGGACATTCGAGGCTATTTGCATTGGAGTATGTTTGATAATTTTGAGTGGGCGTATGGACGATGGCCGTGTTTTGGATTGGTTAAAATTGATTACGAGAATAATCTACGACGTGTGATGCGACCGAGTGCCAAGTATTATGCTGAAGTTATTAAAAAGGCAAGAAGTTAAGCATATTACTATTATGAAACAGGCGGGTGCTCTATATTGACCTTTTATTGTAAGTATGTTACAATGGCAAAATAAGCTTATAGAAATCGTCCTCGGGGCGGTTTTTTATTAGTAAATGTGATAGAATAGACTGTATGGTAAAAATTTCTGCGAGCGAGCTAGCTAGGTTAGCTGAACTTTCTGGCCTTGATTTGAATGAATCTGAGGCTACGACTATGAAACAGGGCTTAGAGCGAGTTTTAGGTTATGCCGAGCAATTAAAAGAGGTGGATACTGATGGTATCGAACCAACTTTTCAAATATTACCACTGGAAAACGTTTGGCGTGAAGATGAGATTGAAGATGGCGTAGCGCCGGAAAAGTTATTAGCGCTAAAAGATGCTAGCCATGTAAAAAACCAACAGATTAAGGTTCCGAGGGTACTCTGATGCTAATTCAAGAAATAGCCGCTAAGGTTGAAGCCGGCGAGTTAAAGGCAGTCGATTTAGTTAAAGAAGCTCTAATTAAGGCTGAAGAATCGACGAATTATAACGTTTTCCTTCATTTGACAAAAAAGCGAGCTTTGGCACGAGCAACCGAAATTGATGAGCGAGTTGCTAGTGGTAAAAAAAATGGTGCCTTGGCAGGCGTGCCATTTGCTATTAAAGACAATATCTTGGCATTTGATGGTCCGACGACAGCATCGAGTAAAATGTTAGGGAATTTTTATGCGCCACTACAGGCAACAGTGATTGAAAAATTAGAAGCTGCTGGAGCAATTTGTATAGGCAAAACCAATCTGGATGCTTTTGCTCACGGTAGTTCAACTGAGAATTCTGATTTTGGTTCAAGTAAGAATGCTATAAACCCAGAGTATACGTCAGGTGGTAGCTCAGGTGGATCGGCTAGCGCAGTAGCACTAGGAGTTGTGCCGTTTGCCTTGGGTACTGACACTGGTGGTTCGGTTCGTCAACCCGCTTCTTTTAATGGCGTGGTTGGTGTCAAACCAAGTTATGGTTTAGTTAGTCGTTTTGGTGTGGTAGCAATGTCGTCCAGTTTTGATACTATTGGTTGTTTAACTAATAATGTCGCTGATGCCGACTTGGTTCTGTCAGTTATAGCTGGGCAAGATAGACGTGACGTATCGACTAATAATAGTAGATACGAAATTAATGCAAAATCATTAATTAAGCCAAAGATTGCAGCAGTAAAACAGTTTATGAGTGAGGGTGTTGATGAGGCTGTCTTAACAAGAACTAAAGAGGTTGTTGGAAAATTGTCTAATGCTGGCTACGAGGTGAGTGAAGTTGATATTCCCGAGCTTAAATATGCTTTGGCAGTCTATCATATTATTACTTCGGCTGAAGTATCGAGTAATTTGAGTCGCCACGACGGTGTGCGTTACGGTTATTCTAGTCCCGATGCTAGGAATGTTGATCAGGTATTTAAGTTAAGTCGTTCCCAAGGATTTAACTTAGAAAATAAGAGACGAATTATGGTTGGTAACTTCATCTTATCTAGTGGTAATTACGAAGCCTATTATCTAAAAGCTCAAAAAGTTCGTACTCTGTTGATTGAATCTTTGAAAAAAGTTTTTACAAGATACGATTTTCTAATCGGAGCGGTAGTACCGACACCAGCTTTCAAAATTGGCACGCATGTTGATGATCCATTAACGATGTATATGCAAGACTTATTGACCACACCAGCCAACTTGACTGGTGCGCCAGCGATTAGTTTACCTAATGGTGTAATAGCTGATAATCTACCAATTGGTTTGCAAATTATGGCTGATGTTGGTAAAGACGTCGAGTTGATGGCTTTCGCGAAACAAATTGAACCAATCTTGGAGGATAGATAATGTCGCTTGGTTATTTTAGTACAACCTTTAATGCGTACGGGATTGCTCTCGGGCTAGTGTTTATATTAGTACTTGGGTTAATTTTAGTGGCGGTCATTTCTCGTCGAACCCCCCGTCAAAGATTAGATAAGGAGGTTTATCAAGCTGAATGGCTAAAGATTACCAATAATTGCGAAGTAAACGATTCGAACTCTTTAGCAATGGCGGTACTTAGTGGTGATAAGTTAGTCGATAGAGCTATGATTGAACTGGGTTTTGCTGGTAAAACTATGGGGGAACGATTGAAAAATTCACCGAAAAAGTTTTCAAACCTAGATGGTTTGTGGTCAGCCCATAAGTTGCGCAATAAATTAGCGCACGAAACTGGCTTTGTGATAAGTAGTAAAGAGGCGCGTCAGGCCTTGGCTAATTTTCGCCAAGCGCTAAAAGATTTAGGGGCTATCTAATGAGTGTTTATGATAATTATGAAATGACAATTGGTGTTGAATGTCACGTTCAGCTTGATACTAAAACTAAATTGTTTAGTAGTAGTAATAATGATGCTCGTGATAAATCGCCCAATAGTACTATCAATGAAGTCGACTGGGCATTACCTGGCATGTTGCCTGTGCTCAACAAGCAAGCAGTGATTCTAGCAGTGCGAGCTGCTGAGGCATTAGGTGCTAAAGTTAATAAAGTTAGTCGATTTGATCGTAAGCATTATTTCTATCCCGACTTACCAAAAGGCTACCAAACCTCGCAGTTTTATCAGCCGATTATTGGTGCAGGTGTGATTAAGGTACCGTGTCAGGAAGGCGACTTTAAGGTTCGAATTGAGCATGCTCATCTGGAGGAGGATGCTGGAAAGTTAACTCATGTGAGTGATTACAGTTTAGTTGATTTAAATCGTGGCGGTACGCCCTTGATTGAAATTGTTACCATGCCTGATATTCACTCAGCTAAACAGGCTCGTGCCTTTGCTGTGGAATTACACCGTCTAATGACTTTCGCTGGTGTAACAATAGGTGATTTGTATAATGGCAATATGCGCTTTGATGTTAATATTTCAGTTGCTAAAAAAGGCGCAAAGAAGTTGGGTAAGCGAGCTGAGATTAAAAATCTTAACTCGTTTAAAAGCGTGGAGCGTGCGGCTGAGTATGAATTCTATCGTCAAGTTGATTTATTAGAGGCTGGTAAAGAAATAGCTCGAGAGACGCGTGGTTTTGATGAATCTAAGCAAAAGACTTTTTCGCAACGCTCCAAAGAGGAAGCACAGGATTATCGCTACATGCCCGATCCTGACGTTCCGCCAATTGTCCTGAGTGACAAAATGATTGATAAAATTTTAGCTAAAATGCCGAAGTTGCCAAACTATTATCGCGCAGTATGGCAGGAAATGAAATTAGATCATACTGTGATTGATGCCCTTTTATCATCACCTGATTTAGCACGGGCGATTGACGCAATTTATCAGAAAACTGATATTGAAACAACACGACGAATTGCTTTCTGGTTTCTATTATTGAATGAGCAGGGCGATGCTGATGAGCTGGTGCGTTCTAGGGGCGAAATCAACGATAAATATCTGATTGAATTATCAAAGATGGTTGATGCTAATGAGTTGAGCTCAACTGCTGCTAAAGAAGTCTTTTTGGAGATGCAGACATCAAATGATTCACCACGTGCAATTGCTGAACGTAAACAATTAATCCAAACCAACGACGATAGTGCAATCGAAGCATTTATTGATGAAGTTCTGGCGTCTGAGGCTGGACAAAACGCTGTCAGAGATATTCAGGCCGGTAACGTAAAGGCAATGGGCTTTATTGTTGGTCAAGTTATGAAAGTCTCTAAAGGTCAAGCTAATCCACAGATTGTTCAAAAGATATTAAGAGATAAACTAAAATAACAAGGAGTTATATGAGTGCATCTAAAAAGCTAAGAAAACCAACTAAGGCGGTGATTCCTGCGGCTGGATTCGGGACGCGGTTCTTGCCACAGACTAAAGCAATGCCAAAGGAGATGATGCCGATTATTGACAAGCCAATCATTCAGTATGTAGTGGAAGAACTAGTTGAGGCTGGTATAAAAGACATAATCATTGTAGGTAATAGCAGTAAGCGAGCTATTGAAGATCATTTTGATATTCCGAGCGAAGAGTTATTAGTTAACTTGCGAGCTGGCGGTGCCAAAAAAGCTCATTTAATTGATGAGATTAATGCTTTAGCTGATTTAGCCACTTTTACTTACGTGCGCCAAAAAGGACCTTATGGTAATGCCACACCACTACTTTGTGCAGCACACTTGATTGGCGATGAGCCTTTTATCTATAAATGGGCAGACGATTTCTTTTATGGTAGCGAAAGCAATACTAAGCAACTAATTAATGTTTATCAGAAATACGGCGGTAGCGTTTTGGCTTGTAAAAAAGTGCGAAGTAGTGACGAATACGACAAGTATGGCATTGCAGCGGGCGAGTGGGTGGATGATGCGACCATAAAAGTTAGTGGCATCGATGAAAAACCAGGCAAAGAAAATGCCAAAAGCGATTTAGCTAGTGTTAGCGAGTTTCTATTCACACCGGAAATATTAAAGTATTTACAACAAACTGCCGATGAATTTGATGGTGAGGGTGAGCTGATGATTCAGCCCGCTATACAGCACATGATTGATAATGGTCTTGGGGTTTATGCGCGTGAAATCAAAAATAGTAAATTTTATGATACCGGTGATAAGTTGGAATATCTCAAGACAATTATTGATTTTGGTATTGAGCATGAAAGTCTCGGTCAGTCATTTATCGACTATATTCGTGAAAAAGTTGGCAAATAATCAAATTGGTTGTACAATAAAACCATAAGCTCAACAAGGAGATTACATTGAACGACGCAGCGAGTGTATTAATTATAATACTATCAGTAGTTTTGATTGTTTTCCTAATTATCTCAATCATACTGGTAGTTTATCTGATAAAAATCGCTAAACAGGCTAAGGAGGCAACGGAAAACATCAATAATGTTTCTAACACCGCTAAGAATATTATTTCAGGTTTAGCTGCGGTAGCGTCGCCGGCATTTTTTCGCGCCTTTGCTGGTGGGATTAGCCGGAAAGTTCAAAGCTATTTTGAGGAAGATAAAAAGGACAAAAAATCTAAAAAAAATAAAGGAGACAAATAGTATGTCAGGGAAAAAAGGAAGAGGAAGGTCATTTGTCTTGGGCGCAGCGCTAGGCGCAGCAGTTGGTGCGATTGTGGCGCTATTCAAATCACCTAAGAGCGGCGAGGAAAACCAAGCTGATGCTAAAGCTAAGCTAGAGGAGGTTAAAGCTAAGACTAAGGACACAGCTGAAGACATATCGGAGCGTGGTAAAAGATTGGCAGACTCGGCTGGAGAAAAGTTAGAGGGCGTCAAGGATCAGGCTGCCGTATCAGGTACACAGATGAAAAAATCTACTAAAAAGTTTCTAAAGAAAGTTAAGGAAGACACAAAAGAGGTCTTTGAAGAGGCTAAAAAAGAATCAAGCGAAGCGGTTAAGGCTGCTAAGAAGAAGTTCAATAAGTAGAATACTAGAAAATTAATAAAAGCACCCTTGCAGGGTGTTTTTATTTGACAAAAATATAAAAAACGATCATGATAGGTAGCGGACGGGTTGCCTTGGGTGACCTAGTAAAAAAGGAGGTGCTCTTTGTGGTGAAAATGAGTAATGAAAAAGATGGACTGAGGTTCAGTGTTTCTTGGGTAAAAGCGATACCGAAAGTAGCTAAGGAGGTGTTAATTATTTTATCAATAATAGCAACTCCTTTTGTTATGCTGTTCAGTTATCCATTAACTGTTTGTTCGGGCGCGGGTGCAATTTCGTTATCTCTTGTTGGGTTGTACGATGAAGCTGTAGTGGCACTTATAATGTTCTTGCTTAGCTCAATTGTAGTATTAGCTATCGAGCTTGCAGAACCAGACACGTGTTATATCTCTACCTTATGGAACTATAATACTAACAGTTCCTGCTGTGACCACGAGAGTCGCAACGAAGCAGCTAAAATTGGTGTAACTTGGTATTGTATATTGGTTGTATCAATTACAGTTGCGGTATTGCTAAATAACCAGCTAGCTTGGATTCCATTTTTCATTGCTGTGAAAAAGCTTTTTTCGTGGATTAGAAGTAAGAATCAGGAGGTCGGAGCTATTACCACACAGTCTCACTAGTATTAACCACATAAAGCGGGCCATTCTTCGGCCCGCTTTTTCTTTGCTAATTACTAATCACAAGGCAGGAGAATCGCAAAGAAACATCTCATTCAGATTAAGATAAGTATGTAGATAAGCTATTTAAGCTTTTTGATAGATACTTCTCAAGAGAGAATTCTGAGTTTTGGAATTTACAAAAGAAAAAGATGGGAATAATCACTTAGCGCTCAAAGATGGTGTGTCGGAAGATGTTTTGTACGGAGTCGATACGATAGGATTTATTCCTGCTCGTTTTTGGAAATATCATGTTGACCTAGCTGGTGATGTGTTTAGTCTTGGATCGACTTGAAGTTAATATCTGTAGCTACCCCAAAGCCGTCAAGTTTGGCGGCTTTTAAAAATTAGGTTGTATTTTTTGTGGGCTGCATGCGGTTTAGATGGTGGTGTTTTTCGTGTATAATTAAAGATAGTTATGGGAGAGAAGGTGACTGGAGAATTTGTTGGACCGCATGGTTTGAAGCCAGCGGATTTTGTTCATCTACATAATCATACCCATTATAGTGTGCTCGATGGTATGACTAAGGTTGACGAGTTAGTTAATCGCACCAAAGAGTTTGGCATGGAAGCGGTAGCAATTACTGACCACGGTACGATGAGTGGGGTGTTGGACACCTACAAGACTGCTCGTGATGCGGGAATTAAGCCAATCTTAGGTATCGAAACTTATGTAGCGGCTCGCACCATGGCTGATCGTGACCCCCAGTTTGACAAGAATAGTTTTCATCTGACGCTATTGGCGATGAACGCCACGGGTTATCGCAATTTAATGTATTTATCATCACAAGCTAATATAGAAGGCTATTATTATCGTCCTCGGATTGATCACGATATTCTAGAGAAACATAATGAAGGCATAATCTGCCTGTCTGGTTGTGGCAGTGGTGAGATAGCTCGTCGGCTTTTGAATGATGATTACATAGGGGCAAAGAAGCTAGCCAAATGGTATTATTCAGTATTTGGTAATCGATTTTATTTGGAAATGCAAGATCATGGTCATCCGAAATCACCCGCACCATTTAGAGACCAGACGATTGTTAATGAGGGTCTAGTTAAATTATCCAAGGAGCTCAAGTTGCCACTAGTGGTTACTTGTGATGGGCACTATTTAGACCTAGCTGACCGTCAAACACACGAGATTCTACTATGTGTTGGTACCGGTGCGTTTTTGAGTGACGAACGACGAATGTCGCTGAAAGATTTTGAACTTTACTACACCGATCCAAAGGACATTATTGAACGTTGGGGTGAAGAGTTTCCAGAAGCGATTCGTAATACTAAGGAAATTGCTGACCGTTGTAATGTCGAAATTGAACTGGGTGGTATTTTAATTCCGCAATTTCCATTACCAGAAGGTGAAACTAGCGATAAGGCTTATTTAGATAAATTAACTTATCGTGGAGCAGCGATTCGTTATGGCGGCATGACCCCCGAAGAATTCGATACCAAACCATTATCAATCGACCAAGTTAAGAAACTAATTGGGGTTGAGACATCGGAGCGTTTGGACTATGAGTTAGGCGTAATTGATGGTATGAAATACGACGGTTACTTTCTAATCGTACAGGATTTTATTAATTGGGGTAAGTCACAGGGTATTGTCTTTGGTCCAGGGCGTGGTTCAGCCGCTGGTTCAATTATTTCCTACTGTTTAGGGATTACTGACCTTGATCCATTGAAGTACGATTTACTCTTTGAGCGATTTCTAAACCCAGACCGTATTAGTATGCCCGACATTGATATTGACATTCAGGATGATCGTCGTGATGAGGTGGTAAATTATTGTGTTGAAAAGTATGGTGCCGAAAAGGTCTCAAATATCGGTACTTTTGGTAAAATGGCCGCCCGTCAGGCGGTACGCGATGTAGCTCGAGTGTTGGAAGTACCCTATGCTGAAGCCGATCGGTTAAGCAAAATGATTCCGTCTCTAGCGCAAGGGCGACATGTACCACTAGCTAAGAGCATAAAGGAAGACCCGGATCTTAAGAACGAATACAAAACCAACCCTCGCTCGAGGGAGATTATTGATTATGCTATGCGTCTAGAAGGAACAATTCGTTCACACGGTGTTCATGCCTGTGGTGTAGTGGTGGCCCCCGATGACTTAGTAAAATATGTGCCACTTGAGCGTGCTCAGAAAGGTGTTATTGCTACTCAATTCCCAATGGGTGAGATTGAGGAGATTGGTCTTCTTAAGATGGATTTCTTAGGACTGTCTAACTTAACTATTATCAATAACACCTTACGAATTATTCGTAAGGTATATCAAAAAGACATTAATGTCAGCGAACTAACACTTGATGACCCAGAGACTTTTAAGTTATTTCAACGTGGTGATACAACTGGCGTATTTCAGCTTGAATCAGCTGGTATGAAAAAGTATCTGCGCGAGCTTAGGCCGGATAAATTCGAAGATATTATTGCCATGGTGGCGCTGTATCGCCCTGGGCCGATGCAGTTTATTGAAAGTTTCATTAAGCGTAAACATGGTCAGGAGAAAATTACTTATCTCGATCCAGCCATGGAGCCAGCACTCAAAAATACTTACGGTATTCTAGTTTATCAAGAGCAATTTATGCAGATTTCAAAAGATTGGTGTGGTTTTACTGGTGGTCAGGCTGACACATTGCGTAAAGCGGTTGGTAAAAAGAAAATTGATCTAATGAAGTCAATTCGGGTGGAATTTGTTGAGGGAGCGGTTAAGCACGGCGGTGCTGACCCACGAGTAGCGGAAAAGTTTTGGGTTCAGTTGGAGGAATTTGCTAACTATTGTTTTAATAAATCACACGCTGCTTGTTATGCTTTGGTGGCGTACTGGACGGCCTATTTGAAGGCTAATTACACTAGTGCCTTTATGGCGGCCCTCATGACTAACGCACGTGATGACACGGAGCGTTTGGCGATGATGATTTCTGAGTGTAACCGAGCTGGTATTGAGGTGTTAGCACCAAATATTAATGAGTCCTTTGCTGAATTTGCTATTGTGCCGGGTGCTAATAAAATACGCTTTGGTATGGCTGCAGTTAAGGGTGTTGGCATGGCGGTGGTAGAAGAGGTAACAGAAGAGCGTAAGAAAAACGGTAAATTTACCTCGATTGCTGACTTTGCGAAGCGCATGGCTGGCAGTAAATTCAATCGCAAGGCTTGGGAGGCTTTAACTAAAACCGGTGCCTTTGATGATTTTGCCGATCGATCAGATATTTTAGAGAACTTAGAGTTAATTCAAAATTACATGTCGAAGTCAGCTCGTGACACCCTAAGTGGTCAGGCTGACCTATTTGGTGCGTTGGGTGAGACGATGCCTGACCTAGAACTAATGCCTGCTCAAATTAAAGCGACTGATCGAGAGCGACTGCTTTGGGAACGAGAGTTGCTGGGATTGTATGTAAGTGCCCATCCATTAGATAAGTTCGAGCGTTATTTAAAAGAGCAAACTCATGATATTTCCCAACTTATTAGTGAGCATGATGGTCGTGATATTACAGTTGGTGGTACGATTTCACAGCTACGCGAGCTTCTTACAAAAAAAGGCGACAAAATGGCTTTCATGACCGTGGAAGATAAGGCGGCGTCGATTGAAGTGGTTGTTTTTCCAAGAATCTTCGAAGAATATAGAGAGATTTTAGAATTAGATAAGATCGTTACCATTAAGGGGCGGGTTAATTCTAAAGATCGCAATGGTAATCTAGCAGAACCTAAGGTTATTGCTAATGAAATTGTCGAACTAAATGAAGAAACAATTAAAAACTATGAGCCGACTTGGCGCAATAAGCGTCACCTCAAGATTAATAAAGAATATTTACCAGAGGCTATGCGTCAGAAGCCGGAAAAAGCTAAGAAAATCACAACCAAATTATCGGATATATCTAAATCTACGCCAACTTCGTCAACGACTCTTTATTTGAAGATCAGTAATGATTATAAAACTTCTGAACTAGAGCAGATTCGTCATTATTGCCAAGAAAATAACGGATCACATCAGGTTATATTAGTAATTGGTGAAGAGAATCGCTCGGCGGTACGCTTACCATTTCGAGTTAATGGGTCGGATAATTTAGTTGATTCGTTAAAGCGGCTCCTGGGCGATTCATCTGTTGTGCTAAAGACTAAATCTTAATGGCCTTGCTGGTGTTGCCTATATACAATCGCTCATCGGGCTTACAATCAACCGACTGATTTGTGTTGTCCTTTGCTATTCTGTATGGCTGGTTCAACAACTTCTCAGCAGACAATCTTGCAGTTACGACGAGAGTTAGCGCGAACTTCACGAGACGACAGGCGTTGTCGACGCGTGTCTGATGGGGAGTTGTTGAACATCAGGCCGACGACATATATTTTCTCGGGCTTTCAACCAACCAGCCATCCAGAGACGTTTGACCAGCCTGTCGTACTCCTTCGCCATGGGTTACGGACTACAAGTTATGGAGTAGTTTGCACTTCGCTGTCGGTCGTAACCGCCAAAGCCTCTGTCTTACTGGTTGGTTTACGCCCTAGTTATTTACTAGTTTTGGGTTTAAAAATAAATGATAGAGTGCGATGCCAGTTGCGACTGATACGTTGAATGATTCTTTTTGTCCAACCATCGGGATTTCGATGGCTTCGTCGGATAATTTTAATATTCCTAGTGGTATGCCGTTAACTTCTTCGCCCAAAATCAACAAAACTTTGTCTGGTGTCTGATAATTTGGCAGTTTGTGGCTATTCTTAGTTTGCTCTAGAGCAACAATTTTATAGCCCCTTTGGCGATATTGCTGGATGATGTTCTCGGGTGATTTGACGTATTGGCTAGCTAGAATTTTTTCAGCACCTAGGGCGGTTTTATGGATTTGTTTAGTAAGCCTTTGGCGTAAATGAGGTAAGCGTTCGTCGTTTGCTTGTTCGGGATAAGGCGTGTAGCCCGATAAAATAATTTGTTCAACCCCAAAACCTTCTGCGGTGCGAAGAATCGATCCAACATTGTAGGTAGACCGAATATTATGTAAAAGTAGAGCGATTTTTGGCATAAGGTTAATTATATCACTGTTAAAAACATAAGCTTTTTGCTAAAATGGAAATGATGAACAGTGACGAAGATAGAACACAAAAAGAGCGTCGTGATAATGACGAATTGGCGACTGCTCGTCGAGCCAGTATCTTAGGTTTCCGCTATTTGGATTTGCGCCCCTTAGAAAATGATTTGGAACTCTATAAAGATATTTTCACAATTGAAGAGATGAAAGCTAACCAGGTTGTGCCACTATCCTTAGCTGAAGGACGTGCGCCGTTTCAGTTTGGAATCACTTCGCGAACTCCACAGTCTTTCATTGCTGAAACCAAGCAGAAATACAATGACGAGGGTAAGAATGTTGTTTTTGTCTTAATTAGTGAGGGTGCTTTTAGTGCCATGCTTCGACGTTACGATCCGCCAAAGAAGGTAATCTATGACGATATCAAGATTGCATCTGAGGGGGATAGCGAGACTATCAAAGCAGTTTCGGAAACTCTAAATACTGTCCGAGCTGATCAATTATTTGATTTTTTAATTAGTCAAGCTGAGAAGTTAAAAGCCAGTGATATTCATATTGAAAACATGCGTAATAAGATTCGAATTCGCTTTCGAGTCGACGGTGCGCTTCATCCAGTTGCCAACATCGATAAAGAGCGCTACCGAATCTTAGTGGGTGAATTAGCTAGTCGTTCTGGGCTATCAACCGCCGCCACCACACCTCAATCAGGTAGTATTCAACAGGTGTCTCGTTTGGAAGATGGTGGAGAGCGAGTGGCAAACTTACGTGTGGAAATCGTGCCTACGATGTACGGTATGGATGCTGTAATGCGCTTATTTACTTTTGACGAATCTCTCTTAAATCTTGATTCACTAGGTTTAGATGATGAATCAAAAGAACAAATTGAGGATGTTATTAAGCGTCCACGCGGTTTGGTGATGGTGGTTGGACCGACTGGTTCCGGTAAATCTACTACGCTTTATAGTATTTTAAATGCTCTAAACCACCCTAATCGTAAAATTATTACTTTGGAGGATCCAGTTGAGTTTGGTATTACTGGTATTACTCAAATTCCAATTCGCTCTACGAAGGGCGCCGATTTTGCTACTGGACTTCGTTCAGTTTTACGACTTGATCCAGATGTGGTGATGGTTGGTGAAATTCGTGATGTCGACACGGCGCGGACAGCGATTCAGGCATCTATTACTGGTCACTTAGTCTTAGCAACTTTTCACGCCGATAGTGCTGCCGCTGCTTTTGCTCGTATGATTGACATGATTGGTGTTAATCCAGTTTTTATTTCTGCGATTCGTTTGGTGATTTCTCAACGTTTAGTGCGGACCTTAGTACCAAAGACTCGTAAAGCTTATAAACCATCTGACGAAGAGCGCAAATGGATTGAAGAAAAGTTAAAGCGTGTGCCAGATAAAATAAAACAACCACTAACCAAGGATATGAAATTATACAAGCCTGTGCCGACAGATGACCATCCTTTTGGATATTCAGGGCGTACCAGTGTAATGGAACAGCTGCTAGTCAATCGTGAAGTGCGAAGTTTAATCCACCAGCAAGCGACAAATATCGATGCTGAGAAGATTGAAGATATGGCACGTAAAGCGGGTATGTTGACCATGTTAGAAAAGGCCATATTGATGGCGTTAGAGGGTAAGACGACTTTAGAAGAGGTTAATCGAGTACTTTAAATCAGTGCTCAACTGTGATATAATGAGGCACTGAATTAATTAAACAAAGGTTAAAGAGGGCTCAGATGAGTTTGGAATTGCTAAAAAAGGTCAGTGATTCTCAGAAAAAACCAACAGTAGTTGATGTGAGAAGCGGTGACACAGTGAAGGTTTATCAGCGTATTAAAGAGGGTGGCAAAGAACGTGTGCAGATGTTTGAAGGAACGGTTATTCGCGTTTCTAACAAGGATAGTAACACAGCTCGTATTACAGTGCGAAAAGTAACTTCGGGTGTTGGCGTCGAAAAAAGCTACCTGTTACATAGTCCGCTAGTCGAGAAAATTGTAGTGACAAAGCGCTCAAAGGTGCGTCGTAATAGCTTGAATTACCTACGCGATCGTCGTGGTAAAGGTGAAAGACTAAAGGGTACAGAGTTTGATCGCGAGGCCGTCAACGAAATTTCCGAGGTGGAAAAGTCTGAGGTTGAAACAAAAACTGAATCTGAGACTGAAGCTGAATCTAAAAACGATAAATAAATTGATTAAAAACCCGCTCATCCCGGGTTTTCTATATAAGGGGAGTTTATGTCAGATATTACAAACGATAATAAAATAAAATGTGTCACAGGCGGATTAATGCTTTTAGTGGCAGTTGGAATTATTTACTTTGCTTTTAATTCTAAGCCAGAGGCTTCGACGAGCTTAGGCATGCTATCAGGATCAGATTCATCAGAAGAGTTTAGTGTTGATAACCCAGATAATCCATTTAAAACCCTAGGGTATGCTGAGGCAGTTCAGAAATTGAAGCAAGTCGATGGTAAGCAGATGTTTTACATTGGTTGTCGCGATTGTGGCTATTGTATGAATTTAGAGCAAGTGATGAGTGATTTTTTGGCTAATCATGAAGACAAAAACGATAATCGTGATTTGATTTATAGAATTGAGGCTGGATATACTTGCGTACCTGGGGCGAGTGACGAAATTTACGCTGATTATGCTGCCATCTTCGACTTTTTAGTTGAAAACAATATGGCCGAGGAGGATAGTCAAAAGCGATTTGGTACGCCGCAATTCTTCTATGTTGAGAACGGAAAAATAGTTGACGATCTTAATAATTATGGACGCTCAGTTGATGGCATCGAGCAGATGTTTACTGAGCACGATTACCGCGGCTTTTAATGATTCTAGGTATCGATGAGGTTGGGCGTGGGGCGTGGGCTGGTCCGCTGGTAGTTGGTGCTTGTGTTTTACCCGACGATCATTCAATCAACCACTTGACAGACAGCAAGCGTTTAACCAAGTCTAATCGACTGAAACTAGAGCCGATCATTAAACAATCGGCTCTAGCTTTTAGTTTAGGCTGGGTAAGTCCAGTAGAAATTGATACCATCGGCCTGTCGCAGTCATTAAAGTTAGCGACCAAGCGTGCAGTAGCAAAGATTGATTCAAAGGCTTATCGAAGAATTATTATTGATGGTACAGTGGACTTTTTAGGCAGTAGTTTAGTTACGGTTATGAAACGAGCTGACCTTCTTGTGCCCTCGGTTTCGGCAGCGGCAATTTTAGCTAAAGTTGCTCGTGACCGAATGATGGCGGAATTGGATTTAGATGAAAGGTATGGTTGTTATCAATTTTCGAAGCATGTTGGTTATGGTACAAAACTACATAGAGAGATGTTACAAAAATTTGGTGCCTCCGATGTGCATCGCTGGTCTTATCGGCCAATTGCTCAATTATGTTCAGAATCTAACACAGTTAATTCGATTGGGCAGGCGGGGGAGGACTTGGCCGAACGATGGTTGGTAGAGCGGGGTTATAAAATTTTAACACGCAATTGGCGAACTAAGTTTTTTGAAGTTGATGTCGTAGTGAAAAAAGACGACCTAATTGGATTAATCGAGGTTAAGACTAGACAAAGTGATTATTTTGGTGGTGGACAGGCGGCAATCAACCAAAAGAAGCTTCAGCATTTAAAGCGAGCTGGTCAAGTAATCTTGCAAAAACCCGAATTTGCCAACTACCAGATTGGAATCGGTGTGGTTTCTATCTACGGTTCATCAGCCAAAGAGTTGGCGGTTGATGAGCTGTTGTGGCTAGATAGTGCTGACCTAAGTGCTTGAGCTACCAATTTTTGTTGTTTATTTATAAGGTTTACTTTTGATGTTATTTGTTTAATTCCAACTTTAATTTCGCGTTGCAATACTGGGTCTTCTTGGTAGGGTGTGAAAAAGTTCTTAAACTCAGCCAACTGTTCTGGCGTACTAAACGTAGCGGCAGTAATCCTGATAAAATCTCCATGGTCGCCACTTGCTTGAAATAAATCTATTAGATTGGCAAAATTGTCCTGCAGCCAACGCCAAGCTAATGATCGGCCAGTTCTTTGTCTAACAAGACAGGCATACCACATGATAATATCCTGCGGCTTAATAATCTCGCGATTATTAAATTGCTGAACAATAATTTCGAGTTCACTTTGCTTAGGGGCGTAGGCTAAGCCAGTCATGATGTCATCTTTCAAGTCTGGATTAGTAGTCGTTTGATAACTTGAAAATAGTTGGTTAATAAGCTCATTATTGTCGCTGGATGATAGTAATTTTGCTGCAATAATATTTGGCCTAAGGTCGGCGTCAATTTGGTCAAAATTTGGATTAAAACGTGAGCTTAAATCATTTAATGTCTCAGTTTCGCGCGCATCAACTACCAAATCCACCAGAGTACTTCTCAATCGATAGCTGTTAATTGACTCTTCAGGTTGTGGCAGCAGGCCAGTCTGATTGAGTTTTGCTGCAGCTAGGCTTCCTGCTAGCTGATTTAGATCACTTTGACCCAGCTTGTTATCAGCTACAACAACCCGTAGATTATTGACAATGCGTGCCAAAGCTAGCCAAGTCAGTTGATTTGAGCTATGACTAAAACTGTTAATGTGTGGCACTAGGCTAGCGTATGGCTGATAGCTCCGCTCAGCGAGCAGTAGTTGGCTGGTAAGAAAATAGTATTGCGATATCTGATCGCCGTTAATTATCTGCGGTAATATCTCGTTTAGAATTGTATCGTCGTATTTGACTACGGCGTAAGTTGCGCCGTCGGCGTTTATAACTTGAGGGGCGATTTTAACACTCTCTTCTAGAACCAGCTTCTTGTCCGCTAGGTTTAAGGGAATTTGCCAAGTTTGCTCAGTCTTGTAACCAAATTGCCTTTGTCTGATTTGCCAGTTCCTATTAGTTTCAATCAAGGGAAAGCCAGGTTGATTAAGCCACTTCTGAATTATTTGATTAACTGGTTGCTGTGACAGACGTTGGAATATTTTTAGGAAATCCTTAGTCGAAGCACAGGCGTAGGAATGTTTTTTTAGATAATATTGCAGTCCAGTCTGAAAAATTTCTTTACCAACCCAACTTTCAATCATATACATTAAGCAAGCGCCCTTAGAGTAGACGATTGCACCATCAAAAATAGTGCTTATTTCCTCTGGTTGATTAATCGGTGTAATAATTGGCTGAACCCCTGGTAGACTATCACGTCTTAAGGCACTAAATAGTGTGCCAGCATAGTAATTATCACCAACTTGCAGCTGGGGGCGAATAGCATCTAGACATTTGATTTCGAGTATACTAGCCAAGCTTTCGTTGAGCCACAATTCATCCCACCACCACATAGTAACTAAGTTGCCAAACCACATGTGAGCTAACTCGTGTGTAATTACAGTTGCTATACTGGTTCTTAAATCAATCGGCGTGTCGGGCTGAACTAGAAATAGAGCTTCGCGGTAGGTCACCAATCCCCAATTTTCCATAGCACCAGCGGCAAAGTCTGGTAGAGCAACGTGGTCACATTTTGGTAACGGATACGATACACCAAAGTATTGCTCATACCAGTCAAGTGAGTCGATTGCAACCCGCAGACCATATTCCAGTTCTTCTGGTTGATGAG
Organism: Candidatus Nanosyncoccaceae bacterium; assembly: GCA_050950465.1. Taxonomy (GTDB): domain Bacteria; phylum Patescibacteriota; class Saccharimonadia; order Saccharimonadales; family Saccharimonadaceae; genus CAZRIZ01. Next base: position 350,801 of record JBMNHQ010000002.1, on the reverse strand, counting down.
CTCGACTGGCGTAGGCGTTGACTTCGATACCAGATTTAGTTAGTCCGCTGATTTTAATCAATTTACCAATTACGAACCCGAGCGTGTAGGAACTCATTTTTGGTGTGGTTTCAAAGCGCACCAATTGTCGATTACGCTTTGTGATTTGCTTGACGACTGGAGTGTTAGATAAGACAGTATGGTCAGCGTCAACTACTAAAGTTAAGGTAAAAGTTGCTTTAGCGGCTGGCTCATCGATACAAGGAAAGGCGTAGCGGGCATAATGACTTTCAAACTGCGTGGCGATAATTTCTTCTTTGTCGCCCTCAAAAATATACGAGCATGGATAAATTCCGTACATTTGTTCAGTAATGTTGTTCGAGAATTTAATTTCAATCTGCTGCTTGCTATCCTCGGTTGTTGGGATGGTAATCTGTTCTTGGTTATAACTAAACTCAACCTCAGTCTGGTTAACAAGAACTTGTTCGATTTGTAAATCAACCGCGTCAAGTTTGATGTGAGTAATTTCTGGGCTAGTTTTACATCCCTCTAGGCGAACAATACCACGATAGGTTCGTTTCTTTTGATTAATATCAAAAGTTAGCTGATAATGCTCAGGCTGAAATAGTTTAGTTAAGCGTTCCATATCTGTATATTGTAGCATCAATTTAGGTAAGATTTTATTGCGTTAATTTATAGCCATACCACAATAGTTAACTTAATTGGCCTGATGTCCATAGTTCCTTGCGAGAGACGCGTTGACTACGCCCGCTATCCAGCTATAAATCGGCCTCTGTTCGATAGTTACTTCTCGGGGACGCTTGATGACGTCTGTCGTTACAGGGTCATCGGCGCTAAGCTTTCGTCGTAACTCAAGATTCCCCTCGAAGCAACTACTGAACTGGCCGACTAGCTTTTTATTGTCATTCTGAACTTGATTCAGAATCTACCAATTTGAAGATAAAACTGGATTCCGTGTCGAGCACGGAGTGATGAAAAGGTGGTTGTGTTAAAATGGAACCATGATAAACCATAAGCGTCGGCGCCTAGCGGCTATTCTGACCATAGTTGGTGGGATAATTGCTGTTTTAATGGGGTTGGGGCCGGATTCTCGGGCAAATATTGCTAAGCTTTGGCGTGAGTTTATGCAATATGATTTAAGTGTTGCTAGTGCAGTTCAGTCTGACGAGACCAGCTTAGAATTATTAGAGAAATTAGAGGTTAAAGGTCGAGCGCCGAAAACTGGCTATGATCGAGCTTTGTTTGCCAGTACTTGGCAGATTTTAGGTAAGTGTTCAATGCGCAACTTAGTTCTAAAACGCGATTTAACAGACATAATTATTGACGATAATTGTCGGGTTATATCAGGTATACTACAAGATCCGTACACTGGTAAGGAAATTATCTTTGAGTATGGTCCAGCGACTAGTCAAGAAATCCAAATTGATCATATTGTAGCAGTTAGTGATGCCTGGCAAAAAGGCGCACAAGATTGGGATTCAGAGAAGCGTTATAAATTTTACAACGACCCAAATAATTTAGTAGCAGTTAGTCGCGAGGCAAATCAGGCTAAGGTTGATAGTGATGCGGCTAGTTGGCTGCCATCAAATAAACTTTTCCGCTGTGCCTATGTATCGCGTCAAATCCAAGTTAAGTTAGATTATGGCTTGTGGGTAACAGAAGCGGAAAAGTTAGCCATGCAACAAGTGTTGCAACGCTGCCCAATTTCTAGCGAAAATATTCCACGCTAACACGATTTTCGTTAGTCACATTACCTGGGTCTTCGTCAATTAATTGCCGGAGCTTATTCAGTAGATCTTCTTCGTTAATATTGACGCCAACAAAAACTAACTCAGTTAATAGCTTCTCATTGTCTTTCAATGGAACAGCTTTTAATTGATGCTGTCGACCAACTAACTGAAGTAGTATTTTGTGTCCCTTGGCTTTTTTACCAAAATTCATCCAGCCCTTAGCGCGGTAGATGTTGTTTGGTAGGTTGTTCAAAAAAGTTGTTGTCTTGAGTGGGTCAAGTGGTCTAGTCTCATGAAAATCAAAACTAGTGTAGTTACCATACGATTTATGATTATGGTGATTGGTTTGGCCAATTTTAAGCTGGTGGCTAGTAGTCTTTTGATCAACCAGTAGGCGGTAATCAAATTGTGCTTGACTAGTCGGTACAATTAGGGCGCGGGGGTTAACTTCTCGCACAATAGCTTCAATCTGCGCTATTTGATCGGGGTTAGATAAATCAACTTTGTTGACTAAAACGATTTTAGCAATTCTTAAGCCTTGGTTAGCGCGATAGGTTTCGTTGCGCCATAAGTCGGTAAAATTAACAGCATCAATCAGGTAGATAATATCTTGGAAGTACACTTTTTTACTTTTACTGTTTAGGACTAATTCAACCATTTGCATTGGGTCAGCTAATCCACTAGCTTCAACTAGAATAAAATCCAAATCTTTATTACTATCAGTCAGTTGACTTAATGAGTCGTCAAGTTCGTTAGATAGGCTACAGCATAAACAGCCATTTGATAGACTAACCAGTTCATCAACCTGTTTCTCCACTAATGCGGCATCAACGTTAACTTTACCAAAATCATTGACGATCATGCCAACTTTGTAGCCACTGGCTTGAGTTAAGAGTTGATTTACAAATGTAGTTTTGCCTGATCCTAAGAAACCAGCAATGACAAAAACGGGTATGGTTTTATTCATATTAAAATAGGTTTATGACCGGTATGACAATTGGCGTATGGCCGGTTTCGTCGTAGAGAATTTGTGATACGTCGTCTTTTATCTCTTCCTTTAATTCCTTCAAGTCATCAGCACTACGACCATCCTTCTCAATCTTAATTTTTAGGTAGTGTCGAATACGACTCATCAACTCCTCATTATCTTTCAAATAGATAAAAGCACGAGAAATGATGTCTGGGGTCTTTGCTAGTCGACCGGTCTTTTTATTAACTAACATAACTAAAACTACAATTCCCTGCGAAGAGATATGTAGTCGATCCTTAACTACAGCATCATTGACCTCGTTATCAGAATTGTCAAACATTACACTGCCAACATGAATGCGGCCATTCTTTCGAATTGTTTTATCTGGCAGTAGTTCGACTATATCGCCGTTATCACAAACCAGAATGTTTTCTTTAGGAATGCCGGCAACGTTGTGAGCCATTTCAGCATTGTGTTCTAGCATGAAGAATTGGCCATGAATTGGCATGTAGTTGCGTGGATGTAGCGATTTGACATAAATCACGTGATCATCATAATAGGCATGTCCAGATAAATGAATTAACCCAATTCCGGTTAGATGAGAACGGTTATTTTGAATTACACTAGCGCCTTCACGCAGTAGACCATCGATTGTGTTAACTATTTGTGGTTCATTGCCAGGAATCGGGTTGGAACTGAAGAGTATAACGTCGGTCCCCTTAATCTTGATATATTTATGAGCACCACTGACCATACGATTTAGTACGGCATTTAGTTCGCCTTGGCTGCCGGTACAGATAATTGTGACTTGACTGTCGGGCAGCTTAACGATGTCCTCAATTTTCATCACAGTGTTCTTTGGTACTTTAAGTTCTTGGGTGCGGAGTGCGATTTCAGCGGTACTAATCATACTAAAACCTGAAAAGGCTACTTTACGCCCGTGAGCATGAGCTTGCTTGAGTATTTGTCCAATACGGTAAATTTGTGAAGAGAAGCAGCTGACGATAATGCGACTATTAGGGAACTGATCCATAACTTCACCAATGTTGTCGCCAACTTCTACTTCAGTTATTGGATGAGTGCCGGGTGAATCGATATTAGTCGATTCATTAAGTAGCAAATCAATACCTTCTTTTTGAGCAATCTCCAATAGTCTTGGCATATCGAATGGTTTATTGATTGGCTGCTGTTCGAAACGCCAATCGCCAGAATGAACAATTACACCGTTGGGAGTGCGTATTACAATTGCTACCGCTCCAGGAATAGAGTGTAGTACGTGCACAAACTCAATGCTGAAGTGTTCCGAAATCTTTACTTGGTGTTTGGTGAATGGATCGATAGTCTGATAAGTAATGTTGTATTCTTGTGGCAATTCAGATATTTGTCGCTGAATCATGCCAATTGTAAAGGCAGTACCATAAACTGGTATATTAGGAAATTTGGGCAAGATTAGTTTAGTTGCGCCAATGTGATCTAGGTGGGCGTGAGTAAACAGGAAGGCTTTAATCTTATGGCGATTTTTTTCTAAGTAGCTAATGTCTGCCACCATGTAATTAATACCTGGGTAGTCATTGGCATCGGGGAAAATGGTTCCCATATCAATTACTACCAATTCGTTTTCATACTCAATCACCGTCATGTTTTTGCCAATGCCGGCTTCTCCCAAACCACCAAGCGGAATAATTCTGACGGCTTTTAGATGCGGTCGGGTTTTCTTTAGCGCAATCGGTGAAATTTGCTTGCCTTTGTTGCCGTTAAAGATTGACTTATTAACAGGATTATTAATAACGTGTTGAGTGGCGCGCATGGTCACATCACTAGCTAGCATGCGCTGAGCGCGAATTACTTCACCACGACGTACGCTAGTTGTAACTTGAACTTTTGGTCGCGTTTTAGCAGGTGTTTTTTGGTTTTTGGGCTGATTTTTTGGCTGCCCAGTACGTGGCTTAATACCACGCTTAAGATTAGGCTTTGGCGCTCGCGTCGCACCTGACACGTTTTTTACTCTGGTTCGTCCCACGAAATTTCCTTAATTTCTAAATTATTTTATTAGTTAATGATTAATTTTTAAGGCGATGCTTAAAAACAAATTTTTAACCAAAAAGAATCAATCAATACACTCATTATAGCAAAGATTAAGCGTTTTGTCTAGTAGATACAGCCATCGCATGAATCATACTGGGTGGTTTCAAACTCACAGTAGTTTGATCGATCATAATCAGATATTCTCTTAACCGGTCCGAAGTGTAAATAGATAGTTGTAAATAATGCCATAACTATTACAACAGCGATTAAAAAGCGATTTTTTAATTTATGGCGATATTTTGTAATGAGATAAAAAATAATATAAAAAATTGTGGCAGTGATTAGAATTGGTATGATGGAGCGAACATAAGAAGGGTCTTTTTGCAGAATAGCACCGTAAAATAAGTTGTTTCTGGGTTTTGGGGACGGGGTTAACATTTTGCTTATTAGTCCGCAGGCCTTAAGGTCTATTAGAAAAATACCAACCATCATAAGCTGTGTTACCGGTATACCTATTGAAACGAATGCCCTGCGGCTTTTGCTTGGTTGGCTGGCTAGTCTTGTTGCTACAGTAACATTAAATATGATTAGTCCAAGCTGTAAAATGGCTACTAAAATTCTATCAATCGTCGAGTCTGGTATAGATTGATTGATAAAGGTGGGCTGTATAGCGATAGACAATAAGATAATGAGTATAATACAAAATAGAATAGTTATTCTGCCAAGTGATTGAATTATGGCGAGCTGCTTGTCGTCTGGTTTGCTTTTTTCCATCACGACTCAATAATAGCATAAACGCTGCTAACACGGCTCGTGTTTGCGCTTGGTTATTCCGCGAGACCTGGTGGGTCTGGTGGGCTAAGTGAACCTTTATAGCAACTTGGGCGGCTGCTGTTGACTGATTTCTGTGAGATCATTGCGGCTGCTATACTGATTAAAAACACTAAGCAGGTGGCAATCACTATAATTGAGGATTGATCGGTAATTTTATGTCGCTGTTTTGTAATTTGATAAAAGGCGATATAGAGCGCAGTTAGTGCTAGTATAGTGGGGATTATTATTTGAGCAGTTGATGGCTCTGGTGCCATTGGCAACTCGGCAACTATTTTTGGAATTGCACAGAGGGCTGATGCTGTAACGAAAACATCTTCGATTGTTGGCAAAATTTCCGATATTGGCCCGCAATTACACAGATCAACGATGAGGGTTGTGGCAAGTGCAATTTGCGCTATCGGTAGCGCTGTGGCCTTTAAGGTGCTGTGCTTGTCTTTACTGTTACTAGCAAACCTGATGGGCAAGAATATGTTTAAGCATAGGGCTATCGTGTATAATACAAGGGTGATAGCTAGGGGCATTATCGTAGAAGTACTCGCTAGCGTAGTCTTTGCTAAAAGCGGCGTAGCGAATATAATAATTCCGCTAATAAAAACAATTCGTCCGGTTAACTTAATGGATGCGAGGTTTAAATCATCTTTCATAGCAATGTTATCTGTGTGATTAATGATAACATAAGTTTGTTTCATTTTAGCTTGCGTGAGTCTATCAAAGGCTGTATAATACAATTATACTGAATTATCCGGCCAACAAGGGTCGGATGTTTTTATGAGAGGGTAAACGAAAGGAAGAATATGGAAGAATTGAACTTAAAGCAACTTTTGGCTCTAGTGCCAGTGATTGCTGATGAAAAAAACTTATCAGAAGAGAAGGTTTTAGAGGTGGTTGAACAAGCGATTGCAGCGGCTTGGCGACGTGACAATGGCGATCGTGATCAAGTAGTGCGCGCTATTCTCAATACCAACACTGGTGAAGCAACAGTTTTTGTAGTGCGTGAAGTAGTTGAGGAGGTTGAGAACGAAGCTAACCAAGTTAGCCTGAAAGATGCTAAAAAGATAAAAAAAGACATCGAGCTTGGCGGTGTAATTGAAGATGAACATTCGGTTACTTCATTTGGCCGTGTGGCGGCACAGACCGCTAAGCAAGTTTTTACACAGCGACTGAAGGAAGCTGAAAAGGAAGTTATGATCACTGAATACGAAAGTCGTATTGGCGAGGTGGTTAACGGCAATATTGTTCGAGTTGATCGTGGTACGGTTTATGTGGAATTAGGTAAAGGCGTAGGAATTATTCCGAAGCGTGAACAGATTCCGGGTGAGTTTTATAGCATTGGTAGTCGTATTAAGGTGTTAATTAAGGAAATTGATCGTGGCTTGCATGGAACGCAGTTAATTTTAAGTCGAGCTGACGAGCAATTTATTATCGAATTGTTTCGTAGTGAAGTGCCAGAAATGGAGAGTGGTGCAGTGGAAATTAAGGCTCTAGCGCGTGAAGCTGGTGTTCGCACTAAGATTGCTGTGGCCTCAAGTATGCCTGGTATTGATCCAGTCGGTACTTTAGTTGGCGGTCATGGTGTTCGTATTCAAACTGTTATGATGGAAATCGGTGATCGTGAAAAGATCGATGTGATTAGTTATAGTGAAAATCCAGCCGACTTAATTTACAACGCCCTTAGTCCAGCAGAAATTGTTAAAGTTGAGATTGATGAAAAGGCAAAAACCGCTAAGGCTTTTGTGACACCAGATCAGCAATCAATTGCAATTGGTCGAGGTGGTCAGAACGTCCAGCTAGCCAGCGCCCTGTCAGGTTATGAGATTGACATTACGCCACTTGAGACCAAGGCTAAAAAAGTGCGCAAAAATGCTGAAGACGACTTGCTCTCAGCTATTGAAGACGCTCAGTAAATCGACGTCTTGTATAATTCTAAAATCATCACATCCCTTATGCTATAATTAAGGGTGACTTATGGAAGATTTTGGGGAATTGATTAGTAATCTAACTGAAAATGCCAAAGCTAGTTTGGTAACAGCAGACTTGTGGTCACAATTAACTAATAGTAGCTATATTGGTACAGAGCACATTTTAATTGGAATTCTTTCACAAACAGAAGCAATTGCTACTAAGTTCTTAGCCGACTCTGGCGTGACGTTAGATAAGGTTCGTGATCTATTAGGCGTTAAATCGGATATTCAACCAGATAATTTTACTGCCGTAAAGGTACTAAGTGAGTCAGCTAGACTGTCACTTGGTATGGGGTGGAGTATAGCACGAGAGTACAATCAAACTTATCTTGGTACGGAGCATATCTTATTTGCTATTTTGGAGCAAACCAATTCTCAAGCTCATGCTCTTTTACTCAAATTAAATGCCGACATTGAAGCTCTGCGTGATAATTTGCGAAAATATTTCGATCGTCAGCTTTTGGAGTTGGCGCGTAGCGAACTAAATGGCCGTAAATTTGTTATGAGAGAAAGAAAAATAGCTCATAATTCGGTTTTGCAGCGCTACTCGACGAATTTGACACGATTGGCGGCGGAAAACAAACTCGATCCAGTGGTTGGTCGGGAAATGGAAATTGAGCGATTGGCTACCGTATTGTCGCGCCGTACTAAATCAAATCCAGTTCTAGTAGGTGAGCCGGGTGTCGGTAAGAGCGCAATTGTAGAAGGTTTGGCGCAACGCATTGTTGCGGGTGCTGCGCCAACTAATTTGTTAGATTGTCAGATTGTAGAGTTAGATTTAACTGGGTTGGTGGCTGGCACAAAGTTTCGTGGTGAGTTTGAAGATCGTCTGCATAAAATTGTAGCGGAGCTAAAGGCTAATCGTCATGTCATAGTTTTTCTCGATGAACTTCATTTGCTAGTTGGCGCTGGTTCATCAGAAGGATCAATTGATGCTGCTAATATTCTTAAGCCAGCTCTGGCACGTGGTCAAATTCGGTTAATTGGTGCTACTACGTTTGGTGAATACCGACGTTATATTGAAAAGGATGCTGCTCTGGCGCGTCGTTTGCAACCGATCGATGTGCGTGAACCGTCGCGTGAACAGGCGATCGTTATGCTCAAAGGTATCAGTAAAAAATATGCCAAGCATCATCAGGCTGAATTTGATTCTGAGGTGATTGAAGCGGCAGTAGATTTGTCGATGCGTTATATCTCCGAACGTTTTCTGCCCGACAAAGCTATTGATTTAATAGATGAAGCGGCGGCATTGGTACGTGTGAGGGGTGATTATGCTAGCGAAGCTGATCGTAAAAACATTAAAAAACGTAGCCTGCTGTTAGCCAAGTTGGGTCAGGCGATTGAGACGGAAGATTACCAGACAGCAGCTGAAGTGAAGGTAGAATTAGACAAAACCGATCAGTTAATCGATCGTTGTAAAAAACGCAACAACAAGCAAATAAAGCTAACAATTGATGATGTGGCGCGTGCTGTTAGTCTGAAGGCTGGCGTGCCATTGGCGCAGATTGAGAGTGACCGTCGCATGAAATTAGCCAACTTGGACAAAATATTAAATCGTCGAGTAATTGGTCAAACTGAGGCAGTTAAAAAGGTGTCGAATGCTTTAAGGCGAGCTGGTAGCGGCATTACGGACGGTCGTCGGCCGATTGGCTCCTTTGTTTTTATGGGTCCAAGCGGAGTTGGTAAGACTGAATTAGCTAGAGTTCTAGCTGAAGAGGTCTTTGGTGGTCGTGATTCGCTATTAAGGATCGACATGAGCGAATTCAGTGAAAAACATTCCATCAGTGGACTCTTGGGTGCACCAGCTGGTTATATTGGCTATGATGATGAGGCAAAATTGACTGACGCAGTTCGTCGTCGACCCTATCAAGTAGTTTTATTCGATGAAATCGAAAAAGCTAATCAAGATATATTCAATATCCTGCTTCAGATTTTAGAGGAAGGTTATTTAACTGACTCCAAAGGTCGGACAGTCGATTTTACTAACACTATCATTATTTTAACTAGCAATTTAGGTAGTGATGTGTTGGCTAAAACTGATGGCCTAGGTTTTGGTAAGGTTACCAAAGCTGATGATGAAGCGGCAACGCAAGCAGCTCTGAATAAATTTATGCGTCCAGAACTAATTAACCGGTTTGATGATGTGATTGTGTTTAACCATCTGTCGAAGAATGATATGAGCAGGATTGCTAATTTGCTAATTGGAGACTTAAAGCGGCGCATTAATAAATTAGGTTATGGTCTAAAAATCACACCTAGCTTGAAGACAAAGTTAGTTAACGAAGCACTATTAGTTCAAAGCGGGGCTCGTCCACTGAGACGTTTGATTGAAGATCGATTAGAGCAAGTAATTGCTACTGCAATTATAGAAGGTCGAGTAGCCAAGGGTGACACTTTAGAATTTAGTGTTAATCGTAGTGGCGAAATAAAAATGGTGAGTCAAAATGTTGAATCCATCACAGCCGCCACTAATAAGTAATCCACCACCTATTAAATCAAAATCAAAGTGGCGTTGGGGATGGGTAATCTCATTACTTCTTATATTGATGATTGCCGGGTTTTTTCTAGCAGATTTTTTGCAGCCAAGAATTTGGTGGGACTATTATGTTAGAAGTGATTATCAGCCAGATAGTCAAGTGAATCAATTAATAGATCGATTGGCCTTTACCCAAAGAGGTAAAAATGTTTTTTTAGCTAGTAGTCCAGTCGTTAGCGATGCTGATAGATTTAATGAACAGTGTGCTAGGCGTGAGGCTACGATATCGATTTTGGGTTGTTATGATGATCAAAATATCTATATTTATCACGTTTCCGAGCCAAAACTGAGTGGTATTATGGAAACCACAGCGGCGCATGAGCTGTTGCATGCTGTCTATGCTAGGCTAAATCAATTTGAGCGCCCTAAGGTTGACGAATTGATAATGACAAATTATGAAGAATTTAAGACACCTGAACTAGAACAGCGTTTGGAATATTATCGGCGCATTGATCCAGATTCAATTACCAACGAGCTTCATTCTATTTTGGGTACTGAGTTGACACAATTAACACCAGCTTTAGAGGATTATTATAGTCGTTATTTTACTAATCGCTCTGTAATAGTTGATTTTTATAAAAGCTATCATCAGCAGTTTGTGGATCTGAGTAATAAAGCCGAAGAGCTGAAGCAGCAGATTGATGCTATGTTGCCGGAAATTACCGTTAGTCAGAAACAATACACAACTAAGCTTGATGGCTTAAATCATGATATTGAATTATTTAATCAGCGAGCTGATGGGGGTCACTATACTAGTCAGTGGCAATTTAATCACGATCGTCAAACTTTATTAGCGAGGATAAATTCGATTGAAGATGAGCGTCAATATATAAATAATTTAGTAGATAAATACAATCAATTAATAGAGGATTATAATAATAACGCTACGCAATATCAAAAGCTTAATCAAAGCATTGATTCTTTGTCGCAGGCGCCAACTTTGTAGGATACAATATAGATATGGCAAAAGTTAGATCTCAGTTTGTTTGTCAAAATTGTGGCACAATCTACAGTAAGTGGACTGGTCGTTGTGATAATTGTGGTAACTGGAATACGCTGGTGGAAGAATTAGCACCGGCGGTAGCTAAAACCGCTATTAGTAAGAGTCAGCGGCGAGCGCGTCAACTTGAGGTTTTACCTCTAAACCGCCAAACTAAAGCCAATCCAGCTGATCGTATCAGTAGTGGTATTGGTGAGTTAGATAATATCTTAGGTGGTGGTTTTATTAAAGCCGGAGTGATTTTAATTGCTGGCCAGCCAGGTGTTGGCAAAAGTACGCTTCTAATGCAAGTATCTAATTTGGTGGCCACATCGGGACATAAAGTACTCTATGTTAGTGGTGAAGAATCATTTGCACAGGTGGCTGATCGGGCGCGACGCCTAAATGTATCAGAAAAAGCTGAGATGGACTTTGCCTCGTCGGTTAACGCAGCAGACATTGCTAGCAGTGTAGCTAGTAAAAAATACGACTTTGTGGTGGTCGACTCTATCCAAACGCTACAATTAGAAGAAATCAGCTCGGCACCTGGGTCGGTTAGTCAGATTACTAATTGTGCCAACATCCTGATTCGAGCCGCTAAGTCATCCAACACCACACTAATGATTGTTGGCCATGTTACTAAAGAAGGTAGTATCGCTGGACCAAAAATACTGGAGCATCTAGTTGATGTGGTGTTGCAATTCGAGGGTGACCGCTATGGTATATTTAAAACCTTACGTGCTAGTAAAAACCGCTATGGCTCAACTAATGAGGTGGCGATTATGGACATGACTGAGGCTGGCCTGAGGGTAGTAGATAATCCGTCAGCTTATCTACTTAAGGAGCGCACTAACGAAGATGGTTCAATTATATTGGCCTCTATGGACGGTAATCGGCCGCTGCTAGTAGAGATCCAAGCTTTGGTTAACAAAACCAACTTTGGCTATCCAAAACGAACTGCTTCAGGCTTCGACGTAAATCGATTAAACTTATTAATCGCTGTTTTGGAGCGTCGTACTAAGCTTAATTTGTCAGACAAAGACATTTATGTTAATGTAGTAGGCGGCTTAAAACTAAATGATGCGGCAGCTGATTTAGCCGTTGCTATGGCAATCGCCTCCAATGCAACAGGACGTAAGATTGACACAAGGAAGGTCGTATTTGGTGAAGTAGGTCTAGGTGGTGAGATTCGTAGTGTAAAGTTTACGGCTCAGCGCATCAAAGAAGCTAAAAAACTTGGTTTTATTTCCGCCATCGGGCCAAGGGGCGATCAGAATACTAAATTTATTGAAGAAGTAAAGGATTTACGTCAGGTACTAATTAAGTACCTTGACAAAAAATAAATATGCAAGAAGTTATTTTAGGACTATTAATTATTTTAATTGGTTTAGCAGCAAGTATTAAATTTGATATTCGACATTTATCAAGTCGTCGTTCTGGCGAAAGGCGTCGAATTTTGGTTGATACATCGGCTTTAATTGACGGACGAATTCTAAGCCTAGCTAAAACTGGCTTTATGGGTGATGAATTGGTGATTCCACGAAGTGTAGTAGCTGAATTGCAACTTTTAGCCGATGGTAGCGACTCAGAAAAACGTTCGAGGGCGCGTTACGGTTTAGATATTGTGACTGATCTGCAAAAGGTTGATGGTCTATTAGTAACCATATTGCCTGATGGCACTTCAACTCCGGAAGGTGTTGATAACCGCTTATTAAGCTTGGCGCGTGAGCAGGGTTTTATGCTTTTGACTTTGGACTTTAATCTAAATAAGGTTGCAAAAATAGAGAATATCCATGTTTTGAACATCAACGAGCTGGCGCAAACCTTGCGTATGCAGTTACTGCCAGGCGAAACGACACGCATTAAGTTGACTCAAGCTGGTTCATCTGAGAACCAAGCAGTTGGCTACTTGTCTGATGGTACTATGGTTGTAGTAGCAGATGCACACAAGTTGATTGGCCGTACGGTAGAAATTGAAGCAACTCGAACTATCCAAACTGAAGCTGGCAAGATGTTGTTTGCTAAATTAAAACATACTAAAAATGGTAAATCGGGTCGAACACAACGCTCTTCGAAAAGCTATCGTAGTCGGCGAACGCCATTATCGAAACGCAGTAATAAATAGTTTTATTCTTTATCTTCGTCTTTATCTTTAGGGTCAAAAGCTGGACCAATGGCATTGCGCGTAGTCTCATATAGAGCAATGTCGCTAACGGTGACGCGAAGATTTTGACCACTAGCAGTTGGGCTGATGGTTAAGGTTTTGGTCACAGCCGAGCCGTTGTAGATAGTTTTATTACCAAACACCACCGTCATATTGCCCAAGGCATGTGTCCCTTGCTTAGGTGTTATGGTGACTCTATAGATGTCTTTTCCGCCACTCGGCTCAATGTTGCTAATTTGCACTTCTGGCTTAACATCAGTGCAGCTATGTATGTCATCTTCGGCTTCGGGGTCATAACCTTCTGGTGCTGAAATGTTTTCTTGCTTAGTAATCGGATCCTCAGTCTTAGAAATTTCAATATCTTCTCGAGCGGCTGCTGGAGTACAGGCTGTGGCCTTCTTTTTTGACACTTTATCAAAGGTGATGGTTTCAGTTTTAATCCCAGCTTTTGCATCAAACCATGAAGGCCAAATGTCAGTTTTGCCAGCTACGGTCATAGTTTTAATTCCCTCAGGGGCTTGCATTTTTTCACCTGGTGTCCATTTACCCTGATTTTTATAAATTTCGTGAGCGCCAACCATCAAATCATTAAACATGCGTCTGACAGCATTGTTTTGGCTAGATCTGAGAGGTGAGCCGTCATGATTACCCAACCAAGCAGCAGCAGCAATTTTGGTTGAAAAGCCGGTCATCCAAGAATCTTTGGCGCGACCTGCCCCATTCTCAGTTGTACCGGTTTTGCCAGCTGTCCAGACTCCGGGAACTTTAAAGCCAAAGGCCGTGGCGGAACCACCAAAGGTTAATCTTCGAGCATCGGCATCAGCTAGGATGTCCGCAATCATATAGGCTACTTGTGGATCAACTGCTTGAACCGACTTCACGTCTTTCCAAGTTAGCAACTGACCACCACTAGAGTTCTTAACTTCCAGAACGTAAGAAATCGGTTTATATTTACCATAACGAGCAAAAGAGGCGAAAGCGTTAGCGTGCTCAACCTGCTTAACTGCGCAACCGCCGCCAATAGCTGATGATAGATAAACATTTGAATCCTTGCAGTAAGATTTGTCGCCTAAATCTTGAGCTACCTTAACGGCATTTTCTTTGCCAGCAATATACATGGCTTTTACGGCTGGTCGGTTAAGCGATGAACCAAGTGACTGTCGAATAGTAACATTGCCATAAGTGCGTCGAGTGTAGTTTTGGATAGTACACTTTCCGGTGTTACCAGCGCAGTATAACGAGTCAATGTTCTCGTCTTTTAAAATTGACCCCGGTCCATAATTAACACCTGAGCGTTGCATAAACAGTGGAGCGTAATCAACAATTGGCTTAATACTAGAACCTGGTTCTAATAGTGAGGTGGCGGCGTTTTGTTGCCCATATCCCGGTCTGGTGAAATCAATACTACCCACCATAGCAATCACTTGGGCGGTTTCAACATCGACTGCAGTGATGGCTAAGTTGTCAGCACCCCATTTGGGCAGCATCTCAGCTCCAGTAGCAGCAGCTGACTCGGCGGCTTTTTGGATTTCATAATCGAGGGTGGTTTTGATAGTTAATCCGCCAGAGCGAACAGTTTTAACACCAAGTTGTGACTCAATTTCTCGCCTAGCTTCCAGTACAAAATGAGGTGCCTTAATATCACTTAATTGACTAACTAATGGCTTAATAGTATCTAGGATAGCCACCTTCTTAGCTGCTTCAGCCTGTTCTTTAGTGATGTATTCCATCTCAACCATAGCGTCCAGCGTTTTGTGTTGTCGAGCGATTAAAGCCTCGTTGCCAGCTACATTATAGGGGTCGTAGAGTGGCGGGTTGTTAGGGATGCCAGCTAACAGGGCGGCTTCTTCAAGATTTAGATCCTGGGCCGGTTTACCGAAGTAGGTTTGGGCAGCAGACTCAACACCATTGCGGCGTCCACCATAAGGCGACTCGTTTAAATACATAGTTAAGATTTGCGGCTTTTTATATAAACGTTCAATTTCTGTAGCCAGAATAACCTCTTTAATTTTTCGTGGAATACCATCGACGCCACGTTTTTGTGCTTCGTCAGCGAAAAACACCTGTTTAACTAATTGTTGGGTTAGAGTTGAACCGCCCTGAGTTGAACCACCTTTGATATTATTGATAACTGCTCGCACAATACCAGCAAAACTAACGCCTTTATGGGAATAAAACGTCTTATCTTCGAGTGCGACAGTGGCTTGCTTCATATATTCGCTGATTTTGTCGCCCTCAACGGCCAGCTTGTAATTACCTTCACCCTTGTCCTCCCACAGGACTACGCCATGACGGTCGGTATAGGTGTTAACGGTAGTATGAATACGACGACTTAAGTCTTCAGCATCTAAATTACTAATATCTTTACGGAAATACAAAAAAGCACCAGTGGCAATCATAACACCGATTAAAAATAAGGTGCCAAAAACTTTAGCAAAGAAGCGTAAGGCATCAAGTGAAAATAGCCAACGTAAAAAATTCTTTGGATTGAGTCGATAAAGCAATCGCTTCCAAGGATCTTTAGGCATAGCCGCATAACGCTTGGCACGCTTCTTTAATCGAGCGTCTTTCTTGGCTTGTTTATTATTAACGAGATTAGAATATAAACTTAGTCTCTTGCTTTTTTTCTTCTTCTTGGCCACGCAGTTTCCTTTAATAATTTATAATCATACTTATTATATCACGCTATCGTATGCTTATTTGCTCAAAATGGCTCAGATTGCTACAATAAAGCTAGTTAAATAGGAGATAAAATGAAACTGTCAGACGATCTGAAATGGCGAAACTTAGTAAATCAAACCACATTTGAAGATGTGACAGCGCTTGACGAAAGATCTTATAGCTTCTACCTCGGGGTTGACCCTAGTGCTGACAGTATGACAATTGGTAATCTAGCTAGTTTAATTACTTGCAAACGACTGGTTCAGGCCGGTCATGAATTGTATCTCCTAGTTGGTGGGGCGACTGGTCAAATTGGTGACCCAGATGGTAAAAAAGACGAGAGGGTTTTGAAAGACCAAGCCACGATTGTGCAGAACGTCGAGGGTATTAGAAGGCAATATGAGCAGATTATGGGCGGCCCGTCGGTCACTTTAGTTAACAATGCCGATTGGTTTGCTGATATTAATTATATTGACTTCTTGCGCGAAGTCGGTAAAAACGTACCGATGAGTCAGATGTTAGGTCGCGAGTTTATTAAAAGCCGTTTGGGTGAAGATGGTACAGGCATCTCTTATGCTGAGTTTTCCTATGTTTTGATTCAGGCTTACGACTTCCTACACTTAAATCGCGAATATGGGGTTGAGCTACAGCTTTGTGGCGCTGATCAGTGGGGCAACTCGATTAGTGGTGTCGATTTAATTAGGCGAATTGATAATAGAACTGCTCATGTACTATCCATACCACTAGTAGTTAACAAAACTACTGGGCGTAAATTTGGCAAATCAGAGGATGGTGCGGTTTGGTTGTCGCCTGAGAAGACTAGTGTCTATAAATTCTATCAGTTCTGGTTAAATGTCGATGACGTTGGTGTGGAGGATTATCTTAAGATTTACACTTTCTTACCAAAAGAAGAAATTGAAGCAATTGTAGATGAGCAGAAGAAAAACCCATCCAAGCGTCTGGGACAAAAGACTTTAGCGCATGAAATCACTAAGTTGGTTCATGGCTTAAAGCGAACTGAAAGCGTCGAACGAGTTTCTGAGGTGCTGTTTAGTAATTTAGAATTTAGCGCTTTGGACGAAAACGATTTAGAGGAATTATCCAAGGAAATTCCGACAATTGCACCCAATACAACTGTGGTCGAGGCTTTGGTTTCAACTGGATTGGCTAGCAGCAAGGGAGAGGCTCGGCGTTTGATTCAGGGTGGTGCAATATCACTTAATAAGCAAAAAATTACTGAGGATATTGCTATTACTGGAACATGTTTGATTAAAAAAGGTAAAAATAGCTTTATCTTAGCTTATTAAAACTAAAGATTAAGGAGCTGGAATGTTTAAAAAGTATCGCGAGCTGGTTGAAACCAAGTTGTCACCAGAGGCAATTAAAAACCTACAAATTTGGCTAGAAGACAAAAAATATCAGGTATTTTGGTCAGAAATTGAGCGGTTGATTCTGTCTAAAGATTGGGCAGAGTTGGAGGATTCATTTTTTAAAGTTTTAGAGTTTGGTACAGCTGGTCGCCGTGGCAAGACTGGTGTTGGTCCAAATCGAATTAACAAAATTACGATTGGTGAGTCAGCTCAAGGTTTGTGTCAGTATTTACTTAAAACCAACAAAGCGGCACAGTCTCAGGGTGTGGCGATTGCCTATGACACGAGATTAACATCTCGAGGCTTGGCGATTTTTGCCGCTCAAGTTGTGGCAGGTAACGGCTTTAAAGCTTACTTATTTAATAGCTTTCGAGCCACACCAGAATTGAGTTTTGCAGTGCGCCACCTCAAGGCCGCCGCTGGTATCGTGATTAGCGCTTCGCATAATCCACCAGCTGACAATGGCTTCAAGGCCTATTCGAGTTACGGCGGTCAGTTAGTCGCGCCACACGACAAAGGAGTTCTTGAAGAGTCGGTTAAGGTTAAAGATATTAAAACTATAGATTTTGACAAGGCTTTAGCAGATGATCAAATTGAAATTATCGGCGAAGCGGTTGATCAGGCCTATATGGCTGAATTAGCAAAATTATCACTATCAACTGCTCGTAATATTGAGATCGTCTATTCGCCGCTACATGGTGCGGGACAAACCAGTGTCCTACCACTCTTGGAGCGAGTTGGGTTTAATCAAGTGGATGTGGTTAAAGCGCAAATGACCCCCGATGGCAATTTCCCTAATGTACCCAATCATAAACCTAATCCAGAAGAACCAGCTGCTAATGATATGGCGATTGAGCAAATGATTAAAACTAAAGCCGATATTGCTATTACGACTGATCCAGATGCTGATCGACTGGCGGTAATAGTCAATCATCACGGCGAAGCAGTGCGGTTGAATGGCAACCAATCATTAGCTTTGGTGTTTGATTATATTTTGCAAAAACAGCAAGCAAAAAATGGCTTTATCGTTAAGACCATCGTGACGACTGATCTATTAGCCAGTCTAGCTGACTGCTACAAAGTCAAGTGCTATGGTGATTTACTAGTTGGGTTTAAGTTTATTGGTGCGTTAATTGAAGAGAAACAGCCAAAAGGCGAAAAATTTATCGCAGGGGGCGAGGAAAGTTACGGTATGCTTTATGGTGACCACGCTCGTGATAAAGACGCTGCCTCTGGAGTTTTACCACTAGCAGAATATGCTGCTGAACTGAAAGAGTCGGGTAAAACCCTATACGACCGCTTGCTAGAGATTTATATGGAGCAAGGTTTTTATTATGAAACGCAGGCTACGGCTGAATTTCCAGGCGCAGCTGGCTTTGCCAATATGCAGAAGTTGATGGCCAACTTACGCACCAAGCCCTTTACGTTAATCGGTAAACGTAAAGTAACAGCAATTCGAGATTACCAAGACTTGATTCGAACTGATTTAGTAACTGGTAAAACTTCAAAAGTTAAGTCAACTGGCAAGAGTAATGTTATTGTGCTGGAGTTTGGTGACTACGCTTGTCGAGCGACGATTCGTCCCAGTGGCACCGAACCAAAAATCAAAGTTTACGTCCAATGGTTTGTGCCAGCCACCGCCAGTAAGCTAGCTGAAGAGCAACTAAAGTCAATTACTAAGTTGGCTGAACAAATTGCCCAACAAATAAAGGCTAAACTAGTGTAATGAGCATTTACACGCCCAAATCACTCGAGTCAATCAAGGGTGTTGGCACTGTTTCTTTAGATAAGCTCAATCGGGCGGGTATTAATAGCAAATTTGATTTAATTTGCTTTCTGCCACGTGGTTATCAGTCAATCAACTTCGTCAAAAGTTTAGCTGAAGTTCAGCCAGGTGAAATAACTGTTCTGGCGCGAGCGACTAACATCAAAGCTAGGCGAACTAGTCGAGTTACGACGATTTTAACGGCTGATTTAGAAGATGAAACTGGCAAAATTCAAGCGATTTGGTTTAATCAACCGTATCGAGCACGGCAAATCCAAATTGGCAAATTTTACTTTACTGGCAAGTTTGACCTCAATCGTGGTCGCTATCAATTAATGAATCCCAGTGTCAAGCAAGCTAATCGTGAAAACGCCAATCTAGCGCGTGACCATCTTGAGCCGATTTACTCACAAGCCCAAGGTTTGAAGTCGAGTTTCTTTAACAAAATCATTGAAGATATAAAACCTGATATTTTGACACTTAACGAATCTTTGCCCGACGTTGTAGTGCGAGAGCTTGATTTGATGTCGCGTAGCGACGCGATGTATCAGCTGCATTTTCCAACCAATCCTGAGCTATTACAGAAAGCTCAGTGGCGAGTGCAATTTGAAGACTACTTCTTAGCCAGCCTAGCTAGTACGATTAACGGCCTATCGCGCCAAGCTCAA
The DNA here is from genome assembly GCA_050950465.1 of Candidatus Nanosyncoccaceae bacterium. Taxonomy (GTDB): domain Bacteria; phylum Patescibacteriota; class Saccharimonadia; order Saccharimonadales; family Saccharimonadaceae; genus CAZRIZ01. The sequence goes on along the minus strand of JBMNHQ010000002.1, from coordinate 331,138 downwards.
AAAACTAATGTTATCAAAGATGATGTTGAGCTAGTTAAAAAGTTCTTGGCGGGTCTTGAATTTGAATTGACAGCCGATCAAAAGCGCGCGGTTTGGAAGATTATGCAACAAATGTCATCTGGCCAGCCTATGAATTTATTGCTACAGGGCGATGTTGGATCGGGTAAAACTTTAGTTTCAGAGATTATTAGCCTATTAACGGTTAAGGCTGGTTTTCAAGTGGCGGTTTTAGCACCAACTGAGGTGTTAGCGCGCCAGCATCTAGCTAGTTTTAAGCGCGATTTAAAGTCCTTTAAGGTCAAAATTGCCGAACTAACTGGTAGTACGAAAGACAAAAAGGCTGTCTATGAAAAAATCAAGCAAGGTAAGACTGATGTTGTAGTTGGTACCCATGCTTTATTTCAGGAAAAGGTAGAGTTTAAGAATTTAGCATTAGTGGTGATTGATGAACAGCATCGTTTCGGTGTTGATCAGCGTCAGGCCATTGTAGCGAAAGCCAAGCTCATGCCACATTTATTAGCCATGACAGCCACACCGATTCCGCGCTCGCTGGCTTTGACGATCCGCAACGAAGTAACGATTGCATCGATTCGCCAAAAGCCAGCCAATCGTTTGCCAATCTTAACCGAAGTTTATTCTAACCACAATCGCTTAGCAGTTTACGAGAAGATCAAAGAGCAGCTTGAGCAGGGTCGTCAAGTCTATGTGGTTTGTGGTCGGATTGACGAATCAGATGAAGAGCAGCGCGACTCGGTTGAGGCAGTTTATAAAACTCTGCAAAAAGGCATTTTGAGCGACTATAAGTTGGCAATTTTGCATGGCAAGCTAAAGCCAGTTGAGAAAGATGAGTTAATGATTAACTTCAAGGCTGATAAAATTGACGTTTTAGTTTCAACCACAGTTATAGAGGTTGGGGTTGATGTGCCGAACGCAACTGCCATCGCTATTCATGACGCAGAAAACTATGGCTTAGCGCAGTTACATCAATTGCGTGGTCGGGTGGGACGCAGTGATTTGCAGAGCTACTGCTATCTACTGACCAGCCTAGATGAACCCAACGAGCGACTACAAGCGATTGCCAACTCACAGGACGGCTTCTATCTGTCTGAAGTTGATTTGCGTCTACGTGGCGCGGGCAATATCTATGGCAGTCAGCAGCACGGTTGGTTTAAAACCGAATTTAACTTGCAAGCTGTCGAGAAGGCTCAAGAAGCTGTCAAAATATACCTCGACGATTTAAAAGCGAAAAATAAAACTCCGCAAGATGACCTAGATAATTTCCCTGAACTAAAAGAGCGTCTCGAACAATTTGATCAAATAAGGATATTAAATTAATGCGTATAATTGCTGGTGAGTATAAGAATTTGCAGCTCGTGACGCCAGGTGGTAACAGAACTCACCCGATGGGCGAGCGGATTCGCAGTGCGATTTTTAATTCACTGGGTGCGAAGCTATCGGATGCGACTGTGTTAGATGCTTTTGCTGGCACTGGCGCTTTAGGAATCGAGTCAATTAGTCGTGGTGCTAAAAGAGCTGTTTTAGTTGAAAATGATAAGCGAGCCAATCAAGCAATTCGTGAGAATATTAGTAAACTAAATACGTCAGATCAATCTAAGATTGAGCTGTTTCCCGCATCAGTTAATAAATTCCTAGAAGAAAACTTGACAGTCAGATTTGATATTATTTTTGTCGATCCGCCGTATGATAAATTACCAGAGAGTACTTTGAATCAATTACCAGAGTTGCTAGCCAGTGACGGAGTTCTAATTTTATCGATACCGAAAAAAATAGAAGCTGTAAGCTTAACAGGGGTATTATTGGTTAAATCAGCTACTTACGCCGACGCTCGTATTTGTTATTACAAAAAATCATAAAGCGCTTGAGTTTTCAAGCCTTTTGTGATATAATAGAAATACATAGCCACTATGACGTTAAGTTTTAGACTTATCGATTGTAGTGAGTTCGTTGTGGAGGTATAAATTATGATTGGAGACAGGTTGATTGTAGGCGACAATCAAAGGCAATTTATGGTTAGCCTACTGGCTGCTATAGAAAAAAGAGGGTTAGTTCTTGACTTCTCTAAAATCAATGACGACAATATTGCGCAATTGGAGTATGAGATTCGAAAATTCGCAGTACCTCGTTCATGGGTAGGCAAGATGTTCGAGCGCGATGAGCGCGGTCGATACAGTGTGTTTCGGAGTTCATTCAACGAACTGTGTAATGACAGATTGTTGGTCTGTAAGATTGCTCGACTTGAGTACATCAAACCTGATTCAAAATTGGAATGGATTGCTGATTCTATAAAGAATGATAGGGCGCTTTTAATCCTAGACTACTTTTTGGATCATTGCGTGTCAGCACTTTTTTCACCACCACTAAAGAAAAATTGGTGGCAACGAGCCTTGTCCTGGATCTTTGATCTCGATAACGCATAAAACTATGTCACTAAAATAGCCCCAGAAACGGGGCTATTAAATTTGGCTCGAGTTTTGGCTTAGCTATTAAATTCCACCAGCCAATCAATCGCTTTTTGGGTAATTAGATTGCTACGAATATCATTAACCGTGCGTGGGTCATTTAATTGCTTAATAGCGTCATCGTTTTTGGCATACTGGGTTTTAAGCTGGTCTAGTTGATCTTCTACTTCTGTGTCGGTTATTTTTATTTCTAATTCTTTAGCAATTTCCGCTAGGGCTAGCCCAGCCTTGACACGTGTTTCTGCAGCGGGTTCAAGCTCTTCTTTGCGCCAAGTTTCGTAAGTTTTATCAGCGTTCTCAAGGAATTTCTCTAACGTAGTACCGCGGTACATCAAGTTTTGGCGAAATTCTTGCTCAAGTCCGCGAATTTGGTCGTCGCGCAAAACATTTGGTATAGCTACCTTGGTCTGTTTTGCTAAAGCTTCAACTAAGCGGTTCTTAAAGTCCTCCATAGCCGCCTCTTCTTTAGACACGATTAGATTCTTACGAATATCAGCCCTGAGTTCATCTAGGGTCTTGAACATCTTGGTCTTTTTGGCTAATTCGTCATCTAGTTTCGGTGGAGTGACCTCTAAAACACGGTGCAGTTTAATCTCAAACCTAGCCTTGGCGTCAGCCAGCGATTTTTCGCCGTAATCCTTCGGAAAAGTTACCTCAATGTCGAATTCTTCACCAGCTTTATGTCCAATAATCTGATCCTCAAAACCCGGTATAAAGCTACCAGAACCAATCATCAGAGGATAGTTCTTGCCTTCACCACCAGCAAAAGCTTTACCGTCTTTAAAGCCTTTAAAATCGATTTCGGCTTTGTCACCAGACCTAACTGCTCGTTTTACTTCTTTTTCTTCAGCAAAACTCTGGCGGACACGCTCGAGAGTGTCAGTCACTTCTTTGTCAGTAACCTTAACAACCTCTTTTTTGACTTTTAACCTCTTATAATTTGGCAATTTTACTTTCGGTAAAACCTCAAAGGTGGCGCGAAACTCTAGTTCTTGTTCTGGGATAAATTTCTCAATTGTCACATGTGGCTGATCAAGTGGAATTATTTTGTTTTTATCAAAAGCCTGTGTCAAATACTGGTTAACTGCAATTTCTAAAGTTTTATCAGCTACCTTGTTAGGATCGGTATTTTGCTTAACCGCGTTGATTGGAGCTTTACCTTCGCGAAAACCTTTAATCTTGCTCGTCTTGCCGATTTGTCGCAAAGCCTGCTCTTCTGCCGCCATTAATTCCTGACGGTCGAGACTGATTTTAAACTCAACCTCAGTCTCTTTTAAATTCTTACTCTCAAATTTCATGAGTATAATTGTATCAAAACAGAGAGCAAATGACTAATCGCGACTGGATTTTTTAGTTTTTCTAGTTTTCTTAGGTTGTTTAGTTTGGTTTAGTTTAGGTTGCTTCTTAGACTTTTCGATTTGCTTAATATCATCTAGCTTCGGTAGCTTAGTCTTCTTGGCTACCTGCTCTTGCTGTCGGTTAAAAAATGTAAAGATAAAGGCTGTAATGACTAGTATGCTAGCAACCACAGTTTGCCAAGTTTGAACTGGATCTTGTAATACTACCCAGATGATAAAACTACAAGTAATAAGTAGAAATACGATTCCTAGAGTGCGAATTTTTTGCCACTGCTTCATAAGATTATTTTATCACATGTTGCTGTACGTAAGCGTACATTACGATACCTGCGGCTACACCGACATTAATTGAACGAGTTGACCCAAATTGTTCAATTTCTACCATATTAGAACAGTGAGACATTAACTCTGAGCTAATTCCGTTGGCTTCACTGCCAAATATTAAAATTGCCTCGCGCGGAAATTTAAATTCATGAAGTGATTGAGCGCCAGGCTGGTTGTCGATTGCGATTAATTCTTTATCTTTCGTAGCCTCTAAGAAGTCATCAAGTTCGGCAAAGTGTTCGACGTCCAAATAGCGATTTGTTACCATAGCGCCGCGCTTATTCCACTGCTTGCGGCCAATAATATAAACTTTACGCGCATTAAAGGCATTGGCGGTACGTACAATTGTACCCATATTAAAATCGTGGTCCAAATTCTCGATTGCGATTTCTAAACTGCTACGCTGTGTGTCTAAGTTCTTCACGATAGCATCGTTAGTCCAGTAGCGGTATTTGTCGACTACATTACGCGAATCACCGTTAGATAAAAGCTCGGGGTCAAAACGCTCATCATTTGGCCATGGCTTGGGATGTGGGCCGACCCCATGACTGTTAGTAGAAGATCCCATTATAATAATCGTTAACTGTGGTAGATACGATATCCTTTAGTGCAATTAGTTCTTTTACACCTGGGTTAAGAATGCGATTTTGGTCGAATGCTAAACGAATTTTATCAAACAGTTCAATCAGCTCTGGTTTTGTTGCTGGATAAATAAACGGTGACTTAACTCGACCCTCGCCCTCCCCAGCGCAGATAATTCCGCCGACGTCATGTATTAATTTATTGACGGCGCTTAATAGACGGAAAACCTTTTGTCGATCGCTGACTAGTTTAAGATTAAATTCAGTTCGGATGTTAATAATACCGTCTAGACATGAACCATAATAGGGTAGATCAATATCAAGATTTTTGGAAATTTCACACAGGCCCTTAACGAAATCACGAAAACGGAAAATTGGCACTTGGATGCCATTGATTAAGGATACGTTCTGGAGGTCTTTATTACTATCACTAAATAAGCAAGGGATATCACGAATTGATTCAAATTGTTCAATAGTTTCAGACTCAGAGATGGCACAAAATCCTCTGTTCTTATCGATTATATCACTAAGTTTTTTCGCCATTCTTTTAAGCTCACGCTTATTTTTAGCGTCAAATCGTGCTAGTAGGCAAACTGTTGGTGGCTGAGCCAGATGCTCAAAAGCTTGTTCGTAGAATGAGAAGCTTTTACCACGCTCCATTGCATCAGCAAATATGCTAGCCTGATAAATCTGACAATAAAGCGGGTCTAGTTTAGCAATTTCTTCTTGGGTATCAAGTGCGTCGTCGAGATTTAAGAATGAGGCGGCTACTATCTGTGACATCGGGGTATCGAGATCGAGCTTTAAAATCGCCTCAGATATAAAGCCTAACGTGCCTTGGGCGCCGATTATAAGCGGCGTTAAATCAAAGCTGCCATTCTTTTGTCGCACTAAAGCAATCGAGTTGTAACCTAAATTATCCGCTCTGTCGGTGTCAATCTGCTCAATCAAACTGGCGTTTTCTTCGATTATTTTATCAATTCGGCGATAGAGTTCACCCTCGGCTGTAGCTAAACCAATCTTCTTATCAAGTTCACGTTTAGTTAATCGTTTAGTTTGGATTACATCACCGTTTGATAGGATAACCTCTAGTTGATCAATTGCCTCAGATAAGTGCTTAATTTTGCGCAGGTCTAGTTGGGCGTTATTAGACCCTAAAACGCCACCAATAGTTTGATTAGGTTGTCCACTAAAAGGTAGACGTAGGTTGTGACTTTTTGCAATAGCGGTAATTTTCCCCAACTCTGTACCGCCCTGAACGTGCACCAATCCCTGATCTGGGTCGATATCAATAATTTCATGGAGGTATTTGTTGAAGTCTATTATTAAGTCTTTACCTATAGCTGCGCCGGTTTGACTATGACCTCGTCCGCGAGCGGTTAAGCCAATGATTTTACCCTTTTCACTCAGCTGATTGGATAATTTAACTACCTTGCGTACGTCACTAGTTTCACGCGGAAAAACTACTGCTCCAGGGATGATGCGTAAAATACTATGGTCACGCGAATAATTAAGACGTACAACTGGTGTAGTTAGAATTTCGCCAATTAGATTACCATTCAGATATTGGGCAATTTTTTTCATTTTATTTCTCCAAAAATCATCATGTCTTTATCTAATTTTAACATAAGTGTTATGAAAATAGAACCAACGAAGTAACCCCAGCGCCATGCTGGGGTCATGAAAATATTGGTTACCTAATTTTTTGGAAAATAGATGTCTTTGATGTTTACTGGCATGTCGGTGTTTGGTGACACTTCGATGTCGAAGTAGGTGCCGTTATCGGTGCTACCTTTGTTACTTAACTGGTAGCGGTCGGACCCATCTTCCTCCCACGAAAGATGCCAGCCATCTGGCAAATTGAGTGTTTCTGTTTCTGATATTATCAGTAACTTACCTAGTTCGTTGGGGTAAAGCAGATACACTTCCAGATTCGGGTTCATCCTCTTTAATGCATCTGCCACTTCTCTGCCATCTGTGAGGTTTCTTGCCTCTGCATCTTTAATAACAGTTACTTTCGGTAATGTTCTTTCTTTACACATCTGTGCACTCCTCCTAAGAAATTTATCTTTTTATTATATCATAGGACGTACTAATAGTCAATAACTAGCTCGTAACCAAAAACATTGTCGCTTGTTGTAAGGCGCTAGATAATATGTTATAAATTAAGCCAACGCGTGCTCTACACGTAATACAGTTGGAAGGTTTAGGAGGCTTCTTTTTTGTGGAGTTGTACGTTAAAAAATAGGAAAGAGGTAACATGAATGAATTTAGTATATCCAGCAATGTTTGTGGTAGTGCTTACCGCTGTTACTATGGCAGCAATACTTCTCAGGCTTCGTAGAATGGACGAAAGAAACGATGACGAAGGTCTGAGTAATGACATGGTGGAAATGTCAAGTGCCATCCGTAGTGGAGCTTGGACATTTCTTCGAACGCAGTTTATTACTATTGTGATCGTGGCTATGGTTATAGCCGCACTGTTTAGCTTATTCATTGAAAAAACAGCTGGACTTACTTTTATGCTTGGGGCAGCTATGAGTAGCCTAGCTTGTTTTTCAGGTATGGTTAGTGCTACATACGCTAATGTACGCACTGCTAACACAGCCCTAAAAACAGACTCAATCAGTGAAACTGTTAGGGTAGCTCTAATGGGTGGTAGCGTAGCTGGACTGAGTGTTCAGACTTTCGCTCTTGCTGGTCTTCTTCTGGTTTTGATAATTTGGAAGGTTGATATGACCAGCACAGCGTCTGGGTATCTAATGAGTCTGGGTGGTAATCCGTTTGTTATGCGACTGACAACCTATTCGTTGGGTTGCTCAATTGTTGCAATGTTTAACCGTGTAGCTGGCGGTATCTTTACGAAAGGAGCTGATATTGCAGCTGACACTGTAGGAAAGATGGGATACGGCCTCCCAGAAGATGACCCGCGCAATCCAGCAGTTCTGGCTGATAACGTAGGTGACAACGTGGGTGATGTAGCCGGCGCTGGTTCTGATTTAGCGGAGAGCTATGCAGCGACAATTGTGGCCGCCATTGCGATGACCGCAATACTTTTCGATTTAGGAGTCCTAAAGGGCACTAAATTGTTTAATGCTATGGTGAGTTTCGCAATAGCTTTAGCTGGTGGCGGCCTAGCTAGTTGCCTGATTGCCCTCGTAACAACTATTAGACGAAACATGTCTGATAATCCATCAAAAGAGCTAAATACTACTACTTATATATCAGCTGGCTTGACGGCTGCAATTAGTCTTCTTGCGTCTAGGTATATCTTTGGTAGCAATATTGCTTGCAGTGATTTTGCGCTGGGATGGATATCACCCTGGATATCAGCAGTTATTGGTATAGCGAGCGGAATAGCTATTGGTGTTATTACCGAGAGATATACTAGCCCCGAGTTTAATACCGTACAAGAACTAGCTAGATCTGCTAAAAATGGGCCGTCTTTTATTGTTAGTGCGGGTTTTGCTCTCGGTTCACGTTCCTGCCTATTGCCATTGTCAATCATAGGTCTTTTCCTGTTTGTGTCCGATGCAGTCAGCGGCAGTTATGGTATTGCCATTTCAGCTCTAGGTATGCTGTCTTTTGTGGCCACCACCGTCTCAATTGATGCTTTCGGGCCGATTGCGGACAATGCTGGCGGCATAGCTGAGGCATGCAAATTACCGAAAAAGACGCGTATTATAACCGATAAACTCGACGCAGTTGGTAACACCACGGCTGCTATCGGTAAAGGCTTTGCCATAGGCTCGGCGGCTTTTGCTGCAATCTCCCTGATAATTTCCTATGTGGCTAGCTATAGTACAAATACCATTCCAGTGTTAAATATAGCTACATCTAACGCTGTCTTTGGTGGCTTAGTTGGTATAGGTTTAGTTGAACACTTTACATATTTGCTAATTAAATACACTATTAAGCTGGCTAATACTATGGCCACCGAAGCTAGTCATCAACTTGATGACCCAGATATACTAAATGGCACGAAAAAGCCAGACTATGACAAGCTAATTCAAATCGGAACCACTGGTGCTCTAAGAATGATGGTAGTGCCATCTCTAATTGCACTAGTCGCACCTGCTATTGGTGGATTTGTGTTTGGCCCTGAAGTTGTCGGTGGTTTACTGATTGGTTCGTTGTTTGCAGCCGTACCTAAGGCTGTATTCATGGGCAATTCAGGTGGTGCTTGGGATAATGCTAAAAAGTATATTGAAAGTGGCGCTCTAGGGGAATTATATAGCAAGAATACAGCAGCTCATATAGCGGCTGTTATTAGTGATATGATTGGCGATATCTTCAAGGATGTAGTTGGTCCATCGCTAGACATTCTTATTAAGGCAATGTCGACTACCGCTACTACTCTAGCTCCGCTTTTTATCGCTTTTGCTAGATGACTTTAAATTTCTTAAACCTTAAATCCTCCGCTTAGACGGGGGATTTTCCTTTATGTTTACCTAGGTGAATAAATTGACAGAAAGCGACCGTCGAACTAAAATTAAACATAAGTAATAAAGGAAGGTTTATGAGAAATTATCTAAAGAAGTATCTACAGCGAATAGGTCTTGGCCTGTTAATCGCAGTGGTGTTAACCACTAGTTTGATTAGTATGCCGGTAGCAGCGGAATTCAAAACCGACAGTCTACTGTTTGGCCAACGTCACTACTATAGTGTAATTTTCCGCGGCAACGGTGAGGCAATCGTTTATGCCAAGTTAGTCGTGACTAACCCAAACGATGAGCCGATGAAAGATTTCACCTTTCAAATCCCAGTAGTTGATCCTTATGAGATGTCGGTTTATCAAATGGAATTGCCAAAAGTTTGCGCTGAATATGATTATTCAAAGTCTGGTCGCGAATGTTTGCGCTATCGTGATCCTGATTATGATAGTTACTACTATTACTACTATGGCAGTAAAGAAGACGCAACCTATACTAAAATTAAATATGAAAAAACCAACCAAACCTATACTTTAGAACTACCAACTCCGGTTGAGCCGCATAAAACTACAGCTATCATCCTAACCTATGCCGGCAAGGGCTATGTTAAGAACTCTTTTGGTCGCATGAAATTTGCCTTTGAAACACCAAAAGTTGCCAGTCGTATCCAGGAAATTAATGTAGCGGTTGACGTCGATAGCGATTTATATTTACGTGGTAAAAAAACACAAATTGATTATGACAGCTCAAATTCTGGTATCAAAGCTGAGGCTTCACTCGACGCAGCGGGTGTGAGTAGTGTTGAGCTTGATCGACTTCAAAACCAAATTGGGCGCTACGGTGTGGTGCAAAAAGAAGCAAAGAATCTCGCTCCGAACGAATCTATGATTGTTAGGGGAGAGTATGCTACCAGTTGGTTTAAGCTTTATCTCAAACAAATTCTGATTAGTTTGACGATCATTTTAGCCATTATTATCGGGTCGATTTTCTTGTCGAAATGGTGGAAAAAACGTCGTGCAGCTAAAAATAAACTGAACAAAGAAGCTGTTACAAAAAGTGAGGAGGTTGTAGAAAGGTTGACCGAAAAAACAGGAAGTAAGCCTACTGAAATGCCATTTTATCGTCATGTTATACTCGGACTAATATCTGCTAGTTTGACATTAGCTTTGATTGGCATATTAGTTGCTATTGATGAGTCAAATCTGTTCTCTATTCTTTCATACAATTCAATTTTAGCGCTATTAGCCTTCTTATTAATGGTGTTATTATTTGGAGCAATTATATTTGGACCAGTAGTCTATATTGGCTTTAAATATGGCTGGCGTCAGGGTCTAAAGCTGTTCGCTGTTGAATTTGGTTGGTTGGTAATTCTAGCTATTATTGTGGCTGCTTTTATCTTTCTATCATCGAGTGGATCACCTTCACCGCGCTACCCAAGATATATTAATTGACTGTTAAAATCAAACTATTAGTTTTTTAATTAATACTTCCTTTATTTAATGTGCTTTGTGCCATAAACAGAGGTTTTCACCTTGTGTTTTGCCTAGTATTATGGTATTATTGCAATAAAGCAGTGCTTCAATGTCACTGCTTTAGTGTGAGGAGGGAATTATGTGAAAGGATTTAGAACTTTAGAGGTGTCACTATCTAATAGTTGTGGGTTCTATATGTCAGTGCCTATTACTAAAAACGATTGTGCAGGCGGGAGTGCGTATTGGTACTTGATTAGAGATAGGCAAAAAATCGGCACATTCTCTACTGATGGGACAATCGCCTATTTACCCGAAGATGTGGTTGAATCTGTGGTGGAAGAAGCTAAGAAGCTAACACATCGGTATAGACGAATAATCGAGGATGTGTACAGCCACAACAGGAAGCATGGCTCCTAGCCCATCTCATTAGTTTGCCACGGTTAGACCGTGGCTTTTTTAACTTTTTCTGATACAATATCGTCAGACCCTATCAACCCAATGATTAAATATGCGGATGTGGTGGAATTGGTAGACACGTTAGCCTTAGGAGCTAATGGGATTTATCCTATGCTGGTTCAAGTCCAGTCATCCGCACCAACTAAATGAAATTATAAAAACGATCTGGTGCTTATCGGGTCGTTTTTAGCTGTCTAGAGTGACGTCATGATAGAATATAGCACATAAAGTTATCAAATTAGGAGCATTGCAAGGCATGGCAGATCTCAAAAAACGTCTAGAAAAGTTTAAAAAACTCGAATACGAGTTGAATAAAGATTTTTATGTGGCGTTGGAGCAGGAGCAAAAGCCACATACACTATTTATTGGCTGTTCAGATTCGCGAGTGGATGTCGAAACGCTGTTTCAAGCCAAGCCGGGTGAGTTGTTCCAAATTCGTAATATTGCCAACATCGTGCCACGAGCCGATTTGGTCGATGACTATCCCTCGTCAGCTTCGGCACTGGAATATGCCGTCAAAGTATTGCAAGTTGAAAACATCGCTGTGTGCGGACATTCTAAATGTGGTGGTTGTGCGACTTTACAGAAGCTAGACGAACATAAAAGTAATTTACCTTATGTAGCGGAGTGGTTGTCACAAAGCTTGCCAATTGTTGATTATGTCAATTTGAAATATCCGAGCATGGATGGGGTAGAAAAGTCATGCCTGTTAGAAAAGCTAAATGTTGTTCAGCAACTAAATAACCTCATGACTTATGATTTTATAGCTGAGCGCGTTAAATCTGACCAACTTAAGCTCCAAGCTTATTATTACGATATCGGCACTGGCGTTGTATTAACTTATGATTACGAGAATGACTTAATAGATTTAGTTAATGGCTAAATAATGTATAATCACGGGCAATGAAAATTATTACTTCAGGAAAAAGATACTTAGATATCGATGCCTATGCGGGCTGCATTGCCTATGCCGAACTGTTAAATTCACGAGGTGAAGAGGTGATGGCGGTTAGTACTGCTCTGCCAAATGAAAGCGTTAACGACACAGTACGCTCGTGGGGTGATTTTTTCGAAACTAATTATGTACCAACTAAGGATGACGAATTTATTATTATCGATGTATCAAACCCAGATCATTTTGACAAGATAGTCAAGCTTGAGAAAGTTTATGAGGTGATTGATCATCATATAGGTCACGAAGAATATTGGCAAAGTAAACTGGGTGATAAAGCGGAGATTGAATTTATCGGTTCGGTTTGTACCCTGATATACGAGCGCTGGCAAGTGGCTGGTGTGTTAAAACAAATGAATCCCACGACTGCTAAGCTACTAATGTGTGGTATTTTAGACAACACTCTTAACTTTGGTGCCAAAGTCACTACCAAGCGTGATATTGATGCTTATAAATCTCTAAGGAAAATTGCTGATGTACAAGATGATTTCGCAGCACAATATTTCAGCGATTGCCAAAAGGCTATTATGAAAGATTTGGCCAGCGCAGTTAAAAATGACAGTAAAATTATGATTTTTAAGGCTCTTGATAAGCCAGTCGCTATGGGACAATTGGCTGTGTGGGATGCTAGTGAAATTATAACTAACGGACAAGATGTTATCCGCCAAGTATTGTTTAATATCGAATCAAATTGGGCAATGAATCTCATAAATATCAGCGAGAGTAAAAGCTATTTTATAACCGACAACGTCGATGTTCAGAAATATTTTGAAAAGCTGCTCGCCGTGAAGTTTGACGGCGGTACTGCTGTTGCTAATCGCTTGTGGCTGCGAAAAGAGATTGTCAAACAGGACATAGAGAGTATCTAGGTGTGTTATAATAAAACAGACCTAGATTATGGTGAAGAGTTATTTAGTTCCAACCGTTTTAGAGCAAACGCCGCAAGGCGAGCGAGCCTTTGATATTTACTCCCGCCTGTTAAAAGAGCGGATTGTCTTTTTAGGTGAGGATGTTAATCCGCATACTGCAAACTTGGTGATAGCGCAGTTATTGTATTTAGCTTATGATGACCCAAAATCAGATATCAAATTCTACATCAACAGCCCTGGTGGTATGGTCTATGACGGTCTGGCGATTTATGACACGATTCAGTACATCAAACCCGACGTACAAACAATTGGTATTGGTTTGCAAGCCTCGATGGGGGCGTTTTTGCTCTCAAGTGGCACTAAAGGTAAGCGTTTTGCTCTGCCAAATGCCCGGATTATGATCCATCAGCCATCGAGTGGTACGCGCGGCAAGATCACCGATCAAGAAATTGACCTCAAAGAAAGTATCCTGCTTAAAGAAAAATTAAATAAAATCTTAGCTAAAAACACTGGCCAAAAGCTTAGCCGCATCGAAAAGGATGTCGACCGCGACTATTGGATGAGCGCTGACGAAGCCGTCAAATACGGCTTAATTGATAAAGTTATAAAAAAATAAAACCGAAGCAAAAACCCGACCACACGAGTCGGGTTTTTTGGTTAAGTTTTTCAAGCACCGTAAGTTGGTTCTAGGTGGCAATCACTGACTAGGCGATATTTGCGATGGAAAGAGCTACGCAGACTCTCTACCCTTTGTGGCAACTTATCCTCTACACACTGAGCTGCCCACGGATCTTCTTTGTGTAAGCGGTCATAAGTCGCCTTGTCATCAAAGATATTGCTGATATCTGAGCTTGCCCAAGTACGTCGACCAGTCTCGCTAGACGGTTTAATTTGGTAAATTCTGATAACTGGCCTAACTGGTCCGTAGCTCGTATTGCCCCAACCAAGCGTTATAGTAATCACAAAATCAGCTTGGTTGTGGTGAAACGCATCGTACACGTCGTTGCAAATGGCTGTCAGGGTAGCGATGTTGGAGAGATTTTGGCCTTGAAGCACAATAATATGCGGACAAATCTTAGTCGGCTTGGGGTCTGTGTAGGTGGTGTAGAAGATTGCAAACACTTCTCGCAAAACATTCATTAAGGTGTTTCTTAAATCTTCTGACAACACTCCGTCGATTGCAAAAACAACGCGCCTCTCTCTAAATTCAAGCTTCATTTCTTAACCTCCAAGGTACTGTATTCTAAGCTGACTATACAGCCAACTTGAGCTTTATATTGTGGCACATATTTAGTATAAAAAACAAGAGAAGAGAAAACCCGACCAGATGACTCTAGTCGGGTGGAGGGTTAGTAGGGAAGCGCGTCTCTGTCGTCGCACTGTATATAAGATTCAATATAAGGATCTTTTAATCTAACATTTAAGAAAACTTTTAGTCTAGACTTTATTAAGCCGAATAGAAAATCAGCACTATCGGACTCTGATAATGTAAGACCTTTTTGATCTGAAATGACATAGCGACAGACATTGTCTTCCAGAAACACCGCTTGGTATTCTGCGTAGGTAAGAATAGCAGGATCCCATATGCAGGAAGTTTCCTCTGGGTCTGTCACATTCCAGAAGAGCATAAATCTTGGTACATTCCTTCGTCTTGGTATGGAGAAAAGATCGTTTACGGTATTATCCTTCTTCTTTAATCGGGCGGGGATTTGGGTAAGAATAGCTAATATAAAATCAGCAGACCGGTTGAATTTTGTCCTGTGTGTACTGATGGTTTCCTTGTGCTCTTTTGGGTGCCAAGTCAAGTCGTAAATAACCTCGATAATGGGATCAACGCGGATTGTTGCGCCGTCCTTACCTGTAATAGTTTTAGAGAAATGTTTTTTAATTACGTCCAGTAAGTATTGCTCTACTCTTAGTGGAAAAACCAGATCAGATATTAGTAATACGTAACTTCCTTGATTCTGTTCATGCACGTTTTTTACACCTCCAATGTACGATTTTAAATTGGTTGTTTAAGTTTTGTGTCACCAATCTAAGATTATCTTTACTATAACATCCGGTGAAGAAAGAATCAACCTCATTAACAAGGGCGTTTTTGGAAAAAAACCTCGATCAATCCAATTGATCGAGGTGTATTAGAGGATGTAGTTGAGTAAAATGTTTTTACGTCACATCAATCAAGCTTATCTTATTCGCGTATTTCTTCGCCACCAGCGAGTCCACCAGCGCATTTTCTTTTTTAAACCTTCCTTTATTTCATACGCTTTCACTGCCCTCAATACGTCCCACTCCGTCTTGCCTTCTTTAATCCCAGTCAGCCACCAAGGTGGTAGCTCGTGTTCACAGCACTGATTCCTCCAGATGTGTAGACAATAGGGGTGAGTGTTTACATATTCACTTCTTTTTGGATGGAACTGGACTACCGTTTCGTCATCTCGGAAAAACATGGCTTTAATTTCCGCCATTTCCTCCCAAGTTGGCGTTCGATCTTCAAAGCTTGCGCTCACGTGATCCCATCCGTAGCCCCACGAGGCTTGAATAAATACTTCACACGAATTCGTAGTGGCTTCTAATTTAGCCCAAGCTCTGAGACCGCTTTTTGCTATCTCGTCAATAAGTAAGTTTGGCAGCTGCACTATTTGTTCAATGGTTTTCATAGTCTTTCCCCCCATCTAAAAATGTTTTGTCTCAGTGGTGTTTAATTAGTACAAATAACACTTAACGCAGTTCCCGTCTTTTCACTTTTATCCTCCGATGTAAATATACTGATTTTGGGCTAAATCGATTAACCAAATCACCGTTATTATATAACATTTTCTATATATTGCAATAAACAAGTACGACGCCTGCTAGTGCCTAGCTGTACAGGGCGCTAGTCCTAAAAACAATAAAGTTGTAAAAAAGACTTGTTTTTTATATTTGGTTCAGTTAATATATTCAATTAAGAAGCAGTGTGGCTTTGATTTTTAGTGCATATTGGCATGGCACAACCAGTTTATGCATAATCAAAGCCGGAATCCTTCGGGCGCCGATTCAACACTAACCAAAATTAAATGCGACAAATGCGAGGAGAAATTAGTGGCAAAAACCAAAGCTACCAAAGCTGATCGGGTTTATTTTACCGATCGCGATGATCGCTTGCCAATCCCTAACCTCACTCAACATCAGATCGATTCATGGCATGAATTGATTAAGACTGGTTTGGGTGAGATTTTTGAGGAAGTCAATCCGATCAACGATTATACGGAACAAAAATTATCATTAAAATTCAAGGGCTATCGTTTCGACGAACCGAAATTAACCTATCAGGAGGCGATTGAAAACAATACGACTTTTGAAGCACCGATGATGGCAACCGTCGAGCTAACTAACAAAATCACTGGCGAAATTGAAGAGAGTGAAGTTTACATGGGTAATTATCCATGGATGACTGATCATGCAACGTTTGTAATTAACGGCACAGAGCGTGTAGTAGTATCACAGCTAATCCGCTCAGCTGGCGTTTTCTTTAGTGCGACAGAAATTAATAGTCGCAAATATTTTGGCGCCAAGGTTATTCCAGGTCGCGGTGCTTGGCTAGAATTTGAAACTGCTAACAATGGCGCGATTTATGTGAAAATCGATCGTCGTCGCAAATTACCGATTACAACTTTCTTGCGCGCTATGAATCATATTAGTAACAAAGAAATTAAAGAGTTGTTTAAGGATGTTGATACAGGCGAGATCAACTACATTGATGCAACCCTAGAAAAAGATCCGGCTCAAACTCCATCAGAAGCCCTAATTGAGACTTTTCGTCGTCTACGCCCGGGTGATTTAGCAACTGTTGATAATGCTCGTGGCATGATTGAAAAAATGTTTTACGACTTTAAGCGTTATGATTATAGTCGAGTTGGTCGCTATAAAATTAATAAACGTCTTGATTTGGATGTGCCGAACACTCAAAAGTATCGTACTTTTCAAATGAACGACTTTATTGAGATTGTGCGTGAAATTATCCGTCTCAACAATGAGCAAGGCGAACCAGATGATATCGACTCATTATCAAATCGTCGAGTTAAGCTTGTCGGTGAATTGGTAGCACGACATTTCCGTGTTGGCGTCCTTCGAATGCAGCGCAATATCATGGACCGTATGACGATTGTCGATGCTTCAACTGTTACGCCTGCTCAATTAATTAACGCTCGTCCCGTGACTGCGTCGGTACGCGAATTCTTTGCTAGTTCGCAATTATCACAATTGATGGATCAAGCTAACCCACTATCAGAGTTAGCTCATAAGAGAACTCTGAGTTCGATGGGTCCGGGTGGTTTGACGCGTGAACGGGCTGGCTTTGAAGTTCGTGATGCCCACCCAACTCATTATGGTCGTGTTTGTGCAGTTGAAACACCAGAAGGTGGTAATATTGGTTTGGTACTAAAGCTAGCGACCTATGCGCGAATCAATGAATACGGCTTTATTGAAACACCTTATCTAAAGGTAAAAAATGGTAAGGTTACTGATGAGGTAGTTTATCTTGATGCTGATCAGGAAAAGGCTGAGATTATCGCTGATGCCGGTGAAAAATTAAATGACAAAAAACAATTTGTCGACACCCGCGTGTCCGCTCGCAAGAATCTACAGCCAGTTGAGGTTGATGCTAGTGAAGTTACCTTAATGGATGCAGCCTATAGCCAAATTCTTGGCTCGACTGCCGGTTTAGTTCCGTTTATTGAGAAAACTCGTGTCGACCGTGCCCTGACTGGCTCAAATATGCAACGCCAAGCAGTGCCATTAGTTAAGCCTGAGGCACCATTAGTCGGTACTGGTTTGGAGAAAGACGTAGCACGCAACTCTTCACAATTAATACTGGCAGAGGATAGTGGTGTGGTTACACGAGCTGAAGCTGATATCTTAGTAGTTAAATATAATAAACTTGGTGAGAAAACCTATACTCCGGTGCATTTCAAGAAAACTAACGAAGACCGTTGCTTTGATCAGCGAGTAATGGTAGATCGTGGTGACAAAGTTAAAAAAGGTGATGTTCTGATTGAGGGAGCTTCAGTCGCAGATGGCGAAATTGCTCTAGGTAAGAACTTTCTGATTGCTTTTATGCCATGGCACGGTTTTAATATGGACGACGCTGTGGTAATCTCTCGTCGCCTAGTAGAGGATGATGACCTAACTAGTATTAATATAAAAGACTATATTGTAGAGGTTCGTGAGACCAAACTTGGTGCGGAGATTGTTACCCGCGACATTCCGAATGTTTCCGAAGAAAGTCTGCGTCACCTTGATGAGGATGGTATTGTCCAGATTGGTTCGGAGGTTCAGGCTGGCGATGTTTTGGTCGGTAAGATTACACCAAAAGGTGAACAGGAATTGTCTAGTGAAGAACGTTTACTCCGTGCGATTTTTGGTGAAAAAGCCAAAGATGTTCGTGATACCTCAAAGCGTATGGATAATGCTGGTGGTGGTAAAGTTATTGGTGTGAAGGTCTTCCGTCGTGAAGATGGTTATGACCTAAAAGCTGGTGTTTTGATGCAAATTCAGATCTTTGTGGCTCAGATTCGTAAAGTTCAAGTTGGTGATAAGATGGCTGGTCGTTATGGTAACAAGGGTGTGATTGCTCGAGTTCTGCCAGTCGAAGATATGCCATTTACGGCTGACGGAACACCGATTGATATTGTTCTAAATCCACTGGGTGTACCTAGTCGCATGAACCTTGGTCAATTGTTTGAATTGCCACTTGGTTTAGCGGCTAATTCTTTAGGATATAAAGCCGCCACCGTACCTTATCACGGTGCTTCAGAAGAAGCGATTACTGGCGAATTAGAAAAAGCTGGTTTTGACAAATCTGGTAAGATGCAGCTATTTGATGGTCAGACTGGTGAGCCATTTGAAGAACCAGTGACTGTCGGTATGATGTATATGATGAAGCTTCATCATATGGTGGCTGACAAGATTCATGCTCGCTCTACTGGTCCATACACCATGGTGACACAACAGCCATTAGGTGGTAAGGCTCAAAATGGTGGTCAACGCTTTGGTGAGATGGAAGTTTGGGCATTAGAGGCCTACGGCGCCGCTACAACTCTACAAGAAATGTTAACGATTAAGTCAGATGACGTTTTTGGTCGAGCCAAAGCCTATGAATCAATTATTAAGAACGAGCCGATTGTCGGACCAAAGGTTCCAGAATCATTTAACGTTTTAGTGAAAGAACTTCAGGGCCTAGGCCTAAGAGTCGATTTAATTAATACTGATGAAAATGAGGTAGTAGACGCTAACGAGGCTAAAGAAAGCCGAGGTGATTCTGCGAAAGCACCCGATGAAGATATGGAAATGCCGCCAGATGAGATTGAAGAGTTTAACGAAGATAATTTACCTGGTATGCAAATTGAAGATATAGCTGTAGAGATAAGCGCAGCAGAAGAGGAGGAAGAATAATGGCACGTTTTAATCCACATGAGCGTGAGATTGACTTTAATGCCGTACGATTAGCGGTGGCCTCACCAGAAGAAATTCTGAAATGGAGTCATGGTGAAGTTACTAAACCTGAGACGATTAATTATCGCACCCAGAAACCAGAGCGTGACGGCTTGTTCTGCGAACGAATCTTTGGACCAGTTAAGGATATTAATCCGCATGATAGTAAATTTAAAGGCGTTCGTTCACGTGAGGCCGCAGTTGATAAAAATGGTGAATTGGTTACTAAATCGATTGTTCGCCGTGAACGCATGGGACATATTGATTTAGCAGTTCCGGTTGCGCATATTTGGTTTATGCGTGGCACACCAAGTGCTATGAGTTTACTACTTGGTATGACAGTTAAAAACATTGAACGAATTGTCTATTTTGCTAGCTATGTAATCCTGTCGGTTGATGAAGAGAAGCGCGATAAAATACTAGAGGATTTAGAAGCCACTAATACGGCCGCTAAACAAGCTATTCAACTACGTTATGAAAAAGAAGCAGCTGACAAGCCTGACGTTGAAGTGGCTAAGTTAGCTAAAGAACAGACTAAGGAGCTAGAAGAACTCGAGGCTGATTACCTATTACAAAAATCACAACTTGAGGGTTTAACTAAAGGTGCACTAATTATCGAAACGGATTACCGCGCTCTACCTGATGAATTAGCTGATTTGATTACTGTTGGTATGGGCGCTAAAGCTATTAAACAAATGCTCGATGAAATCGATTTAGACAAGTTGATTGATCGATTGACCGAAGAAGCCGAGACCGCTAAGGGACAGCGCCACAAGAAGATTCTCAAGCGCCTTAAAACACTTGAGGGTATGAGAAATGCTGGTATTCGACCGAACAGTCTTTGTTTAACAATCCTGCCCGTGATTCCGCCCGACCTACGTCCAATGGTGCAATTAGCCGGTGGCCGTTTTGCAACGTCTGATTTGAACGACTTATATCGTCGTGTTATCAACCGCAATAACCGCCTCAAAAAACTAATAGATCTAAAGGCTCCAGATGTGATTTGCCGTAATGAGATGCGTATGTTACAGGAAGCAGTCGATGCTTTAATTGATAATAATGCCGCTAGAGGTAATCGTGGCGCTTCTGCTACTGGCAATCGTCGTCGACTAAAGAGCTTAAGTGATATGTTAAAGGGCAAACAGGGTCGATTCCGTCAGAACCTACTTGGTAAGCGCGTTGACTATTCTGGTCGTTCAGTGATTGTGGTTGGGCCGGAGCTGCAAATTCATCAATGCGGTATTCCAAAACAAATGGCTGTCGAATTATTCAAGCCGTTTGTAATCTCTTGGTTGATTCGCCATGAATACGCTCATAACATTAAGTCAGCTACTCGCCTGATTGAGGCCGGTGAGGCTTGCGTGTGGGATGCGCTTGATGAAGTCATCAAAGATCGATATGTACTTCTAAACCGCGCGCCTTCATTACACCGCTTGAGTGTTCAGGCTTTTCAGCCAGTTTTAGTTGAAGGTAAGGCAATTAAACTACATCCACTTGTGGCCAATGGCTTTAATGCTGACTATGATGGTGACCAGATGGCGGTTCACTTACCACTTTCAGAGAAGGCTCAAGAAGAGGCTCGAACCTTAATGGCCCCAGTTCAGAACTTACTAAAACCGGCTGACGGCTCACCAATTTTGTCAGTCGCTCAAGATATTGTATTAGGTAACTATTATCTAACCTACGAAAAGCCAAGTGCTCAAACCGACGAACGTAAAGCTTTTGCTTCAATTTATGAAGCCGAAGCAGCCTACGATCATGGTGAAATTGAGCTTCAAACCCCGATTCGTGTCTTTGCAAAGAAAAAGATTCGTGACACTACACTCGGTCGGGTTTACTTTAACGAAGCCTTACCGGAAGATTTTCCCTATCAAGAAGAGGTTCAAGCTAAGAAGCAAATTAAACGAGTTTTGGCACAAATTTATGATCAAGATGGTCCAGTTGCCACAACCGAAACAGCCGATCGTTTGAAGGAATTAGCCTTTAAGTACGCTACTATTGGCGCTGTTTCTATTGGTCGCAACGACTACATCTACTTCGACGAGGTTGATGACATGATTGAGGATGGTAACAAACGAGCGGCGGAAATTTCAGCCAGCTTTGAAGACGGTCTAATCACCGAACAAGAGCGTTATACTCTGACAGTCCAAAACTGGCGTGAGGTTGATCGACAAATTAATGAACACATCAAGGAGCAACTTGGAACCATGGATACTCCAATCAGTGTTATGGTTAACTCTGGTGCTCGTGGTGATGTTTCTAACGTTAAGATGGGTAGTTCGATGATTGGTGTCCAAGTGGATACCACCAACCGAGAAATTGAGTTGCCGATTAAGCATAGTTATATTGAAGGATTGTCGTCACTAGAAGCTTACGTAGCCACTCGTGGTTCGCGCAAAGGTCTAATTGATACTGCACTTAAGACTGCTGATTCAGGTTACTTAACTAGGCGTCTGGTTGATGTGGCTCAAGACGTCTTTACAACCGAACATGAAGATGACCCAACTGATCTAGGTTTTGAAATCTTCCGTGATGATACTGAAGTCACTATGATTGATTTCGGCGAACGTCTTTATGGGCGATATGCAGCCGAGGATATTGGCAATTACGTCAAAAAAGATGAATTAATTACTAAAGCAGTCGCGGCACAAATTGAAGCTGATGAATCGATTAAGAGTGTGAAAATTCAAAGTATCTTAACAGCCAACACTACTCATGGTATTAGTCGCAAGAGTTATGGTATTGATATGTCAACTGGTGAGTTAGTGCGTTCATATCAGCCAGTTGGTGTTATTGCCGCTCAGTCAGTTGGCGAGCCTGGTACTCAATTAACACTTAATACCTTTCACAGTTCTGGCGTCGGCGGTTCTGATATCACTACTGGTTTACCGCGTGTTGAAGAGCTATTTGAAGCTAGAGCACCAAAGGGTCAGGCCTTGTTGACAGAGTTGGCTGGGATAGTTGATATATGGGAAAAGGATAGTAAATTTGTCATCCAAATCAAGCCAACTGAAGCTCAAACCGAGAGTATTGAGTTGGTTGAAGCAGAAGTCAAAGTTAAATCCAATGATGAGATTAAAGTTGGCGATGTTGTAGCAGAGACTAAGGATGGTAAACCAATCGTGGCGCCAATCGATGGTCGCGCTAAGGTCTTTAAAGATCGTGTTGATATTACCGGTCCGATGCCAGCGCCGTTACAATATGAAGTACCAAATTCAGCTCAGTTGCTGGTCTCAGCTGGTGATAAGGTAGAGGCTGGCGATCGCCTAACTTCTGGCTCTGTTAATCTACACGACCTGATGCGACTTAAGGGCATTGAAGCCACGCAACGCTACATCATCAATGAAGTTCTACGTATCTACGCTGCTCAGGGTCAGGATGTGGCTGATAAGCATCTTGAGATTATCGTCAAACAGATGTTTAGTCGTGTTCAGATTGAGGATCCAGGTGATTCTAGTTTTGTTATGGGTGACATCGTCTCTAAAGCGGCTGTAATCGACGAAAACGTTAGGCTTAAAGAGGCTGGTAAGAAAGAGGTTGAATATAGGCAGTTACTACTTGGCATCACTAAAGTTGCAATCTGGAGTGATAGCTTCCTATCAGCCGCATCTTTCCAAGATACCACCCGAGTACTAATCAATGCTGCCACCACTGGTCGAATTGATTACCTCAAGGGTCTTAAGGAAAACGTCATTATCGGTCATAAGATTCCTGTTGGTACTGGTGTAGAAGACAACACCGACTACAGTCATATTGATACCGATGAAGAGCCTGATCATCGTGACGAAGAATATGTTTCCAATGTTGATTTGGAAGCCAATGACGAACCTCTATATGGTGGTTTCGTTGATGTTGAGGCTGCTCTTGATGAGATGAGAGATGTTGCCGAAGGCTAAAATATATCTAATTTAACCCTAAAAAGCACCCTATAAAAACATAGAGGTGCTTTTTGGTTAGCATAGACCCTATTGACAAATCACTTAAGCTATGCTAAAATAAGAAGACACTAGAACTTTTCCAAGATGAAGAAAAAGGAGGGGGATATATGCGTATCCTAGAATACATCTGGCTGGCCGCGATAATATTACTAAGTATCCTTTCGGAGTTTGCAGTATCTGACGATGATAGACGAGAAAAAAATGTAGTCTATGTATTCGCCAGATTATGGGCTCGTAGCCAAAAACGGGTGTTGTACACCAGTTTGAGCTTAGTTTTTGTAACTGTTCTACTCCTCGCGAGCGGAATACTTACAATACCAATCCGATCGGGGCCTAGTATAAAGGAAATTGAGGTGTTGCAAAACATCCTCAGGTACTTCGTTCTAAGCTCGATTTTTTACGGGATTGCCGAAATAGTCGGCGAGTATCTGAAGTATACGATAAACAAAGAGCATGACAAGAGGGGTGGTATATTCATCGTTCGTCTAATTAGTTTTCTAGCGGTAACAATTGCCTTCGGGCAATACTTTTTCTCCTAATGCGGGCCATTGCGCCCGCTTTTTCATTGCTTTTTAATCTTTTCTTGATATAATACTCACCAGAGTTTCATGTTGAGGCGATTTTGGTGGGTGTACAACACCGACTTCACACTCAATCAACGTTAATACTTGAGTTGCTGCTCAGTTAACACTATAAATTTAAGAGGAGAATATTTTCTAATGCCTACTATTAATCAATTAGTACGCAAACCTCGCAAAAAGGTGACAAAGAAGTCAAAATCTCCGGCTCTGGGACGTATCCATAATACGCTCAAGACTCGATATTATGACCAAAATGCGCCCCTAAAGCGTGGTGTTTGCTTGAAAGTTACTACTAAAACCCCTAAGAAGCCGAACTCGGCCTTGCGTAAGGTTGCTCGTGTCCGCTTGACTAATGGTCAAGAGGTTTGGGCTTACATAGGCGGCGAAGGTCACAACCTACAAGAGCACGCTGTCGTGCTGGTTCGTGGTGGTCGTGTACCAGATTTACCTGGTGTGCGTTACCACATCGTACGTGGAGCACTCGACTTACAGGGCGTGTCTGACCGTAAACAAGGTCGCTCGAAATATGGCGCCAAGAAAGGTAAGAAATAATTATGCCACGCAAAGTTACTAGGAAACTGCAGCGCAGAATCACACCCGATCGCAAATATGATAGTGTGTTGGTGCAGCGCTTAATTAACAAATCGATGCTTGACGGTAAAAAATCGACCGCTGAACGTAAAGTTTATAAAGCACTTGAGATGGCTGCCCGTCAACTAAAGAGCGAAGAGCCTCTTGAGGTTTTTGAAAAAGCTTTGAAAAACATCTCACCAGATTTTGAAGTTCGCTCAACCCGAGTTGGTGGTGCCAACTATCAGATTCCATTTCCAATTGCGGGGTATCGTCAGCAGCACTTTGCTTTTAGCTGGTTAGTGCAATCGGCTCGAGATCATTCTGGTATGCCGTATGAGAAGCGTTTAGCACAAGAGATTGTTGATGCTTATAACGAAACTGGCGCTGCCTTTAAAAAGAAAGAGGATACTCACAAGATGGCTGAGGCTAACCGTGCCTTTGCCCATTTTGCAAGGGGGATAAAATAGGAGGCTTATGGCAGCAGAAAAACAATTTGCATTAAAAGATATTCGTAACGTCGGTATCATCGCGCACATTGACGCTGGTAAAACTACTACGACTGAAGGTATTCTGTACCGAACTGGCGTTAGTCATAAGATCGGTGCTGTTCATGAGGGTGAAACCACCACCGACTGGATGGAACAAGAGCGCGAACGCGGTATTACCATTACTTCATCCGCAGTTACCTGTTTTTGGAAAGATCGTAAGATAAATATTATTGATACTCCAGGTCACATTGACTTTACGGCCGAAGTAGAGCGCTCATTACGAGTTCTCGACGGTGCTGTGACAGTATTTGATGGTAAGATGGGTGTCGAGGCACAATCAGAAACGGTTTGGCGCCAAGCCAATAAATACAATGTGCCCCGCGTTTGTTTTATTAACAAAATCAATCAAACTGGTGGTGATTTTTACA
The DNA here is from genome assembly GCA_050950465.1 of Candidatus Nanosyncoccaceae bacterium. Taxonomy (GTDB): domain Bacteria; phylum Patescibacteriota; class Saccharimonadia; order Saccharimonadales; family Saccharimonadaceae; genus CAZRIZ01. The sequence continues at coordinate 305,734 of JBMNHQ010000002.1, read as the reverse complement.
AATCACTTGAAAGTATTCGTCGCCGATTAAGTAAGAATGCTTTTCCAATTCACCTACCTATTGGTTTTGAAAAAGACATTTGCGGCGTCGTTGATTTAATTGACATGAAGGCCTATACCTATAAAGATTTTACTGATCGCAGTTTAATAGTTGGTGATATTCCAGCTGATATGGTTGATAAGGCTAAGCAATATCGTTCAGAATTAGTTGAAGCGGCAGTTGAGGCTGACGACGAGTTGATGGAGCGCTATTTCGATAAAGGCGAAGATTCGATTACCGAAAACGAACTACGCATCGCTTTGCGTAAGCGCATTATTGCTGGTGACTTCTATCTAGTTACCGGTGGTGATGGTCGCGGTGTTATCGTCGAAAAAGTACTTGATCTAATGGTTGAATACCTACCAAGCCCAATCGATATCCCAGCTATCAAGGGTACAAACCCTAAGACTGGCGATGAAGAAGATCGCAAGCCATCTGACGCCGAACCAATGGCAGCTCTTGCTTTTAAGATTGCGACGGATCCCTTCGTTGGTAAACTAGTCTTTGTTCGTGTCTATTCGGGTATTTTGAAGGCTGGTACTCACGTACTTAACACCACTACCGGTGAACGTGAACGTATTGGTCGAATCGTCCGTATGCACGCTGATAAACGAACTGAAATCGACGAAATTCGTGCTGGTGACATTGCTGCGGTAGTTGGCTTAAAAAACATTTCAACCGGTGCAACCTTGTGTGAGCCATCGAAGCCAGTTTTACTTGAAAGTATCACTTTTATGGACCCACCAGTCTCAATTGCCGTGGAGCCAAAATCTAAAGCTGATCAAGAAAAGATGGGTGTAGCCCTACAGCGTCTCGCTGAAGAAGATCCGACTTTCCGTATTCACACCGATGACGAAACTGGTCAGACAATTATGTCTGGCATGGGTGAGTTACACTTGGAGATTCTAATTGATCGCATGAAGCGTGAATTTGCCGTTGAAGCCAATGTTGGTGAGCCACAAGTGGCTTATCGCGAAACTATTAAAGGCAATTCTGATGTCCAAGGTAAATACATTCGACAATCTGGTGGTCGCGGTCAATACGGTGACGTTTGGATTAAGTTTGAACCAAACGAAGCTGGAAAAGGCTTTGAGTTTATCGACCAGATTAAAGGTGGTGTGGTTCCACAAGAATATCGTAAACCAGTCGAACAAGGAATTCGTGAAACACTTGAGGGTGGTGTAATCGCTGGCTATCCAGTCATTGACGTCAAGGCAACGCTTTACGACGGTAGTTATCACGATGTTGACTCTAGTGAAATGGCCTTTAAGATGGCTGGTGCATTAGCAACTCGGGACGGTATTAAGAAAGCCACACCGGTGATTCTCGAACCAGTCATGAAGGTTGAAATTACTACACCAGAAGAGTTTATGGGCGACATCATTGGCGACTTAAACTCACGCCGTGGCCGTATTGATTCAATGGATGACCTGCAGGGTGGAGCTAAATTAATCACTGGCGAAGTCCCGCTAGCTAATATGTTTGGCTATACTTCTGACCTGCGCTCAATGAGCCAAGGTCGTGCTGCTTCAACAATGGAGCTTTCGAAATACGAAGAAGTACCACCAAATATCGCTGAAGAGATCATCGAGAATCGCTCTCGCTAATCTACACTGAAGCAATCCTAAATCCCCGACAGAAACGACGGGGATTTAGCTCTTGGCTCTATTCTTAGTTAGACGTCGGCCGGTTCAATAATTGCTTCGAGGGGAATCTCGTAGTTACGACGGAGAGTTTAGCGCCGATGACCCTGTAACGACAGGCGCCATCAAGCGTCCCCGAGAAGTAACTATTGAACAAAGGCCGAAGCATTAAATTACACAATGATGGTTTTATTTTTTAGCTTTAGTTAGCAAGCCGTCTTTCATTTTATAGACTACTGCGTCAGCGTCGCGGGCGACTTTCTGACTATGCGTCACTACAATTACAATTCGACCTTCTTTGGCCAACTCACGAAAGACATCGAGAATCTTGCCTTCAGTTTTTTCGTCAAGATTACCAGTTGGCTCATCAGCCACCACGATTGGCACATCACCAGCTACTGCTCGCACAATCGCTACCCGCTGTTGTTCGCCACCTGATAATTTCTGTACCAAACGATCAGCTTTGGTCTTACCTAAGCCAACACGTTTTAAGAGCTCATAAGCTCGCTCTTTGACATCACCTTTGTATTTAGCGAAGTCTAAGGCTACTTCAACGTTCTCGCGTGCTGTCATATATTTGATTAAATTAAACGATTGAAAAACAATATTGACGTATTTTAGTCGAAAACGATCAGCTCCAATCTTTTTTAAGCTTTTACCATTAAACTTAATATCACCGCTTTGGATCTTATCGAGCGCTGAGATTAAAGAAATAAGCGTGGTTTTACCACTTCCACTTTCGCCGACAATTGCGTAGAGTTGCCCGCTTTTAAAGGTAGTATTGGTACCATTTAGCACTGTCTGGCGTTTCTGACCATCTGAGTAAGTGTGTTTAAGATTTTCAATGGTTAAAACATTATTTTTCATATTACTCCTTGCTCGATAAGATTTCTTTTGGTTGATAACGTAAGATATTCGCAGTTGGCAAAATCATGGCTAGAATAATCACCGCGTAGGTCGCCAGTATTAGAACGGCATAATCCTCAGCGCCGACTTGAATATTAATTTCGTCAATTGTTTTAACACCACTAGCTTCACCTAGCATGCGACCACCAAAACCACCACCTGGAAATTCGCCTGGCATACCTGGGCGACCAGCGTTAATACCACGGCCAAAGCCCTGATTCTGCTGTTGTTGATTCATAACCAGTTGTTGCTCGAGCAAACTATTACCCATTTTTTGCGCGATTAAATTACCAGTCCCAAAACTTATCACTAGCGCCACTGTACTAACTAAAATCAGTTCGGTTAAAATTTGGCCAACAATATTAGTCTTTCTAGCACCTAAACTGAGCAGCACCCCCATTTCATAGCGACGATCTTTGATGTTAATCGTCACAATTAAGTTGATAACCAGCACACTAGCGACGGCTACCACCCAGAAAATGGTTTTAGCAAAGCTACCAACTGACTCGATTGGTCCGACCATCTGCTGATAGGCACTATCGTTAATATCGAGCTTTAAGCCATCAGCTTCTAAGTTCGGATACTGGGCGTTAGCTTCAGTGATAAACTGATCTTTATATTCGGCATTAGTTAGATAATAGCGCACATTTTGAATCGTAAAGTTCTCTGCCTCAATGTCTTCTTTTGACAGTCCAGCCAGCTCGGCAGCAATATCGACACTAGTATAAATTGTGTTGGCGTTAAAATTCTCGGAAGTTGTTTCGTAAGTACCGATGATTGGTAAAACCAACTCGGCTTCGTCGCTTAAACGAATTAAACTAATATTGTCGCCAACTTTTAAGCTATTCTGACTAGAAAGATCGACGGAAATCATCGCGCCAGTTGAGTTTTCATCTAGTGCCACACCATCAACCAACGTCATAGTGTCGGATTGAACTTCGCCAACAAAGGCAAAAGCGTTGACGCCCTGAACTTGCGTGTCACCACGCACAGCGTCGGGAATATCATCGCCACTAGGGAAGGGCATTTGGCGCATTCGATCGCGCATTTGATTAAAGCGACCCATCATTTCAGAATCTTCATTTTCGACTAACTCAAAGCCACTGGCGTTGGCGCTAGTCTGATAACTAAACGTAAAATCTTTGACGTATTGGCTAGTAGCAATTTTTCGAGCATCGGCTAGTTTGGCCTCAGGTCGAGTTAGCCTTTCACTCAGATCGCCCGATTCCATCTTCTGACGAAAAGTCTCCATATTAGCTTGCAGATAAACCGTCCCACTAAGAGTTTCTTTAGCGTAGATAATACTTTCATCGACCGCTCGTTTAATCGTTGTAGTGGCTAGCATCAAATTTGCCATCACCAGAAGTAGGAGAATTAATATCGCGCTGCGACTGGGCTTGCGAATTGTCGACAGCCAAGACCGTTTCAGCATGTTTTTAAACATAGAGGTAAACCTTTCTTTTTATTACTACTCGATTCTAAAATCAAAGCCTGAGATTAGTCTGAAAAACTATTTATTTGACTTAACCGTAAAAGTTGCACCAGCTTTTGGGTTATTTTGGACACCAATCTTTAGATTCATTTTTTGCGCTAAATCTTGAGCCAATGCTAAGCCTAAGCCATAGCCTTCAGAGGTGCGAGCCTTATCCGCTCGGTAAAAACGTTCAAACACGTGTGGTAAATCCGTCTCAGAAATACCTTCGCCAGCATCAATAACCATCAGCTGATTGTCTTTTATACACACTATAATCTCCGATTTTTGCGGTGAATACTTAATCGCGTTATCGAGCAGAATCGTAATAATTTCCGTCAAAGCATCGTCGCTAGCCTGCCAAATCAGAGGTGAGAGCTCAGTCTTAATCGTAATTTCTTTTTGCTTAGCCACCAGCTTCATTTGCTTAACCGCGACCGCCGCGACTTTATCAACCCGAGTATTGATTAATTCTAAAGTTTCATTAGAAGTTAGTTTTAATAACTGACTAACCAAGCCTTTTAACTTCAGGATCTCTTCTAAGTTACTTTGCACCTGAGTGCGTAAATCAGCTTTTGTAACCGTTTTATCGCGCAATAAGACCTCGTTTTCCATCTGAATGGCCGCTAAGGGAGTTTTCAGTTCGTGGCTAGCGCTTGATATGAAAAGTAGTTGCCTTTCTAAATTGTCATAAATTGGTTGCAAACTCCAACGAGCCAGAAAATAACTCGCCACCGCGCCACTAGCGATAACCAGTACGTTAATAATAATCAAACGGATTAAAATATCAGCCTGAACTATTCGGTCGCGTTCTTGAATAAATCGTTCAAATTCTTCACGACGTTCGATAATTATTAGTGGGCGAGGTGGTTCGCGGTGCAAGCCTGGCACGGAAACTAAGTAAACTGCCGCGCTAAATCCTAGACAAATCACTGCTAGTATTGTGGTGTATGTAGCAGCTAGTTTTATGATGGCACGTTTGAATGGTTGTTTTAAATCCATATTAGGCCTCAATTTTGTAACCAAACCCCCTGATGGTTTTAATCATTTTTTTCTTAAATGGGCTGTCAATTTTGCGCCGCAGGTAGCCGATATAGGCTTCGACTGTATTAGGTAGAATATCAGCATCAAAGTCCCAAACGTGACTGATGATGGTGTCTTTGTTGACAATTTGTCCTGGCCTGCGCATCAAGAACTCTAAGAGGCGAAATTCAGTTTTCGACAAATCAATTGGCGTATTGCCGCGAGCAACCACAAAAGTTTTGCTATTTAATTTCAAATTGCCAACCACCAAAACGTCGCTACAGAAATCATTTGGGCGACGGAGCAAGGCACGAACCCGAGCTAATAATTCTTCAAAGCTAAATGGCTTGACTAAGTAATCATCCGCTCCAGCGTCAAGGGCTGCGACCTTATCACGAGTTTGGCCTTTGGCGGTCAGAAACAGGATTGGTGTTTTAACATCGGCCTGACGAGCTTTTTGGCAAATCTCAACACCATCAGCACCTGGTAACATCCAGTCTAAGATAATTAGGTCGTATTCGTCACCCAAAATCGAAGCCAATCCATCGTCGCCATCATAGACTACTTCAGTGATAAAATTCTCTTGTTTAAGCCCGCGAGCTAGTGCGTTGGCAATCTTGCGATCATCTTCGACGATTAATATCTTCATGTTCTATATTATATCGACAAAACTGAAACCAAACTGAAACGTATTGACTCTTAGGATAATTGCTGCAAGACCTGATCTATCGCCTGGTGCAGGTCTTCAAGTGTACGTTCGTTCATGACGGTAAAATCAGCTCGAGCAATCGGTCCAGCTTGGTGAAGATTCTCAATTTGTGAAAAATCACGCTCCTCGGTTTCTTTTGCGGTCAATGGACGCTCCGGTCGATTAGCCAAACGAGCAATGCGAGTTTTGGGTGAGGCATAAACTGCTAACATCTTAAAATTATCGCCAAATTGTTCGCGAAAAAATAGATACTCTTCCCAAGAATACATACTTTCGAGTACCACGTTTGATATCTCATGTTGCTTTTTGATCTTGTCCAAACTCAAAATAGCATAAGCAGCCATACCATGTTTCTTACGCACCTCTTCGCGTACTGGTCGCTCATTCTCTTGTGTGAAGGGCAAACCGCGTTCGCGTAAAATGTCGAATGTTACTTCGCCTAAATAGACTTTCGACCAATTAGGCTTAGTCATAATATAGTCAACAACCTCGTTTTTACCAGCACCAGGCAAGCCACCAACTGCTAAAACCAAATTAGCCATTATTTCCCCTTTGCAGTATATTGACGAGTTTTAACACCAGCCGCCTTAAATAGCTTACGAGAAACTACCCAAGCTGGTTCGTCAGCATATTTATTACTATCGTAAATTACTTCTTTTATACCATTTTGAATTATAGTCTTCGCACATTCATTACAAGGAAATAGCGTGCAGTAAATTCTGCCATTCTTAGTTGGTGCACCAGCATTATAGATGGCATTTTCCTCAGCGTGACAGACATAAGCATATTTAGTATCTACGAAACCACCCTCGCGCTCGTATGGAAGACCATCTTCATCCTCTATACCACGCGGAAAACCATTGTAGCCTGCGCCAACAATTACGTTATCTGAATTAACTACCACTGCACCAGCTTGGGTTGACGGGTCCTTAGAGCGCTCTGCCATCACATTAGCGATACGCATAAAACATTCGTCCCAACTAATTCGGTCAACTCGTGGTCCTACTTTTTGTGCCATTATTCACCTTTCCTAAATTTATTTCAATTTACACTTAGGTACTATTGTAGCATCTTTAAATTATTAAAATAAATCGTCATCTTTAGTTGGAGACATTTAATATTGGTGATATAGTAAAAGCATATGCCCAATGCGTCAAATAAAATTCTGGAAATTAAAAACCTCAGCAAAACTTATAAAAATGGTGGAGTGGAAACACGAGCATTAAGAAACGTCTCGTTTGATGTTTTTCACGGCGACTTTCTGATGATAACTGGACGTAATGGCTCCGGTAAATCAACTTTTATGCACCAAGTAGCGATGTTAGACCGTCCAACTAGTGGTGAAATTTGGTTTGATCTTAAAAGTTTACTTGGTGAAACACTCGATATTGTTAAGCTACCAGAAAAGAAACGAATCGAACTGCGACTACGGGAAATCGGCTATATCTTTCAAGAATATGCTCTAATCGCTGAGTTAACAGCCCTAGAAAATGTCATGCTGCCACGTTTGATGTATTGCACAACTAAAGAAGCGAGGCAGAAAGCTAAAATTGAGTTAGAAAAGGTTGGTTTGGGAAAGAAAGCCAATCGCTTGCCAAGTCAATTATCCGGTGGCGAACAGCAACGAGTGGCGATTGCTCGTGCCCTAGTTAATAATCCACGAATTATTTTTGCTGATGAACCAACCGCCAATCTTGACACCATAGCCTCACGCAATGTACTCCAGATTTTTAAACAAATCAACTTATCGGGCATCACGATTGTAATGATCTCCCACGAGCCAGATGAGCTTGAATATGCTAAAAGGCAGATTATCTTTTCCGACGGTAAAATTAAAGATATGATTGATTTGGAGCAGTTAAATGAGTAAGTCATCATCATTGTCTGCGCGTGACAGAATTCTTAGAAGCAATGTGAGTAAAGAATTTCGCTTGAGTTTTAAGCTAGCTTGGCTCTACGTGGCTCGAGGTCGTAAATGGACATTAGTTTTAACTATTTTTCTAATGTCAATCGCTTTTATTAATTTAGTCTTTATATCGTCATTACTTAACGGCATTATTACTGACACGAATCGTCAAGTACGTGACACCAATAGCGGTGAAATCTACTTGCGACCAAGCGACAATGAGAAATATATTACTGACGCCAAAAACATTGTTGCTAAACTAGAAGACTTATCAAACGTAAAGGCTATTATGCCCCAGCTAACCTTGTTTAGTGAGTTAAATTTTGGAAAACACAAAGCCCAAGCTCCAATTAAAATCGTTGACTCAGAAACCGCTAAGCAAACTTTGGCGTTACCACAATATATTACATCAGGTGAATTTATCGATGGTAAAACGGAAATTTTATTAGGTTATCAATTAGTGGCAGAGGGTGATAATAAACAAATTCCCCGCTCATTAGAGGGTGCTAAGGTTGGTGACGAGGTTGAGCTCAAAATAAATGGCTTTACTATGCCAGTCAAAATTGGTGGCATCTTTCGTAGTAAATTTATCGAGGCTGACCAAACCGCTTTTATATCAACCACCACTTGGCATAAGTTTGTTGATTTGCTAGAAGCTGATGTAACTAAAACTAAAGACAAAATCAAAGACCAAGCAAAACTACCTGAAGAGCTATCAGGAAGGCTACCTAGTATGTTTATTGACGGTATCAACAAAAAATTGGACGACCAAGCGCAGGAATTACTAACTGCACAAGATGATTTTATCGACTTATTTCCTAAACGAGATGCGGTTGACACAATTATTATTCGAACTGATTTGTCAGCTATCGACAATACAGTCGCTAGAATTAAAGACCTAAACTTATCCGGCGTAGATGTTTTTGATTGGACTGAAGCAGCTGGCTTTGTTAGTTCTATCAACGATAGCTTTGTTGGTATCGACGCCATTATGTTGGTGGTTGGAATTATTATCGCGGCGGTAACTATATTTATTGTGATTTATGTAGATGTTATTAACAAGCGTCGTCAGATTGGCATTCAGCGAGCAATTGGTGTTAAGCCTCGGGTAATTATTTTTAGTTACTTATTATTATCAATGTTCTATGCTTTTTGTGGTGTATTGGTTGGTATTACGCTATTTTACAGCGCACTAGTACCGTATTTTATTGCTCACCCATTAGACATACCAGTTGCTGACGTTAGCTTGAATTTAGCTTGGGAGCAATTATTAATTCGAGCAGAGATTGTGATGATAGTCTCTGTAATAAGTGGATTAGTTCCAGCCATATTAGCATCGCGAGCCAAGATATTAGAGTCAATCTTAGGAAGAGGTTAGATGTTTGAAATTATTAAAGTTATTATTTTAGGTGTTATCGAGGGTGTCACTGAGTGGCTGCCCATCTCTAGCACAGGGCATCTCATACTGGCGGACGAGTTTCTAAAGCTCGCTCAGGCGCCTGAATTTATAGAGGTGTTTACGGTGGTGATTCAATTAGGAGCAGTGTTGGCCGTGTTATCACTCTATTTAAACAAACTTAATCCTTTTCAGTATAAACTTCATAGCAAAGAATTTAATCAAATTATCGACCTTTGGAAAAAGATTCTAGTGGCCTGTGTTCCAGCGGCTATTATTGGAATTTTATTTGACGATATTATTGATGAGTATTTATTTAACCCAAATGTAGTAGCACTAGCTTTGATTATTTACGGCGTAGCCTTTTTGATTGTCGAACGACGAAAATGGAAACCAAAAGTTAAATCCCTGCAAGAAATCACCTACCGCGAAGCTCTAAAAATTGGCAGTTTTCAAGTTTTAGCTCTCGTGCCTGGCACTTCACGCTCTGGAGCAACCATCTTAGGCGGTCTCATTTCTGGAGTTGAGCGCACCACTACAACTGAATTCTCCTTCTTTTTGGCCTTGCCAGTCATGCTCGGTGCGTCGCTGTTAAAATTTGTTAAACTTGGTTTTCAGTTTACAGCACAGGAGTGGGGTTTGCTTGGTTTAGGTAGCTTGGTATCTTTTATAGTATCGATCTTGGCAATTCGTTTTTTGCTTAATTATGTTAAGAAAAATGATTTTAAATTATTTGGCTGGTATCGAATTGTATTAGGGTTAATTGTTTTGGCTTATTTTTTAATTAAATAGAAAGGATAGAATGCAACCATCAAAAACACCACTTGCACCTAGGAGTAATGCAAATAGCAAAAAAGGTCTAATCTGGTTAATAACTATAGTCATAATTCTTACGGTTGCTACTCTGGTGACAAAATTCGTTTTTGACTCAAAGTATCGAGCACTATCACTAGAAGTCAGGCAAGATTGTTCTGCTAACGAAATATCAAATATAGATTGCATCCTAAAGGCTAAAATAATCACTGCTAAGATCGACGAAAAAAAGAAAATCGACGAAAATATAAAAAATTGCATAAAGGATGGTGTGTCACCAGACATTTGTCATCAGAAGTATGAACGTCGCCACCAAAGCCACGAACAGCCAATAGGAAGAGACGATAAGCCTTTAATTTATATTTATCCAACCAAGGAAACGGCAGTATCAGTTAAGCTATCTAACCCCGAAAGATTAACAACCACTTATCCTAAATATCAAAGTGGTTGGAAAGTTATAGCACAGCCAAACGGCAATCTAAAAGTTATTGACGGGCCTAAGAGGACTTACTATGGACTTTACTGGGAGGGAATAGCTACCTATAAGCCAGAATTTAACGATGGCTTTGTGGTGGCTAAAAGCGACCTAATTCCGTTTTTAGAAGACAAATTAAGTATTCTGGGATTAAGCGAACGTGAGGCAAATGAATTTATTATGTATTGGTTGCCAATTTTAGAGCGTTCTGACTATCAGGCGATTCGTTTTCTAACCCAAGCAGAAATTAATCAAAATATGAAGCTCAGTGTCTCGCCTGAACCAGACACTATGATTCGAATCAGGATGCAATTTAAACCAGTTAGTAAAGATTATAGTTTGCCAGAACAGCAATTAGCAAAAGTAACACGTCATGGCTTCACAGTGATTGAATGGGGCGGTTTGTCAAATAATATTAGCCGATAGAGCCCTTATTTAGTATAATTAATTGAAATAAGGAGAGAATTATGACTGATTTTTATCGTTGCCGACATTGCGGTAATATCATTATTAAGCTAACTGATTCGGGCGTACCTGTGCAGTGTTGCGGAGAGGATATGGGCAAGCTAGAGGCTAATACTGACGACAAAGTAGCGACCGAAAAGCACGTACCGGTTTATGAGGTGAGTGAAGAGCTGGTGACTGTCACAGTCGGCTCAGTCGATCACCCGATGGACCCTGATCACTATATTGAATGGATTTATTTAAAAACTACTCGAGGAGATGAGTTTGTTCGACTTAAGCCTGGCGAGGCTCCACGCGCCGACTTTACCTTAACTGGTGGTGCTGAAATCGAAGCGATTTACGCCTACTGCAATTTACACGGCCTTTGGCGCGCTTAGTTTGACCACATCTTAAAATTTCCGTACAATAAAAACATGGAACAAACGGTGTTGGTTATATTGCTAGTGATTATTGGGGCAGTTCTACTGTTCATAGCCTTTTCTGCTTATGTCATCAGGCAAAATAGCCTCCCACGCGATGATGGACAAGAGATTCTAGACCCCAAGGGGATCGATGACGGCACAGCTCTGCTGGTTTATCAGCCAAGCAAGAGTGGTCATATTGATAACAGCGCTCGACTAATTGCCGAAGAGCTCTACAAAAATAGTTACAAGGTAGTGATAGATCGTCCATCAATTGACCTTTCGAGTAATGTCAATGAGTACGATATTGTGATTCTGGGGTCAAATGTTTATGTTGGGCAGCTTTCTAGCCTAATTGTCGATTACGCCGCTAGTTTGTCTAACTTAAAAAACAAAACTCTAGGCTTGTTTTCTAATGGCAAATTAGATAGCACGATCGAATTCACTGAAATCGAACGGTTAGTAGAAGGTAATCCACGTATTGTAACTACTAAATTTGTAGCCGGCAGCCGAGTAACTGATAAAGAGCGTGTTCGTGATTTTGTAAAAGAATTATTGATTTAAATTGTGAACCCAAAAGATACGCGCATAAGAGCGGATTATTGGTTAAATTGACTCAAAATTAACACCACTAAATACAATCTCATTTACTATGTTGAAATTAAAAAGTGGCGAAAGACTATCGCCACTTTATGGGTGAAATGAACTGAGGCTCTGACTGACTGGCTGAGCGGGAACTATTGCTCGGATATGATGACTACAAATATCAATCCAGTCGCCTCATTCTTAATTTTTAATATTTTTAGGGCTTTTAGTTTCTTTTGTTCTTTATTTTGCTCCAAAAGCCGAACAAAAGACCATTCTCAATCACTCTCTTAAGGAGTTTATCTCAAATATCTTAAACCAGATAAAAGAAAACTCTTAAACTCTAGCAACACCCCGTTTCTTTATTATTTTGTGTCAATCTAGGTCTCTTAGTTACCATCGGATACATAAGCTTGTTCAACTACTGTATTCTTAGTAATTTTACTAACTAGATTACTGGGGTTAGCTTCCCAGAATACATACCTCAGGTATCTTTGTAAGACCAGTATAGATTACCGACAAGCGCGGCTGCAACCAATTTATAAACATCATAGTGTTATTAAAGTAATGGCGCCCAAACACTCGTCAAAAGATTTAAAGTGTAGTCAGAACCACCCAAATCTTTCTGGTTATGAATTCTGACACATAGATAAATATTTGTCAATAAATAAAAACGGCGGCGAATAGTCGCCGCTCCAAAAGAAAAGCGTGAGGCTCTGACTGGCTAATTATAAATTAGCCGCCTCGTTAAAATGTACTAAGTGTTTGAAGTTTCCATTGTCTTACAAAACCCATAACTAACGTGTTGAATCGGCTCGCCTAGCCAATATTTAGCATTGATATAAAGCCTACAATAATATCAAAACTAAATGCAAGATAAAGGGCTAAAAACGAGGCAATCCAGTGAGGTACTAAGACAACCTTCCAATGAAACCGGTTGGCTTTTTTTATTTTGTTTTTTAATAATTTTTTAAGACCTGAACGTAGTCAGAGCCGCTCTAGTCTTACCATTGATTCTGACACAAAAGTCAATAATTGTCAAAAAATAACCAAAGAAAATGGTGGCGAAAGATTATCGCCACCGGTCGAAAAGGGCAAGGCTCTGACTGATGACTGGTCTTAGTATTAGAATATTGGGGTTAAAACGACACAAGCATAGTGGAAGTTGTGATGATTCATACTAATACAGTCGCCTTAAAATACAAATTGTTTCTGGTGCGTATTTTGTTGTGTATTCTGTTGTGAGAGCTTCCTGGTCGCGTTATCGGGGACCAGACCCTCCTCTAGGCTCTACGGCACGGGTGCGCATTTTCAGCACCTCCTAACAAAATACTCATTCGTAGATTAACCAACTTAGCTAAGCTCACTTGATTTTGCCGGTAAATCCGTAAAGACAGAGTCACCTATGGTAAGAACGAAATCCAGCGTGGGGCTTTAGGCCCCAAAGCGATTAAACCTCCGAACGGAAATCGTTGCATTCTCTTTTTGGTAAAGGACTCAGCACTTAAATAGTTGCTGAAGGGCGACGAGTGTCTTTAAACTTCTCATAATTTTGTACCCTCCCTGCAAAGAGAAAAAAATTAGGTCAAATGCAGTCAGATCCATTTGCCTACAGATGATTCTCTCACAATATTTTTCATCTGTCAATGTTTTTTATTAATTTATACTTAATCGCTGTACTTAGAGTAATTAATCGTTCAGAACTCCAATTCTACTCTTTACTTAATCTTAATTTATCGCTATAATATCTCTCATACGCCGTGAGGTCTTTTTGACTTGACGCGATTTATAAATTAATAAAGGAGAAATAAATGGCACAATTTGACCGATCAAAGCCACATCTCAATGTTGGTACTATGGGTCACGTCGATCACGGTAAAACTACCTTGACGGCTGCTATCACTCAAACCTTGGCTAAGCGTTTGCCAAGCGACGTCAATAAAGCAATTGACTATTCACAAATCGATAACGCTCCAGAAGAGAAAACCCGCGGTATTACTATTGCGACTTCTCACCAAGAATACGAATCAGAAAACCGACACTATGCTCACGTCGACATGCCTGGACACGCCGACTATGTTAAGAACATGATTACTGGTGCTGCTCAGATTGACGGTGCTATCCTAGTTGTTTCCGCAGCTGACGGTGCTATGCCTCAGACTCGCGAACACATCCTACTTGGTAAACAAGTTGGTGTGCCCAAGATTTTGGTTTTCATGAACAAGATGGACCAAACCGATGACGAAATGGCCGACATGGTCGAAGAAGAAATCCGTGAAATTCTCGAAAAGAACGGCTATGACAAAGACTGCCCAATCATTCGTGGCTCAGCTCTAAAAGCTATCGAAGGCGACGAAGCTCAGATGGACAATGTCATGAAGCTTGTGGCTGCCATGGACGAATACTTTGAAGTCCCAGCTCGCGACCTTGACAAACCATTCCTGATGCCAATCGAAGACGTCCACTCAATCAAGGGCCGTGGTACTGTTGCTACTGGTCGTATTGAGCGCGGTGTGGTTAACATCAACGACGAAGTTGAAATCGTTGGTATTCGCCCAGTTCAGAAATCAGTCGTGACTGGTGTTCAGGCTTTCCATAAAGACTTGGATCGCGGTCAAGCTGGTGACAACGCTGGTATCTTACTTCGCGGTATCGAGCGCGAAGATATCGAGCGCGGTCAGGTTATCGCTGCTCCTGGTAGCGTCAAACCATACACCGAATTCGAATGTCAAGTTTACGTGTTGAAGAAAGAAGAAGGTGGCCGACATACGCCGTTCACCAAGGGCTACAAGCCACAATTCTACTTCCGCACCACTGACGTCACTGGTGAAATCGAACTCCCAGCTGACAAAGAAATGGTCATGCCTGGCGACAACGCCACCTTTAAGGTGAAGTTGCACAGCCCAATCGCGATGGAAAAAGGTCAAAACTTTGCTATCCGCGAAGGCGGCAAGACTGTTGGCGCCGGTGTCGTCACCGAAATCAGCAAATAATCTGCTTAAAATTTAATTAAGATAGCGCTTCCTAACCGGGGCGCTATTTTTATATTTATATAACTGTAAACAAAATTAGGAGGTGTTCTTTTATGAGGACGGTCGTTTTATCTAGTGGACAACTTGGTGTTTCTATGCGAACCGATGGCAATAAGAGGAAGATAGAGGAAGACGGAGGTGGACCACGCAAAATAACAGCTAAAATATCTGGGATCGAACTAGGCAATATAATCATACCCAACTCAGTTTGCCTATATATCGACCCATACCGAGGCGAAAGGAACGTTGAATTGCTTCTATTTAAGGATGTGAAAAGCGCAGAAGCGGCCTTTAAAAAGTTGGATCAATTTTGGGCTGATTGCGAAAGCGGACGCTTTGGCAAAGCTATTATTACGCTAGACGACAAGAAAAATGTCACGGACATAAATGTGTCCTATTACCAGTAAGCTCGTCAATACAAAAATCAGAGATTCCTCTTGCAGAAGTCTTCTTAATTTACAATCTTATTTATTGTGATATAATAGCAGACACAAAACTAATTTGAGTGAGAACTTGACTGCGATTCTGTTCAAAAGCCAAGGTTACACTCTGAAAGGAATAAATATGGCCGAAACCAAAGATACCGGCATCAAAATTCGTATTCGTCTCAAGGCATACGACCATAAAGTGATTGATAAATCTGCCAAGCAGATTGTCGAAACAGCGATTCGCACTGGCGCTAAGATCTCTGGTCCAGTACCTCTGCCAACCAAGCGTAGCACTTTTTCAGTTACAAAAAGTCCGCATGTTTACAAAAAAGGTGGTGAGCAATTTGAAATGCGCGTTCACAAGCGCCTAATTGACATCACTGACGCTAAACCAAAGACGATTGATTCCCTGCAGAATCTCAATCTACCAGCTGGCGTTGACGCCGAAATCCAAATGGGCGACAACTAAAATATTGTTTTTTATAAACTAAAGCCGCTCGTAAGGGTGGCTTTTCTTTTGGCGAGTTATAGCGCTTGTGGTAAAATAAATAAGTAATAAATTGGGTGAAAAAGAAATATGCAAACAGCGTGGGAAGGGTTTCAGACTGGACCGTGGACTGAAGAGATTGATGTCCGAGATTTTATTTATCGTAATTATAATTTATACACCGACAACGAGAGTTTTTTAGTTGAGCCAAGTGAAAAAACCAAGAAAGTTTGGTCAGTTTGCGAAAAAGCTCTAGCCGAAGAGCTAAAAAAGGGTGTTTTAGATATTGATGTTGATCATGTGGCTGGGGCAAATAATTTTGCGCCAGGCTATATTGATAAAGATAATGAGGTGATTGTTGGCCTACAAACCGACGCGCTACTCAAGCGCATCGTCAATCCATTTGGCGGTGTTCGCATGGTCGGTGCTTCGATGAAGGCCTACAATTACACTTGGAATCCAGAAGTTGAAAAGTATTTTAACGCTTTTCGCAAATCACACAACCAAGGCGTTTTCGATGCCTACACTAAAGAAATGATACGAGCTCGCGACGCTGGGTTGATTACTGGCCTACCAGACGCCTATGGCCGCGGACGGATTATTGGTGATTACCGTCGTGTAGCGCTTTACGGAATTGATCGTCTAATTGAAGATAAAAAACATGATTCCGTAACTATGACTGGCGAAATGACTGACAAGTTAATCCGTCAACGTGAAGAGCTAACTGAACAGATTCGCGCCCTAGAGGCCATCAAACAAATGGCGGCAAGTTATGGCTACGATATTTCTAAACCCGCTACCAACGCCACCGAAGCCGTTCAATGGCTTTACTTTGCCTACTTAGCAGCTGTCAAAGAGAACAATGGCGCCGCCATGAGTTTAGGGCGAATTGATTCATTCTTAGATATCTACATCGAGCGCGACTTCAAGCATGGCTTATTAACTGAGGAGCAAGCTCAAGAGCTAATTGATCAATTTGTCATTAAACTACGTGTTATGCGCCATCTACGCACCCCAGAATACGACGAGCTTTTCTCGGGTGATCCAACTTGGGTGACATGTTCGATGGCTGGGCTAACCAAAGACATGCGACCACTCGTCACCAAGACGTCTTACCGCATATTACACACTCTGACTAATCTCGACCCAGCACCGGAGCCAAATATGACGGTGCTCTGGAGTCAGGATTTGCCAGAAAACTACAAGCAATACTGCGCCGAAATGTCGATTAAAACTGGCTCGCTTCAGTACGAAAACGACGATGTTATGCGACCAATCTTGGGTGATGATTACGCGATTGCTTGCTGTGTTTCACCGATGCGCGTTGGTAAAGATATGCAATTCTTTGGCGCACGCTGTAATTTAGCCAAAGCTCTGCTTTACACTATCAACGGCGGCGTTGATGAAATCAGCGGCGAAACTGTTATTGAAGGCATTGAGCCAATCAAAGACGAAGTTTTAGATTTTGAGAATCTGTGGCCAGATTATAAACACATGCTGGCGGAGATTGCCCGAGTTTACTCTGGCGCCATGAATATCATCCACTACATGCACGACAAATATGCCTATGAAGCCAGCCAAATGGCGCTACACGACACCGATATTCACCGCTACATGGCCTATGGCGTAGCTGGTTTATCGGTTGTGGCCGACAGCTTATCGGCCATCAAATACGCCAAAGTCACCCCTGTGCGCAACGAAGCTGGCGTAGCAATTGATTTCAGAGTTGAAGGCGACTTTCCGAAATATGGCAACGACGATAACCGTGTTGACAGCTTGGCACGCGATGTGACTGAAGAGTTTTTCAAAGCTCTAGCCACTCATAAATGCTACCGTAACGCTGAGCCGACCATGTCAATTCTTACTATTACCTCCAACGTAGTTTATGGTAAAAAGACTGGTGCTACGCCAGATGGCCGCGCTGCTCATGTACCGTTTGCCCCAGGTGCCAATCCGATGCACGAACGCGACCTATCAGGTGCTCTAGCCTCACTCAACTCAGTTGCTAAACTTGACTTTGCTAATTGTTGCCGCGACGGCGTCTCTAATACATTTTCTATCACACCAAACGCCTTAGGCGAAGAACTAATCGCTCGCAAAAACAATCTAGTTGGGTTGCTCGATGGCTACTTTGTTCAAGGAGCTCAACACCTCAATGTCAATGTTTTAAACCGCGAAACTTTAATTGACGCCATGAATAATCCTGATAAGTACCCGCTATTAACTATTCGGGTTTCGGGTTATGCCGTCCGTTTCAATCGCTTGACTCGTGAACAGCAAGAAGAGGTGATCGCCCGAACCTTTCACCAGAGAGTTGTCTAATGATATCTGGCAGGGTGGAATCAATCGAATCATTTAGTTCAGTCGACGGACCTGGTATCCGAGTGATGGTGTTTCTTGGTGGCTGCAAGTTACGTTGTCGCTACTGTCATAATCCAGAAATGCAGGTCGCTGGCAAACCAAATATGACCACCGAGGAGCTGCTACAGAAGATTAGGCGATTTAAGCCATACTTTAGATACAATTCGGGTGGAGTAACTTTCTCTGGTGGCGAACCATTGCTGCATAGTGACTTTCTAAAAGAGTTGTTACCAAAGTTAAAGCGTGAAAACATCCACGTAGCGCTCGATACAGCTGGGGTAGGTACAGGAAACGTGGCAGATTATGAAGAAATACTGCAAAACACCGATTTGGTGATTCTAGACATTAAGCATACCTTAGCAGCTGGCTTTCAACATCTAACTGGTGGCGACCAAGCCGAAGCTGAGAAGTTCATGGACGTAGTTATCAAGCTCAAAAAACCACTTTGGATACGCCAAGTAGTCGTACCAGGTCTAACTGACTTTCCAGATTATTTAAGCTCGCTAGCTAAATATCTACGACGCTTCCAAACTATCGAACGAATCGACTTTTTACCGTATCACAAACTGGGTTCAGAAAAATATCAAAAACTAAATCGACCATATATATACCAAAACAAGCCAGCTATGGACATCGGGCTCTGCCATCAACTTGAGCAAAAATTTATCCAAGACCATCCAGAACTGCTAATAAAATAAGATTGATAACTACACAAAAATATGATATGATTTAAAAGCTAGGAGGTGATTTTTGATGTATTAGCATCAAATATATTGTAGTAGCTTAACAATTGATTAAAAAGGAGGGAAATCATGATGAGTGAAGTATCAGACACCAAGGGACGGTTGCTTACCCAAAGAGAGATTATCGACATCCTTAATTCCAGAAAGAGATTCGAAAAAGAACTTCCTAAGAGGGTGAAAGCCGAAATTAGACTTACGATAACCGATATCACATCTGAAGATCTACTATGGAAAATATTGGACGCTGCAAATACCCACGCCCGTCGAAGCTGCCCATTGGGTGAGAGTGTCAAATTGGCTGCCTCAGATCAGCTGGTGTTGTTGTCTCAAGACGTAGATAAACTCAGGCAAATCGGCAAGGCTCTATGTGACAACTTTTATAGAATCGGAGAGAAAAGCGGTCAAGCAATTATCCACAAAGTTCTATACTTCAGCAAGGAGCCTGAATACAAAGGAAAAGAAGTGGACTTGGTTTCTTTACTGGTAGAGTGCGTTACTGGCAAGGATTTGTCTATTAATTGTGTACAAGACTGGGATAGTCTAATAAAATTGGCTGCTCCAAAGATACAAGATAGGCCAACTCTTGCCAAACTTTACGAGATGGTTGACAGTCCAGTTGCTAGGAAAGCAATTGCCAAACAGCTCGTGCCCATCTTGAAACACGATGCAAAAAATTCGCAAGGCTCAGGTACGGCCTACTCATTTATCACAGAAGAATGTCCGTCGATTTTTGAAAAAGACAAGAAGCTTTTCCGATTCATGTTAAAAAATCACAAAAATCGTGTCGGTAGCTGTGGCTTTAGCCTAATGAAGAGACTTTTGGGGTGGCTTTGGGAAAAAGGCGCGATGTCAAAATATAGTAAGGATGGTGAATTCAGGTGGATTAACGGCATATTGCGAAAATATGACAAAAGTATGGCACGCGGATATGATATAGACGCGATTAACGAATATGTCATATCGCCAGCACTCGACATTGCCACAGAACATGATGAAGTCGAGTATGTATTGAGCTTCTGCATGCCCGGTTCTGATCTCTACAAAAAAGGTGAAGAAGCATTTTGTCGAACCATGAAGACCACGACTACCCAAGCTTAGTACATTCCGCACAAAACGTGCAACATAAAAGACGCGTAAATATAGCGCGTCTTTTTTATTATGTAAAATTGACTTTAAAGCAAAAAAGCAATATAATTTGGACACAGGAGATTAGCCTTCGGCATGTTAAAGTTGGGCATATTTTAGCAACTTAACAACTTACAAAAATTAAAGGAGGGGTGACTAATGGGTACTAGCAGTTACAATACGTATATCGATGAGCTGATTAGAATTCTGCGAGCTCTGCGTAAAGAGGCTCATATGTCAAGGAATAATCCTGGCGAGACCGCAGAAAAACTACTCAATCTACTTAACGACAAGATTGGGGGACGGATAGAAGAAGACATAAGCTCATGTTATTACAAAAACAAGCTACTCTCACTAATTAAAGAGCTTAACAAGACCCTGCCTGATAGCCATGCAGACGATGGTCTAATTGTCAATAGCGTGGTTTTACGCTATGTGAAATTGTGTAGCACTTTTGATGAAGTTGCAATTTTGTTTCACAAATATTGGCAAGCACTAAACTTGACGACGATCCATAACCGCAGCTCAGTGGTTGTATCTTTGGGGAGAAAGGCAGAAAACGAAAGCAAAAGCACCGAATTTGTCCAGATAATAATCAAGTGCGGTATCGATAAGTCGTCGTTTGTGGGCGACGATGAGAGGATTTTCTTCCGATTACTCAGCGACGCCGCAGAAAAGTCTCGATCAGAATATTCCCTACAGAGAATTAAGGATATTGTTAGTAAAGACAATCTTACTTACGATAGAGCTGAGAAGAGAATCCGCTACCTAAAAGAGGAGGAGGCTCGTGAAACCAAAACTATAGCCGAGATGTGTGAATTTGTGCACACTAATCAAACCTATTTGAGCGGCCATGAAATGTTCGGTTTTTGGTGTCTTATCCGAGAGCAACTGACTAAGCTTGCCGAAGTCGACAATCCCTTTAACCAATGGAAGAGTTTCATTGAGTCGCTACCACAAAATAGCAACAACGAGACCTACATAGGATATGTTGAAAGTCATGTCTTACCCACGGCGATTGAGTCCACCAAGACCATCTCTGAGGCGATGCAAATTCTGGGAGTCTGTCAGCCAGAAAGCCATGCGACCCGCCTGGCATACAAAAGGATGGTTATCATAGCTCAATCAAGAAAAAACTAACCAGCACCTTGTGTGTGTAAACACACCTCGAAGACGCGCAAATATGACGCGTCTTTTTTATTACATACACAAAATTGGCTTTTATTTAATAAAATATTATAATTAATCATCAATAGGGAGGTGAGGTTCTTATTACAGTAAGGCGACAAAAACTCGCCTAGTAATTTAATAATTGATTAAGGGAGGGATATTATGGGGAAGCTTGATTTAATTGAGAGTGCTTACTTAGAGCAGTGGAGTATGTTGCCAGCAGACAACTTGGAGCACGAAGCATATCAAGCCGAATTGCGACAAAAATTTCAGAGACTCATACAAGAAAGAAGCCGCAATATAATCGACTACCAAGATATTATTACATACGGCGATGAAATTACCTCTAGATTGGCTGCTCATCGGATTGATATGATTGCACGCGAACGATATCGAGAAGCGACCAGTTTTGATGAAGTGCATCAGGTCTATAAAGACCTTATTAAAACAACCGACGGCGGTAATTACCTAGAATACTGTTGCTCTGGAACGCTTGTAGTGCTGGGAATGTTGTCCTTAGCCTCTACACCTAAGCAGTGCATAACGGCTTTTCTGGCTATCGATTATACTAAAGCTGGCAAAAAAGCAGCTGAACAGGCGATAGAAAAGACTCTTAGCGCAAAACCCATCTCAGAGGAGAGCCTGAAGGAACTACAGGCAGCCTACTCGGAGGCCAGACACTATACCGTGAAGCGTATGAGTAAGCCGATTATTAACAAACTTCATGCATGCAAAACTACTAACACCAAATAAAAAAACAACTATCTGTTCTTTTTATGTAAAACCCTGTATAAGCATTTAGGACGCACTACGTAGTGCGTCTTTTTTTAATTTTTTGACTTATTATTAAAGTTATACCATAATACAGCACCAAGAATGGAGGTGATTAATCCACAACAAACCTTCTCAGTAACTTTACAAATTGGAAATAGGAGGGATCTATTAAATGACAACTACAACCGCTTCCGTCTGTAGCATAAACAATACCACGCTGACCATCGAAGGGCTGATAACAATCTTCCTACATTCCCACATTTCATGCGAGAGACTAGAGAGAAAGGCGGGGCAAATCGTTGACAAGCTAATCTCTGACCAGTCAAAAGACAACCTTTTAACTTTACTCGATGCGATTAGAGGAAGTATTGGTAAGCCTGACTACCAGGAGTACGGCCCCATCGCTAAACGAATTCTAAATCAGTACATCACGCTGTGTGAACAGGACAGAGATGTTGCCAGCCTCACAATCCTCAACCACCCTCAGTACAAATTGGCTTTATCTATGTTGCTTCCTCAAGAACCCAAGTCAAGCCTACCTCGTGTTCAATCAGAGCCTCCCAAGTTAGACAAGGCAACTTCTCGAAAAATCCTCAGTTTCATTAAAACAGCAGTTAATGATAAACAAAAAAGCTCACAATTAATCCAAATTATGGCCAATTGTCGTGTTGATTTCTCAGTTTTAAAAGAAAGCGACGAGCTCGTCCTACAGAAGCTGATACGCAACAGTGTACATCACGAACAGTCAACCGAGCATATCAAAAAAATCCGAGAGCTTTATCATAATAATCAATTTTGGCACGAATTCAATCAAGAAATAGCTGCTATGATTCGAGAAGACATAAAAAACACCCCAGAAGCTGGCAAAGTAAAAGTTCTGAAGAGACACATACATGATTACAAATGTGTATTCCGAAATAACGACAGCTTACGGCAATTTGCCTCTGATTGGCTAGTAAATCTTGCCGAGAAGTTTGACGATATCAGATCAATTCTAATACCAGATGATGATGGCGAAGTTAAAGATAGTAATATCTTATTTGCAGCCATTGAGCTTGCCAAATCGGGCAGAGATGTTGATTCGGTGCTAGAAGTTTGCCCTGCCAATAGCCAGCCCGTCGAGACGGCACTAATAAAATGGGCTGCCATAATAAATGCAGAAAGTAGCTGGCAAAGTTCTAAAACTCCATAACTATTCGTACCTTACGTGCAAATTCACCCGCACGTTAAGACGCGTTAATCAACGCGTCTTTTTTATTACGTAAGTTTGACTTACGCGCAAAAAGATAATATGATTGCAACATCGAGATAAGTTTTTGGTGGATAAAAATCTTACTAGTAGGTTAAAAATTAGAAAAACGGGAGGGAAATAAAATGAGCAATAATTTAGTGTTCACAAAAGCCGAGGAGTTAGAAGCGAGAGTTAACAAATTAAAGAAAGAAAAGGCGGGATTACACAGAAAATCATCAGAAGCTAACAAAGCAAGGATTATGGCAATAAAACAAGAGATCATGAATCTCTTCGCCGACTTTGCGAAGTGGATAGAGGAGGTGCGTGCAAGAAATACTAACAAACTTGAAAAGCTAGAAAAACAGCTCTCAGCATCTGCTCAAGAAGAAATTGACAGTCTAGAGGGTAAAATTTCACAACTAAAGAATAAGATGGCTCAAGACGCCGAAGACTCGTCTTGGCTTTTCAATGACGAATTTGCCACGCTCGAGGATGTAATTTCCATGATTCGTGGAGAGTGTTATGATGTCTTTTACGGAGCTGTGTCCGATGAAACAAGGACAGAAGTAGAATTTCTAATTACTGAATGCAAACAACCAGAAGAATTGATACCGCTGCTTGACGCAATCGAATTTGCTCTTGTGGGGAAAGCTGGATTTAACGATACGTCAATTGCAGCCACAATAATTAGCCATTGTCTATCCTTAGAACCAGACTACAGCTACGCTAAACTTAAAGCATTTCAAGAAAAGTATCCGACCATTTTATCTCGTAGCGTACATCATGGAGAAAAAATAGTTTTAGATGCAGCTCTAGTCGTTGCTAAAAATGCCCTAACAAAGGGTGACGGCGTTAAGATGCTTAATTTTCTGCTAGATAATGAATTTAATCTCTGGAAATTAAGCGACGACAACTCCTTTTTAGAATTAATCCACAAGACCATTCCTAAAGTAGGAAAGTCAACCCTAAGAAGAGTTTACGTAAGATGCGATAATTCGCATATTCAAGCCAATATCCGCGCCAAATTGCGCATAATTCTCTGGAAGCAAATTAGTAAATTTTCAGGTGCTAATAAGTCAGATGCCAATAATCTAAAGTTATATCTTTTGAGGTATTGGTTTATCTTTATTAACTTCAATGGTCAACACGACTTACTAGAAAGAGGATTAGATCAATTAGGCAGGATCGCCACTAAATTCGATTACGTTGAATGGCTCTTAGATCCTCATATACTAGGAGAGGTTGGACGCTATATTGGCAAACGTCAAATTTTACCAATAGCACGCAAGTTAGCTAAAACTCATCGGCAAAAAACATACGTAGAAGATGTTGCTATTTGGCTCAACAAACAGCGTAATTAATTGAATTAGTACTTTTCGCACACAAGTGCACCTAAGACGCGCTACCAAACGCGTCTTTTTTAATTGAGAACGTTCGTAATTAAAAATCTCCAGTATAACCACTGGAGCCTACAGCTCTATTTCAGGTCATAGGTTTAGTCATTGCTCTCAAAAATGAAATTAACAAAACTAATACTTCTATTATAGCATAACCTCATCTGTTTTGCAAGGCTAGCGATTAGTCTGGGATTTAGAAAATAAAAAAAGAGCCTTTGTAATAGGCTCTAAATTTTAGTTTTTTGACTCTCTGCTTACGGCGCAAAGAAGATTACTGGGAAAGGATATTGGTCAGGGTCAAAAGCAATAACACATTCTATATTGCGCCTTGGATGTTCGGGCACACCAGCCATATCATAGAAATCTTGAAGAAAGAAAGTGGCGAATTCCTCTCCGTTTGCAGCATCAGCTAACTCTATACTATTTATAAGACCCTCGTTTGTTCTACCAATCGATAGGCAATGATCTGGAATTTCATATCGCATGGTTGGGCGCAACATCTGCGTCGGAGTCTCTCCAAGAAGATTAACAACCTCTTCAGAGACGCCATCTTGGGGTGGCGTCTTATACACCACAACATCACAACATCTTAACATCTCTAGATCCAGTCCGTCGGGTAAGGCTATTTGACCACAACCCGCACATGCATTCTCGCCCAAATACTCAAATTTATGAATAGCCGGGACTATTTGTGATACGTAATTAGATTTACTCATTTTAAACCCTCCTCAGATATTAGTCACTGCGTGACTTACTTAGTATTGCCATATTGACAACCTACGTTTTTATTACAGCACAACCCAGCGCTTTTCGCAAGCCTAGAGGGTTTTAGAAAATAAAATGAAGCCCTAGTGTAATCACCAAAGTTCATAACATCATTTGAAGACAGGAACTGACGTAGTAACAGGTGTATAAATGATATAACGAGCGTAAATGAGAGAGAAAAGTAGTGAAAAAACATTTAAGTAAAATCGTAATAGCGCCTGCTGTATTAACATTAATTAGTGGCTTGGTTGTATTTCTACTAACCACAAACAAACCCAGCAATTACGACACAGAAAGATCTGATAATTACAGAAAGCCAGATTATGATTATGCAGCCTTAGTTTATCATGAAGAATTTATCGGCCCAGATGCGGCAACCAGCTACAACTACCTCATATATCCAGTATCGGCTTCAGATAGTAGCTCTTATTTTTACATCAAAACTAAGTCACAAATGACGATTGCTGGGGAAGGCAAAGCGATTGATGTCACACGAGGTAATATAAATAAAAAATCAGATTTGACTAAAATAGAGACCAGTATAAAAAGAGACAAACAAAAACACGCCGAAACCATCGTACGCTTTTATTGCATCGACAGTGGCAAAAAAGCCGAATGTGACGGCATTGAGAGCTTTGATGATTTGGTTAAAAAACTATTTAAATAAACAAATTGTCACAAAATATTTGCTATTTTAGGAAATGAAAAGAGCCCTGATATAACTACCAGGGCCTATGGCCTCACTTGAAGATCAGCCATTTAGAAAAGTTGTAATATACCGTCAGATGACTGGTTCTCTTGCGATATACGAGAAAACATCTTAACCTTAGTTCGCTCACATTATCTATAGATTGCGGAATATTACCACTGCAGCCAAAAATAATACCGCTGTCGCTCATCAAGGTCTTTACAACCGCCTCCGAAGACTCATTTTTCTCTACGAAAGAAGGGCAGGGGGCGCACGATAGCTTATTATCTCGCAAATATTGGTGTAATAATTCCGATTTAACAACAATTAATTTTCGCAAATCTGAGAAATCTTTTACACCCATGATGCGAGCTGCGCTTTTTTGCTCCTCTTCAGAGATCTGCTCACCTCTAGGATCTTCGTAAAGAAACCAGAGCTCACTCAGTCCTAATGTATAAACCGCGTCTCCTAGTTTAAATACAGAATATAAATCTTTTGGCAAGACTAGCTCTGCATTATAAGGAAAAGGGCTATCGGAAGAAGGTTTGACAACCCTGATAAATGACGATTGACACCACCATGTTCTCATACTTACCCCTCCTTTACTTTTGTAAATTATGATAGATGTGCGTAGTATCACCACCCACAACACTAATACCTTAATTAGAGCACAATTATAATGCCTTGACAATAGGTACAGCTTGGGAAATAAAAAAGCCCTGACGTAATTGCCAAGGCTCAAGGTGCATCGCTTATGGTTGTTTTTAGGGCTTCTCTTGTTCAAAGTGAAAGACTATGAGCAAGTGGTCCCTCCTATCCTCATCTTCGGGAAACACAAAAACGCATTTGCGTGATTTATAGCCACCCCACGGGTTGATTTGAGATGGGGTTTTTGGCCAATTGGCGTCAAACAGATGACCAGGTATAGACAAGCTAACCCTACCACTGTTGTCCTTTCTTTCATTTGCCCCATAAATAGTCAGGCCGTTCACAGGGACGCTCCTACCTATTTCGTAGGACCCAGTAACCTTCAATATTTGAAGTGGTTGGTCTTGATCCATCTCGAGCCAAGCTCGGCAAGTTGCCAAATCGCACTCCGACAGGACATTTGGTTTCTGCAAAAACGCAACCATGGCCTCTGGCAGAAGCTCCTCTGGTGCCTTAAGAAGTTTGAGCCCCATACTCCTGTTATTAGGTCTTTCAATACTCACATGTTTTTGGTCATCCTGAGTAATGTACCCTTTGGAAAGCATATAATTCATTTTAAATCCTCCTAGCCGCCCCATAGCGGGGCGTAATATATTCTTAGTATCGCCAATCCAGCGACCTACAATCTTTATAGTATCATAATCGCAATAAAAAGTCAAGTGGGCGAGGTGTTTAGTAACTATCTTAGTTAATGATCATATTTTTATTGAATAGTCTCGCAAATCATCGACCGGTCTAAGTTCTACTTAGCAGAGTATCTCGCAGTTACGACGAGAGTTAAGTGCGAGCGGCCCCGTAACGACGGGCGTCGCCGACGCGTCTCTGATAAGTAGAAATTAGACAAAGGCCGCGCAGACTCAATCTAACACATAGATTCTGGATTGAGTCCAGAATGACGGGTTATGAGATAGATGAGTCAGGCACAAAACAACGACAGGGTCTGATGGTTATATAAAAAACCGATTTTTCCGCTTGACTTCTCGTAGCGACTACTCTAAAATAGCTCTTGTAACTTTACTTAAGTAATAATATCTGTTCTTGATGTTTGGGTAAGTCCCCCTACGGAAACTGCCACTTCATCGAGAATTTTAAATGGGAGAAAAGGGATGAAAGCACTTCTCGGTACCAAAATTGGTATGACCCAAATCATCGGCGACGATGGTGTAGCTATTCCAGTTACACTAATCCAAGCCGGCCCAATGACTGTCACTCAGGTCAAGACCGTCGAAACCGACGGCTATACGGCAGTTCAACTGGGTTATGGTGAGGGTAAGAACCTGAGCAAGGCCGAAGCTGGGCATAGCGCCAAAGCCAAGGTCACACCAAAAGCTCTGCATGAATTTCGTGTTGATGAGCTTCCAGCTGACCTAAAAGTTGGCGATACAATGACAGTGGCAAACTTCACCTTGGGTGATATCGTAGCCGTCACTGGCACAAGCAAAGGTAAAGGCTTTGCGGGCGCAATCAAGCGTCATAATTTTAAACGACAACCTGCCTCACATGGTGGCCAAGGTAATGTTCGCAAACCAGGATCTATCGGCTCGATGTATCCACAGCGAATCTTCAAAGGTAAAAAGATGGCTGGTCGCATGGGTGGCGAAACTGTCACAGTCAAAAACCTGACTGTCGCCTATATAAACGAAGAAGATAACTTAATCGGCGTCAAGGGAGCAGTTCCTGGTCCTAAGCGCGGTTTAGTCGTCGTGAAGGGAGGAAAGTAAAATGGCTGAAACTAAACTACCAGCAGACATTTTTAACGTCGATGTTAAAAATCACGCTTTGCTGAAATTAGCTTATGATGCTTACTTAGCTAACTCCCGCATGGATAACGCCAAAACTCTTAGCCGTGGCATGGTCCGTGGCGGTGGCCGCAAACCATGGCGACAAAAAGGTACTGGACGAGCTCGATTTGGCTCGACTCGTAACCCAATTTGGCGCGGTGGCGGTGTGGCTTTTGGTCCAACTGGTGAGCAAAATC
The DNA here is from genome assembly GCA_050950465.1 of Candidatus Nanosyncoccaceae bacterium. Classification (GTDB taxonomy): domain Bacteria; phylum Patescibacteriota; class Saccharimonadia; order Saccharimonadales; family Saccharimonadaceae; genus CAZRIZ01. The sequence continues at coordinate 277,015 of JBMNHQ010000002.1, read as the reverse complement.
ACTCAATCAAACTGACTAAGCAAAACAAGCGCGTAGCGGTTTGCCAAGCTCTAACGTTAGCAAATCAAGCTAAGAAGATTACTTTAATTGATACATTTAGCTGCCCAGAAGGCAAAACCAAAGAGGCTCTTAAGCTGCTAAAAGACAATAAAATCGAATCTGGAGCTAATGTTCTCTTGGTTGTTAGTGTAAAAGACGACTTAGTGCGTCGCGCTACTAACAACATACCAAACCTAGTGGTTTCATTGCCACTTTACTTAAACGTCTTTAATATCCTAAATGCCGACCATATTCTGATTAGTAAAAAGGCTTTAGCTGCTATGGAAGAGTGGCTTGGAACGGAGGATAAATAATGGAACGATTAGTTGTCAAACCACGCCTGACGGAAAAGACCTACATGTTGGCACAGCAGGGAATTTATACTTTTGAAGCCCCCATCGATGCTAATCGCCAGATGATTGCTCAAGCAATTGAAATGGCGCATAACGTTAAGGTTGTGAGTATAAAAGTTGCAGTTCAGACTGGCAAGGCTAAACGCTTCAACAAAGGCAAGCGAGCCTATCCAGGCATCCGTCACGAAAGTAATACTAAAAAAGCTTATGTTCGCTTGGCTGAAGGACAAACCATCCCAGTCTTCAACCAAGGTACTGAAGAAGAAAACAAGGAGTCGAAGTAATGGCTGTTCGTAAATACAATCCGACGACTCCAGGTCGTCGCGACATGACTACACAAGACATGTCCGAGGTAACTACTAAGAAGCCGATGAAGAGCCTCTTAGCACCTCGCAAACAAAAAGCTGGTCGCAATAACGCTGGTAAAATCACCATACGACACCGAGGCGGTGGCGCCAAGCGCAACTATCGCATTGTTAGTTACGCATTACCAGCTGGCACCGTTGCGACAATTGAAGAAATCGAATACGATCCAAATCGATCAGCCCGCATCGCACGCATCAAAGATCAGGATGGCAAGTACTATTACATCTTGGCTGATATTGCGATGAAAAAGGGCGAGAAGATAAAAGTTGGCACTGATATAGAAGTTGAGGAATCTAACCGCATGCCGTTAGAAGACATACCAGTTGGTAGCTTCGTATACGCAATCGAGTTAGTGCCTGGCAAGGGCGCACAACTAATTCGCGCTGCTGGAACAACTGCTCAGCTAATGGCCAAAGAGGGCGATCTCGCACAAATCAAGATGCCATCAGGCGAAGTCCGTATGGTACCAGTCAAATGTATGGCTAGCATCGGTACAGTTTCTAATGTTCAACACCAAAACGTTGTGCTCGGCTCAGCTGGACGCAAACGCCGTCAAGGCATCCGCCCAACAGTTCGCGGTGTTGTTATGAACCCGGCTGACCATCCACACGGCGGTGGTGAGGGTAGGCATGGTACTGGCAAAGCACCACGCACACCTTGGGGTAAACTGGCACTTGGTCGTAAAACCAGACGCAATAAATCAACTAATAGGATGATTGTAAAAAGTCGTCATGAAAGTAAGAGGAAGTAACTATGAGTCGTTCATCGAAAAAAGGTCCGTTTGTAGACTTTAAGTTAGCGAAAAAAATTGCTGCCTTGGGTCCAGACGACCGTACTGTTATCAAAACTTGGGCTCGCGAGAGTATGATTAGCCCAGAAATGGTTGGTCGAACTATTGCTGTACACAATGGTCGAAAACACGTTCCAGTATTTATTACAGAAAACATGATTGGTCACCGCCTTGGCGAATTTGCACCAACTCGAACTTTCCGTAAGCACGCTGGTAACGCGCCTAAGACTGAGGAAGGAGCGGCTTCATAATGAAACGAGTAGAAGTCAAAGCTTATGCCAAGGGTGTTCAGCAAGCTCCACGTAAAGTTTCAATCATAGCTAGCCTGATTAAGGGTCAGGCACTGGAAGACGCGCTAGTTATTCTAGATCACACTCCACGTCGCGCTGCCTTACCTGTCAAAAAAGCACTTGAATCAGCTCGGGCTAATGCATTACACAATAACAACCTAGATATTAATTCATTAGCGATTGAAAAAGTTGTAGTATCGACCGGGAAGCGTCTTAAGCGCTACAAACCAGCCAGTCGTGGTCGAGCTTTGCCAATCAAGAAAAAAGAGTCAAACATTTTAGTAGTACTATCTGGCGTCGAAAAAACTAAATCGAAGACAACCAAAACTACCACTAAAACTACGACTAAGAAAAAGGAGGCTAAGTAATGGGCCAGAAAGTTAATCCAAAAAGTTTCCGCCTGCAAACTGATCGCAATTGGGATGCTCGTTGGTTCACTATGAGCAAAAAGGAGAACGCTCGTTTTATTAAGGAAGACGACGACGTCCGCAATCTGATCGAGGAAAAGTTTAAATCCCGACCAACTATCAGTCTGATTAAAACTGAGCGCTCAAACAATCTCTACACTGTAACAATTTACACTGCCAAAGCTGGTGTAGTTATCGGCAAAGGTGGCGCGGGTGCACAAGAGCTGAGAGCTGAGATTGAAAAAATCGTTGGTCTACCAGCTAAAGTTAATATTGAAGAAGTTAAGCGACCTGATTTATCAGCCAAATTAGTTGCTGAATCAATTGCTCGACAATTAGAGCGTCGCTCTAATTTCCGCCGATCGATGAAAATGGCTTTGCAAAACACCATGCAAGCTGGCGCTAAAGGCGTTCGCATTGAAGTGGCTGGTCGTCTAAATGGTGCTGAAATGAGTCGTCGTGAAAAGATGATTGAAGGCTCTGTGCCGCTGCACACCCTAAGAGCCAACGTTGATTACCACTGTGCTACGGCATTTACTGCCGAAGGTACTATAGGCGTCAAGGTTTGGATCTACAAGGGAGAAAGGAATTAAGTTATGTTACTACCAAAGAAAACTAAATTCCGCAAAGTTCGCAAAGGACGCAATGAAGGGCCAGCCACATCAGGCAACTACTTAGCGTTTGGAGACTATGGCATCATGAGCCTCGATAACGAACGCGTCAGCTCACGTCAAATTGAAGCTGCTCGCCAAGCGATTACCCGTTATGTTAAACGCGGTGGCCAGATTTGGATCCGAATTTTTCCACACACCCCAGTTACTAAGAAACCGCAGGACGTCAAAATGGGTGGCGGCAAGGGTAATCCAGAGTACTTTGCTGCAACTGTCAAACCTGGCACTATCCTATTTGAAATCCGTGGTGTCGATGAGACTACTGCTAAAGAAGCAATGCGCCTAGCTAGCCATAAGCTACCAGTGCGTACCAAATTTGTAAAGCGGGAGGAGGTCTAATGGCAAAAGAGAATAAAATTAACCTAGCTAAACTAAGCTTAGAAGACCTAAATCAATTGTTGGTTGATAAGAAAAGCGACCTGTTTCACGCTAAACAATCATTGGTAAATAACAATCTAGCTAATTTCAAGAAGATTAGTAATTTAAAAAAGCAGATTGCGCAGATTCACACTCGAATCAACCTGCTAATTAACAAAGAAGGAGAGAAATAAAATGGCTTTAGTATTGACTGGCATTGTTACTTCCGACAAAGCCGACAAAACCATTACCGTGACTGTCCAAAGTCGCCAAACTCATCCGCTCTACAAGAAGCAATACACTGTTTCGCGTAAGTACACCGCTCATGATCCAGAGAATAAGGCTGCCGAGGGTGATAAGGTGACGATTCGAGAAATTCGACCAGTTTCTAAAACTAAAACTTGGGAACTTGTTGAAATCGTCGAACAGGCCCGTGAGAAGATGACTGTACGCGATGAGGTGGCTGAGGAACTAGAACCCGAAGTAGCTGAGGATGAAGAGGTTGACAACAAGGAGAATAAACAATGATTCAACAAGAGTCTCGCGTAAAAGTTGCTGACAACTCAGGTGCTAAAGAGATTTTATGCATCAAGGTTCTGGGCGGCTCGAGACGACGCTATGCTCGAGTTGGCGATATGATTGTAGCATCAGTCAAAGAAGCTACACCAAATGGCCAAGTTAAAAAGAAAGATGTTGTCAAGGCAGTCATAATTCGCACTCGTGATCAAATTCGTCGACCAGACGGTAGCACAATTCGCTTTGATGAGAATGCTGCGGTGATTGTCGATGAAGGCAAAGAACTTAGAGGTACTCGCGTTTTTGGTCCAGTACCACGCGAATTACGCAGCTTCGGCTACAGTAAAATTATCAGCTTAGCACCGGAGGTACTATAATGGCACGACGAATTATCAAGGGTGATATAGTAAAAGTTATTTCTGGTGACCACAAGGGTAAAATTGCCCAGGTAACACAAGTTCTAACTAATAAGAATCAAGTTTTGCTCGACGGTATTGGTATGCGCACTCGCCACGTGGCTAAAAGCCACTACAATCCAGTAGGTGGTAAACGTGACATTCAAGTACCAATTAATACATCAAAAGTTGCTCTTGTAGTAGACGAGAAAACTGGCAAAACCAGCCGTGTTGGCTACAAGGTAATTGATGGTAAGAAAACCCGAGTCGCCCGACAGGCTAAGAACGCTGTGATTAAGCCAACGGCATTAAAGAGTAAAGCAACCACTAAGATTAAAAAGAAAGGAGCCAAATAATGGCTACAAAAAAATCCGTTGTTTACGCTCCACGCCTTAAAACACTTTACGACACTAAGCTAGTCGATAAACTAGAAAAAGAGCTTGGAGTGAAAAATCGCAATCAGCTACCAAAGCTGAGCAAGATTGTCGTTTCTTCTGGTATTGGTAGGAAAAAAGACGACAAGAGGTTTCGCGAGACCGTAAATAACACTCTTGCCAAAATTACTGGTCAAAAACCAATTGATCGAATGGCTAAAAAATCTATCGCAAACTTTAAAACTCGCGCTGGACAAAATGTCATTGGCGCCAGCGTCACACTTCGCAATCAACAAATGTATGAATTTCTTGACCGCTTCATTAATGTAGTTTTGCCACGCGTTCGCGATTTTCGTGGCGTTAGCAACAATTCGTTTGATGCAAGCGGCAACTATTCTATCGGCATAGAGGAGCAATCGGTCTTTCCTGAATTAACTTTCGAAGAAACTCAAATCCTACATGGACTTCAGGTAACTTTTGTAATTAAAAATGGCAGCGCCGAGGCTTCTAAAGCCTTATTAACTGCTTTTGGTATGCCGTTTGAAAAGCTAACCAAGAAAGGTGATAAATAATGGCAAAGAAATCGATTTTAGCTCGCGATGCTAAAAAACAACGCATGATTAAAAAATATGCCGCCAAGCGCGCCGAATTAAAAGAATTAGGCGATGCTGAGGGGTTAGCTAAGTTGCCCCGCAACTCTAGCCCAACTCGCTGGAAAAATCGCGATTCATTAACTGGCCGACCACGTGGCTATATGCGACGTTTTGGTCTAAGTCGAGTCAGTTTTCGAGAAAAAGCCTCAAAGGGTGAAATCCCAGGCGTAACAAAGAGTAGTTGGTAAGGAGAATTATGGCATTACAATCAACAGACCCAATCGCTGATTTTATTACTCGAATTCGCAATGCTGGTATGGTCAATCAACCAGAAGTCACTGTACCAACTAGCCGAATGAAAGAACGAATCGCGCAAACTTTAAAGGACAGCGGCTACATTGACTCATTTGAAGTCAGTAACGATAAGCCAGCTAAAATGATAGTCAAGCTAAATGATAGTATCACTAAGATTAATCGACTTAGCAAACCTGGTCGACGTCTGTACTCAGCTGCTGACGAAATTCCACGCGTCAAAAACGGTCGTGGCATCGTTATCATCAGCACACCAAAAGGCGTCATGACCGGTGAAGAAGCTAAGAAAAAACGCTTGGGTGGTGAACTACTGCTGGAAGTTTACTAAACAAACCTTTTTAAAAAATCAAAACACCCCAACAATGGGGTTGTTTTGATTTAGTTTATTTGCGCTTGTATTGTCAAAAAAATGAGTTATTATGAAATTGACATCGGTTTTAGCTAATATTAATAAGGAGATGGTAATGGAGAAGTCTAAGGAAAGCTCTAAAAAATTAACCAAAAAGCAAAAAATTTGGATAGTCGTAGGAGCGGTTTTAACCATTATTATCGTCGCAACGGCAATCCTAGCTATTCAAAAACCTAGACCAGAGGGTCTAAAGATCAAGACCACTACTAGTGAGGAAGACAAAAAGCCAGAGGGTGACAGCTCAGAGGAAACGACAGAGAAACTAGAGGGTGACAGCTCAGAGGAAACGACAGAGAAGCCCAAAGAAAAGTCGACCGAAACATCAAAACCAACCACACCAGCTGGACCAACTCCAGAACAAAAGGCTCGCCAATCAGTTGAAAGCGCCTGGCGTGATTATTCCCAAAGCACATTCAAAATAACCGACAGTTTTGTCGTATCTGGACGAGGTACTGTAGTGATTGGCTCAATGCTACGCGGTACGCTAAGAAAAGGTGACCAAGTTAAAATTCAATCTAATTCTGGTGAAGTACAGTTACCAATCTTAAAGATTACCAAATCGAACCAAGAACTAACCGAAGCTAATACCGGTTCAGGCGAAATAGCTCTGACATTTTCTAGCTCTTTAGACAAAAGCATAGGGTACATTTGGAGCGGCAACCCAAAATGCGCTAAAACTAACGGTCACGTAGTTAGAGTCTATTTGTTTACCAAAGCTGAAGGCAATTCGTTGATTAACGAAATTAATCGCACAACTAACCAATTGATGCCGTTGCGCTACCCAACTCTAAGCAATGAGCCTGGAGAAATGGCTATACTTTCTGGTTCGTCTTTAGTTATCCGACCTGGACAAGTAGTTGAAGGTGAAGTCAATCTGTTTGGTTCGGACAGTACAGAATTACCACCACTAGTTAATGGACAAAAGTTTGAAATTGTTGTTGGCACACCAGCCACAGTAGTCGGCATTGGAGTTATAACTGGAGCCCCAGATTGCCCAGACCCAGACTACTCATCTTAAATTGTCGATTTATTTTTACCTAGCAACTCCAATCTGTAAATCTAACATTCTCACCTCTTGAAAAAACTATATTTTCTGCTAGAATTATAAAGTATTATTAAATGCGAGTGAAATTGGGAGATTTTGCGCCTCGCTAGGTTCAGATTTGAGTCTAGCGACAGCACCAAAAACAAACAATCTCACTCTTATAATGAAAGGTAAAGATGAGTCGAATCGGAAAACTACCAATCGATATCCCAAATGGCGTGACAATCACGGTCGATTCTGATGCAGTCAAAGTATCAGGACCAAAGGGTGAAAACATAGTACCATTATCTGACAATCTCGAAATTGAGGTTAAGGATAATAAGGTTCAAGTTTCGCGCGCCAATGATACCGATGAGGTAAAGGCAGCGCACGGTCTGATGCGCACCTTAATTAAAAACGCAGTCGAAGGCGTCACCAACGGCTTCAGTAAAGAGCTGATTGTCGAAGGTGTTGGCTTTCGAGTTAGTGGTGGGGGACAAAATCTAGAGTTAGCTCTTGGTTTTTCCCACCCAATTAAATATCAAGCGCCAACTGGCATTGACCTAAAAGTCGATAAGATGAATATAACCGTCAGTGGCGTTGATAAACAACAAGTTGGTCAGGTGGCAGCTGAAATTAGAGCTTTCAGAAAACCTGAACCATACAAAGGTAAAGGTATTCGTTATAGCGATGAGCAGATTCTGCGCAAAGCTGGAAAGGCTGGTAAACAAAGTGCCGGAGATTAATAAATTACAGAATAGGGCAATTCGCAAACGTCGCATCCGTGCGATTGTTAAAGGTACTGCTAAACAACCGCGCTTGTCGATATTCATTTCAAACAATCATGTATCAGCCCAGATTATCAACGACGAAGACGGCAAGACTTTAGTCGCCGCTACTAGCGTTGGGCAAAAGTATACTGGCAATATGACAGAAATCGCCAAAAAAGTCGGCGTCGATATTGCCAAAAAGGCTAAAAAAGCCAAGATTACTAAAGTAACTCTTGATCGTAGCGGTAAAAAATACACTGGTCGAATTAAAGCTCTAGCCGAAGCAGCTCGAGAGGAAGGATTAATATTCTAATGGAACCGAAGAAAAAAATAGCGCCAAAAACCGACGCTAAAACTAGTGACTCCCGACGCCAAATGCGTCCTCGACGTGGTCGCGGCGGTCGACGCGGTTTTGACAAATCTCAACCAAAACAATTTGAAGATATTGTTATTTCAATTGATCGCGTAGCTCGCGTTGTTAAGGGTGGCCGACGCTTTCGCTTTAAAGCCTTAGTGGCAGTTGGCGATCGCAAAAATCGCGTTGGTGTAGGTGTAGCTAAGGGTGCTGACGTTCAGCTAGCCGTTGCCAAAGCCACCGACGTCGCTAAGAAGAACATGATCACCATCGCAATTGATAATGAAACTATTCCTCACGAAATTGAAGTTAAATCAACTGGCGCACAAGTTCTCCTGAAGCCAGCCGCTCCTGGTACTGGTGTTATCGCTGGTGGCACAATTCGTTCGATTATTGGCCTAACAGGTATTCGTAATTTAATTACCAAATCACTTGGCTCATCAAATAAAGTTAATATTGCTTACGCAACTATTGAAGCCTTAAGCCAAGTATTACCAAAAGACAAATGGCACACTAATCGACATAAAAAGGTTGAGACTGGAGATGCTAAAAAAATCAAAGAGACTAAACCGACTAAAGCAACCAAAACAACCAAGAAAGAGGAGAAGAAATCATGAAATATCATGAGTTAGACAAGACCGCCAATCGTGCCCCTAAGCGTGTTGGTCGGGGCATCTCGTCTGGACATGGTAAAACTGCTGGTCGTGGTACTAAAGGACAAGGTGCTCGCTCTGGCCGCAAAAAGTCACCAATCTTTCAGGGCGGTTCACGTTCACTTGTAACTTCAATTCCTAAATTGAAAGGCTTTAAATCAAAAGCTAAAAAAGCCCAAATAGTTTATCTCGACAACTTAAATGCTTTTGCCAATAAAACCGTCGACAACTTTTTCCTGTTTGAGCAGGGCTACATCAAAACCCCATACGCTAAGACTAAAGTTATTTCGCGCGGTGAGATTACTGTACCAGTTCAGCTGAAGGTTCAAGCCGTATCGGCTAGTAGCGCTGAGGCAATTAAAAAAGCTGGCGGCGGCGTCGAAATCGTTGACACCCCTATGCGCAAGGCTAGAGAAGAAAAAAGAGAAACCAAGTAGCCACAAAGACTACAGAAACCCCCGCAAACCTCGGCAGGGGTTTCTTTTATTGTTGACTTTTCATCAAGCTTGTGGTATAATTTAATTATGTCTATATAATAATTACATCGAAGGAGGGTGTATAGATGGAACATTTTTACTTTGAAGGCTACGTTGGAAGAAGCGCATGGCTAATCATTATTCCCATAATGCTGCTTGTAGTAGGAGCAATTCTCTTTGTAACTCGTCGCAAACCAAAAAAGAGTATCGGATTCGCAATCGTGTTTACGGTGACATTAATCGCAATAGCGGTATGTGCCACCACACTTGAGGGAAGTTGTCGTTTTTCAATACACACCAGAAGACCAAAGGTGTCGTCATATCCAAAGAACATTATGACAAGCCTAAATGCCTACTATATCGATAGCGACAACCTCAGTGACGTAAACACTAACGAGAGCTACTGTCTTATCGAAAAAGCCGAGGACGCAAATAGCATCAACCTAACTATCTTCTGGGACACCTGGGGGACACAGAAAGTCACTATACCAAGTGAGCAAGTAAAGGTTGACTCCATTACATCAAGCATCAAACTGTACTTTCCTCTCACAGAAAATGAAGATCTTCGCAATCTGAATTTATCTAAAAGAGAATTGGAATCTTGTGTTATAACCTTAACGCAAGAACAATTCGAAAAATGGCAGGGACAATAGCCATCAACCGCCCCAACGAATCGGGGCGGGTTTTCTTTTATTGTTTCATATCTTGCCGCTTTATGATAAAATAGTACGAGTTATTATTACTGGGCAGGAAAGACTAAATGAACTGGAAAAATATTTTTAAATCTCTGAAAAACAAAGACATGCGACGTCGCGTCTTTACTGTACTGGGTATTATTGCAATTTACCGCTTCTTAGCACACGTACCAGTACCACTGGCCGGACCGGCTGATTTTCACGAACTGGTTAAAAGCGCAATTAACAGTACTGACTTGGGTGGTTTTCTAAACTTACTCACAGGTGGTGGACTGACATCATTTTCTATTGTCATGGTTGGCATTAGCCCTTATATTACCGCCTCTATTATCTCTCAGCTTTTATCAAAAATTATCCCGTCACTAGAGGAATTGTCTAAAGACGGTGAGACTGGACAGCGTAAAATCAACCAATGGACACGTATGTTAGCTGTGCCATTGGCAATTATTCAATCGGTAGCCTATATCGCTATTTTACGCCAAACTGTTTTAGCAGGCGCCAGCACCACATTAACACCGATGACAGCTCAGCAGTGGGTGATAGCAGTGCTATCGATGACTGTTGGTTCAATTCTGTTAATGTGGCTAGGTGAACTAGCTACTGAGCAGGGTATCGGCAACGGCACCTCAACCATCATCTTTATCGGTATTGTAGCCCAAATGCCTGCTGCTATCGGTAGTATTACTGCTTCGCTTTTTGACACATCAGCTGGCGCACTAAACGTTTTTGGCTGGTTTACACTACCAGTCAATCCAGTAGCACTATCAATATTATTAATATTACTATCTCTCATTATTGTAATTATCTATCTGCTAGTTAAGATTAATGAAGCACAGCGCTTGATAAATATTAATTATGCAAAGCGCGTCCATGGCAATTCAAGCTATGGCGGCATTCGTTCACTTCTACCAATTAAGTTAATCGCAGCAGGTGTTATACCAGTTATCTTTGCTGTTGCCTTCTTATCAATTCCGTCATTTATCGCTCAGCTATTACGCACTTTTGGTGGCGAAAAGTGGAGTGGACTAGCTACTAATTTAACAAATTGGTTTCAAACCCCGACCGCTCAAACTTTGACGTCGGGTGATTGGCAAGCTTGGATTTATCCAGTTCTATACTTCCTACTAATAGTTATGTTCACCTATTTCTACACTAGCATTGTCTTTAATGCCAAAGAAATTTCTGAAAATCTCCAGAAACAAGGTGGCTTCGTCGCTGGCGTTCGACCTGGGATAAAAACTGAAAAATACCTCGCTGGTATCGTTAGTCGCTTAACACTTTTTGGCTCATTTTCACTCGGACTAATCGCCATAACACCCTTTGTGATTGAGGTCTTGTTATATCTATTATTTGGCGTTTCAAACATGAATATGGCAATTGGCGGAACTGGAGCCTTGATTGTTGTGACGGTTGCTCTAGAAAACCTTCGCCAGATTAGCTCTCGCGCTTTAATGATCACTTACGACGATTATGATTTTGACGAAAATGAGTTTGAGTCTAAAAAGTCGGACAAAAAAAGCCAAAAGTAAAAAACGACTTTTGCAACTCATTGCGTCGCTTTTAATTCTGGCTGGGCTGTTTTTACTAGGTGTGTATATTTACTGGTACTATACTGGCGAAAAAATCGTCGATATAAATGTACCAATTAATGTTTCTTTTATACCCGACGATGTTGAGGTAGTAGAAGAAGAAATAGCTGAAGAGCAAATTAGAACCCATACTGTTCCGGCTGATCACCCACGCTATCTAACTATTAGTCAACTAGGTGTCAACCAAGCGCGTATTTTATCAGTTGGGCTAGATAAAGAGGGCCGTATCGGCACACCAGTTAATATTTACGACGCTGCTTGGTTTAATCAGAGCGGCAAACAGGAGCAGACTAAAAAAGTAATTTTTCTGGATGGACATAATGGTGGACCAACCAAAGACGGTATTTTTAAGCGATTACCAAAATTATCACTCGGCGCGGTTATCGAAGTCGAGCGTGGCGATGGGCTTATCTCAAAATATTCAGTCGTCGAAAATTATACTGAGCCACTAGAAAATTTTACTTCAGATAAAATGCAGCAAGTTTTAACACCTATTAATCAACAAGAAACTATAGCTATTATTTCTTGCACTGGCCGATGGGTGCAAGCCCAGCGCACTTATACCGACCGAGTTGTTGTAAAGGCTACCAAGATTGATTAATTTTACCTCTTTACTTTCCAGAGACAATCAGGTATAATGCATCTTTGTAATTTATGGCCAAACAGAAGGACGTGATTAAATTGACCGGCAAGGTCACCGAAGCGCTCCCTAGCGCTCAATTTAGAGTTGAGTTAGAAAATGGCCATCAAATTCTCGCCCATATATCTGGTCGGATGCGTAAACATTATATCCGATTAGTGCCGGGCGACCGGGTAGAAGTAGAGTTGAGCCCTTATGATCTCGAAAAGGGTAGAATCAGCTTCCGCCTAAAAGATTAATAACAACCTTAATGGACAAAGGAGTAAACGCTCAATGAAAGTTCGTGCGAGTGTTAAAAAAATCAGTCCCGATGACAAGATTGTCCGACGTGTTGGTCGCCGCAAAGACGGCTCCAAAATCGCTCGGGTATATGTCATTAATAAGAAAAAACCTAAGAATAAGCAAAGGCAGGGTTAAGCATGGCTAGAATTGCGGGGGTTACGATCCCTACAGACAAGCAGGTCCATACCGCTCTTCAATATATTTACGGAATCGGTCCAAAATCTGCTACTACCATCCTTGCGGCGGCTAAGGTTAAGCCGACCACTCGGGTGAAAGATCTCACCGAGGCTGAAGAACAACGTATTCGCGATATTATCGACAAAGATTATACCGTCGAAGGTGATTTACAGCGCTTGGTAGGAAACAATATTAAACGATTAAAGGATATCAAGAGCTATCGTGGCCTTCGACACAACGCTGGGCTGCCGGTACGCGGCCAACGCACCCGAACGAATGCACGAACTCGTAAGGGCAAAGCGATTGCTGTTGGTGGCGCTCAAAAGAAAGCGGCCTCTAAAACCTAGGATTTAATATGTCAGAAGAAATAAAAGAAGTAAAAAAACCAGAAGCTGTAGCAACTAAGCGCAAAAAGGCGCGCCGCTCCGTACCAAGTGGTCAGCTACACATTCAGGCGACTTTCAACAACACCATTGTCGCTTTTACTGATAAGAAAGGTAATATTTTGGCTCAATCGAGCGCTGGAGCATGTGGTTTTCGTGGTTCCAAAAAAGGCACCGCTTACGCTGCTCAGATTGCTTGTGAAAAAGCCGCAGAAAAAGTCAAGAGTGAGTATGGCTTAAACTCAGTTGACGTCTTTGTTAATGGCGTCGGCTTGGGTCGAGATTCAGCTATCCGCTCACTATCTAATTTCAACATCCGAATTGACTCAATCAAAGATACGACAGGAATTCCGCACGGCGGCGTTCGTCCTAAGAAAGTAAGGAGAGCATAATGGCACGAGATCGACAACCTATCGTCAAGCAGAGCCGACGTGAAGGCTACGCTCTTCATCCAAAAGCTCACAAAGTTTTAGCACGTAAAACTGGTGCACCAGGCGCCCACCCACATGCTCGTGGCAAAGGCAGTCTATATCTATCACAACTACGTGAAAAACAAAAAGTTCGCCGCATCTACGGCTTGCTTGAAAAACAATTTGCTAACTTAATGGCCAAGGCCACTAAGATGGAGGGACAAGCTGGTGAAAACCTATTGCGCCTTCTGGAGCAACGCTTAGATAATACTGTTTACCGCGCCGGTTTTGCAACCTCACGTCGTGCTGCCAGACAGCTGGTGTCTCATGGGCATTTCACACTAAACGGCAAGCGCGTTAACATTCCATCGATAATTGTTAACCCAGGCGACGAAATCGCTGTTTCAGCCCGAAGTAAAAAGACGACTTATTTCACCCATCTAGATGATGTGGTAAATAACGCTGTTCAAAAACCACTCAGTTGGCTACAAAGCGATCCAAAGAAAATGATTATCAAAATTGTCGGCTTGCCAAAGCGTGAAGAGGCCGAAGATGATATTAACGAACAAGCAATTGTTGAGTTTTACTCAAGATAAAAGAGGGGGTATAGAATATGTCAAAATTAATTAATAATCCAGCTGTTGAAGAAGTTATTAACAACTCAGAAAACAGTGCGACAATCGTCATTAGCCCAGTTTATCAAGGGTACGGCAATACTTTAGGCAATAGCTTACGACGCGTTCTGCTATCAAGCATAAGGGGCGGTGCAGTTGTAGCCGCTAAAATTCACGGAGCTACTCATGAATTCACCACTCTCAAAGGTATTAAAGAGTCTTTAGTGGATATTGTTCTAAACCTAAAAAACATCCGACTCAAGATTGAGACCGATGAACCAATTGAGTTATCGCTCAAGAAAACTGGTGCTGGTAAAGTTAGGGCAAGTGATATCAAAACTGTTGCCGATGTGGAAATCGTTAATCCAAGGCAATATATTTGCACAATTGACGATCCAAAAACAACGATTGAAATTGATCTGGTAGTTGAAGCCGGACGAGGCTATCGCACTATCGATGAATCAAGTGACAAGCGATTACACTCAGATATGATTGCACTCGACGCACTATTTAGTCCGGTCATGCGTGTTCGATATAAAGTTTCAGAAACTCGTGTTGGCCAAAACGCTAACCTCGAAAAAGTCGAATTGACGATTGATACTGACGGATCACTAAAGCCAGTTGAAGCCTTCGAAGAAGCGGCAGCTATTCTACTCAATCAATATGCAGCTCTAGCTGGTGGTACTCAAGTTGAGGCAGCGCCAGTCGCTGGTCATGAAATTGCTGAAGAGGAAAGCGAGTTAAATACCGCAATTGAAGACTTGTCATTGTCAGCCAGAACAACCAATGCTTTGGTTAACAACGATATTCGAACAGTCAATGACTTATTGAAGTTAAACGAACAGGACTTACGCGAGCTAAAAGGGTTTGGGCAAAAGGCACTTGACGAAGTAAATGCCAAATTGGCAGAATTGGAGCTTTAAATGCACAGACACGGATATAAAGGAAGAAAACTAGGACGAGAGCGAGACGAAAGACGAGCTTTACTGCGTGGTCTATGCAAAAGCCTATTTGAGCATAGTCGAATTGAAACCACTTTGCCTAAAGCCAAGGAGTTGCGTCGTCATGCCGAGAAGCTGATTACGTATGCTAAAAAGGGCGACCTCGCCAGTCGGCGATTGC
This sequence comes from Candidatus Nanosyncoccaceae bacterium, assembly GCA_050950465.1. Classification (GTDB taxonomy): domain Bacteria; phylum Patescibacteriota; class Saccharimonadia; order Saccharimonadales; family Saccharimonadaceae; genus CAZRIZ01. The sequence goes on along the minus strand of JBMNHQ010000002.1, from coordinate 261,953 downwards.
TTATTTCTAGACTCGGTGGTGATGTTTTCGTGGCCAACTTACTAGTCGACCAGATTGCACCACAAATTAAGCGAAGCAGTGGATTCCTGAGAATCGAACGTACTCGTTTACGTGAAGGTGATCGAGCCCAGATGGCTATCATCGAATTTGTTGATGAGATAAACTACGAGACTAATGAACCAGAAGAAGACAAGTCAGAGAAGCCCAAGGTCGAAAAATCCACTAAGGACACAGAGGAGACGAAATAATGATTCCAAAACCAAAGAAAACTTTTGTCCAAAAACCAGCTGATATTAAGCGTGAATGGATTTTATTAGATGCTTCCGAATCAACTATCGGACACGTTGCTAACGTTGCAGCCGAATACCTAATTGGCAAGAAGAAGCCAACCTTCACTCCACACGTTGATAATGGTGATTATGTTGTAATTATCAATGCCAAAGACGTTAAGGCAACTGGTGATAAAGAATTAGCTAAACGCTATTGGCGACACTCTGGTTTTCCTGGCGCTATTAAGTTCACAAACCTGAAAGATATGCGAGAAAACAAGCCAGAGCAAATTCTGTATTTGGCCGTTAGGGGCATGCTACCTAAAAACAAACTACAAACCGAGCGCCTAGCAAGGTTAAAGGTTTATGCTGATGACAAGCATGGCCATGATGGACAAAAGCCAAAGACTATTTCATTAACTCAAGATGGAGGTGCTAAATAATGGCTAACTTAAAATATGTCTACGGCTCGGGGCGACGCAAGTCTGCCACTGCCAGTGTTCGATTAGTTAAGGGTAAAGGTGGTATCACAATCAATGGACGAACTTTGCAAGAATATTTTGCAGGTGATAAAAAATTGATTGCAGAAATAACTGATCCGCTAGCTTTAGTCGATAAACAAAAGGAGTTTGACGTAATAATCTTAGTTAAAGGTGGTGGCTGGGCAGGACAAGTTGATGCTATTAAACTAGCCATTGCTAAAGCTTTAGTTACTGAATTTCCAGACTTACGACCAGTTCTCAAGCAAAATCACTTCTTAAAACGTGATCCACGTGAAAAAGAACGCAAGAAGTATGGCCTGCGTAAATCCCGCAAAAAGGAGCAGTTCTCGAAGCGTTAACCATCAGAGAACTGAGAAGAGAACCATTGTTAAACGCAGTGGTTCTTTTCATAATTGCATAATGATACGATACAATAGGGCTATGGGGAAATTACTCGATAAAATTCATCAAACTTTCAATATTCCGTATTCTATGAATGTTCGAGTAGTTGGTAGTAAGCAGCCGAAACTGACAATTCTCTTTATTCACGGTATCGGGGTTGATAATACGCTATGGAATAAATACGTCGATCGACTGGCAAAAAAGCCCAAGATTAGGGTGGTAGCAGTAGATCTAATTGGTTTTGGCAAATCAGCTAAGCCAAGAGAGCAGAAGTTCGATTTAGAAATGCAGGCTAAGTCACTTTACACCACCTTAGTGAGCAACTTAATTTTTATTAATAAAAATAGCCCCTTACTGGTAGTAGGGCACTCTCTTGGTTCGTTAGTAGCAATTAAGTTCGCTACTCTATATCCTCAGCTTGTTAGCTACCAAATGCTGGTTTCACCGCCGATTTATCAAACCGGAAAGGGTAGCGTAAAAAACTTGCAGGAACAGGCTTTGTTCGAGTTGTATAAAATAGTTAGTCAGGACAAAAACTGGTTTGATGCCCTGCGCTACGCTGCCAACAATTTACTAGATCATAACTATAAAGAGGACGACGAGTTTCGCGAGGTTTTTCAAACTACCTTAAAAAACGCCATTATGGAGCAGGATTCTTATGCTGACATAATGAAGTTGCACATACCAAGCCTAATCTATTACGGCGCCTTTGACCCACTTATAGTTGAACCTAACCTAATTGACATTGCTGAGAAATCACCATTTGTTTGGGCTCATAAAATTGTTGGCGTACACGATGTTAATCGGATTATGTTTAATAAAATTAGTCAAGAAATTAATCGATTAGTTAACTTTTACATCAAATACTAATTATTCCAATTATTTATGAGATGGTATAATTAGTGTCATGAAAGATGTGATTTTAACAGGAATTCGCTCCAACGAAGAACCGACTATTGGCAATTACCTAGGATCATTTGTACCTATGGTTGAATTGCAACGAAAATATGGTGAAGATTATCAAATTAACATGTTTGTACCTGATTTACATAGTTTCACTACCCCAATTGACCACAGCCGACTCTACGATAGCTCAATTCAAAACTTGAAGTATTATGTTGCCGCCGGACTCGACTTAGATAACCCAAACACTTTTATTTATCGCCAGAGCTTTATTCCAGCTCACTCAGAAATGGCTTGGATTTTGGATTGCTTCACCGGCTTTGGCGAAGCTTCACGCATGACCCAATTCAAGGACAAGTCAGCTAGTCTAGGGGGTGAAAACATTTCAGTTGGATTATTCAATTACCCAATCCTGATGGCAGCTGACATCTTACTTTACGGCGCTAAATGGGTGCCAGTTGGTGAAGATCAATTTCAACATCTAGAATTAACACGCGATATCGGTATGCGTATGAATAGTAAATTCGGCGAATTATTTACTATTCCCGAGAGAACTGAAAATCAGGTAAAGTTTATGAACCGCAAAGAAGGCGTACGCATTCGCGATTTAGTTAACCCAACCAAGAAAATGAGTAAATCAACTGATAGCGAAAAATCTAAGATTACAATGAACGACACTCCCGAAGAGGCTCGACAAAAGATCATGTCAGCCACAACTGACAACTTAGCAAGAATTAACTTTAATTGGCAAGAACAGCCAGGTATTTCCAACTTACTACTGATCTTATCACTCCTAACAGAGCGAGATTTGACTGATGTAATCAATGAATGGCGAGGTAAAACTCAGTACGGTGAATTTAAACAAGTTGTCGCTCAGATTGTATTTGATTGGTTAAATGACTTTCAGAATCGACTAGCGCAAATCGACGAGGCTAAATTACTTGCCAAGCTCGAAGAGTCAGAGGAGGCTATGCGCCAACAAGCAGGTGAAACATTACTGCGTGTACAACAAGCTGTTGGGCTACGTCAAAAATGAAGTTAAACGCTGCTGATATTAAACGTTTTTTAGCCAAAACCGGCTTGTTTTCTGAGTTGCAATTAAAGGAGCCAATTCGGCAAATCAAGGTATCGCAACCATTTCCAGACACTACGCTAATAGCTTTTGTTTGGAACAGTGTATTAATGGGGTTGTTATTTGATGAAAATGCCGGTGCTCACGAAGAGGTGTTGCAGCAGGTTAGATCATGGGGGCGGCCAGCGCGCATACTAACACCAACAGATTCTGACAATGGCCATTTTATGCACGACAGTAAAGTGGTTTATTTAATAACCACCGCCAGCGAGAAACAGCGCCTCGATCAAAGACTAGCGGAGATAGAACCAATATACAGTCGTTCGCAACTAGCTAAATTTATTAAAAACGGTCAAGTGACCGTCAATGGAACAATTGTTAAGAAAGTTAAGCAATTAGTTAGTGATGGTGATGCTATAAAACTTACACCACCACAAAAGGCTACTCATAATTTTCCTATCCTATTTGAAAATGAGACAATTCTAGCTATCGATAAGCCCGCGGGAGTATTATCACACAGTATCAACCCAACCAATCCAGAGTGGACAATCGATGACTTTGCCAAAGCTAAATCTCAAATCGTCATTTCGGATCGTGCTATCGCACACCGCTTAGATCGAGATACTAGTGGAGTAATTTTAGCTGCCAAAAATGATGCCAATTTACACTGGCTACAACAGCAGTTCAATGAACGTAAAATTCAAAAAACCTACTACGCTGTAGTCGATAAAAAACCATCGCATCAAAAAGCCATTATCGACTTACCCATACGGCGCTCAAACACCTCATCGGGTAGATTTGAAGTTAATCCTAACGGGCGCGAAGCTATCACTGAGATGAGAATTCTAAAACAATTAGGCAAGCGCTTTCTATTGGAATTAAAACCAATTACTGGTCGAACTCATCAACTACGCGTTCATTTAAGTTATATCGGTTGCCCAATTATGGGTGATAAACTATATGGCGGCAATAAACATTCACGACTTATGCTTCATGCTGGTAGAATAAAGCTTACAGACCAAGACGGCAACACTATCGATATAAAATCACCAATACCCAGCGAGTTTAAATCATGAAACGTATTAATCTACTAGGTCAAGATAATATCAGCCAAATTAATCAAGTTTTTACCAATCGTAGCCAAACAATCCTATTTCATTCCACCAGCTGGAGTGAAATTGAATTAGCCTATGACTTACTAATTAAAAAGATCGAGGCAGAAAAGTCGGAGCTCTATATCGTTAGGCCGGACGATAAAAATAAAATCAAAATTGACGAAGTACGACAGTTATTGACACAAACTATCGTTTCGCCACGCAGTAGGCGCTACTTTCTAATCTTTGCAGCTGATACTATGCAGGCCGGAGCTCAAAATGCCTTATTAAAAGAATTAGAGGAGCCAAGCAAAAACCATTTTTTCTTTTTATTTAGCAATCAGATCAACTTATTACTACCAACAATTCGTTCACGTTGTCAGAAAATTAGCTTAGTTAATATCAAAGTTAGCGATATTAAGAATTACTTTGTCGAAAAATATCCGCAGGTTACAAAACAACAATTAAGCCAAGTTGCTTTCATTGCCAACAGAAGTATTGAAAGATGGCAAACATTACTTGACAATTCAAAAGAATTTGATCGTAGCAGTCAACTAGCCAGCCTAGCTAAGCAAACTATTAGTGCCAGTCTTTATCAACGTCTAAGGATTATAAATCAAATTGCGACCACTCGTGAACAGGCAATTGAGTTTGTAGAGTTGGTGCTAAGAATTCAATCCCATCTTATTAACAAACAGGCTAATCCAACCATCGTTGCTAACACCGACAAATGGCTAAAGAGTCTCGAATTACTCCAGCGCAACTCATCACTTAAGCTCGGACTGCTTGCTGCTGTGATATAATAGAATGCGATTATTACATGGAGTATACTAGACTGCTATTATGATAGGCTTGTGTCTAATTGTGCTAACCGGTTTGTGGGTGATACTTTACAAACCGTCATATAACAGCCTTTTGTCTGCCGCCAGCAGCGACAAAGATTCAGAAGCCTTAAGGCGCTACTGGCAGGATGCTTATCAGTCGCTTCGGGGACGAAAATATTTACGGGCAGAAAAAGCTCTGTTAAATATTCTGCGAGTTGATGAGCGTAATGCTACGGCCTACAACCGACTAGGCATTTTGTATGCCAAGCAGGGGACCTTCCGCGAAGCAATTGAATGTTTTGAGATTGCCCAAAGTCTAGAAGCTAATCCTAGTAATTTACATAATGCTGGTTTAATTTATTACAAGGTTGGAGAGTATTCTAAAGCTGCTTTAGCTTTCGAGCAAGCCATCTCTGCGGAAGACGACGTGGCTATTCGCTATATTGCTTATGCTAAAGTTCAAGAAAAACTAGGGGAGTTTGACAAAATGACCGAAGCTCTGGAGAAAGCTGTTGAATTAGATGAAAACCCTCAGACGCTCAAACTGCTAGCAACCGCCTACGATCAAACTAGCCAATCACATCTAGCCAATGAACTTAGAGATAAAGCCGAAAAAATGATTATCAAGCAAGTCAAACCACTTAAAGTTCAACAACGCCGCAAAGTTATTATGTAATATTAGAACCGACAATTCGGTACACACCCCATTGAGCAATTTAAATTTTCTCCAGTAGAATGTCGGCACATGGAATCGCACTCATCAAACCGACCGCCAAAGAAATAAGTACACATCTTACTCCTCTCTTCGGCATCTCCAGAACTTCTGTAGTAACACTCCCTGTGTTCGTAATTTAAAACACCACCCATCACAGCACAGCGCAGGGCACTAATAGTTCGATTTGAACTCGGCGCGGGTAAAAATATACACAACATAAAGACAATCATGACAACTACACTAATTGATAAAACAACCACCAAAACTCTCTTGCTTCGTTTATTTAATTGGCTAACTTTTTCAGTACTGTTCATAATTAACATAATCTATAGTTCGCAATACTCATCACAAACTGACGGACAGGGTTCTGCTTTTTCAGTAGAATGGCGGCACATACTACCGCATTTTACAAATTCCCCACCAATTGATTTACATTTAGCCTCATCAATATCTTTACATTCATTATGTCTAGAATCGAAAGCACCACCAACCTTAACACAAGATTCAGCCTTTTTTGCAGAACTAGAGCCTACCGGCTTGGATAGTATTTTGTAAAGTAGCATACCACAAGCTAGGGTCAGCAATAACAACCCCAGTCTCAACGTCCAACGTTTAGCACTAGCTTCAACCCGATTAGTCGCTAGCGGATTATCATAATTCATATCCCAATTGTACCATAAGCGTAATTAATAGACTGCGCACCATCTACCTTTTCGTTTCCTGAAAATACTTGGGATTACTCGCAACAATAATAATACGATCCAAATTGTCATTTAAAAAATTATCGCCCATATGCTCATTCAGGCCACTGAGCTGACTATAATCGCTTAATGTATAAAGACCAACCGAACCATATTTGGCTATTCCGTATTCTAGATTCTTCCTTTTTGCAGCATTTGCAAATTTTGTTATAAATTTTTCCAGTTTCGTTATTTTACTAAAATCGCTCGAGCAGTTTTCATCCAAGAGGCTGCCCTTTATTCGCAACGCTATGCCGTCTATATTTGACATAAACCTTGTAAGTTTAGCCACAATGCTATGGTCACAGAGAAGACAGTTTTTAACCAACTGGTGACCTAATTCTTTCTGTATCTTTTTTAAGAAACGTAAGTTCAAGGGCCAAAAAGATGTAAAAACAATATTACCGCTTAACTCAGGGAATTTATTCAACACATTAGCAAAATTAGTTAGGTTCTTTTTATTAAAGTTATTCTTAGTGGTAAAAATCCAGTCTTTTGCTTCTATTTGAATTAACCGATCATCCAGTTTAGATAGGTTGCCCACAAAGAACAGTAACACCTCTTCTAAAGTACTGATCCTATGCGAAACATCAGGCCCGAATTGTATCTTTTTCAGCTCTTCTAAAGTACAATTCTCAATCGCCCTGCGACCACCAACCACGTCATCAATGAATTGATTGTGTATTACAACTGGGATACGATCTTTTGTGAAGCGTATGTCAAACTCAAATCCCGAGCAAGCATCCAAGAGCTCATCATCTCTAAATATCGCCTCAAGAGCTTTCAGAGAGTTCTCTGGGTGAGACGTCATCCGATGGCCCATTCTGTGGGCGACAGATTTTATTAACTTTGATTTACTCACAATACCTGTACGTTCTATTTAAGTATCTACTTTTACCAAAAGTAGCCTTGCGCTTTTATAATGATTGGCTGCGTATTTCTTACCAATATCACTTAGTTTATTATAGCTTCGCTCTAGCTTATTCAGAATAAATTCAGCACCGTCATCTATGTCCATACCTTTACTCTTATAGACCATACTAAACAGCGATGGTATGTTATAAAAATGCGCCAAAGCGTCCGCATCGGCCACACAAATCTCTTCATTACTAGTTTTGTCGCTGGGCACACTACCGCGGTGATTCAATATACAACGCTTTACTAGTTTTGTCTTTTGCTTATCATAACCCAAACGAACTAACATTTCTTCGGCTATTTCAGCACCGACAACATGGTGGTTATCAAGATATTTTACGTCTGTCACAGAGGCAACATCGTGTAACAAAGCGGCTAATGCTACCACTTCACAATCCGCCTCGTATTCTGAACATAAGCTAGTCGCTATTTTATAGACAGTCAATATGTGATGCGTCCAAGCACCTATACCGCAGGTGTTGTTTTTGCTCCGACAAATTTTATAAACTTCGTCTTTAACTTTTTCGACTATGTCACTCATAACGACTCTTTTGTCTTTGCTCAAACTCTTATCACCACTTTCTATTGATAACAATTTCACTAATCTCAGCTTGTTTTGACATTTCGATAACTTTTACAAGCTCGTTTGCGATTATTTCCACTGGCATCCAATTCTTAGGGTCAGATAACTTTTCGCCAGTAATTTTTTCCAGCATCCGATTGCGCATACCACCTGGACAGAAGCTAATAGCTCGTGACTTCTTGCCCTTAAATAACTCTTGTAGTGACTTTGTATAGCCACGCATCGCCCATTTGCTACTACAATAAACTGGCTCAGTTGCGGAGCCCTTAGTGCCAGCCGTAGAAGCAATATTTATAATATCAGCCTCGTCTTTGATAATTCTATCAAGCAAAAAATTAACTAAGTAAATTGCGCCCATGACATTTGTAGAATATACGTTTACAATGTCGGCAAATTGCTTCTCGTCTGTGCGATCAAATTTAGACATAACGCCAGCACAATTTATCAGAGCGGTAATCGGATTCTCTAATTTTAAAATCTGATTAGCAACACTCTCAATCGACTTCTCATCGGTTAAATCAAGCCTAATATGTTTTATACGGTCATCAACCGGCTTAGAGCGAGAAAGCGAAAAGACATCATAACCTTTTTCAAGCAATAGCCGTGCGGTGGCAAAACCCAAGCCATCACTCGCACCCGTAATTAAAATTGTTTTCATAAAGATAATTATACCACCAAACCATTGTTAGCCAGGGAACACTCGCGAACGAACACAACCCCTCAATTTGTTCGTCATTCCGCACTTGATGCGGAATCTATAAAGTAAAAATAGGGCGGTGGATTCTGAATTAAATTCAGAATGACACCGTGATTATTATCCGAACCTCTTTTGCGAAGCAAAAGGACGGTTCTCATCCTAAGACCAAGCTAAAATACCACCCGATGGTGGTATTTTAGCTTGGTGCTGGGAGTAGGATTCGAACCTACGAAGGCTATTGCCGACAGATTTACAGTCTGTAGTGTTTGACCGCTTCACTATCCCAGCAAGTAGGCCCATTATACCGCATATGGGGATTTTTTGCCAGACCACAGTAGACTAATTACTATTTAGAATTGATTTATTACATAAAATATATTATAGTATAGGCGTTAGCTTGTAACACACGACAAATGTGATATTTAAGTAACAGCACCTAGAAACAACCGAAGGAGGGATTTTGTGAAAAAGTTTTGGAAACTGAGTATTGTGACAACTCTGCTAATCATTCTACTAACGCCTGCTGCATTTGGGGTAACTACTAGTTCAACCGAACCTACGACCAAAACAGCTCACACCACCAACAAACCCGAAATCCTATCTATGCTAGCTGAGGGATCACTCGAAATTGATAAAAACATTCTCACTACCATATTTATGGCAGCAATGTTTGTTGCAGCTATAGGATGCATTACAATTATTGCAATTTCTATACGAAAACGTGAAGCTATTAAAAAAGAAGTTTTAGAACTAGTTAATTCCATTACAAACGAAATCGATCAAATCGAACGCTTATCTCTTAGCGAAAGTATGAGAACAAACATTGATGCACAAAAACAAGCATTAGAAAAAACCGTCGACTTAACTTCCGACGCTGAAGTTGTCTGGACACGCGTTCGAGATAGCTTGTTGGATATCCAAACAAACATCCAAAGCATCAAAACAGCCTTGAAAGTAGACAAATCAGTTAAAACAGGGCTATAGATTACTTCGCAAACCCTACTTAGGAACTCAAAATCAAACCCCCTGAAATATCAGGGGGTTTAATAATATCATGGAGCCGGCTGTCGGGCTTGAACCGACGACCTACGGTTTACAAAACCGTTGCTCTACCAACTGAGCTAAGCCGGCATGAATTGCTCAGAAATTATACCCAATAACTCTCTATAAATCAAGTTGCCGTGCTATTATAAATAGGTATGTTGGAGCTCAAGAATTTGGTTTTTAAAGTTGGTGACAAAACTATACTAAACGGACTTAATTATAATTTTCAACCAAATAATATCTACGTTATTACTGGCGCTAATGGCAGTGGTAAATCAACTTTAGCCAAAATAATTATGGGTCTAGTAAGACCCAAAAGGGGGGAGATTTTTCTAGGCAGCAGGAATTTAAACAAGTTTGATGTAACTAAGCGCGCCAACCTTGGTATTAGCCTTTCGTTTCAACAACCAGTGAAATTTAAAGGCATATCAGTACGTGAATTGTTAGAAATCGCTAGGAGAGAAAAGCCGATTAACGACATCCTAATCAAGAAGATTATAATTCAGGTTGGATTAGACCCAAAAAATTATCTAGACCGTGAAATAAACGACGAGCTATCGGGCGGCGAGTTGAAACGCATTGAACTGGCGACAGTCTTAATCCGCCAACCAAAAATAGCCATTTTTGACGAACCAGAAGCGGGAATTGACCTCTGGAGTTTTGACAAATTAGTTAAAGTTTTTAGCAAGCTCAGGGACAAAGACCGAGTAGTAATTGTCATTTCTCATCAAGAAAAGATTCTAAAATTAGCTGACAAGGTTTTACTTCTAAAAGATGGAAACATAACAGAGTTTGACAGTTACCAACAAATCACAGGTAAGGTTAAAAATGAGTAAAGCTGATAATTTGTTAAATCAACTCGGTTTTACCAAGCGTAAACCGACCACTCAAAACCAGCGAGTTAATGGCGAGAATACCGCTAGAATCACTAGTAAATATACAGTAGTTGTCGACAAGACAGGCGGCGATGGTTTAGAAATTCACGTCGCCGAGAATGCGCCGTTTGAAGTTATCGACCTACCAGTTCTAATTACTAAAAGCGGCCTCCAAGAAGAAGTTAAAAACGACATCTTTATTGGTACAGGTGCTAATGTGATAATTTTAGCTGGCTGCGGAATCTGCGCTGATGGCTGTGACGTTACCATGCATCGGGGCGAGCATAACTTTTTGGTTGGCGCTGGTGCAAAATTAAGATATATCGAACGCCATATAGGAACGGGGGATTCAACTGAAAAGATTATTCACCCAACCAGTAACATCAAGCTAGAACACGATGCTGAAATGGAAATTATAACTAGTCAATTGGGCGGTGTTGATAAGTCAAAACGAGTTCAGGAAATAGCCTTAGCACATGACTCCAAATTAGTAATTACTGAGCGAATATTCACTGACAAAGCTCAAGTTACTCATAGCAGTTACTTTGCGAACATTAGAGGTAATAACGCTAGCTTGAAAATTAGCTCACGTTCCGTCGCAACAGAAAATTCTATACAAAAATTCGTTTCTAATATCATAGGGAGCACAACATGTTTCGCACATGTCGAGTGCGACGCGATTATTAAAGATAGAGCTAGGGTCAATGCTATACCGCAGGTTTTTGCTAAGCATCCCGATGCACAACTAATTCATGAAGCAAGCATTGGCAAAATCGCTGGTGAGCAGTTGGATAAACTAATGTCGCTTGGACTTAGCACTAAAGAAGCCGAAAGAATTATAATTAATGGATTTTTAAAATAAATCAGACTATAAGCAGACACTACGCTTGCTTTTTTATCACTTTCGTGCTATAATATGGGAAGCTTTGTAGACATAAGGAGGGATGTATATGGAGAGTAGATTTAAAAATTTCTTAGTTTTTCTATTTCTAGCATGTCTTATGGTGGTTGTACTAGCGGCATTTGACCAAATGGTTACTACTTTTCGAACAAGTGACTTGTTTGATCAAATAACCATAGTACAAAGCACAAGCACACCTACAGCCACGCCGGTAGAAACTGCAGAACCAGCGACAACGGTAGTGGTGACACCAATATCAAGCCCATCACCGACAGAAACTCCGACACCAACCGCAACACCAACACCTACAGTGATAGCAAAACCAACGGTCGAGCCAAAGCCTTTAGCAAAGGAAACACCTGAACCCAAGACAGAAGCAAAAGCTATCGTCTCTTTCAGCCCAATCATAACACCAAAGCCCGAACCGATTGTGTACACACCCGGTGTTTGGCTAGGTAGTGGCTGGACAGAGAAAAGACCTACAGACAAACTGGAAAGACTGGAAACTCTGTTAACTATCAAACATAATGGCAAAGAGTACTATTTTCGATACCACAAACACGACGAAAGTCGCGGAATACCACAAGTCACTATGGTGGTCGGTACGAGTATCGAAATCGAATTAACTATCCCAGACACCGTTGGTATAGGAAAGTTAAAAAGGAATGCCTATGATGGCACTAGAGAGCCAAGGCAGGGTGGGGAGTTCTACTGGAAAGGGTTCTTAAATCAAGAAACTATCCCGCTTGTGAGTAATCGTAAGGATGGTAGCAACTGGATTCCGCTCGGCACGGGCGGCTGGAATGGAAAAACCACTCGGTGGAAAATATATGCCACCAACCCCACAAAAGATTTTATAACAGCAAGTGTAACATTAATGTTCCAGACTGCTTCAGGGGAAGGGGCGAACGGTGGTAGCGAATCTAAATACATGCCGAAAATACATGTAAAAGTCATTCCAAAAACTACCGCCGTCACTACTATTAGTAGCGAGTTCCAAAAAATGAGTGGTGTTAATGCTTATATCCATCTACCGCTTGGTCAAAAAACCGCTGACATGACGGTTTATTTAGCCGGATCACAAGAAAAGGACAAAAATGTGCTTAAGTACGGTCTGCCAGAGCAGGTAAGGAAATTTGGTAGCAACCAAATTATACTTGTTCCTATCAAGAAAGACGGCAGATGGAACGCTGATACCGTAGCTAATACTATTAACGAAGCGCTAGACTGGCTAGCCGACAACGATTACAAAGTCAATCGCCTATACGGCGACGGCTTCAGCGCTGGCGGCCAAGGTATTGCCGAGGTGGTTGCTAATCAAAAAGTCAAAATGCCTTTTACGGGCATACGGCTATTTGGTAGCAACACCAACGGCAAGACCGCTAAGCTACTAGAATTACTAAGAAACAACGATCTTACCAACGTAACATTTTACGTCGGCAAGAACGACGACCGGTTCCTAAACCGAGCAATCTCGGACTATCAGGAACTAGCCATTAGTGGCAAAAGCAATATCTATATAGTGCCCAATGTTGGACACAGAATAGATGATCTCTATGCCTTTGCCAATACAAACACCTCGTAGTTACGCGAGGTGTTTTTCAATTACCAATAACTCTGCGATTTGTTAATTTAGCCACTAGGCTCACAAAATCTATTTTTGCTATTGACAAAATAGCATAAGTATGATACAATGCTAATGTTGGCTTAAAAGACCAACAACATCGCTCACGATACGTATGTATCTGAGTAGAACATTAAAAGGAGGTATCTGATATGGATACCAAGAAGAAAAACGTAACCGCCACCCGCACCTTCAGTATTGAAGGTGGGCCCAACAAAGACCGCCTTTGCGACGCATTCAAGTATGCGTACAGCGAGGCGGACACTATCGACATCGACTTTAGTGTAGTCATCGGCTACACTATGCCGCCCAGCGACCCTGGCTGCGCCTATGTCCTGATGCCCATTTCGGACGTCAAGATAACCTCCCTCCAGCACGAGGATGGATCTGGTGAGTCATTTAATATAGGCGGCTATTGCAAAGCCGACCTGACTCACAGCGGTGGTAGACGCGCCCCTACAGTATGTAGGTTTGAAGCCTACTACAACGCGAAAACCCGAAAAGGAAAAATCTCCTTTTCGGAGTGACACATTCTTCTAATCCCCACCGCCCAGGCGTATGCCTGGGCGACTTTCGTTTTAACGCAATATTTTAATCAAAAAGCTTAAATGGCCGACGCCTTAACTTTAAGTAATCGTTAGGAAAATCAATTTTAATGTCTAGCGCTAGAGCATATGGTAAGTGCTTGTTAGAAATGCGCTTATTATCTTTTAGTTCAAAACTGATTCTTTCAGCTTCAGTCTGAACCAGAAAATCCCGATAACCTTTGATAGACGGCCAAAAAGCCTTTAATTTATCAGTGCCAAGAGAGTAGTTGTGCGTAACTCGAGCAAACAACCCAATCCACATCCTTGCCATTTGCCAAGCGATAAACAAAACAATTGGCAAAAACGCAATCGCAGAGAAAAACATGATTATTAAAGTAGAAAAGCCTGACTTAATACCAAAGACTGCTGCACTGACAGCAAAACCGACTATCATCATCGACAGGCAGACCATTGCTACCATCCTCCAAGTTAGCTTTTTATAATAATTTTCACTTCCAGACTTGAAATATCCACCAGCTATCAGGTTGCGATAAAGCGACTCTCTAAATAACTTCTCAATCTGCTCAGGATAAACTATACCAAGAGACGCCACTCTCTTAATATTGCCTCGAACTTTTTTAGAAAAAGTCTGACTATAGTCAAACCAAGTATCGGTATTACCTAAATACACAAGAATAGCTAATTGTTCATAACTAGGTAAATCGCGAACAACATTAGGATTTTTCAATCCAACATCACCAACTGAATTAATTGATACAATACCTCTCTGGTGTAAATCTATAATGGTCGCACGCATCTCATTAGTAGTGATTTTATTGTTATACAAGAATCCTAGCTGAGCTGGACTTAATCGATCAGGTGAGGAATAGCCAATAACTATGGATTTATCTTTTATATCAGACTGCCTCTCTAGTCGTCGCAGAGTGGTCACAATCACAACCAAGGGTATTACGATAGGAGAGGATAGTAGAAAAACGATAACAAAAATACTTAATACCAGTAATAAAGCTACTTCGGTCTTAGACTCCACTGGATTGGAATTAATTGTAAAATGCGCACCCTGGGTATACCACGACAATATCGGCAAAAGTACCAGCATAAACAAGAGAACATACCTAACAATTTTATACTCTACGAATGGAATAGTAATAACTCGACCACGTTTCTGCGGGCGATTGGTACTGGAATTTTTAGGTTGGCTCATAAATAATTAATAATTTCTTGGAGCCACGACCGAGGCTTGAACTCGGGACCTCATCCTTACCATGGATGCGCTCTACCAACTGAGCTATCGCGGCATACCTAACCAAATTGTAAACTATATTTACTCACGCAATCAGAGCTTGATAGAGCGCAGGATGCGTCATAATGACTTACTCGTCCTGCGGACTCGGACAGCAACTGAGCTATCGCGGCATACCTAACCAAATTGTAAACTATATTTACTCACGCAATCAGAGCTTGATAGAGCGCAGGATGCGTCATAATGACTTACTCGTCCTGCGGACTCGGACAGCAACTGAGCTATCGCGGCATAAACACTAGCAATCAGCTAACGGCGGTAATTATACCAAAAAAATACTCCAACCGCAAACCATTAGCGTTCATGCTTGTAATGCCTAAAAACTCACCTATAATTAAACTTACGTCGCTCTGGAGCGATAGAATACTTTACAGAGAGGTGAGAAGGATGAAGTCTCGTTTCAAATTCCTGCTCCTGCTTTTAACAACCGTAATCCTGTTCGGAATAAGCATACCTACACTAACACACGCCGACTACCGGGACTACTGGATATACGTGAACAACGAAAGCACACCAACTACATGGAGAGTCTACCCGAACTGCACGCTGACGTACTGCTGTTGCACACCCGCGGCATGCTGTCATCGACCATATCGACCACCTAAGCCGCCACCCACACCAGAAGAGATCTGTCTAAACAATAAGTTGAATCGAATCAGGAGCCTATCACTTGACGTGCTACAAGACCTAAAAACAAACGTTAAGGATTATGGCTGGAGGGTCGCTTATGCTACCCGCGATCGCTGGAAAAGCGCTAGGTATGTCCTAAAGATAATACTCGAAGAGACACGCGGTGATGCTAGGTTAGAGGTTTATCAGATTGTCCGAACGCCTAACTACAAAAATTATTTTGTTCTCTACGTTTGGAACTATGATCGCTCCTCCACAGAATATTATCCCGAAGAAATTATTGGAGATATGTGCAATCTACTCAATCGACTAATCGAATAACACCTCGACCCCGCCCGAAAGGGCGATTCTTTCTTATCCGCTTGACTATAAAGGCGTTTTCTGATATAATTAGGATATTAGTGAGGATTTATGGAAAAAGATTTTGAAAAAGTTGTTAGTTTTTGGAAAAACCGCTTCACGCAGTTTCAACGACTGCAGCTAGTTTATTTACTACTATTAATTCTATCTCTGGTAGTAGCTGGTTTGATTAGTCTATTAAACCAACCAGCCGGCCATGTAGTTTTAATTGTCAGTAAAATCAGTGGGTTAGCTTTAGTAGCCAATTCGGTAGTTAATTCATTCTTGCCACGCGAAGATAAGCCAAAAGCCACCAGCAAGCGAAAATAGTTGGCTTTTGTAGCTAAATCTGGTAAAATTAACCAAAGTTAATCGAAACAAAGGATATTTTTAATGGCAAAAAGCAACTCGAAGCGCAAGCTGGTTGGTTTGGTGAGTGAAGAGAGCGGTCATCGCACTTATTACACCAAGAAAAACACCATGAACACCACTGGCAAAATCAGCCTACGTAAGTATGATCCTATCCTGCGCAAGCACGTGATGTATACTGAAACCAAGAAAAACCTTGGTCGCAACGTAGTCAAAGACAAAAAGCGCTAATTACATAAATCGAATATAAAAATCTGGCTCCTAGGGCCAGATTTTTGTTTTAGAAGAGGCCAGTAATTTTGCCACTAGAATTAATATCCATATTACAAGCGGCAGGGACTTTGGGTAGACCAGGCATAGTCAAAATTGCGCCAGAAACTGCCACTACAAAACCAGCACCAGCCGATAGGCGCAGTTCGCGAATATGAAAATCAAAGTCAGTTGGAGCACCCATGACTTTTTCATCATCCGAGAAAGAATACTGGGTTTTGGCAATGCAAACCAGCAACTTTCCGTAGCCGTTTTTTTCTAATTCAACTAGTTGTTTTTCCGCCTTTTTATCAAAAATCACCGAACGCGCACCGTAAATTTTCGTCGCCACCGCTTCGATTTTGTCTTTGATTGACAAGTCAGCCTTGTAAATAGGGGAGAACTCACTAGAATTTGTCTCGATTTGCTCCAAAACTGTGTCGGCTAAATCTAGACCACCAGCACCACCCTCAGCGAAGACATTGGAGCGGGCAATTTTCACGCCCATCTCAGCTACTAATTTTTCGACTAACTCGGTTTCAGTCTCAGTATCGGTTGGGAAATGATTGAGCACCACTACCGGTTCAATACCAAACTGCCGCACATTTTCAATATGTCGACGCAAATTAGCAAAACCAGTGCGGATCGCTTCCAGACTTTCTTTAGCCAAATTATTAAAATCAACGCCGCCGTGAGTTTTCAGTGCTCGCACCGTCGCTACAATCACCGCCGCATCAGGCGTCAAACCACCCATGCGACATTTGAGGTCAAAGAATTTCTCCGCCCCTAAATCAGCCCCAAAACCAGCCTCGGTCACGACATAATCCGCTAACTCCAAACCAAGTTTTGTGGCAATCAAGCTATTGCAACCGTGGGCGATATTAGCAAACGGTCCGCCATGAATAATCGCTGGCGTGCCTTCGAGCGTTTGGACTAGATTTGGCCGAATCGCATCTTTCATCAGTAGCGCCAAAGCACCCTCGGCTTTCAGATCATGTGCCGTCACCGGCTTGTCGTCTTCATCGTACGCCACCACGATTTTTGCCACGCGCGCCTTAAAGTCCATCAAATCATGAGACAAACATAAAATCGCCATAATCTCCGACGCTACCGTGATATCAAAGCTTGACTTATATGGAATACTATTTTTGCCACCCTCAGCAACAGTGATACGACGCAAAGCGCGATCATTCAAATCAACCACGCGGTTCCAGACGATTTTATCGGGATTAATTTTCAGCTCATTGCCCTGATAAACGTGATTATCCACCATCGCCGCCAGCAAATCGTGCGCCGCTGTGATAGCGTGAATGTCACCAGTAAAGTGCAAGTTGATATCTTCCATCGGCACCACTTGAGCGTAGCCACCACCACAAGCACCACCTTTCATGCCAAAAGATGGCCCGAGCGATGGTTCGCGCAGCGCCAAAATCGTCTTTTTACCACGCCGAGATAGGGCGTCAGCCAAACCCACACTGGTAGTAGTTTTGCCTTCACCAGCCTTGGTCGGGCTCATGGCCGTAACTAAAATCAACTTTCCTAACTTCTCATTTGGGCGATAAGACTTAATCTTAGCCTTGTATTTACCATATTTTTCTAAATCACCATCATTCAGGCCAATTTTCGCCGCAATCTGGTTAATCGGTTCCATTTGCGCCGCTTGCGCAATCTCAATATCTGTTTTCATATTCAATACCTCTCCATAAATTTAAAATCAATTCAAAAGACGGTTAGTAGCTAAATCATTCTTATATTATACTATATTGTTAGATGAGGAGATAAAATGAAATTACTTTTGACATCAGCTGGACTACCTAATGACACTATTAAGAACTCTTTTCTCAAATTAGTCGACAAACCAGCTAACGAAATAAAAGTTGCATTTATGCCAACAGCCAGCCACATCGAACCTGGCGGCAAAAGTTGGCTAATTCGAGATTTGAACACTTTACAGGAGATGGGAGTTGCACAGATCGATATTGTAGACATCGCTGCAATCACAAAAGATATCTGGCAACCTAGGCTGGAAGCAGCTGATGTGCTTTTCTGCGATGGTGGTAACGTCTTCTTTTTATTGTATTGGTTAAGGAAATCTGGACTTGATAAAATACTTAGTGATTTGCTTAAATCTCGCATCTGGGTGGGTGTTAGTGCTGGTAGTATGGTGCCAGGACAGAGCGTTATTTGTGACGACGAGCAAAAGAGCGCGGAAAATGTTGTTAGCGAACGAATTAGCACCAAAGGTCTTGGTTTGGTTAATTTCAGCCTTAGTCCGCACTATTCATCACCAGCCTTTGAGGACGAAGATAGTGTAGCTAAGGTAGCTAATCAACTTACGGAACCTATGTACGCCATCGATGACGAAACCGCTATCGTGGTCAACGGCGACAGTGTTAAAGTCGTCTCCGAAGGCAAATGGAAAAAGTTTGAGAACTAAAGAAGTTAGTAATAAGAAAGATGAATAATAGAAATAGTTACAATTCAGAGTTCCTAAGAGGTGATGGCTACCCTAAAGAGCGGGCCGAGGAATATATCGACTATATTGAATCAGATGGCGCCGAAGCCAGTCGCGGTAAAGAAACTTATCCTAAAATTAGAGACTGGATAAGCCAGAGTAGTCCATCTGATGTCGTAGAAATCTGTTGCGGGCAGGGAATCGTGTCTAGACAAATACCAGCAGAAGTTAAGTACACAGGGATTGATTTATCAGAATCACTACTTGAAAGAGCTAACGAATTATACGGTGGCGAGAACCGCTCATTTATTAAAGGAAATGCCTATGATATTCCGCTAGAAAACGAAACGACTGAGGCAGTCTTGTCAGTTTGGGCATGGTCGCATTTGCAAGATTTACCACTTGCCGCCAAAGAAACAGCCAGAATCCTAAAGCCAGGCGGGTCTTTCCTGATAATAACCGCCAGTCCGTATTCTTACGAATTGAGGAAAACTTTTTATAAATCTTATGACCCAATTTATAACGAAAACAACGAAGAAATCGGCTTAGTTGGCGACTTTGATCTTGGTGACAATAAAGCTTTAAGCCAAGGCACACTTTATTTCCACTCCTACGAAGACATGACGAAAGCTATAGAGGATGCCAATCTAATAATCACCGAAACTAAAAAGATGTACAAAGACGAGCATCCTGACGGATTGTATATCGCGATTAGCGGCATAAAGAAATAGGGTAGACACTTCACATCTCTAGTAAAATATGCTAAAATAATCGCCTATAGGGGCATAGTACAATGGCTAGTATGAGGGTCTCCAAAACCCTAGATCTAGGTTCGATTCCTAGTGCCCCTGCCAAACGAAACAACTCACTTCTGTGAGTTTTTTGTTTGCCGTGGGTAAGAGGAGCGAGCCTCTTGGTTCGCCACTTTGTCAAATTTTTAGTACAATATCTCTAAGGCATAGACATGAATTACGAAGATTTAAGAAAAACGATTAAAGACTTCGATCCTTTTGACAAACAAGAAGAGAAAGATAAAGAAATAATCCTAAAATGGATGGATAATTTTGATAATCTGCTAACTAGAGATAACGAATTTGCTCATTTTGCCAGCTCTGCGTTTGTCGTTAACAAAAATAGGGATAAAATTCTGATGGTATATCATAACATTTTTAAATCTTGGAGCTGGATTGGTGGACATGCTGATGGAGAAGCCGACATGCTCAAAGTAGCGCTCAGGGAAGTCCGAGAAGAAACTGGGGTAAAAAATATAAAGCCCGTTATGAACAGTATACTATCTCTAGACACCTTGTCAGTTTTGGGGCATTTTAAGAAAGGAAGTTATGTGCCTGCTCACGTCCATTTGTCGTTAGCATATTTGATTGAAGCCGACGAAAAAGACTCATTATTGATAAAAGAGGATGAAAATAGTGACGTTCAGTGGATGCCAATCGATCAAATGGTAGAGAAATCAACTGAGTCACACATGAAGCCAATCTACAAAAAGGCTATAAAAAAGATACAACTAGGGCTATTTTAATCGCCGTATATCTTTTCAAATTCAGTGAAGCCGATTTCCTAGTACCCCGCCAAGGATTAGCTCTGTGATAAAATATACTCATCTAAAACTATGAAATAAGAACATCTATGAGAAAATCTTCGCAGAGAGCCAGTAAAACGATTAAATATCAACAGTTACTTGAGTGGCCGTTAAAGATCTTAGTCTATCTTATAGTTATATTATCAACCCTGTTGGTTGTTTCAAAAATTTGGCCAGACGTCCTACCTTTTATGCATACGCCTATAGGTTGGCGAAGAGTTAATATACACGACTATAGCCATAGAGCACCAGCTAACGTCATGATGGACTTAGATAATGACGGCAAGTTAGACGACATTGAAATTCGCTCTAGAGCAACTTATATCATCATAAATGACACTCGATATGAGATTGGAAAAGTCAGTGCCATCCATGGCAGCATCGACGAAGAAAGACGTATTGAAGCAGAAAGACCAGAAAGAAACTATTATCTACTCGACCTCAATAGAGATAAAAAAATAGAAATTATTTGCACAGACTCAAATGCGCACATTATCTCGCCCAGTAGCACCACATACAGCATCTACAACTATCGCTCTAGCTCAAAAGAATTAATCAAGATAGGCAGCGTATCTACAATTGGTCATATACCAGACGATATTTATGTTAAAGACAATGTCGTTCAATTCGAATATAATCCGTACGAAACACCACCAGACTATATCAAAAGAGTTACTCTAAATTTAGAAGTTCCTGAAAAGTAAAATCAGCTATATTAATCACCGTATATCTTTTCAAATTCAGTGAAGCCGTTTTGCTCAAGTAGCTCGATTTGGCGGCCGAGATTCCTAGCCATCGGCAGAACCGAAACGATACCGCCGTTCTGACGCAATTCTTCAGCTCGCTTGACGATATCAACGTACTGAGCAGGGGAGACTTTCTTACTAACCAAAATCGCCTTGGCACTCGATGGTTTAGGTGGTTCGAAGCCAGCGTCGGTTAGAATCACGATGACTCGCTCAAAACCAATTGAAAAACCACAAGCTGGCACGTCATTGCTACCAGTAAATTTGCCGACCATTTTGTCGTAGCGACCGCCGCCACCAACTGAAGAACCGAGTCCATCGAGTGAGCATTCAAAAATTGGTCCAGTATAGTAGCCCATGCCACGTACTAGAGTGGGGTCAAACACGACTTTAACCTTTGGATTTGTGACGTTAATCACTGCTTCGATAGCTTGCAAGCCCTCGACAACCGAGTTATCTGGCGCCAACTCGCCGAGACGAGTGCAGAAATCGCCAATCGTAGTATCCTTTTCATCAAATAGCGCCAAGAACTTATCAATCGCTGTGTCTGGCAAATCGAGTTTCTGTAGCTCAGCCTTGACGCCAGCCACGCCGATTTTGTCCATCTTATCGAGCGTAATTAGTACTGTTTCGTAATCTTTTTCGTCAAAACCAGCATATTTCGCGGCTGCTAGTAAAATTCGTCGATCGTTTAGGCGTAAAGTCAGACCTGACAGCTTGGCTTCTTGGCTAATTCGCCCTAAAACCCGCAGAGCGGTCGATACAGCGTCGATTTCCGCCAAAACCGAGCTGTCACCTAAAATATCCATATCGCACTGCGTAAACTGGCGATAACGACCTTTTTGCGGTGCGTCGGCTCGCCAAACTGAACCGATTTGTAATGCCTTAAACGGCGTCGGTAAATCAGCGTTATTATCTGAATAATAACGCACCAACGGCACCGTCAAATCATAACGCAAGGCACTATCAGTCAGCTCGTCGCCAATTTCAACCGCTTTTTTGAGCGATTCGCCACGTTTTAAAATCTTAAATATCAAAGCCTCATTTTCACCGCCAACTTTACTAGTCAAATTCTCTAGATGTTCAACAGCTGGAGTTTCAATTTTCATATAGCCGGCCGCACCAGCTGCTTGTTCGATAATGCGCATGAGGTAATCGCGCAACACCATCTCTTTGACCGAGATGTCACGCATGCCTCGCACTGGAGTTTTAATCATAGCTTCCTTTCCGCTGTTTAAACTATTTACTATTGTATCATCTCTTAATAAAACCGTCATTACACCATCGCACTTACTCACAAAACATGGTAAAATAGAGTCAATTGGAGAATAACCTTTAATAACTTTGGAATGCTTATGGATAAACAAACTAAAACATTTTTTATTAATCAACCATTCTTGATTTTATTAGTGGGCATACCTGGCTGTGGCAAAACTTTTTTTGCAGAAAAGTTCGCTGAAACTTTTAGCACACCGTTAATTAATCTAAACGATTTGCGCTTCGAACTATTCGACGAACCAGATTTTTCCAAAAAAGAAGAAAATTATCTAGAAAAGATTAGTCATCTTCTACTACCTGAACTAATGCGCTCACGACGCGCCATCATGATTGAGGGTGGACTCGAAGCCCGTAGCGACCGTATGGCCTATCGACGCATTGCCAACGACAATGGCTATGAAACAGTGGTGGTTTGGGTGCAAAATACTGAAAGTACTTCTAGGATGCGCTCAGTCCGCAAATCTAAAGCCATACCGCGTAAGTATAACTTAACTAACGAGCAGTTTGACACTATGGTAAAACGTTTCACCGCTCCAAATGTACGAGAGAACCCTGTGGTTATCAGTGGCAATCACACTTTTTCAACTCAAGCCAAGGGTGTTCTAAGGCGCCTAGCTCGTCCTGACCAAAATATTAGGACCTATCGTCGCACCGCTACGATGCCACCAAACAATGACAAAAAGCGCAAATATATCTAACCAACTAGTCGACGACGAATTTGGCTCCATAAACATCAATCGACGGCGAGGTGGTAGTCGAATTAGTATTCGCCTAGACAAGTTCGGACAATTAAATATAACTGCACCCAAGTGGCTTAGTAAGCGCCAAATCGTCAATTTTGTCGATGAAAGAAGGTCAGTAATTCGAGAAATAATTACCAAACAAGCCCAAAAGCAATACATTGATGGACAAACAATTGGTAAAAACCATTTACTCAAAGTTGAGCCAAGCGAGAAGCTGCGCGCTAGTATCAGGCCAAATTTTTTAGTTATTCATTTACCAAAAAATCGTCAGCTAAAAGAACCTGAAGTGCAGTCATTAATCAGTCAAAATGTCGCGAAAATTTTACGCCAACAAGCTAAACATTATTTACCAGAAAGACTAGACTATTTGGCAAAAAAGCATGGTTTTAAATACGAGAAACTACGCCTATCTCACGCTATTACGCGCTGGGGAAGTTGCACCAACAAAGGGACTATCTCTCTTAACATTACGTTAATGACACTACCTAATGATGCGATTGACTATGTCATTGTTCACGAATTATGCCACTTACGTCACCCAAACCACTCAAAAGATTTCTGGGAAGAGGTTGGAAAAATTATTCCAAATTATAAATATTACGAGAAGTTACTTAAGCATTATTCAGTTATAGTGTAAAATAGGGGTAGTATGGTGGAACGAAAAAAACAATCAATCAAACCAGCTCAACCAGTAGTCGCTAACGAACAATCTTTTGATATTTTAATCAACAACATGGCCGATGGTGTTATTCAGATTGACAACACTGGTAAGATCCAGATGTACAACGCCTCAACTCTAGAGCTCCTAGATACCAACCAAACATTAACAGGTCAACAAATTGATAAAGTAATTCAACTACACGAGCATGATGGTGGCGCTAAGGTGAGGCTGTGGCAAGTAGTAAAAGCCCTTAATCGCACGACGGTTCTGGATGATTATGTACTCAAATATGACAAACAGGATCGTATTCGACTAGAGCTAACCATTTCGCCCATCAAAGACAGCCAAACAGCTGCCGCTCAGCCAGAAATTCTCGGCTATATCATCATCTTGCGCGACGTAACAAGAGAAAAAGACTTAGAAGAAGAGCGTGATGAATTTATCAGTGTCGTTAGTCATGAACTGCGCACACCCATTACTGTGGCTGAAGGAACAATTTCTAACTTGGAATATCTAATTGAAGAAGAAGCTGACAAAAAAGCCATCAAGCAGTTTGCTGCCATGGCACACGACCAAGTTCTATTATTGGCAAAAATGGTCAACGACCTAGCTTCGCTAGCCCGAGCTGAACGATTAGCAGAGCTAGAAACCGAGGAAATTAACCTAGAGGATTTAATTAATAATATTTATAAAAAATACACACCGCTAGCCGAAAGTCACGACTTAGCGCTCAATCTAGACATGCGCATTAGTAAGAAAACTATCTCGACCAATCGGCTTTATCTTGAAGAAATTTTACAGAATTTGATTGGTAACGCCATTAAATATACCAAAGATGGAAGTGTAACTTTGCGAGTTAATCAATTAAAGTCCGATAAAATCGAATTTTCCGTGATAGATACTGGTGTTGGCATACCGAAAGCTAATCGTGATAAAGTTTTCAATAAATTTTTCCGAGTTGAAGATTATCGTACGCGCGAAACAACTGGCACCGGACTAGGCCTTTATGTTTGTCAAAAGTTAGCTAACAAACTAGGGACTAAGATTGAGGTGATTAGTCGTGTAAATTACGGCTCGACTTTTAGTTTCGTTTTAACAGTTTAATCGATATGATCGGTCAAGGCACGACCCTTCCAAACTAAGCTGTTAGTTTTGTGCCGAACAAAGCTGGCTATTAAACAAAACAACTCCTGCACCACTGCCCATGGCCATGTAAAGAAAGCCACAAGGCTGCTTTTACGCCAAGCCTTCAGAGTAAATAATGTGTAGGAAAAATTAGGTACTAAACTAGATATAAAAATCGCTACATCTGCCCAATTAGGCGGAGCAGAAAGTAGGCTCACAATTAAGGTCATCCAGGTGATAATCGCTATCAGTAGAACACTAAACACGCTAAAATTCGAACGCACATTGACCGGCCAAAGAGTGCGAATTGATGTCTCAATCTGCGACGACCAACGCTTCTCATAGCTAAAACCTAATTTCTCATCAGAAATAACGAATTTATACGTACCTTTTCTGGCAAAGTCTTCAGCCAGCTTAGCTTCGGGCATAATAGTTGATTTGTATTTTTTAAAGCTGCCGTTATTAATTAAGGCCTGACGATTAACCAACCAAGCCGCTGTGGTCTGAGCCGGCTGAGCGGGGCGACTAAAGACCACCGACCAAAAATAACGTAATGTGCCAAACATTACACTTAAACGTTGGCCATCGAGGCGAATCGGCATCACACCAATCATATCTAAATCATGACGCATAGCGTGTGACACCACTCGCGAAATTGAGTCAGGCTTAATATCTGTATCGGCACTAAGAAATAAGATATATTTGCCACTAGCTTGCTCCACTAACTGATCATTGGCTTTGTTTTTACCAATCCAACCCTCTGGCAAAGTTTCGCCTCTAATAAAGCGAACACCGTTGTGAGCAAACACCTTAACAATCTCCGGTGTCTTATCAACTGACTCATCATCTAGCACTATCACTTCCATTTTAGGATAATTACTAGCCAGAACTCGTTCTAAACAATCACGAATTGCGTGATCCTCATTGCGCACTGGGATACAAACCGATACGCTAGGCGCCTCTTCAGTCGGAATGTAACTAATATCAAAATCTTTAGCCTCAAAACGACGTAAATTTTTAACTATATGAATCAAAATCGCGATTGATGTGGGTAAACAAATAAATAAGATTAAAATCTCTATAGCTTCTAATATATCCATCATAACCATTATATCACGCAACTATGTATTAAAAAATTGACAATTCTGGGCAAATTCGCTAAAATTGGGCTTGACAATCTGCTAGAGAAAATTATAAGCAGATTTTTTAATTGAGGAGAACATAGTGAGTAAAAAAAGCGACCTGCCAAAGTCAGTCCCGCGAATAACTCGGATTAAGGCTGGTGATAAAAAAGCCAAAAAAGCTAAGACCAGCTCTAAGAAAGTCGGCACAAAGACGAAGAAGCCCAGTAAAACCAGTCGCACTAATCCAATTCGTGCCTTTGGTTCGTACATCAAAGCATCGTTTCGAGAAATCAGGCTAGTTAAATGGCCAACCCGCCGCGAAACTTGGGCGATGACCCTAGCTGTCGTTATATACAGCTTGGTTATAATTGCAATCGTTTTACTATTCGATAATATTTACGATTGGTTATTTAAATTGGTAATTAAGTAAAGGAAATTATGACGAAACAACAAACTCGATATGATTCAACTAGGCAGTGGTACGCTATTCATACTTATTCTGGACATGAAGAAAAAGTTGCTAGCAACTTACTTACTCGATTAAAAAACGACGAAGCAGCCGCCAAGCTGATTTTTGATGCCATCGTACCAAAAGAAAAAACTATTGAAATCAAAAACGGTAAGCGCAAAATTGTTGATAAAAAAATCTTTCAAGGTTACGTGTTAGTGGAGATGAACCTAACTGACGAATCTTGGTTTGTGGTGCGCAACACCCCAGGGGTAACTGGTTTTGTTGGCACATCAACTACGCCAACTCCAGTCTCACGCAGCGAAATGAATAAGATCAAAAAGCGCATGGGAGTAGAGGAGCCAGTTCATGAGATTGACCACAAGCCAGGCGAAGTGGTTTCTATCATCGATGGGCCATTTAAGGGCTTTGACGGCGCTGTGGCAGAGATTGATCAGCAAAAGGGTAAACTTAAGGTGTTAGTTAGTATGTTTGGCCGCGAAACGCCTGTCGAGCTCGACGCCTTGCAGGTTAAGAAAAACTAATCTTTCATGTTAAGAAGTGGTTGCATTCTAAGCACACCTCAGCCAGAAGACGGCGTGAGAATCTCTGTCATGAGCCGCCACACACTCGAAGATGGCAAAACTCCAGACGAAAGAATCACCCCAGATCAATACGACCAATGGATGCCAGAACTAGCCCCGCCACCCAAACTAGTCGGGGCGTGGTATTGCAGAAAGTTGGGCGAGAGGACCCCGGAGAATTTCGACACGCAATACAGACCCAGATACATCGAGTACCTAGCCGAAAAAACTGACCTAGTTAAAAACCTGGGCGAACTGGCCATAAGCACCACAATCACAGTTTTGTGTATAGAGCCGACTGAGGAAAGTTCGATGTGTCACAGAACTATTCTGTTAGAATACTGCCAAAGCTTAGTCCCAGGATTAGAGATCGAAAAAGGCTGATTTGCAAATTAACCCACACTAGGGTAAAATAGCAATGTTACGCACTCGGTAAACGAGTAAAGGAAAATTTAATGGCAAAGAAAGTTATCGGAAATTTAAAACTCCGTATTCCAGCCGGTCGAGCGACCGCTGGCCCTCCAGTTGGCTCAACCTTGGGTCAATGGGGTTTAAACATGATGGATTTTATCAATCCGTTCAACGAAAAGACTAAAGACCTAATGGGTAAAGATGTGATTGTTCACCTGCAGGTATTTGACGACCGCTCATTTGACTGGGTTTGTTTAGGACAACCAGTCGACGACATGATCCGCGAAAAGGCCAAGATCCAAAAGGGTAGTGGCACACCACACACTGAAAAAGTCGGCAAAATCACCAAAGCTCAACTCAAAGAGATCGCCGAAGCTAAAAAAGAACAACTCAACGCCATAGATGAAGAGGGCGCGATGAAAATCGTCGCTGGCACCGCTCGCTCAATGGGTGTTGAAGTGGTTGATTAAATTAATTAACACCAACAACCACCTCAGTTCATACAAAGATTGAGGTGGTTTTTGCTTTATGAGAAAATGTTATTCGATGGATGATGATTTAGAGAAAGCAATCAATGTGTTGTTAAATGGCGGCGTAGTTATTGCCCGAACCGATACGATTTACGGTATCCTAGCTCGAGCTGACTTGAAAAAGGCAGTGGAAAAAGTTTTTGAAATTAAAAATCGCAATTTACAAAAACCAAACGTTATTCTACTAACGAAGTATGAAGATTTGCCGAATATTTCCGAGAAAAATCGGCAAACTTACCAAAAATTAAATCAAGAAAGACCAACTACTATTGTCTTGCCAGCATCGGATAATTCGCCAGAGTTTTTAACACGTGGCGGAAAAAGTTTAGCGTTTCGGGTAGTAGAAAATCACCCCAATTTAATTCGAATTATTGAAAGAACTGGCAAACTAATTGCACCCAGTGCTAATCCTGAAAACAAAGCTCCCGCTCGTAATATCACTGAAGCTAGACGATACTTTGGCAAAAAAATTGACTTTTATCTTGATGATGGGGAAGTGGCAGAAAATTTACCATCACGAATTATTCAGATTGACGAAAACGGCACAATAAAGACACTCCGCGGTAAAACCTAGACAATTAGAGATTAGAACAAATCAAATCCCGCTCAATTTAAGCGGGATTTAAGGCACTATCATCCAACGAGGTCAACAGCCACCTTGAGCAGTTTGGATAAATCGTTGATTGGTTCATAGCCAGTTTCAGCCCGATAAAGTCGATCCAGATAGCCAATCTTACGCGCATCGTCAGGTCGGCCGTAAATAACCAGTCGCTTTAGGGCTAGGCAATAGCCAAATTCTACATTGGTTGTAAAACCTGGCAGCCCTAAGGATTTAAGCTGCGGATCAAGATAACGCTCCAACCAAAAGACGATTATGTCAGCTTGCGCCAGGGCCTCACGCTCCCACCAAAATTGCTTGTCTAGGCAAGCCGGGGGGCTCTTCCAGTCAGACGCCTCTGGAACGTAAACTAGGCCTTTAAAACCGTATCTTTTCAGGCTTTCTAAGCCTCTTATTCGCCACGACGGTACCGAACTGTCTTGACGCGGAGTTGGCCCCGCCAGAAAAATCGATCCATCTGAGCTTTTTAGTAGTTTTTGGTCGGAATAATTCACACGCATAACCAAACCTCCTCTGTAAATATACTACGACGCTAGTCGCAAACACCCGTTAGATGGGCTAACTATAACATCTAAACCACAAGAAAGCAAAAGAAAAACGGAGAGTTTCCTCTCCGTTTTAAGGTACTGATGATGAGACTTAGTACAACAACCATATGTTATGACCAAGCCCCAATCAGTCATAAGCCAAGGATTGCCGACAAATAAAAAAGCGGAGAGAAACCTCCGCTTTTTAAGGTACTAAAACTACTGATTGATCGGCAAACGCCAGGTCTCAGACACCGCCGTTTCATCATCCATAAAGCACCTGAGTACCGCAAAGGCGTCAGGTGTGGTTGGAAATTGACCACGATGTGGACCAGTCATAAATTCTCTCACCACGGCATCTAAAAGCCGCGGTTTTATCCTGTCTTTCACAACATAACTCTGCTCTAATCCAGGGTGAAAATATGGCACCGACGCCTCCAAATCATCTAGGCAATCTGGCCTGTATATCCTCTCATTAAGCCGAGGAAAGTTGCCAGAAGTAGACGAAGGCGTCTTTTGTGCCTTGACGATTTCTGTGAAATCCTGCTTGAGCCGTACCTTAACAGAAAGCACCGTCTGATGAACTGGATAATCACTGCTTATTAACACCAAGCTACTCCAATCGATCTCGTAATTAGCCTGATTATAGTCCTCATAGCCAAGCCCGCCAGCAATCGCCTGTTCGATAAGCGCATAGAGAGAAACCTTGTCACCCCTACACAACTTCTCATGGATCCAAATAGATGGAACCCTAATGAGGTCCGCGTACACTGGAGCAATTGAGCCTCTGTATCGTCCATTTTCAAGCGAACGAGTTGTTAGAATCGGTATCCCGCATCTGTCAAAACCAGAGACTGCTATTCCGACCGCACTATAGCCATACCCATGCAGTTTATCATGCACTGCTTGGCTCAGCGCAGAAACCTTCTCTGCAGCGAGATCCATCATGACACAAGTGGATTTACTATGCTCAGAATGATTAGCCAAGTACTCCACACCAAGTTGGATGTCTCGGATTTGCGCCGGACCAAAGTTCATTCCGACCCTTCCATCTAATTGCCAATATGGCGTTTGAACAACCCTCAAATCGATATCTCTAGAAATTGTCGTGAGATCGAGGCTACACTTATTTCTATTTATCATACGGCCCTCCATCGTAGGTGTTTTTTGATTTGCGTGCCTAAAACACGGAACACCTAATATCTTAATTATAATATAAAAAACCATTTTTATCAAATATACTAGTTGAAAGCTGTCTGTTTTTGTGCTACAATCATGTCATTAAATTAATTTGTTGGGAGAGTCTAAAAGCTCGTTATTACCACAGAAAGGAACCTGTCTTATGGCAATGAAAAAAGGCGAACTTTTGGAGCTCGCTAAATCAATGAAGCTCGACGTAACTGAGAAGAATACCGTCGTTGAGATTAACGCAGCAATCAAGGCCGCTAAAGAGGCGGCTAAACAAGCTGATAAAGATGTAATTGCTAGGCGTGAAGCAGTAGTTGCTAAATCTGGTAAGCGAAGTGGAAAAGCCCTTAAGGAAGCTGAGGAAAAAGCTGCTAAAGAAGCCCGCAAGGAAGCTGGCGACACCAGCGCGCAAGGCGACGCTGAGGCTCACGTCAAGAAGGGCCCAGCACCAAAAATCCGACCACGACTAGAGCGTCGAGGTAAAAGCTACCGCGAAAAAGCTAAGCTAATTGATAAAACCAAGACCTATACATTGGCCGAGGCGGTTGATTTAGCGGTTCAAACCAATCCATCAAAAACCAATGCCACAGTTGAAATACATGTTCGATTGGGTGTTGACCCACGCCAAGCTGATCAAAATATTCGTTCAACTGTCAAGTTACCACATGGTAGTGGTAAAGATATTCGTATCGCTGTCTTTGCCCCAGAAGATCGCTTAACTGAAGCTAAGAACGCTGGCGCCGACATCGCCGCCGCTGATGAGTTCTTGAAACAGCTCGACAAAGGCGAACTCAATTTCGACGTTTTAATTACCATGCCACAACTAATGCCAAAACTTGGCAAATACGCTCGCACCTTAGGTCCAAAAGGCCTAATGCCTAACCCAAAGAGTGGTACTGTTACTACCAATATTGCCAAGTCCGTTAGCGAAGCCAAGGCTGGTCGAGTCGAATATCGCGTTGACAAACAGTCAATCGTTCACGTTGGCTTTGGTAAAGTTTCGTTTGGCAAAGACAAGCTATTAGAAAACGCTGAGGCCTTCTTAACCGACTTAAACGCTCAAAAGCCATCAAGCATAAAGGGCGTCTACATCAAGTCAATCTTTGTTTCAACTTCACACGGTCCAAGCATTAAAGTTCAGGCCTAAATAAAAAATAAACCAAATCCAGCTCATAAAACGGGGCTGGATTTTGGTTTAACTTGACTTTTATCACAAAATTTAGTATAATCATGTTATTAAACTAAGGAGGGTTTACGTAATGAAACCAAATTATGTAAAAGTAGTACCTATTGATGGCGAGGCTGTTTACGCAAGGTTATGCCGAACCAGTTCACCACTAAACAGCTACAAGAGCTTTGTTTACTTTATTGACCGACAAGGCATTGAGTACAAAATGATCGAGTTTGACAACAAAGACATGAGGGAAGTCATGGCTCGTGCCGTACAGGTAATGTTCGAAGCCAAACAGCGTAAGGAAGAGGGGGATCGAGTAATTCGTCTTGGCACCGAAGAGTTTATCAATGACCTGAGTCTATATATGCACCAATTAGCGTGTGATGACGAAAGGATTGCTGTTCGAAAAGCCAAACGAACTCTTAACTTTCGTCTTGAGAACATACAGGGTGCGATTACGACATATCGCCAACAACTCAAAGCGAGAAAGCCAGCCTAACCAACCAGCAGGCCCATTTGGGTCTGTTTTTACTTTGTAAGCGAGCTGATTTATTGGCTTACCTTTTAATACTTAAACTTGATTTATTATTGTGGTTGTGCTATAATTAAAGAATATGCTATTGAATTTGTTAAATCAGCTTGAAATTGTTTTACCTTCTGTTATAATGAAAATCACTTACCGAAGACAGTAGCGGTCTTTCGACTTAATCATGCTACCGAGGGAAATACTCTTAAAGTCTTTGGTGTTGCCAAAGATTATTTTTTTGGCGAAACCGAACATTAACAATACGGGTTCGATAAAAACAACTAAAGAAAGGATTTTATGGCAATTTCACGCGATAAAAAACAAACTTTGGTTAAAGAATTAGGTCAATTAGTCACTGACGCAAAAGCTGTGGCAGTTGCAACTTACACAGGACTGAGCGTCAAAGATTTTCAAAGCTTTCGAGCTTTGGCCCGTGAGAACAATTTGACTGTTAAAGTGGTTAAAAACCGCTTAGTCAAGGTCGTGCTCAAAGACGACAAGCGCTTCAAAGAAGCCAACCTAGACGATTTCAAGGGACAGCTGCTTTACGTCTTCTCCAATGAAGACGAGGTACTGCCAGCTCAGATTTTGGCAAAATTTGCCAAAGAGCATCCAGAAATCCAACTAGTGGCTGGCTGGTCAGCTGATGGTGTAGTCCAAGACCAAGCCACAGTTACTGCACTAGCAAGCCTACCAACCAAGGATCAGCTCAAGGGTCAATTGGTCGGTATTTTGGCGGCTCCACTACGCAACATGATGCTAGTCATGAATGGTGCGCAAGCTGGCCTCGCACGTGTTTTATCACAAAAAGCTGAACAAAATTAATCTAATTTGTATTACCAAATTTAACTACTAAAGTACTAAAGATTTAAGAAAAGAGGATATTATGGCTGAAGAAATTAAGCTATCGGCCGCTCAACAGAAAATTGTTGACGAGCTAAACAAATTAAGCGCTTTGGAACTTTCCCAAATCGTTAAACACCTGGAAGAAGAGTGGGGCGTCTCAGCTGCTGCTCCAGCTGCCGTCGTGGCCGCTGCTCCAGCTGAAGGTGGCGCCGCTGCCGCTGAAGAGAAAACGGAATTTACCGTTACACTGAAAGAGGCTGGCCCACAAAAAGTCGCTGTTATCAAGGCAGTTAAAGAAGTTACTGGCCTAGGCCTAGGCGAATCCAAAGCCCTAGTCGACGGCGCTCCAAGCGCTATTAAAGAAAAGGTTTCAAAAGACGAAGCTGAAGAAGCTAAGAAGACTCTTGAAGCCGCTGGCGCTGTTGTCAGCATTGACTAATTGATTTAAAAACGAACCTGAAACCGTTAAGCCAAAGCCGCCCTGAGAGAGGGCGGTTTTTGGTGTAGTAAACTAGTAATTTAACGGTAAGAACGCTACAATCAGTAAAAGAATGAGAGTAAAACGAAATCTAATTAAAAAACCTACTAATTTGAGTTATGTTTTATGGCTTCGCCAGTGTCTACAGCCAGAGTACCGCCAGATGCCAATTTTTCAGAATGGCAGTTCGATTTTTGTAGAAAACAATCGGGGACAGATTCTACTAGAACATCGCACCGACCGAGACGAGTGGTGTCCACCAGGCGGGCTACAAGAAATGGGGGAAACTTTTGAGGAGGTTGCCATACGCGAACTATTTGAAGAGACCGGACTCAAAGTTAGACCCGGAGACTTACATTTAATAGGTGTTGTGTCCGGGGAGTCGCGCTACGCCACCTATCCCAATGGCGATCAAGTCTATAACAATAGCGTGCTTTATGTCGTCAAGAAATACAGTGGCAGGCTAAGTAACGACCATAGTGAAGTAGTGTTTGACGGTAAAGAATATTTAACTCGTGCCGAATCCAGAGAGTTGCGTTTTTTTGACCCAGACAAGCTGCCAGAGAACTTAATGGATCGAGACTTGATTGATTTTTATATTCAAGCTAAGAAAGCCAGTAGAATATAATCGGACAAAAACCGCCCTTCATGATAGGACGGTTTTTGATTGATTTAAGGCCACCAATGCGCGCGATTTTACCACGTCAAAAATAAAAATCAATAGCAAAAATTACAACACTTTTCGGTGTAAATCTGTTTAAGCTGTGGAAAGTTGGTCTGAAAAAGCCCGCAAAGATTGACAACGTAATATTTACAATGTTAGAATTAAAAAGAATAAAAATTAAAAACAGACAAGGAACTGCGAGCATGTCTGAATTACCAGAAAAACAAGTTAAAAGACTTCGTGCCCTGATCAGCGAGGCTGAGACTAATTTGGCCGCTGCTAAAGAGTTACTGATTAGTGTCTTGGGAGACGATGGTGACACTATTTCGGTGAAAGAGGCGGCACAAGATTTAAGTGGCAAAGTTATGGAAGGTGTCTTCGATGGTGAAGCCATGATTGGACCAGATGGCAAGACCTACCCAGTGCCGGCTAACTACGCCAGTAAATCCAAGTTGGTTGAGGGCGATATTCTAAAACTAACCATTGCCGAAGATGGTCGTTTTGTCTATAAGCAAATTGGACCAGTTGAGCGACAACAAATCATTGGTACACTTACTAATGAAGACGGCATTTACTACGTCGAAGCTAATGGTAAAGAATATCGTATTTTACTAGCCAGCGTAACCTATTTCCGCCTCAATGTTGGCGACCAAGTAACGATTGTTATACCAGCCAACAACGACGAAGCCACTTGGGCAGCAGTCGAAGCATCACTTTAACTTTCATTAACTAATTACAAAAACGGAGCTTAGATTTGTCTAAAAAACTGTTAACTCAGATTGGTTTTGGTAAGAAAAATAACTTACCTTTCTTGCGTTACAGTGAGGGTGATATTTTGCAAGTACGCGAACTAAAGTTTAACGAATCAATTAATTTTATATTTGATACAAATGAGCGCCACTGCATTGGCTGGTTTAATCCTAATACTGGCGAAAATCACACTTGTCCAAGCCACAATACTGTCGAAACAAAATACGAACAATGTAAAGATTGTATGATTAAAACTGGCTTCAACCCCTCGTTTTATCACGCCGATGCTATTTCAGCTAATCAGGAAGAATACAACACCCATCCACATATTCTTTATGTAGCCTACTTTTCGCCCGATGATATAAAAATTGGCATCTCGCACGCTGGCCGCAATTTATCACGCCTACTAGAACAGGGTGCACGCTTAGCTTATGTTTTAGACACCTTCCCATCAGCTAATGTGGCCCGACACTACGAAGCACAAGCGAGTAAAATTGATGGCCTAGTTGATAACGTTAAGTTAAATCGAAAAATGGAACTACTTAGTCAGTCGTTTGACCTAGCCGATGCTAAAAGTTTACTAGACGAAAAGAAAACTTTAATTGAGAAGAGTTTGCAAACTAAATTTAACAAGGCTGAATTAATTGAATGCAATAATTTTTATTTTGCGTCAGACTTCGATGAATCTCGTCTGCGCGAGGTAATTAATCTGGGGGAGCAGGCTAGAATCAATGGCCGACTTGTTGGCGCCATAGGGCAGATTATTTTATGTGACCGCGCTGGTGATTTGTTAGCCCTGCCGATGAAAAGATTCACTGGTTATTATTTTAATGATAGCAGTAAGGACGATTCGATTGAGCTACCCAATACCCAGTTTAGCCTGTTTTGAACTGTCTAAAATGATATAATAGGAGTAGTTATGCCTGCGCTATATCGAAAATATCGATCGGTGTCTTTTGCCGAAGTTATTGGACAACCTCAAGTTACTGACGTTTTAGAGGCCAGTCTAAAACAAAACCGTATCGCGCACGGCTATCTATTTGTTGGTCCACATGGAGTGGGTAAAACTAGTGTGGCACGAATTTTAGCTTTTGCAATTATCGGTGAAAAATACAGTGCTGAAAAGAAGCACATTGATGTTATAGAGATTGACGCCGCTTCTAACACTGGCGTTGATAATATTCGTGAACTAATCGATAAAGCACAAATTGCCCCTAGTTTAGCCAAGAAAAAAGTTTACATAATTGATGAAGTTCATATGTTATCAAAATCGGCTTTTAATGCATTATTAAAACTGCTCGAGGAGCCACCTAGACATGTCGTGTTTATTTTAGCAACTACCGAAGAGCACAAGGTACTTTCGACCATTGTCAGTCGGATGCAGAAATTTGTTTTCCGCAGAGTTTCTGATGATCTAATTGCCGAACACCTGACAAAAATCGCCAAGGATGAAAAAATTAAAATAAGTAAATCTGCAATTAAAACAATTGCTAATTTTGCTGACGGTAGCGTACGAGATGCCATTAGTCTGTTCGATCAATTATCAAGCTTGACTAAAAACAAGCAAGCTATTGATGAAACTACAGTGCGACAAATCCTAGGTCTGGCTGATCAGACCACACTTAATCAAGTCTTAAATGCTTACATCACCGGTAATAGTAAGGAAATTGCTGCTGGATTACAGCAGTTAAAAATGCAAAACATCACAGCAGGAGAAATTGCCCTACAGCTTGCTAAAAACGCCCAAGAGAAATTATCCAAACAACCAAGTTTAATAGACTTAATTACTAAATTGATTGACGTCCCTAAATCACCGGTACCAGAGCTAGCCTTAACTGTCGCTACCTATCCAATTAATGTAATGTTGCCAGAGAAAACTGATGCTAATAAAGACAATAAATTAAAGGAAGAAGTCAAAGAGATTAAAAAAAAGGCAGTCAAAACAAAAGTCACTAACTCAAAGGCTAATATCGCCTTCGATTGGGACGAATTTATAAGCACAATAAATAAAAAAGCTAAACCAATTGCTAGCTATCTCCAAGCCGCCAGCTATAAGATTGATAACGACCGATTAACTATTGTTGTGCGTAATACTTTTCAGAAAAAGACACTCGACAATCCAGCACGGCTCAAAAAGCTACACGCCATACTAGCTGATATCAATTGCCCTGATTTAAAAATTGAAACCATAGTTGATGAGAAAGTTATGAAAATTAATGGTAAAATATCAGATGTAATACAACTCATGGGCGGAGGAGAGGAAGTAGTAATCGATGACAAAATCTGACACTGGCGGTAGAATTCAACCACAAAATATCGATGCCGAAAAAAGTATTCTTGGCGCGATTTTGATTAGCGAAGATGTTTTGGGCGATACCGCCGAGAAGCTAAAACCTGGTGATTTCTATGACGAAAGACACGGTTTGATTTTCGCCGCTGCACTTAGATTATACGAAAAACACACGCCAGTTGATCTCCTAACTCTAACCGATGAATTAAAAAAAACCAAAGACCTAACTAAGGTTGGTGGGGCCGCCTATTTAGCTGAATTAACTAATCACGTACCAACTGCCGCTCATGCTGACGCTTATGCCGACCTAGTTAGTCAAGCTGCCACACGACGACGTCTAATTTCCGCCAGCAGTGAAATTAGTGAGATGAGCTTTAATGATACTTCACCAGTCAATGAGCTAATCGAAAAAGCTGAACAAAAACTTTTTAGTGTATCAACCCAAAGTATTAAAAAAGAATTAATACCAATTGAAGATATTTTAAGTGACAGTTTTGACCGCATTGAAGAGCTTCATAAAAACAAAGGCGGCTTACGGGGTATTCCAACCGGCTATCCAGACTTAGATCGCCTAACTGCCGGCTTTCAACCATCCGATTTGGTTATCCTAGCTGCACGTCCAGCCATGGGTAAAACTACTTTAGTGACTAATCTAGCTTATAACGTAGCAACCATCGCTAAAAAAGCCGTGTTATTTTTTAGTTTAGAGATGAGTAAGGAGCAGTTAGTTGATCGCATGTTAGCCGATGCTAGTGGTATTGACGCTTGGAAAATTCGTACTGGCAATTTAAACGATGATGACTTTTCTAAGATATCTGAGGCCATGGGTACAATGGCTGAGGCACAAATTATGATTGACGACACACCAGGGTTATCGGTACTAGAAATGCGCACCAAAGCTCGTCGGGCAGCTCGTAATGCTGAAATTGGACTAATTGTTGTTGATTACTTGCAACTGATGGAGGCAACTACCAAATCGCGCGACGGCAATCGTGTGCAAGAGGTGAGTGAAATATCACGTGGTCTAAAACTACTAGCTCGCGAATTAAATGCGCCAGTTATCGCCCTGAGCCAACTATCACGCTCAGTCGAATCGCGTCGCCCACAGGTGCCACAGTTAGCTGACTTACGTGAATCAGGTTCGATTGAGCAAGACGCTGATGTTGTGATGTTCATTTACCGTGAAGCTTATTACAATGCCGAAACTGAGCGCGAAAATATTACCGATCTAATTATAGCTAAACACCGCAACGGACCAACCGGTAAGATAGAGCTATACTTTAACCCAGAGCGACTTCGCTTTGAATCGATGGATAGCACTCGCGAATGATATGTCAAAAATAACCAAATCCTCTATTTATAAACGACGCTACCCATTGGCTATTATCACGATTAGCTTACTTTTAATAATTATCCTGTTAATAACGGGATTATATGCTCCGAACGGTTTAGCACAAACCGAAATTAACTCGGCTGTAGCCAGCCATAAACTTGGTTTTGCTAATTTGTTTGAAGCTCATAATATTGTTAATCTGCCCTACAAAATACTACAAAAGCTTAGTATTAACATTTTTGGATTATCAATTTTTTCTATAAAACTACCATCGCTTCTGATTGCCGCCATCACGGCTGTCAGTTTGTTTATTTTAATCGCTGCTTGGACCGATCGTCGTAGCGCCATCTTGGCAACTGTTATTATCTTAATTTCCAGTCGCTGGCTTTTTCTTAGCCAGCTAGGCGACCATCAAGTCGCCACCATTGGTTTATCAATTACACTAACCTCCGCATTGGCTCTTCTCACACAACAATCTAATGCCATTTATCAAGCTAAAAAACGACCAAAATACTATCAAATTGCTCTAGTCGCATTACTTCTGACTATTTTTGTTTCTGCTGGACTATTGTTTTACTTCCCGATGGGAGTTTATTTAATTTTTATCATCAGCCTAACAATGCTACTACATCCGTTTGTCCGCTTATCGCTTAAACGACTCAATAAGCTAGTGGGGAACACTTGGTATTTTGTTGGCTTAACCTGCTTAGCAGTGTCGGTCACGCCATTAGCCATTGGCTTAATAAAAGACGGTGACGTCGCCACCAACCTTTTCAACCTCGATAGCTTTAATTTTAACCTGTTTGAGAACCTGAAATTTTTACTCAAAGAATTCTTAGACTTCAGTCCACAACAGAACAGCCTGTTTGCAACACCATGGTTTAATTTAAGTGCCGTAGTTTTGATTGTAATTGGAGTCTTTCGTGAGATTCGCACCAGTTATAAACCACGCAGTTCAATTATTATTATGTGGTTATTTGCCGCTATTGTCATTAATCTATTTTCACAACAAACTACCATTCTAACGTTTGTGCCATGTGCACTGTCTTTAGCGATGGGGCTGGATTATATTCTTATCAGCTGGTATCGAATTTTTCCGCGCAACCCAGTTGCACGCTTCGCAGGACTGGTACCAATCGTAATTTTATTGACCAGTCTAGTGCTCTATAATCTAGACGCTTATGTTAACGCTTATCACTATCAACCAGGTTTAGCTAATCAATTTAACACCGACCTGCGCTTACTACAGAGACAGCTTAAAGAACATAAAGATGAACCCGTTAAGATTATCGCTAGTCATCGCTTCAACGAAGCCGAGTTCTATCAAATTCTAGCTGCTCAAAATCAAAATATTATAGTCGCCAATGAATATGATTCGCAAAGCAGTGATCAGCAAATCGCTACTCGTTTAGCGCGCGATCCACTCAATGACTACGACATCAATCATATTATTACTTCTCACTTCACTCAAAACGCTGATCGTTTCTACGTCTACAAGAAACCACAAAAATAAGGTACAATAAAGATATTGATAAAGGAGACTTATTATGGCTTTTGACCAATTAAAGATGATTAATGAAATGCGCCGAGCGCAAAAAGAGCTGGCTAAAGAAATTGTTGAAGTTGAAGCAGGCGACGGTGCGGTCGTAGTCCAGATTACTGGCGAACTTAAGATAAAAAACGTCAAAATCGACCCAGAATTAATTGATTTGGATCACATTGAAGAGCTTGAGGAGTGGATTAAAATTTCTGTTCGCGACGGTTTACAAAAAGCTCAAGAAATAGCCACCGAAAAAATGAAGCCCTTTATTGGAAACTTGGGAATTTAGGATTCTAAAGACTTGTGCGAAACATTATTCCCCGCGCCCTCGCGAATTTAATAAATGAATTGGGTAATCTACCAGGCGTTGGCACCCATACAGCTGAGCGCTACGCTTATTTTTTATTAAAGTCTAGCCAAAATACAATCGACAGTCTAAAAGATGCCATCGGTGCGATTAAAACTGAAGTGAAATCCTGCCCAGTAACCTTTGCTTTGATTGATCAAAATGAAGAAATTTCACCACTTTATAGCGATACTAATCGAAATAAAAAACTAATTGCTTTGGTGGAGGAGCCACTCGATATCGTACCGATTGAAAGGACTGGTAAATTCAATGGCACTTATCACGTTCTGGGTGGAGTACTGTCACCAATTGACGGCGTTGGGCCAAACGATTTACATATTACAGAACTGATTCAGCGATTAAAAGACGACCAAGTTGAAGAATTAATTATCGCCACTAATGCCAGTGTTGAAGGCGAGTCAACCGCTTTATATGTCGAAAAACAAATCAAGGAAGCTGGGGTCAAGCTGACCATTTCGCGCTTAGCACGTGGCATACCAGTTGGGGTCGATTTGGAATATACCGATCAAATAACTCTTGGGCAAGCCCTAGAGGGCAGAAAGGTAATCAATGATTAGAGATTCAGCGCAAAAAATTTGGCAAAAGATTCAGACAGCAAAAAATATTGTAATTATTCAAGCTGAAAACCCTGATATTGACTCACTGGGTAGTGCTTTGGCTTTAGAAGAGTTGCTTTATCAAGCCGATAAAAAGACTAGTTTATATTGTCCGGTCAATTTGCCAAAATATATTCGCTACTTAGATGGGTGGGATAGGGTAAGTGATGAATTTGACCATCAAGCTGATTTAGCAATTATTGTTGACACCGCCAGTCAAGTTCTATTAAGTAAAGCACTCGATAAAGATACTATCAATCACTGGTTGCAAAATCATCCTAGTATCACAATTGACCATCACGATGACACGCCACCGAGCTTACCCTTTGATAGCCTGATGGTTATCAAAAAGGCTGCTGCCACCGCAGAAATTATCTATAATCTAATTCAGGAATTGAACCTAGAAATCACACCAGTCTGTGCCACCTGTTTAATGGCAGCAATTAGCGGAGATACGCTTGGCATGTCAACACCGACCGTCACAGCCAATTTATTCCGCATCATGGCAGACTTAACTGATCGAGGTGCTAATATTGCCCAAATTGAAGACGCTCGTCGCGAATTAAGTAAAAAACCACCAGAAATTCTAGATTACAAAGCTGATTTAATCAAACGAATTGAATATCATGATGAGGGTCGGATTGCTACGATTTTGATTCCATTTGAAGACATCCAGGAATACTCAGACCTATACAATCCCAGTGTTTTAGTGCTTGATGAAATGCGCTCAGTTGAAAACGTCGAAGTAGCAATTGCTTTTAAGACCTATCCTGATGGAAAGGTGACTGGTAAGATTCGAACCAATCGACCAATCGCTAATTTAATTGCGGGCTATTTTGGCGGTGGTGGACATGCTTTCGCTGCCGGATTTAGGGCTTACGATGACTATGATACAATTTTTACAGAAACTATTAAGCGAACCAGTGAGGTGCTTGACGATGAAACTCTATAACACTATGAGTCGCCAGATTGAAGAGCTGGTGCCGATTAATCCGCCAACTGTGAAGATGTATAGCTGCGGTCCAACTGTTTATGACGAGCCTCATGTTGGTAACTGGTCAGCCTACGTTTATTGGGACATTTTAGTTCGAGCACTCACATTAAATGGCTATAAAGTTGAACGAGTAATTAATCTAACCGATGTTGGGCATTTAGTTTCCGACGCCGACGAGGGTGAAGATAAATTAGCCAAGCGAGCCAACCGTGATAAAGTTACTGCTTGGGAGATTGCCGACAAATATATTGCAAGTTTTATGTCTGGCTTTCGCCAATTAAATCTAGTCGAGCCAATTAAATTTGCTCGCGCCACAGACTTTATACCAGAACAACTAGAAATTATCCGTCAGTTAAAAAATCTTGGATTGACCTATCAAATTAGCGACGGCATTTATTACAATACCGCCAAGCTATCGGATTATGGTAAATTAGCTCGACTCAATATCGAAAACCTAAAAGCTGGTGCTCGGGTTGAGTACAATCCAGAAAAACTCAATCCAACCGACTTTGCCTTATGGAAGTTTTCGCAAGAAAAACGTGATATGGAGTGGGAAACGCCCACAGACCTATTAGAGT
Source organism: Candidatus Nanosyncoccaceae bacterium (assembly GCA_050950465.1). GTDB lineage: Bacteria > Patescibacteriota > Saccharimonadia > Saccharimonadales > Saccharimonadaceae > CAZRIZ01. The sequence goes on along the minus strand of JBMNHQ010000002.1, from coordinate 219,203 downwards.
CAGTTGATGAAACTCCAGTTATGGGATTTCCGGGTTGGCACCTTGAATGTAGTGCCATTATTCACACCCTATTAGGTGAAGAAATTGACATTCATACTGGTGGAATTGATCATATTCCGATTCATCATACTAACGAAATTGCCCAAATGGAACCAATCACTAAAAAGCCGGTGGCACGTTTCTGGCTCCACAATCATCACCTTAAGGTTGACGGCACAAAAATATCTAAAAGCTTAGGCAATGGCTATGTCTTAACTGACCTAGCCCAGCGTGGTTTTTCACCAATTGATTTTCGCATGCTAGTTTTACAAAGCCATTTTCAATCTGAAGGCAACTTCAGTTTTGATAATCTAGAGGCAGCAGCTAATCGGCTAAAACGCTGGCGTAAATTCGCAGACCTAAGACATCAAATTTATCAACAAACTAGTGACAACCCGAGCAACTTACTAGCCAGCAAGCAACATATTTTAAATATTATTAACAGCAATCTTGACACACCAAAGGCCCTAACCGAAATTGATCAAGTTTTTCACCAACTAGAGGAATTAGAACCGGCCCAAATCAATCGTCCAGCACTGACCGAATTAATACAATTCATTGATAACTTATTGGGATTTGATTTAATTAAAAAATCACCCGATATTGATGATGAAGATAAAAAATTGATTAAACAGCGTGAGCATGCTCGAGCTGAGCAGGATTACAAAAAAGCTGATAAGATACGCAATCAACTGACTAAGAAAGGTATTCTACTAGACGACAAAAGTGAAAATAAAACCGTCTGGTTTTACGCTTAATAATTTAATTCTAATGACGACGATTAATAATAAAGTCTTCAACTAAAATCTTAATGCAACCACCAATTGGAATGGCAATGATGCCACCCAAAATACCAAACATGAAAGTACCAAGCGTAATCGATGCCAAAATTAATAGCGTACTCATGTCAACTCGTTTCGATTGAATCATCGGCCCAATAACATTACCTTCGATTTGCTGATAAATTATGTAATAAATTGTAAATACCAGCGCCGCCTGCCAACTATAAACCAACATAAATAGCACTGTAATGATTAGGCCAATCGTCGTACCAAACATTGGAATGGTTGAGGAGATGAAAAGCGTCATACCAAATAATGCAATCATACCCTGTGGGAAGGGGAATATGAATGAAATGATGAAAAGGACCACACTAGCAATTAAACCGTTAATCAATGCCACCATAACCTGACCACTAACAAAACCAACCACTACTGAATACATTCGCTGAAGCAAATTTTCGTGATGCTTTCTTAATTCCTTGTCACGATAAAAACTGAAAATGTATTTTCTGATGTTCGGCAGATCGATCGACAACATAATTGAAAGTGCTAATACCAGCACCGTCGAAATCATTGAGTTAGCTGCCGAACCAATACCATTAAATATCTTACCACTAACAACAGAAACCCAATTCTGACTACCAGAACTAACAGTACTGACTAAGCTGTCGCGTACTGTCTCGGTGTCCATTTTCTCAAACAAGCGTGAGTTGGAAATTGTATCAAATAGATTATTGATAGTTTCGGGCGCATTTTTAATAATCACCGAAATCTGCTCAATTAGAGCCGGAACTAGTAGCCACACAGCCACAATCAAAACCACAATTACACCAAAATAAGCAATCAAAGCTGGTCCAGTGCGCTTACCTTTAAAGAATTTTTTATTTGACAGGCGACTAATAACTGGATTAAGCGATACTGCCAAAAAAATCGCAACACCAAATAGTATTAAAGCAGTGCGTGCCCAATAAATTAGCCCTAAGCTAGCTAAGATACCTAGTAAAATTATCCAGAACCGAAAGATAGTATGATTATCAACATCGATTTTTACATCACGCGAAGGTTTATTATTATCAGCTTTCATAATATCTATATTTTACACCAAAAACATATTACTAGCGAGAGTCGAAATATTTAATCAAAAACTTTTGCTTAAACTCATCGTAATTATTATTGAGCAGGCTTTGGCGAATTTGTTTAGTCAGGTTCACTACAAAATATTCGTTATGTTGGCTAGCCAGCATGGCAGCTAAGATTTCGTTAGCCTTAAATAAATGATGTAGATAGGCGCGCGTGTAACCAGCTCGGCAGACTGGACAATCACAGTCAGAATCAATTGGCGAGAAATCAGTTTTATTAGTAGCGTTTAGGATATTTAATCGGCCAGCGTGGGTGTAGAGCGCGCCATTACGCGCCTGACGGGTTGGCGCCACACAGTCGAACGTATCAACACCGTTTTCCACGCCCAAAAACAAATCCATTGGATGCGCCCCCATACCTAGCAAATGACGCGGTTTGTTTTCTGGTAAAATCTGGTTAATCAAACCAACAAACGGCTCAATTTCTTCGGTCTTAAATACGCCACCAATACCAAGACCATCAAAATCACGCTCCGCCATAAACTCGGCTGACTGTTGGCGCAAATCAGTTTCATGCGCACCCTGGACTACGCCATAAAGTGCCTGCAGGGGCTGGCCATTTTTAATATGATTTTGATTAAGCTTCTTATGTTCCGCTAAGCAACGATCGGCCCATAAATGCGTGCGCTGCATGGCCAACTCAATCTCAACACGTGGAGCAGTGGGGGATGTGAGTTGATCAAACGCCATGTGGATATCAGCACCGATGGCATGCTGAGCCCGCATCGACGACTCAGGTGTCATTTCCAGTTGACTACCGTCAATGTGCGAACGAAACTTCACACCTTCGTCAGTAATTTTTACGCGACCGCCATGATTAGCCACAGCCGATGCGATAGTCTCTTTTAGGCCACGATCATAAGCTATGCCAAGCGAAAATATCTGAAAGCCACCACTGTCTGTAAAAGTCGGACCGCGCCAATTCATGAACTTAGCTAGGCCACCAGCTTGCTCAATAATCTCTACACCAGGCTGTAGAATCAAATGATAAGTATTTGCCAAAACCGATTGTCCACCCAAAGTTTGCACATCATCAACGCTTAATGCTTTGACCGCTGCCTTGGTCGCCGCCACGCTAAAACTGGGTGTTTCAATATCGCCGTGCGGCGTGCGAATCACGCCGACGCGCGCTAAACCTGAGCCATGTTTTATAATCTCAAATTCAATTGCTCGCATTAAGTTAATTATACCAAAACAACCCTTTATAAAATTAGTGTATACTAATAATCAGTAATGAAAATGTACGATTTTACCACAATTTCAGCTCAAGAATTCGATAAAATTACCAAAAAACACCCACTTGGATCGATGTTTCAAGACCCACGCTGGGCGAAGGTTAAGAGCGATAATTGGCAGGCTAAGTTTGTCGCTCTTAAATTTAATAACCGAATCACCGTTGCTAGCCTAATTCTCGTCCGTTCTCTACCGCTCGGTTTTGCGATGTGGTACTTACCACGCGGTCCACTTTTTGACCGTAAGAAACCAGAAGAATTACAAAAATTCTCTAGTGAGTTAAAGAAACTAGCTCGTAAAGAGCATTGTCTTTTAGTTAAAGCTGATCCAAATATTATCATCAACTCTAGCTCATTTAGCGAAGCTAGAGCAAATTTTAACGCTACGCGCGACACTAAATTAGTTGAGCTATTTAAAACAGTTGGCTGGCGACATTTCGGTTTTAATAAGGCTATGAAGGACACAATCCAACCACGCTTTAATGCCAGACTTTATTTCGATGATGACGAACCAGTGGAGAGGAAATTCACTAAAAAGATTCGCCAACAAATCCGTAAATGGCATAATTTAGGCGTTACTACTCAAGAAATCAACCTAAAACAAATTGACGATTTGGTAGCCGTCATGGAGTCGACCGCCGAAGCTAAACAGATTTCGCTACGCGACAGCGCCTATTTTAAGCGGCTGAAAAAATCGTTTGGCGATGATTGCTTACTTACCATTACATCAATCGACCCGCAAGATTATTTAGCTAAAATTCAAACAAATTACGACGAGCTTACTAAAAATCAAACTGACATCGGCGCTCAAAAACAACGCCAAATTGACTCAGCCAAAAAACTGCTTGATGAGGCCAAAAGGCTAGCAAAAAAATATAAAAAGCCCATCAATTTATCAGCTTCGGTATCGATCCTAGTCAACCAAGAACTAAACATGCTTTACGCCGGCATGGACAGAAATTTCCGCCAATTTTACGCTACCCACGTAACTAATCTCTGGCGACTCAACTGGGCAAGAGAGCAAGGTGCAAACTGTGCTAATTTTAGTGGCATTGAAGGCACACTCAACGATTCACTCAGCGAATTCAAAGAGGCGTTTGGCACTAGTGTTGATGAGTACATTGGCGAATTTAATTTGTACACTTATCCAGTTTTAAGCTGGTTGTTTGATAAAGTTCTACCAACCGCTAAAAAATTATTCTTAAAACTGCGTCGTCATTAAATAATCAACATACTATCACCATAGGACAAAAAGTGCATTTTTTCATTGATAGCAAAATCATAAGCTTGCTTTAGAAATGGCCAACCAGCAAAAGCCGCCGTCAGCATTAGGACTGTGCTTTTTGGTGCATGAAAATTAGTTAGCAAACCATCAATCAGCTTAAACTTATAACCCGGATAAATAAAAATATCCGCCTCACCAGCAATATATTTTTGGGTAGCAAATTCCGGTTCGTCAGCTAGTTTTTGAGCTAGCTCTTGAATTTCTGACGTAGCATGTTCGAGAGTGCGTGCTACCGTTGTGCCAACCGCAACCACCCGACGACCATCCTGTTTAGCCTGACCAATTTCCGCTACAGTTTCAATTGGAATTTCAAAATATTCACGGTGCATTTGATGTTTAGCCACATCTATTTCACGAATTGGCAAAAAAGTTCCTAAGCCTACATGTAAGGTAATATTGACGATTTTGACACCTTTTTGGTGTAATCGTTTGAGCAAATCGTCAGTCATGTTCAAACTCGCCGTTGGCGCTGCTACTGAACCACACAACTCAGCAAAAACGGTTTGATAGCGCTTAACGTCAGCTGCTTCCGCCTGACGCTTAATGTAGGGCGGTAGAGGTGGGGCGCCATATTTATCACACAAATCTAGTAAACTAGTTTGACATTTGACTTCGGCCGTGCCGTTACCACAAATCTCCAATACTTCAATTTTCGTGTCACCAACCAGCAGTTCGTCGCCAACTTTTAGCCTGCCATGATAGAGTACGTAGTGTCGAAACCAGTCGTCATCACGACCATGATTTTCTAGTACTACCAATTCACGCTGACCGCCAGTTAGTTTTCGCGCCTGCAGGCGAGCTTTGATAACTTTGGTATTGTTTAGCACCAGAACGTCACCAGAGCGTAAATATTCGTCTAGGTTATAATATTTTGTCTTAGTAATTTCTTGTTCTTTACGATTCAACACCAACAGACTCGAGGTGCCACGCACTTTCGGTGGATGAGAGGCAATTAATTCCTCAGGTAAGTCATAAATAAAATCAGTGGTTCTCAACATTTCTCATCTATTATACTCCATCCCGACTAAACTATTGACTTTTTATTGCGGTTATGCTATAATGAAAAGACAGTGTGATTATTATATCTAATCAGACTAGACCTTTGTGGGAGGAGAGAAGTGCCCGTGAGGAGAATGAAAAAGAGAAGCTATAGAAAATGGCACAACAGAGTGTATCGCCAGATACATCGACTGTACTGCAAGTACATGTACAAGATCGATGTGGAGGGATACCTTTGTCAAAGGCGCCCGCTGTTGCCAACAACCAAGGTTTTCCTAGGTTTCTTGGCGATAATGGGGATTATGCTAGTATTCGGACCGTTACTGTTCCCAGATATCTTTACATGGCAACCCTATACAATTCTACTGATAGTGGTTACAGCGGTAACATGGACATTCTTCGATCAATGTGAAGACCCTCAATGGGAACGATTGGTCGACGAAAACAACCAACCCTACCGCGTAGAAACACCCAACGACCGTAATGATCGCTGGAGGCCCACAGTCTACCCCTGAACAATCAGGGGTAGTTTTAATTTTACATAAGCATCCGTGATAAAATAAACATATATGAAGAATCAACCCTTAATTGAAATTAAAAACTTCAAAATGAAATTTGGTGATAATCTAGTTATCAAAGACTTATCGTTCGAAGTTTTTCCCAAAGAAGTGTTTGGACTAATTGGTTCAAACGGCTCAGGTAAAACCACCACGATACGAGCTTTGCTCGGACTATTCCAGCCAACTAATGGCGAACTGCTTATCAACGGTCAAAAATTTAGCCCCGAAACTAGCTTAAAAATTGGTTATTTACCGGAAGAACGCGGACTGTACAAAAAAGAGAAAGTTGGCAACATCATGCGCTATTTTGCCGAGCTTAAAGGCTTGACCGGTGAAGACGCCGAAGTCTGGATTCAGTCTTTTCTACAAAAAGTTGATTTGTTAGATAAGATCAATGTCCGGCTAGACAAGCTATCGAGTGGCCAACAACAAAAAGTTCAGCTTGGTATTACTATTATGGGCGAACCAGACTTGCTAATTCTAGATGAACCAACCAAAGGGTTTGATCCTGTCAATCGCAAACTACTACTCGATATTATTGAGGCCGAAAGACAGCGTGGTGCCACAATCTTGATGATTACCCATCAGATGGAAGAGGTTGAGCGCTTATGCGATCGTGTTTTACTACTCAAAGACGGTCGAGCTAAAGTTTACGGCCGAGTCGAGGACATTAAAGACGAGGCTGGCGAAGATCGCGTTAAAATTAACTTTAACGGCAAGCTACCAACTAAGGGAGCGCCCTTCATCGTGCTAGAAAGTAACAAAACCCAAGCCGAACTGGCACCCAAAAAAGACAGATCTACTAACGATATCTTACGCTACTTGGTTGATCAAAAGATTGAACTGCGTAATTACTCAATCGAGCGACCAAGCCTCGACGAGATTTTTGTAAAAATTTACGGCACGAAAGTAGGGGAGGAATAACATGTACAACCTAAGAACAGTTATTAAATTTGAGGTTCTAAAGCAAATTCGCAAACCGCTGTTTTGGATAGCGATTTTTGCTTTTCCGCTTATGACGTTAGTTATGGGTGGTATTTCGTATTTTAGTGCCTACACCGCTGATCAGCAGAGTGCAATCGCAGAGAACGAACTGAAAGATAATCTAACAACTGTAATTGTCGTAGATGAGACCAAATTAATTAACCCAGATTTTTTTGCTGAACTAGAGGTTAAAACCATGACCGACCCAGAAGCAGCTTTAGCTGAATTTAAATCCAATGATAATCAAAAACTGGCTCTAGTAATTTATCCCAAGAATGTTATGACCGAATCGATTAAAACTTATACCAAATCTAGCAAAGACGAAGCCGCTACACAGCAGATTTCGATGGGAATTGGCTCCCTAGCTCAATCAGTCTTACGCGCTAGTGCTGGCACTAAAGCTGATCCAGAGGTAGCAGCCATTCTAACAGCCAACACAATTGATGTCGACAGCCTAATATTAGACAAACAAGGCAGGGCTTATAATCCGTTTGAAAAGATGATTATTCCTGGCATATTTCTAGTTTTATTGTTTGTAATTTTTATCCTAACTGGCAACCAAACTTTAGTCGCCACTACTGAAGAAAAAGAAAACCGCATAGCCGAAATGATCCTAACAACTATCGATGCTAAGACTTTAATAATTGGTAAAATCATTGCCCTAGTAGTACTTGGTTTCATTCAGATCATTGCACTTCTAACACCGATGATTCTAATTTATTTTGGCGGAATCAAGCTTGATTTAATTCCACCATTTCTAAGCTCAATTTTAAGTGGCGCTAAAGCTGAATTCTGGCCAATTTTCTTTGGAGCTAATATATTAGTCTGGGGCTTCTTGCTGATGACCGGATTCACTGTCTTAATCGGCTCACTTTTCCCAACTGCCCAAGACGCTGCTCAATTTTACGGGCCGATTATCCTAGCCATGATCATACCAGTTTATTTTGCACCCGCCATCTTTACTGGTGCTAAAAGCATCATCGTCCAAATCTTAACCTTTTTCCCATTATCGGCACCGTTTACGCTACTGATGCGCAACACAGCTGGTAACCTCAATGTCGTCGATGGCTTAATTGGCTTGATTATATTAATAACCTCAACCATCGTCATCATGCTCATCGCCGTCCGTGCTTTTCGCTTTGGCGTGTTTGAATATTCAGGTCGTCTGTCACTGAAACAAATTCTGATTAGGTCTAAGAAATTTGACGCACGCGCCTAGCCCGAATCCGGTCAGCAATATGATACTGGACATAGGCCAACCCAACTACAGTTAAAATTGATAAAATAATACCCCAGCCTTCGGGTTTATAGAACTCAAAGAATTTACGTAAGATACCAACACTAAAGCTAGTGATGGCAATTAAACTCGACATCGCAATGTAGGCAATAGTCGCAACCTTGACGGTCTTAGTTTGTTTAGTGGCAAACATATGGTTCGCTAGAAAGAACATATACATGCCAAAGAAAGTTGCTGAAAGTACAGTCATAGTAGCACCACCAGTTGAGCCGTCTGGCGACAAACCGGTTGTCAAAATATACGAAGCAAAAATCCCTACACCAGACAGTAATGCCAATGGGAAAACGTCGAGCAAAGTATCACGCCAAAAATAACGCGGATTGATTTTGTAAGTTGGCTGTGGCGTAAACAGGGTTACAATTAGTGTCGGCAAAGTCATTAAAAACATATTAATAAAAGTTATATGACGGGGTGCAAACGGATAGGGAACTTCAAGTGTCATCGACAAGTACGACACCACTAAACCAAATAAAACTTTGTGAAAAGCAAGAACCGCCACCATCTCAATTGCTAACATAATCTGGTTACCAACTTTCATACCCATGGGCAGAGCAGTGAAAGCATCATTAAGTAAAACTACATCAGACACACGCTTAGTAGCGGCTGATCCCGCGTTCATGGCAATACCAATGTCAGCTGTTTTAATCGCCAAGGCGTCATTTACACCATCACCCACCATGGCTGTATAAAAACCTAATTTTTTGAACGTTGTAATAATTTTCTCTTTTTGATCGGGTAGAACTCGGGCAAAAATTGTCGTTTCGCGCACCACTTTATCCCATTTTTTACCCTTTAGTTTTGCTAATTCGGCACCAATAATAACTTGGTCAGAATTATTAATACCAGCTTTTTTGGCAATAAATTTCACCGTATTAGGGTTGTCGCCACTAATAATCCGCACACTAATATCCTGTTGCTGCATAAAGTCAATTGTCTCGATTACGCCATTACGTAATTCATTACTGAAACTAATTAGTGCCACTGAGCGACCACCCGATAGATTATTGCTTTCTAAGTCGGTACCTTTAGGAAAAAGAGCAACCTGAACCACCCTTAAACCACCGTCTTGTAATTCGGTTAAGCGTCGTTGCATCTTATCCGAACTGGGCGCCACAGTCTCGATATATTCCGGTGCACCCATCATAATGTTATATTCATGCAAGCGATAGCTCACTTTTATAGCACTCATCTTACGCTCAGATGAGAAATTAATAGTTTGACGTAAAATGTAATTAAGAGACAACGGAGCTGGTAAAGCTGCCAAAATTGCCCGTGAAGTTGAATTATTTGAGCCAGCCTCTTTAGCCAAGGCTGCTACTAATTTCTTTAGGTTCTTTTTCTTAATTTCATCACTCGGCCTTAACCAAGTTTCAAATTTGTGTAACGAGATTTGTGGACTAGTCAGGGTGCCGGTTTTATCAAGACAGATTAGATCAACCAAGGCTAAACTCTCAATTGCTGAAATTTTTTGTGGTAAAACCTGTGCCTTACTTAACCGCAATGAGCCGTAGGCTAGAAACACCGTACTAGCTAATAGTAAACCTTCTGGTACCACGTTCATAGTCGCCGTTGTTACCACTTCAATTGTACGTACCATACTAGCGTCGTGAGTGATATATGTAAAGAAGAAGAGAGTCCCGACTACCACTGCCACAATCGTTAAGCATTGGATGGCGCGCGAGATCGATGATTGTAGGGGGCTAAGTTGCGGATCATAAGATTTTAATTTAGCCGACATTTGACCAACTTTAGTTTCTTCACCAATCGCCTCTACTATAGCCTTGGCTGTTCCAGCAGTAACAACCGTTGAAGCATAAAGCAAATCGCTAACCTGTTTTTTAACCGGCTTGGACTCACCCGTTAGAATACTCTCATCACACTCCAAGCCGTTAGTTTCTGTCAGTTTAACATCAGCTGGCACTTCGTCGCCCGCCTGTAGAACAATTAAATTTTGTAACTTCAACTCCTGATAGTCAACTAAGCTCTCTTGCCCATCTTTTAATAGTCGTGCTTTAGGACGATTCATTAGCTCTAGTCGACGCAAAGTGGCCCGCGCCCGTAATTCTTGAACAATCCCAAGAATAGCATTGAATGTTACTACACTCATCACAAACAACGCATCTTGTTTTTCGCCCAGCGCCAACAGAACACTTGCCAATATTAATATAATTACAAACATCGGAGTAGCTAGTCGCCGAAAGATAATTTTCAAACTTTCCATAAACTTAATTATATATTATATAGAAAATATACAGATAACTTAATTAATCCTGTATCGTGCAAAAAATATTTTACATATAGCTACTACTAACTCAAAATGGACAAAATTACAACATTTATTGCATTGACTTAAATCTTAATTGCGCTTATGATTAGAGTATCCAATAAGTGATTATTGCGAGGTAAGAACTGCTAGAGAGAGCAGGGTACCAAACAAAAAAATTAAACATTAATAACAGGAAAAATGAATCGCCAATCCAAACAATTGGCTTTTTCCTGACCAAAGGGGAGAAAAAATGTCAAAAATAACCAAAATTAAAAAACGTAGTGGGCGAACTGTCGATTTTGATGCCAGTAAAATTGAAAAGGCGATTGCTAAAGCTGGCAAAGCTACTAAAGAATTCGATAGCAAAGAGGCTGTCAAAATCGCCAAAGTTGTTGTTAAACAACTCGAAAAGCTACCAACTAAAACTATTTTAACGGTTGAAGAGGTCCAAGACGTAGTTGAGAACACTCTCATTGACACTGGATTTCGCCAAACCGCCAAAGCTTACATTATTTACCGCGAGCAACATCGCCAAATCCGCGAAATTGCCAGTATCGATCAAGTTGACCTAGTTGACTCTTACTTAAAAAACCTCGACTGGCAAGTCAAAGAGAACTCCAATATGGCGTACTCTCTACAGGGCTTAAATCACTATATCTCATCGGCCATTAGTAAAAATTATTGGCTAAATAAAATTTACCCCAAAGAAATCAAAGAGGCGCACGAACGGGCCGATCTTCATCTGCATGATTTAGACCTGCTTGGGCCATACTGCGTAGGTTGGGATTTACTAGATTTACTCAAGGAAGGTTTTCGTGGTGTGCCAGGTAAAATTGCCTCGAAGCCAGCCAAGCATTTCCGTACTGCACTTGGACAGGTTGTAAATTTTTTCTATACTCTACAGGGTGAAGCGGCCGGTGCACAGGCTTTTTCTAATTTTGATACTTTGTTGGCACCATTTATTCGCGCTGACAATCTAGAATACAAACAGGTTAAGCAAGCCTTGCAGGAATTTGTCTTTAACGTCAATATTTCTACTCGAGTCGGCTTCCAAACACCATTCACCAACATCACGCTTGACCTAAATCCACCAACTCACCTAGCTAAAACCCCAGTAATCATTGGTGGTAAATGGCAAGAGACGACCTACGGTGAATACCAAGCTGAAATGGATGTTTTTAACCGAGCACTGCTTGAAGTCTTAACTGAGGGTGATGCTGACGGTCGTGTCTTTACTTTCCCGATTCCAACCTACAATATTACTGAAGACTTTGATTGGGATAACCCAACTATTGCTAACTTATGGGAAACCTCCGCTAAGTATGGCATCCCTTATTTCTCCAATTTCATCAATTCTGATATGAAACCAGAAGACGCTCGTTCAATGTGTTGCCGTCTACGTATTGATAATCGACAATTGGCTCACCGTGGTGGCGGTCTCTTCGGCGCCAATCCACTAACCGGCTCGATTGGTGTTGTTACAATTAATCTACCACGCTTGGCTTTAAACTCTAAGAACGAAAAGGAATTCTACACACAGCTCGATGAACTACTTGACTTAGCTAAGAATAGTCTAGAAATCAAACGCAAGACTGTTGAACGCTTTACTGAAGCTAATCTTTACCCGTACACCAAATACTACCTGCGTGATGTCAAAAAAGGCACCGGCTCATACTGGCGCAATCATTTTTCGACCATTGGCGTACTTGGCATGAACGAGGCTTTGATTAACCTAATTGGTGAAAATATTGGCTCAAAGAAGGGTGTAAAGATAGCAGAAGAGATTATGGATCACATTCGTGAAAAACTAATCGCTTTCCAAGAAGAAACCGGTAACAACTACAACTTAGAAGCTACACCAGGTGAAGGCACAACTCGTCGCTTCTCCCATGTTGACCAAGATGATTTCGGCGACCGAGCTGTCTTTGCCAACGGCAAAGGCAAAGCCGTCGAGACGCCATTCTACACCAACTCAACCCACCTACCAGTTAACTATACTGACGACATTTTCGAACTGCTTGATCTGCAAGACAACCTGCAAACCAAATACACTGGCGGAACGGTAATTCACTTCTTCCTTGGTGAACGAGTTGATGATCCTGAAACTATCAAGACATTAGTTAAGACCATCTGCAAGAATTACCGCCTGCCATACTTTACTTTTTCACCAACCTTTAGTATCTGTCCAAACCATGGTTATGTATCTGGTGAACATGCCGAGTGCCCTGAATGCCAAGCTCGTTGCGAAATCTATTCCCGTGTAGTCGGATTCTTAAGGCCAGTTTCCCAGTGGAACGACAGTAAAACGGCTGAGTTTGGGCTGCGCAAGACTTACGACAAGGCTGCTAAAAAAGCTAAGGCCAAAAAGTAGAATGTTAATTGGCGGTTTACAAAAACTATCTCTGGTTGATTACCCAGGAAAAACTAGTATCGCAATTTTCACTATTGGCTGTAATATGCGTTGTGGCTTTTGCCACAACGCTGAGCTGGTGATACCCGAAAAATTCATACCAGCGATGAACGAAAAAGAGGTGCTCGACTTTATAAAAAGTCGAGTTGGCCTAGTTGAGTCTGTCACTATTAGTGGTGGCGAACCAACTCTACAATCCGACCTTGATAAGTTTATCACTAAAGTGAAGAAATTGGGATTTTTAGTCAAACTCGATACAAATGGCACGCAGCCAAAAGTCTTAGAAAAACTACTCAAGGCTAAATTACTTGACTTCGTCGCTATGGACATTAAAGCCCCAGCTGATAAGTATGAAAAAGTTGTTAATCGACCAATCGATATTAAGGCAGTCAAACAGAGTATCAAGTTGATAAAAGAAAGCGGCATAGACTACGAGTTTCGCACTACTGTAGTGTCATCACTTCATGAGTTTGGTGACTTCAAGGCAATTGGTGAGATGATCAGTCAAGGCGGCAAAGCCAAGCGCTACGCTCTGCAACATTTTCTACCAGCTAAAACACTCGACCCAAAGTACGCCCAGGATTCGACTTTTTCTGACGAAGATTTTAAAATGCTCACTGATAAAATGCAAAATTACGCCGAAGAAGTTGTAGTGCATTAAAAAGCCCCCGCGAGGGGCTTTTTGATAATAAGACGAAAAAGATTTATTTACCGTCGGAGCGACCAGTTCTGATGCGGAATTCCAGCCTAATCCACCGTAAGCCAAACCAGATACCTTTAGCAAAAAGATCGACGCGCGGCAGAGTTACAATAGCCCAAAGCAGATGACGCAAGTTATTACGCTCATATTGATCATGGCGACCGCGTAGCATATTATCAGCTTGGATAAATAACTCTATTGCCTCGTCACCACGCCCCATCCTGGCCTTAAAACCATAAGTCGCAGCCAATTCGCATTTTTCAGCAGGCAAGCTCTCGAATATCTCAAGCGCCTCATCGATGTACTTATGAGCGTTGGCATAATCTTTCCGAACAAGATAGAGCATCGCCCAATCTCTGCAAATTGCGCCCAGACGAGCCTTTAGGCCAGCTGACTCAGCAATTTGATATGCAATCGAAAAATGTTCTTCAGCTTCGCTATGTCCACTACCCGATAGGCGATAGGCGATGCCTAGGTTTTGTTCGGCCTGAGCTATTTCGCTGTCGCCGTAGGCACACTTCCTAGCTCGCAAGAAATACTGAATTGCATTTGCAACATGCAAATCGCCATCGCTAGGAATCAAAACGCTACGCTTTTCTAGCTCTTTTTGAGCTAACCTAGTCCAGTAATTAAAATCTTTTTCAACAACACGAACATCCATTCCAAACCCCTCCTTATTTGTTTTATGGTGTTATCTTATAATTATATCATATATTAACCATTTTTACAATGGCAGCCTGTAAAGGCGACAGGAGTTTTTACTCCGTATCATAATTAGATTGCCTATCGACGCATCGAGGTCATCATTTGATGACCTCTTTTTTATTTTGAACCTTAAAGCACTACTGGTTTTATAGCTACAAAAAAGATGTTATCATTTGTATAACTCCTATGCACTAAAGCATGGATAGTAGCCACTTAACACGAACGAATAAGCGATGAGAAAGAGGTGGTTTGTATAGGATCTTCACTATTCTACTACTTACTCTTACTACTAATAATCGCAATCATCATGACAAATAACAAGAAGCCAAAAATATAGGAGGTGAATATTGGTGCTTCATGCATTGTTGCTTTTTTTATTACTAACACTCGTTTTATCATGGCTCTCACTCTCACTTAACTACTCAGTGTCTGATTTTCTCGAAATCGACGTCTTAGAAAAATGCTTACAGCGTGACTACAAAGCTATTGTAGCAGAATGGGAGGGGTGCGAATTATCCGAACCTCATAGGCTAGTTGACTCATCAGAAATCTACTATCCACCACATCGGGGAGACTACCTCGCCTTGACTTCTACCTATTTTAAGGACGGTAGCTTAGATAGACAGGACGTCTACCTTATGTATCCACGCTGAATCAACAATTCGTTCCGCCGAGGCCATCATATCCGATGGCCTCTTTTTATTTTAAATTTAGCACTGCCAACGCCTCGATGTGCGGAGTTTTGGGGAAGAAATTGAAGACTTTAGCTTCTTGCAGGACGTAGTCATTAAACAAGAGGGTAATATCACGTGCCTGAGTGGCTGGGTTACAACTGAGATAAATCAACCTCTGTGGCTTGACTTCCAATATTCGCGCTACCACATCTTTATGTAACCCAGCACGCGGTGGATCAACAATTAATTGACAATCGCTAGTGATATAGTCAATCGCTGATTCAGCTGGAGAAAGCACCGCAAAGGCGTTTTTTATTTTTTGTTCAATTATGTTGTTGTTCATTTCTTCAACCGCAGTGGGGGAAATCTCTACTAATGAGACTTGACGACCATCAGCTACCGAGAGGCCAATCGTACCAACACCACTATACAAATCGACTATCGGTGAATTGGGCAGGAGGTGTTTTTTAATTTCTCGCAAAGCTAGCTCATAAACTGGTAAATTAATCTGAAAAAAACTCTCGGCTGGGTAGGTGAACTTCTGGCCCAAAATTTCGTCTTCTAATGATGTCTGACCAAAGGACTGTAAACGAGTAGTAATCACACTAGCTGGACTCTTGGGTTCAGAATAAATAATTTCGAAGCCAGCTAGACGCAACCGCTTAAAATCCTCTTCCAAAATAGATAAACTATCGTCGACAACATAAAGCTGAGCAACAATTTCACCCAAGCGATTAGCGCGAATTAAAAGCGTTTTCAACTGTCTAGCCTCGACGTTAAGTTCGTTGAGCAAGTCGCACACACGACGTGCGGCCGCATTAATACCTGGTGCTGCTAAACTCGAGCCAGTGACTGGAATTTTGCCTTTAGTGCCACGACGATAGTGCGCTAAATCAATCTGCTCGGAGTCTTTATTCCACCACCAAGTAAACTCCATCTTGTTACGATATTTATATTCCTGATTATCAGTCATCACTTCGGGTAAAGGGATGGTGATTTTGTGCTGAGCAAAAACCTGCTGAGTTAGCTCGGCTTTAGTCTTCAGTTCATACTGCCAATCCAGAATCTGCCAAGGACTAGTTGACAAATATGACTCTTCATCTTTTGGCTTGACACGAAAATCAGATTTTGTCAAAACATTCTCAACTACGCCTTCATAAATCCCAGCACGCTTTTTAGTAACAACAAACTCAACCTCCTCGCCGGGTAAACCACCCCAAATAAAAGCCTTTTTCTCAACGCCATCTTCGAGCTTAACATTAGTAATAGCTTGACCGCCTGGCACAAACTTATCCAACCTAGCCTTAAAACTACTCATGATACGTCCTTATATTAATTCTAAAATTTTCTCGATTGAATAACCAGCCCTCAATTTGCCGAGATTCCTAGTAATAGTACGTAATCGACTCTGGTCAGCGATTAACTCATCGATAACTTCGCCAATCTTACGCTTACTTTTAACATAAACAACTAAATCATTCTCTAATAAAAACTGGAGATTCTCACGCTCTTGTCCAGGATAAGAGTAGGGTACTAGTAGTGGCTTTTGACGATAAATTGCTTCGGTAATCGTTAAGCCACCAGGTTTAGTTACCACAACATCAGCCCAGTCCATCAGTTCACAAACATTGTCGACAAACCCCTTTACAGTAACACGAGCATCGGTCGAATAGGTCTGCTCCATGGTCTTTTTAAGATACCGATTGCGACCACAGACAACCACAACCGTAACATTCCTACTATCATCACTCAAGATCTGCCTGACAGTTGATTTAATTTCAGGCGTCCCCAAGGATCCACCCAAAACCAACAAACGCAACGATTCACTTTCATTTTTTGTCGGAATCTCTTTAGTAAACTCCATCCGAACTGGAATACCATACGTAAAAATTTTATCAGCTGGCATACCTCGAGCAATCAAGACATGCTTAGTAAAATCACTAGCTACAATATACTTATCAATCGAGTCGTTGACGTGTAGCGAGTGTGGCTCAAAATCCGTCACAACCTCAATTATTTGTAAATCAGGATTTATTTTTTGCTTCAATCTACTAGTGGGAGGCACTTGAAATGGGTGCGTTATAATTATTGTATCTGGACGAAATTTCTCGTAAACACCCCTTAAGGCCTTGTAGAGAAAAAGTTTAAAAAAGCCGTCTATACCACCAGTAATATCCTCTCTGGCTAATTCATAAATCGCGTCGTAAATAGTAGGAGTGGCAGATACTTGAGTCTTATAGGTCTGAACCCAGATAGCTTCGACCATTTTATTAGCCTCACGCATTAAATCGACTTTTTTAACCGTCGCAATTTGTTTACTTTTAATGTAATCAACCAGAGCCTGTGCCACTGATTCGTGACCACCGCCCATTCTTGAAGTCAAAACTAAAACACGTTTTTTCACAATCTATACTTTATACCAAAAGATAGAAAAACAAAAACTTACAGAATAATTTTTATCTCAACAAAAACCAACCCACAATCGATAGTTGCAAATTAAAAAGCCCGCTATTTAGACGGGCTTAGAGTAATCAAGCTAACTTGCGATCGACAAAATAGCCTGATAGGAGGGAAGCCACTATAACCAACACCGCTACAAACATACAATAATGGCTCAGTGGAGTGAACAATTTTGTCAAGTTTTGACACAAATTTTCCTGATTCATTAAATACAGATAAGCCTCTCACTAATGGCTTATAATCGGGATTCAAATCGGGCAGAAACGGCATATCAGGCACGGTGACAGCTCCAACAAGTGGCAATCGAATTTGACCACCATGAGTATCACCAGACAGAATCAGATCAACCAGTGGATTGAACTTAATCAAACTACTGGCGTGCATCGGGTGATGACAAATTGCCAGATTAAACTGTTCTGGCTTATAACTCAGCGAGCGCCTACCCAAAGACTTGACACCAAGGCCGTTGATTTTAATATCATCAACCACAGACCCATCGGGAAGTTCTTTTTTCAAGAGACTATCGCCTTCAAACCAAAACTGAATTAGATTGTCGCTACCTAATAGCTCTTGATCACGATTACCACCTACCCAAAATACATTGGGACAGTTCTTAGACAACAAGGTTAAGAAACGACGGATTTTCGCCATATCTTTGTCTAACGTTTTTCGATTGTCTCCAAGGTCGCCCGATATGACGATCATATCTGGTCGAGTTTGTTTGCAAAGATTTAGAATTTGCTTAGCTCTTAACCATAGTCCAGCATGAAAATCAGTAATTTGCATAATATTAACTGACTGCTTTATTTTTTTACTAAAGACAGTAACTCGCGCCAGTTTTATTGGTAAGAAATTGTATATTGTGATCAGCACGCTAACTGCAGCGACCCCGATTATTACTTTTTTCCAACCAATGAAATACGTTAATAAATATGCCAGCAGGACAACCACAGCAAGCCCAAGCTCACCTATAGGTGGCGAATATCTGGTCTTCATTTTTAACCCCTCCTTTTTTATAAAAGATCGAGTATTTATCATAAAAATAGCAGTATACCTCTTATCATTATATCATATTATATCGATACAGTCAAGTATATCATCTTCCAAAATAAGGCGCCTGAAGGCCTTGAATTGTTTGCGACCACTTTAGTCGATCTAGAATACTAGCTGTCTGAGCCTCCGTCGCTGGTTTGACGATTTTGTTAGAATTATCGGTGCCAACCACGCCAAAAGTAAATTTATATGTTGGTTTTTCTAGATTTTTCTCTTGAGCTTTGGTTAAACAATCATCTTTAAACTTCTCACAGGTTTTGCCTAGGTCTAACCAAAATTTCAAGTCTTTAGACGAGATATTATCTGATTCTAAGTCTAGTGTAATGGCTGCCGAACGTGTCACCTCAACCGAACGCTGTTGATCGAACATAAAATTACCCATCGAGTAGACAATTAGTCGACCATTGTAAGCCTCGGTAGTTTGCACCCAATGAGGATGGTCACCCAAAACCGCATCAGCACCGTTATCAATTAGTTCGCGGTATAAATTAATCTTAATAGCATCTGGTGCTGGTTTATATTCCACACCCGAATGTGGCATAGCAATCGTCGGGAAGTATTTAGCATATTCCTGCACAACAGCGCGCGACTGCTTTGAAGGGTTTTTAATAAAGCCATGATAACCACAAAGCGCCACAGGCAATTTACCATCTATAGTCTTATTGTTAGACATTTTAACTTTGGCTGGCATAGCAATAACTTCACAAATATCATCGAAGTTTTCTGGATCGTAATGACCAAAATATTGAATACCAACTTTTTCTAACTCCTCCTTGGTTTCTTCAAAGCCCTTGACCCCCTGATTGTCAGTATGGTTATTAGCTAAACCAAAGACTGTAAAGAACTTGGCTGCTTCAGGTAAATACTCCGGTCGACAATTAAACTGCAAATTAGCTTCCATTTGCGCTGATGTCATATTAATTCGCGGTGAGGTTGGACATTCTAATCCAGCAATCCAAGCATCGTAATCTTCTCGACCGAATTCATTCAAGCGTGAAAAAGGATAGGCATATTTTAAATCAGACTTTTGTGACCAGTCATTGATATAACGACCCCAGAAAGTTGTGCCAACAAACATCATCTTTGACTTGACCGCAGTCGGTTGGGGTGGGGGTGGAGTATCGACTTTAACAAAAGCATCAGGTTTGATTGAACGCTCCAATATAATTTTACTAACAACTAAGCCTAAAACTGTTAAGGCAATCATACTAACAGATAGAATCAATACTCTTGGTGGACGATTTGATTTTTCTATCTTCATCTTTTACTCCTTTAGTAGTTGTTGATAATATTTAACTAAATCCTTAGCCTGCTTTTTACTATCAAATCGCTGAGCAATAGTTTTAGCTAGAGCAGCGTACTTGCGGCGTAGTTTTGAATCGGTTGCTAATTGGCGCAATTTTTGCTCAAACTCTTCGTCATTTTTAGCTAACATAGCCCCTGAACTGAAGGTGTTTTGGTAATCCGGTATATCACGAATCAATAATGGTAATCCCGCTGCCGCTGCCTCCAAAATAGCCAAGCCAAAGGTTTCTTGCACAGAGGGCATAATGAAAATATCGGCTGCTTGATAATATTTCTTAACATCTTCAAGTTCAATCACGCCAGTAACGGTCACATTTTTTGGAGCTTGGCGCACAAGTGATTTCATTTTTCTGTACTGCGCTCCTAAACGCGGGATACCACCAACCCAAAAGAATTTCACCTCGGGTATAGCGCATGCTAAATCAATAAACAAATCAAAACGCTTGCGTGGCTGAACTTGGCCGTTACCAACCACCACTATGTCATCAGGTTCAATACCGAGAGCTTGTCGCACCTGACGACGGTCCGACGCAGAAATTTTATATTGCTCAATATCAATACCGTTATGGAGAAGTTTAACATTTTCTACACCCATTTTACTTAGCCCATCAACTGTCTCTTCAGAAACTGCTAAAACTAAATCTGCTTTGTTGTAATACCAACGCAAATAGGACCGAGCTATCGGACTCCAGAGATTAGCCAACCGAAGTGAGCCGATAAGGCTAGCTGGCACCACATGACCAGAAATAACTTTCTTAGCTTGGCCAGCTTTGTGCAAACAACTTATAGCGTACGGCCCAGGACTATGAGAATGCACGATATCGGCCGAGCGCCGAGTGTTTACCTTTACATCAATATTGGGTTGTTGGCGCAAAGCATTAGTTATCTCAACATAAGCAGTATGCACCCCATGACCTCGCACAGTAAACTCCGATTCAGCAATCATGTTAACTCGAATTTTTCGCATAATTCAGATTATACACTATTCACCATTAAAGATTGCATTGGCATTATCCTACCACACCAACACCACACCGTAGTATAATTTAATCATGACTAAGATTGGTGTGTTTGATTCAGGCTTAGGTGGATTAACAGTTTTGGCCGACATAAGACTAGCTTTACCCAGAGCTGATCTGTTTTATATTGGTGATTCAGCCAACGCGCCTTACGGCACAAAAACTCAAAAAGAGATTATTACACTATCTGAACGGGTCGTTGATAGGTTAATTGAGGCTGGCACCGAGATGATTGTGGTTGCCTGTAATACCGCCACTAGCGCTGCTGAAGCAGCTTTGCACGCCAAGTACAATTTGCCAATCGTCGGCATTGAGCCAGCTCTTAAATCGGCTACGGAGCAAATCAAGAGAGGGAAAATTATTGTCTTAGCCACAAAGTACACTATCTCGCACAACAGATACCTTAATTTAGCTAAACAAGTAGCTAAAGATCAGCAGATTGTTTCTCTAGCTGCGCCACGGCTAGTCGAATTGGTTGAGCTCGGTAAAACAGATGGGGGAGAAGTTGAATCTCATCTTAAAGAGTTAGTTAGGGAAATCAGTGATGTTAAAGGTGTTGTACTAGGCTGTACTCATTTTTCGCACCTGAAGCCAGCAATGAGAAAATTCTTCGGCCCTGACGTAAAACTGTTCGATGGTAATGACGGGGTGGTGCGTCGTGTTATTGAGCTACTACCAAACGCCAATTCAGGTGATGGCACGACGAAGATTATTAGCACTGGTGGTGATGCAAAAACTCGCGAAGCTCAGAGGGTATTTGAAAACTATCTAGAAAAGACCAAATGACCGTTTTGGGAAGCATCCTTTCACCAAAGCTACGAACTATATCCTCCCGACGGAAGATGACTGAAATGAAGGAGTATTGGCTTCGCAAAAATGGGGGTTCTTATCGCAAATCTCAATCAAGAAGAAAACTGGTCAAAAGACCAGTTTTCTTCTTGGCTGGGATGAAGGGATATCGCTCCAGCTTCGCTGTCGCTCTTCCGTTCGTTCGCTCGGAAAAATAAGCCTTCGGCTTGCTTTTCGCTCGCTTCACTCACTCCACCGAACCCCACGCTCGCTTCGCTCGCTCTACGGGGTTCTCAAAACCTAATCAGAGCCAAGAAAAAAGACCCACAAGGAGTCTCTTTTCTTGGCTGGGATGAAGGGATTCGAACCCCTGAATCACGGGACCAAAACCCGTTGCCTTACCACTTGGCTACATCCCAATACAGTAACAAAACAATTATATCAATGAGCATCTTGGATGGCTAGCTAACGGTTTTGGTCCAAGACGAATGAAGATTTTACTCGCCCTGCGGGCTCGAACAGCCCGTTGCCTTACCACTTGGCTACATCCCAACGCGCACCGAATTATACACTAATCAACAGCTTAACTCAAGCGTTCAAAAATCACCCTGCTTATCTAGCAGGGTGATTTGAGTTTGAACGAAAACTATCTCTTAAAATTAAGTTTGCGTTGCTTAATAATTGCGAGAGTAATGGCGCCGAAACCAAGAGTGGCTACACTCAGAGCAACAGCACCGTAGTCAGCGGAACTAGCACCTGATTTTGGTGCGCCAGCTGTTGGTGTACCAGATGTTGGTGTACCGACTGTTGGTGCACTATGTCGAGCAAAAAGTTGACCCGAGAAACAAACCGTCATGCTTGGATCTTGGCCCGGACGCTGAGCACAATTAAGGGCAAATAATGCCACTTCAGTTGAAGTCAATTCAGGTAAGTTAAATAATTTGAATTGATTAGCTCCACTGTCGTAAGAAGCGTACTGATCCTGCACGGTATCAGGAACTATGCCTGTATTATCAAATTGTCGAAGCGGATTATTTACTGTAGCCGATTGACTAGTTACATCAAAGAATATCCTTTGATAGCTAGCATTAAAGCTAGCTTGAGGATAGCCCGAGTTTATAATCGCCTGATGAACCGCTCTCAGTGGCGATATATCGGCGATGTGGTTTCCGCCAATATACAACTCAACTAGATTTGACAAGCCAGCCAACGGTGCAACATCAGTTATTTCATTACCCGCCAAGTTCAAATAAGTCAGGTTTAACAGGCCAGCCAAGGGCGCAACATCAGTTATCTGATTGTCATTAAGATCCAACATCTCTAAGCTGGGTAACCCGGCCAACAGAGCAATATCGGAAATCTGATTACTATTAAGAGTAAGGCTATTCAGATTAATCAATTCAGCTAACGGTGCAATACTGGAAATTTGATTATTATCAAGATCAACGGAATATAGATTATTTAACTCAGCCAGTGGCGAAATGTCACTAATCTCATTGAAATTAAGTTCAAGAATCTGTAGATTAGTCATGCCAGATAATGCGGTAATATCAGAAATCTGATTATCCGAGAGATAAAGATTGAATAAATTCAATCCAGACAAAGGAGTAATGTCGAAAATCTGATTTTGCTCGAGATGGAGATTTACCAAGTGCGCCAAACTGGCTATTGGAGTAATATCGCTTAAATTCTGTGAAAAAATACCTAGAAAACTTATTTGCTGAGCATACTCTATACCAATTAGACTCGACAACCCAGTGTGGCCACTGCTGTTATAGAAGATAGACGGCAAAGCTTCCATATCGGCTACCGTAACACTATCAGCCATTGTTGCGCCTGGAATTATTAGATCCTTTAGCACAACATCTGGCATACAGACACTATCGGTAGCTAATGCTTCAGCCGGCGTCTTGAGAAAGACTTGAGATTTACCACTAACGAGATCGGCCGAGTACGTGTCGCTATAGTCGGCGATAAGTTTGTCGTAACTATCTTGAGTTGCCACTATACAAGCGCCTGCGCCATCAGCATACACTTGTTCTGGCTTGGTTATTTTACTAATAAACGCTGGTAAAAGCAGTGCCAAGCCAAGCACGCCGATACTAAAACGAAGCGCCCCACGACGCCGAAAACTTGCGAGTTTTTGAGACATGTTTTTCCTCTTTATTCTATTTTATTTTTACTTACACACCTTAAAGTTCTTAAGGTTATTTATATACTACCCCCTCTGCAATGTAGTGTCAAGGGCTTGTTGTGAGTAATACAACACATAGATATAGTTAATTCAAGATAGTTAAAAATCGTCTAGTCGAGAGTAGGTGATCTTGCAAAATGTCCGCCACTCATCCTTGGCATCAGAATCAAAGCACTTAATTACACCATCTTTAACGTTCTTGATTTGCACTAAAGCTGGATTATACAACGCTAAGGTCTTGAAATAACGTAAATCATTATCTGAAGTGATTTTACGGCTAGGGTAGGTCTTGTTGAAGTGTTCAGAAGCAATCTCTGTGAAATACTCTGGTCGACCAGCGGGTGGCAAGTATTTATACGCTACCAAGCCAACTCGGAAAAGAATTTTACGCACATCGCCTAGAGTCTGTCGAGCTGGTGTTGCAATATGAATAAACAATTGGTTCTTGTGATTAAAAAATATCGTCGCTTTGGCTGAGCGCGACACTGGCATTTTCCAAGCCACAACTCGTTTAACTGGCGCATCAAAGCCAAACTCCGACTCGAGATCGGTCGCCAAAGCCTTCAAATTGAGCGATGAATCACTGGTCATTGGTTATATCTTATCACCATTTGCGCTATACTTTAAGTATGTTTACTTTAGAATCACTCAACGACGAACAGCGCGAAGCTGTCACAACCTTAGACCAGCCAGTGCTAGTTTTGGCTGGCCCTGGGACAGGAAAAACCCAACTATTATCTGCTCGTGTGGCGCACATCTTAGCCGAAACTGACACACCAGCCAACGCAATTTTATGTTTAACCTTTACCGATTCTGGCGCCCGAGCCATGCGCGATCGTTTGACAAATTTTATCCAAGACGCCGCTTACCAAGTTGAGATCAACACTTATCACGGCTTTTCGCAAACCATCATCAATCAGAACCGCGAATATTTTGTTAATCAACACTTGGACAAAGTAGTTGATTTTGTTACTCAATATAATTTCATCACCGAAATTCAAGCGGAACTACCGCAAAATAATATATTAAAAAATGGGCGACCACGCGACATTTTAAGCACAATTGCTGACTTAAAGCAGGCGATGATTGGTCCAGATTTGCTACTAAAAGTCGCTGACGAAAACAAGCTACAAGTCGACGCCCTCAACAAGCAGCTTAAAATTATCATGGCCGACTTTAAGCGTATGCCACGTAAATATGAATTAGCGCGACCATATTTTGACAAAATCAAAACAGCTCTAGAAAAAATCATGCCAACCGAATCTTGCTTAGAAGATTTTCCGCCTCTAACGCAAATTGCTCTACGAGCACTAGATGAGGCTATTTTAGAATCGCAGTCAGGCGAAAAGCCAACCACCACGCCACTGACTGATTGGAAAGATGACTTTCTCAAAAAAGATAAAGAAAACTATTTCGTATTTGGCGATAATTTTAACGATATTCGCTTGCGCACCCTGCATCACATTTACAGCGAGTACAACGCCAAGATGACCGCGGCTGGACTGTATGACTTCAACGACATGATTCTAAAGACCATCGAAACCATCGAGCAGAATCCCGACCTCAAATATAACCTGCAAGAAAAATATCTACATATTTTACTCGACGAATACCAAGACACCAACCGCGCCCAGAGTCGTTTAATCGAACTTTTAACTGACAATCCAGTTAATGAAGGTAAACCAAACATCATGGCAGTAGGGGACGACGATCAAGCGATCTACGCTTTTCAGGGCGCACTCTATTCCAATATGATTGATTTTTACAAGGCTTACCGCGATGTAAAATTAATCAACCTAACTAAAAACTACCGTTCGCATGATGATATTTTAGTCACAGCTAAAAATATTGCTGAGCAGATTGAAGATCGGCTAGTGAATAATATTGGTGTGGATGGTTTGACGAAAGACATCGTTGCAGCCAACGATTCAATCAAATCAAGCTACATTAAACGCTTAGATTTTCCCAATCCGCTAGCCGAATATGCCGCCGTGGCCGAAAAAATTCATAAATTACGCGAAGCGGGCGAGGACTTAAATGAAATTGCCGTTTTAGCACCAAAACATAAATATCTCGAGAGTTTAACACCATATCTATCCAACTTAGGCCTACCAATTCGTTATGAAAAGAGTGAGAACGCCTTAGATAACCCAGGTATAAAATTAATTGTAGATCTGGCGCGACTAATTCAGGCCGTTGCTAATCGTCGACCGCATAATGATTTAGTATTTGCCGCACTTAGCTACCCAATTTGGAAGCTAGATACGCCGACACTGTGGCGACTAGCTTGGGAGGCTGGTAACCGAAATTCCTGGCTTGATTTTATATTAAAGTCCGACGACTTTAGTGAGCTAAAACCCTTTACTTATTGGGTGATGGAGTTTGCCAAACTAACTGACCAAATCGGACTAGAAGCTAATTTTGATTATCTGATTGGTAATGCGCCAGTTGAATATACAGTCGACGGCAAAACCGAAAACTTCACATCGCCAATCCGTAAATACTACGAAAAAACCAAGCCACGTGAATTAATTGATTTTATCTTAGATATCAATTTACTACGTGAAAATTATATTAGCTACGGCCAAAACCATAGTCAGACCGGAGTTAAGCCACTCGAACGGCTATTGATGCTGATTGATGCCTACGAAAGCGCCGAAGAAAAAATGAGCCGCACTAATTCATACAACGAAAGCTCTTCAGCGGTTAATTTAATGACAGCATTTTCGGCTAAGGGCTTAGAGTTTAAACACGTTTTCATCCTCGAAGCCAACGACAATACTTGGGGCAAAGCTCGTTCAAATTCTAATAAGATTGCTCTGCCACACAACCTCAAACCAATCCGCCACGACCGCGAAACGATGGACGAAAAAGGGCGCTTGTTGTTTGTGGCCATCACTCGCGCCAAAACTAATCTCTACCTGGTTAGCTCGCTAGCTAGTTTGACTGGACGTAGTCATACACGTTTGCGCTTCCTGAAGGAAATAGCCGATGGTGACGACTGGGTCTCGCAAGTTCTACCAGAAGAGTGCGCCAAGATTCAAAATGTTGCCGTTGAAGCTGATGCCAGCCAATTAACCAACAATTTATTCGACAACTTTACCTCATGGCAAGATCGTCACCTAAAAGACTTACATAGTTTTGCTGATTTATTACAACCTAGGCTGGAAAAATACAAACTCTCAGCGACCGGCTTTAACAATTATACCGATTTGATTTATCACGGCCCAGAGTCATACTTTTTAGACAACGTTTTGGGCTTTCCAGGTAGCTACAACATTCAAGCGCTTTATGGTATTGGCGTACACTATGCTTTGGAACGATTACAAAATAGCGACACTACAACCGATGGCGACACTGCCATGAAGTTATTTAAACAGCGCATCGATGAGTTTGATTTAACTGAGAATGACTTTAATGAGTTAGTAAATCGAGCCGAAAACTCGCTAGTAAAATATGTGCACGAGCGCTCAGAGTTGTTTGAAAAACAACCTGATATCACCGTAAAAACTGAAGAAAATTATTATTCACAGCATGTTGTGCTAGATAAAGCTAGGTTAACTGGTATGATTGACCGTTTAGAGATTGACAAGAAAAACAAAACTATCACAATCATTGATTTTAAAACTGGTGGCTCGTATTTTGAGATTGAGAAAAATGCGTCATGGCACCGCCATCTGAAACAGCTTCATTTTTATCGCTGGATGTTAATTGCTTCGCAAAACTTCCCAGGTTACAGTGTCGACAATTGGCGGATTGAGTTTGTCGACCCTGATCGATTAGGGCAAATAAATTATGTGACGGGGGAATTTGACGAAGCTGAAGCCGAGCGAGTCCGTCAACTAATTGGCGCAGTTTGGGACAAAACTATGGCACTCGACTTTACTGAACCAGCAATCGCCCCAGGCACAAAAGCCAACCTAAGTGACATCAGGAAACTTGAGCAAAGCCTGCTAGACGATAAAAAATATCGGGCTTAAACCAATCAGCTCTTCAAAGACATTTGGCCACGCACGTCATACTACTTTTTTAATGATAGCAAAACAACTTCGACCTTTGTTCAATAGTTGCTTCTCGGGGACGCTTGATGGCGCCTGTCGTTATAGGGCCATTGGCGCTAAGCTCTCCGTCGCAACTGCGAGATTTCCCTCTAAGCAACTATTGAACCGGCCGAACAAAAACAGCTAATTAGACACATCTGTCGAGCTGGTTGGTTTACGCCCTCTGAATTTAAAGCCTCATTGTAACCGCGAGATTGTCTAGAAAAGACTTGTTAACCGACCGATACGCCAAAAAAGCAATTGACTCAAATTTACATTTTAGAGATACGCTAGCCAGCGCACTCAACTAATTTAATATGGGGCTGTGGAATCTGACGTGAACTCAGATTCCAGCCGAACGCTTAATAAAAATAGCCTCACGGCTATTTTTATTAAAAAGTGCACCCATAGTAAATTATGTTGAGTAGAAGCTGGTGCAAGACTACCGTCCGTGCCCAAGAATAACCTATTGACATCAGACTTGCCTTACACAATCCGCTTATGCTTGCAAAAGTGAGTTATTTTTAGTATAAACTAAGGGCTGGTATTTAGGAGGCTACCAGTAGTAAATTTCAACACCGCAACACCATTTTATAGGAGGGGGTGAAAATGTGGGACTTTTTGGCGATAATGTCAAAAATAAGAGCACCGATGAATTACTACGGTTAAAAAAAGCCGGCAAAGCCGACGATCATGTTGAAAGAGAACTTCAACGTCGAGTTGGAAGCGGCTCACCAAACAACCCAGATGCAATTGCAGTTAAAGAATACTCTAAAAAAGAGACTAGGGATAACAAGGTAGCAGATCCGCCAACAAGCTTCTTTGGAGGAGTAAGAAATAGGCGCGGAGAAAACACTGTTGCTAGAACCTTTTTTTCTAGCCTTTTTGGCGGAGAAAAATAACTGCTTGAGTGCTCACGAGCCACGCAATAAAAACGTGGCTCATTTTCTTTTCTGGTCAAATTAAGTTAAAATAACCAAGATGAATTTATTTGATAATTTACCAACGCCATTTTTTGCTTTAGCACCGATGGAAGCGGTGACGGATTTAGTTTTTCGCCAAGTCGTAGCTAAAGCCGGACGACCAGATTTGTTTTTTACCGAATTTACCAACGTCGATAGTTATTGTAGCGAGGCTGGCCGTGCTAACGCACTAGAACGATTTGAGTTTTTACCCGAAGAGCAGCCAATCGTCGCGCAGATTTGGGGCATCAAACCAGATAACTTTTACCAAACCGCGCTTGGCCTAAAGAAACTTGGCTATCAGGCAGTCGACATCAACATGGGCTGCCCAGATAAAACTGTCGTCAAAATCGGCGGGGGAGCGGCCCTAATAAGAACTCCGGAGCTAGCTAATAGAATCATTGCCGCTACTAAAAAAGCTGGGCTACCAATTAGCGTCAAAGCTCGCCTAGGCTACAGCCAAATCGACGAGTGGCGAGCTTGGCTAACTAATCTGTTAGAGCAAGATATCGACTTGCTAACCATCCATCTGCGCACCAAAAAAGAGATGAGTAAAGTCGGCGCCCATTTTGAGTTGATACCAGAAATTGTTGCTTTGCGTAACGAAATCGCACCGCAAGCTAAACTAATGATCAACGGCGACATCGTGACACGTGCGCAAGGCCTAGAATTAGCTCAAGAACATGGTTTTGAAGGTATTATGATGGGGCGAGGGGTGTTTACCAACCCATATTGTTTTACAGACCATCAACCTACCAGACAGGACCTGTTTCAGCTTTTGCTTTACCATTTAGACTTATTTGATAAATCTAGTGCAAAGCATCCGCGCCACTTTGCACCATTAAAAACCTTTTTTAAAATTTATATCAACAATTTTGCTGGTGCTAATAAATTACGTGCCAAATTAATGCAAACAACTTCGACCAATGAAGTGCGAAAAATTATAAAGGAATATAATGCCTAGACGTAACTACAAAACTAAACCACCTAAACATGTGCCGTACAAATTTAATCCGCACAGCAACTGTGATAATAAAAAATCCTATACCTCAGAGCAGGAAGCGAATTGGGCAGCACACGATCAAATGAAGTATGACTTAGATACCAAAATCGCACCATATTACTGTGATGATTGCCATAAATGGCATTTGACTAGTCGTAAAAACAAAGACTAGTAATACCAAGTCTTATAACGATTGGTATATTGGTGTGCTGCTGGCGTGCAATTGTTGTTAGTGGTACCGTCACCCAATTGACCATGATGATTATTGCCAACTGTCAAGACATCATTCTTATCAGTAATGATGATAGTCGTACCAATGCCAGAGCGAACTTCCCGAGCTTTAAAATTGCTCGGTATATCCATTAAAACGGGCTTATCTTTCTTGTCAACATCCGTTCCGTAGCGAGGACAGCCGCTAAGATGATTACCAAGCTGACCATAGTAATTACTGCCGGCACCATAGACTTTCCCATCGACCGTCACAAAATAACCGTTGCGAAAACGCCGAGCGCGATACATCCAGTCATACTGTGGGTATCCAGTGGGCGAATTGAGGAACACTGGCGGGGACGTAATGAATATATCAGCCACCTTCTCGTTACCGTCTAGTTTAACTTTCTTACCACCGTTAAAGCTGTCGTTTTTATTGGCATCATTACCAATTTGACCAACATCATTCATGCCAACACCAATTACCTCACCTTTATCTGTCAAGAAAAGTGCAGAATAAGAGTCGGCCACAACTTTAGTTATTTCTTTAGGGTTACTAGCCAACTTAGCAACATCGATTGTATAGCTATAGTCCTTACTGGTTTTCCTAGCTAACTGTCCATATTGGTTGTTGCCAACTGTATAGACTTTACCTTGATTAGAAACAACCCAAACTGATCTGCCATCGGTCTGAATATCGATTGCCCGCAATCCACCCGAGCCAAAAGTTCCAATCTTAATACCATATGGGATATACTTTCCGTTCAAATAGGCTGTACTGCCAGATACACAGCCATAGTCATATGGCCAACCGCCTCCTATACCTGAATACCCATACCCCAGCTGGCCACAATCGTTACTACCCCAGCCATATACTTCGCCATCTTCAGTAATCGCATAAGATGAAGTTCTATTACCATAATACATCGTATCGGTTGCCACCTTGACAATCTTTTTATCTATCGTCTGAGTGCCGCCAAATGATTCCGCAAAACTAACTCGGGTTGGCGTATTAACATAATCCCAACTAGGACACTGATCACCACAACCGGCAATACCATAACTAATAGATCCGTCTTTCCAATTGCGACCAACTACGTAAAGATTTCGACTTTGCATTAAGATATACGTCACCGAACCATTTGGATAGATAGTATCAACGATTTCGCCATCTGGAATTTGCATTTCTGTCATGGCATACCAGTTTGGAAGATAAATTGGCTCACCACCTGAATTCAAGCCATTACCCATCAAAGCGTTGCCATTAACCCCGGTAACGAAAACTCTGTTGTCTGAACTCAAAAGATAAGCATTCCAACCAGCGCCCTGAAAATCAGTAAAGATTTTTTCGATTCTAACATTAGGCGGCAAATCAACCCCTGGCAAGTCGGGATCTGGATAATAAAAATTGCCTTTGGTTCCGCGTGAATTCCAACCACGCAAGACCTCATCGTGATTAGATCCAACGCCCTGTACTACACCAGCCACAGTCTTGGTAAAAAAATACACACCCATCTGAGTCTTTGGATTCGGATCAGTTTCTAATAAATTTGTACCGTAGCCATAAATTGATCCGAAAGCAATATCATTAAAAGTCACACCAGTCGTAACATAGGCTGACATACGATGATGATATTCTCGAAGAACATGATCGGTGCCTTTACGAAGCATATCCAACTTGCCTAAAGCGGCCACATTTTTATATTTATCATTAATATCAGAAGGGTAAACCTCAAAGTACGACCGCATAGTATCAGTTTGCACTAAATACGGTGGCGGTGGAGGATCAACTCCAATTTGGCTACCAGTTACTGGATCATACACTGGAAGTTCTGGAATGGGATAACCAAAACAGTCAGTGTCTGGTTTTAATGGCCGATCATCTGACCAAGTAACCATACGATTATTGGAGATAATACAACTTTTGGCATAAGCAATACCAGACTCAGCAGCTTGACGAGCTAATGTTTGAGCATGGGAGGTGGTAATAATGCCCTTAGCAGACGCAGTGGCATTCAACGCATAGGCTAACACTAAAAAC
The DNA here is from genome assembly GCA_050950465.1 of Candidatus Nanosyncoccaceae bacterium. Taxonomy (GTDB): domain Bacteria; phylum Patescibacteriota; class Saccharimonadia; order Saccharimonadales; family Saccharimonadaceae; genus CAZRIZ01. The sequence goes on along the minus strand of JBMNHQ010000002.1, from coordinate 187,055 downwards.
AGAACCGTTCCAACAATCATAATTGCCGGCATTACAAAAGCTTCTCGACTCTTTCGCATACTACTATTTTAACATAAACGGAAACAAAAATAAGACTCCACGTGGAAAATGTTTGAAATTAATCAATCTACACCTAATTGAGATTTAAACATCTGATAGTAGGCACCTTTTTTGGCAACCAAATCCTGATGTGAGCCTTTTTCTACGATTTTGCCATCTTCCAACAAATAAATTACATCGGCTAACTTAACCGTAGTCAGGCGATGACTTACAACTATGATTGTCTTGTCAGTTTGTCTAAATAATCGGCGGAAAATGCGCGATTCAGCTAAAGCATCAATCGAACTAGTTGGTTCATCCAAAATCACAACTGGACTATTTCGATAAAAGTTACGCGCCAAGGCTAAGCGCTGCCATTGACCACCCGATAGATTAACGCTTGACTTACCGTCATCTGACTCCATCCACTTATCTACATAGCTTTCACCACCATCGGGAAGTTTTTGGACAAAGTCGAGCGACTCGGATGCTATCATAGCCTCTCGCACTAATTTTGGTCGCAAAGTTGGTAACTTAGATATGTCACCAAACCAAACATTTTCGTCAGCTGTTGCAAAATCATATCGAATAAAATCTTGACTTAAGACGCTGATTTGACGATGCCACGTGCCAATATCTATGTTAGCCAAATCACTACCATCAACTGTTATACTACCTTTATTAATTCGATACAAACCGATTAGCAATTTGAGTAAAGTAGTCTTACCAGCGCCATTTTCACCCACAATTGCCACCCTCTGACCTTTTTTAATTTCCATCGATATATTTTTCAATACATTGTTCTTAGTCCCAGGGTATTGAAAGTTGACGTCTGATACCTTAATAGATTCGGATAGTGAATCTAATTTAATATCACCTGCTTGCAAAACTGGCAGATTAACGATTTTTTCGTAATCAGATAAGCCAGCAATATCTTCACCCAAGGAGCTGAGAGAAAAGGTAACACCAGATAGACTGGCCATAGCTCGAGAAATATTTTGCTGCACAAACAAAAATTGACCAACTGGTTGGCGACGCGCCGCAATTTCAATTACTACCCAAATTAATGATCCGAGCTGCACACTAGCTACCAACAAGTCTGCTAAGAACCGTCTAAAAATAAACCGTCGCTCAAAATCAATCCGAGTTTTTTGATCCTGATCACGTAACTTTTTACGCAATTTTAATAAGTGACGTACTAAACCATACAACCTGATTTCGACTATATTAGCTGGTGATGAGATAAGTCCATTAAGAAAATACAGACGGCGCCTTGAGCCAACATTACCACGCCAGTGACGCGAACTCATCCGCGATAATTGAAACTGAAAAATGGCACCAGGAATAGCTACCACTAGTAGCGCAAATGATAACCAAGGACTAATCGTAATCATCACTCCGGCTATCATCAGGAAGCCGACTATACCAGAAAATAAGTCTACTAGGCGATCAAAGACGTACGGGAAAAAACCAGCAAAGTCGCGCGCCCGATCATAACAATCAATGACATCGCGATTGTCATAGTTAGCAAAATCGATGTTATAAAAATGCTCAATTAATCGACTGTTAACAGTCGACTCAATTTTATAACGCGATGCCTCATTAAAATAGCGTCGTATCGCCTCCCACAACATCATCAAAGCAGAGATAGCAGCAGTCATCGCTAAATATATTATGACTTTTTCCTTACTATCAACGACACCAGCGTAAGTATCAGCTAAAGCTGTAGTTGTCAGGGCCGCAAAATAAGTGGTGATTATAGGTAAAGCTGATGACAGCACTGCTTCTATTATTTTAATTACTGCAACACCCGGAGCGATACCGAAGGCCGTTTTAGCCACCACAAACATTGATTTAATAATTTGCTTGTACGGCATCTTATCTAATTTATCGCTCATAGGAGATATTTTAACACACCGAACCGACAGTGTTTTATGCTATAATGTAGGTTCGAATTAAAGAGGAGAGATATGAGCGAGAAATCACAACCAAAAGTTATCGTTTATGCTACTAACACCTGCACATTTTGCCACGGACTAACTGCCTGGCTTGACTCCAACAAAGTCGCCTACGAAAAGAAAATGGTCGACGCCGACATGGAGGCGCAAAAAGAAATGCTCGAAAAACTCGATGGCAATTTTCAGGGCGTACCAGTTACAGCAATCGATGATCAAATTGTAGTCGGTTTTGACCGCGAGGGCATTAGTGCTGCTCTAAAAGAAAAAGGGGTTGAGATCAACACCTCACGCTTTATCTTTGAATAAAACATGTCCAAGAACAACGACGCCGCCATTATTAACCGCCGTGCTCGATTTGACTATCATATCGAGCAGACTTTACTCTGCGGTATCGTTTTGACGGGCCCAGAAGTTCGTGCTGTACGCGATCATCACGTTCAATTAAAGGGGGCTTTCGTTACCATTAAGGACGGTGAGCTATGGCTTAACAACGCTTCGTTTAGTGTACGCAACAATCAGCCAGGTGTGTCTGGCTCGCTCACCGTAATTGACACACCAAAAAAATTATTGGCAACCAAGAAACAAATTGCCGAGCTTGTCCAAAAAAAGCAGGCTGGCTTTACTATCATACCACTCAGAATGTTTACTAATCGCCGCCACATCAAGGTTGAAATTGCCGTAGCTAAAGGCAAAAAGACCTACGACAAACGCGAAACTATCAAGAGGCGCGATATCGAGCGCGAAACTAGTCGGAGATTTAAGTGAAATTATTTTCCTGGAACGTCAACGGCCTGCGCGCTGTCATAAGCAAGGGTGAATGGCAAAAATTTATCGAAACATACCAACCCGATATAATCGGACTCCAAGAGATTAAAGCTAAAGTCGACCAAATTGACGAAGACCCAGCTGACGGCTACTTCAAATACTACAACTCAGCCGACAAACCTGGTTACGCTGGTACGGCGATTTTTTCTAAAATCAAACCAATTCAAGTTTTGTTTGATCTACCAAAAAGCATTACTAACAAATTTAATTTAGTCGACGAATATGGCAATTTAAACAGCGAGGGTAGGGTGACGACCGCTGAATTTACCAATTTTTGGTTTGTAACTGTTTACACTCCCAATACCAAGCGTGATTTAACTCGTCTAAATATTCGACAAACCTGGGATGAAGCATTCTTAGCTTATATAAAAGAACTAGAAAAGACTAAACCGGTTGTAGTTTGTGGTGACTTAAATGTAGCACATAAAGAAATTGATTTAGCTAATCCAGAGCCAAATCGTGGCAATGCTGGTTTTACCGACGAAGAACGAGTCGGTTTTGATAATTTCGTAAGCGCCAAACTAATCGACACTTTTCGCGAATTCAGCACCGAGCCAGGACAGTATTCTTGGTGGACACACTGGGCTAAAGCCCGTGAACGCAACATTGGGTGGCGGATTGATTATTTTTTAATCTCAAAAGCGTTTCGCCCACGACTAAAATCTGCCGCCATTCACCAAGAGCAAATGGGCTCCGACCACTGCCCAGTGAGTATTGAAATTGATTAATTTTATAAATACAAAAGGAGTGGTCTCATGGTATGTTATAGAAAAAATTAACGAGGGAAGTTCGACAGAGATCAGGGATAAACAATATAAAGCCTTAAGCAAAGCTTGGTATGTTACACAAAGAAGATCCTAAAACAAAGTACGTAAAAGTTTTATTAGAAGGCCGCTACGTTTTAGTTTTAATGCCGTCAAGCAACGTTACCTATCTTGGACGCAACGAGTATGAAATAGCAACATTTGATGGTTTTAAAGAAGTAGCGTAAGTTTAACAGCTAAAGCTACAAACAGATTGCGATGGCCATCAAATCGTCTTGAAAATCGAATTTGGCTCACCGCTAGACGCAGAGGGTGAATTTGAGTTTTGGGACTGTGAAGCCGAAGACTCTCTTGTAAGCGTCGCCGTATTAAGTCGCAACAAAAAGCAAGCTGACATTCTAGCAAGATACATTAACTTTTCAGATATCAAAGTTCGCCAAGCATCTCTGACCCAATAACCCAGCTATTTTTATGCTAAAATTAAAATAATAAGAAAGGGAGATGTTAATGAGCAGATTTGATGAGCAATATCTGGATCTTTGTGAACGAATTTTAAAGAATGGAGAAAAAGTTACCACCGACCCAGCAGTGTTGCAGAAAAAACGTACTAAGGCAGGTAAGGTTAATATACCAACCCATGTTTCCCAAGTTAAGAAACCAACCACGACCTATTCTTTACCGCACCAAGTTTTAACCTTTGATCTAACAAAAGAGTTCCCAATTCTAACTACCAAGCAAGTTGCTTTTAAGTCAGCGATTTTGGAGATGCTTTGGATTTATCAAGCGCAAAGCAATGAGGTGGATTGGCTAAAGGAGCGTGGAGTAAGTATTTGGGATGAATGGCGAATTGGTGATGATGGCTTTTATATGGGTAAGGAGTTCGGTAGAGAATATGCTGGAACGATTGGCACAGCCTATGGTTGGATTGTTAAAAGATATCAGTTAATTCAATCACTAATCGAGACCCTAAAGACCAATCCCGCTAACCGACGTATGGTGTTATCTTTGTGGCAAAACGAATGGCTAGAAACCGCCGCCTTACCATCCTGCGTCTGGAATACTCAATGGAATGTGAGCAGGGGACGATTAAACATCATGGTGACAGTGCGCAGCAATGATGTACCGCTAGGTATGCCCTTTAATGTGACACAATACGCCGTATTGTGTCATCTAATCGCACAGGTGACAGACCTGAAAGCGGGGCAGATGACTTACGTAATCAACGATGCCCATATTTACGAAAATCAAATCGATGGTATTAAAGAGCAGATTCAGCGACGCGATGAAAAGTTAGCTAAAGATGGTAAGTTATTTGAGGCGCCGAAGCTTTGGATCAACCCCGAAATTAAAGACTTCTTTAAATTCGATAACTCTAGAAATCTGCTCGATATTAAATTAAAAAATTATCAACATCAGGGCAGGATTTCCATGCCAGTAACGGAGTAAAGCGAATGTTTAGTATGATTGCGGCAGTCGGAAAAAGGGGGGAAATTGGAAATAAAAATGGACTAGTATTTCACATCCCAGAAGATATGAAATACTTTAAGAAGACCACGATGGGACATAAAATATTAATGGGGCATAAAACCCTTGAGTCTTTACCAAAAATACTACCGGGTAGAGAAAACTATGTCCTGACTCGTGAGCCTGATAAATTACCAGAAGGAGTAATTCCCGTAACTGATTTGGATAAATTTATCAAAAAATTTATCGACAGTAAGGAAGAGATTTTCGTGATTGGCGGAGCAAGTGTTTACGAGCAGTTGTTGCCTTATACAAATATCTTATATTTGACTGAGGTTGAAGCCGAGGCGGAAGCAGATACCTTTTTCCCAGAATTCAATAAAACCGAATTTTATAGAAAAGTTATCGGGGAGGGAGAGGAAGACGGCCTAAAATATACTTTTGTTAAATATATAAAAAGGAGGATAAATGAAAGACCCAGTATTTAATTTGATTGAGAGTGAGAAAGTAAGACAAAGTGAGGGGTTAGAATTAATTCCGAGCGAAAACTATGTGTCAATGGAAGTGTTAGAGGCAACAGGGTCAGTATTAACGAATAAATATAGCGAGGGTTATCCAAGCTTTGCTGGCTTAAAGACAGATACGGAAACAGAAATTGGCAAAAAAGTGCTCCCAAACTATCGCTATTATGGCGGACAGGAAAATGTCGATCGGATAGAGAGACTGGCGATTGCTCGAGCTTGCAAGTTATTTGGTGCCGATCACGCCAATGTACAACCACATTCTGGTGCAAACGCCAACGAAGCAGTATACTTTGCGTGGTGCGAGCCAGGCAATAAGATTTTAGCAATGTCACTGCCAGCTGGTGGACATTTAACACATGGCGCAAAAGTAACCCGGTCAGCCAAGATTTACGACTTTATTTCCTATGGCGTAACAGAAGACGGCGACATTGATTACGAAGAGCTGGAAGAGAAAGCCCTAAAAGAACAGCCAAAAATTATTTTAGTCGGCTACTCGGCATTTATGAAAATTCCGGATTTTGAGAGAGTAGCAAAAATTGGCGAAAAGATTCCTAACTGTCTTTTAATGGCAGATATGGCGCATGTAGCAGGACTAATTGCTGGCGGAGCACATCCAAATCCACTAGAACACGGCTTTCATGTTATAACCACCACAACGCATAAAACTTTGCGAGGACCAAGAGGAGGTATGATTCTGTCTATGGGTAAGGTTAGTTCACCGTTAAAGAAACCAGAAAAAACTCTAGAAAACATCCCAACCTTAATTGATCGATCAGTATTTCCCGGCACTCAAGGTGGTCCACTAGAAAATATTATCGCAGCTAAAGCAGTATCGTTTGGAGAAGCTTTAAAACCAGAATTTAAGACTTATGCAAAAAATATCGTAGAAAATGCAAAGACATTAGCAGATGAACTGATTAGTCATGGATTTAAGCTACAAGGCAACGGAACAGAAAATCACTTAATCCTGATTGATATGATGTCAAGTTTTGGCATCGACGGTAAAACTTATGAAATCGCGTTAGACAAAGTCGGATTGACACTAAATGCTAACTCTATCCCAAACGACAAAGGTCCAGCCTTTAGGCCCTCTGGAGTGAGGTTGGGAACACCGGCTATAACTACAAGAGGGTTAGGTAAACCTGAGATGAAAAAATTAGCAACCTGGATGAAGGAAGTAGCAGGAATTTGTCAGAAAATTAGTAATGGAGCTAAAGAAGCAGATTTCGAAATAGAAATGGAAAGAATTCAAAACGAAGTAAAGACCCTAGCGCTAAAATTTCCTGTACCCGGAACCCAATCTCAACCCCCTCGCACAAAACGCCAATTGTAATATCCTACGCTTGATAACTATATAAAAATGCACATCGATAATATCGAATAAATCAGCAACCTCAGTATGCTACAATTACCTTATGAGAAAGGTACATTTTTAGCACTCGAAAAGCGCGACTCGATAATCTTGGATCGGAAAATATAAAAGGTATTGTGCAATGCTAAGCTACTGGAAACAACAGAACGAGAAAGAGCCACTTTTTCCTGATATTCTATGGTCAAAGCCGGAACAAAAAAATATCGCTGGCAAATTAGGAATTGTCGGTGGCAACTCACTCGGTTTTGCAGCTGTTGCCAATGCCTATAAAGCAGCATCTGATGCGGGAATTAGTGAAGTCAAATTAGTCCTACCAGAAAGTTTAAAAAAGTCGCTCGGGTCATTGCCAGGCGTAGAGTTCGCCCCAACTAATCCATCTGGCAGCTTAGGCAAAGACGCCTTGCCGCAACTTAAAGCTTTGGATAAAGAGACAGATGGCTTATTGTTAATAGGCGATGCGGGGCGTAATAACGAAACCCAAACACTTTATGAGACCTTCTTGCGCAAAATATCGAATCATCCAATAACGATCAGTCGCGACGCAATCGATTTACTAATGGGCGTAATGAACGAAATTGTCATTCGCGATAATATTCTACTAGTTTTGTCATTTAGTCAATTACAGAAGATTTTTCAAACAATTTATTATCCAGTTGTACTGGTTCACTCTATGCAAAATGCCAAGTTAGTTGAAGCATTGCATAAATTTACTGTTTCTAACCAAGCTACTATCGTCGTTTTTCATGACGATTTGCTAATTGCAGCTACAAAAGGTGAAGTAGTAAGCAGCCAATTTTTCCACCCAACTGATATTTGGCAGGGTAAAACTGCCGCTCAAATGGCCTGCTGGTTCACTTGGAACCCAACTAAACCACTTGAAGCCGCCATCACTGCCATAGTAGCAAAATAGTATATAATACGAAACCTGAGAGAAAAATGGGGCTTGTTTTAACTTTTCCGAAGATGTGAAATATTATACGATGGTATAATACTAGCACGCGAACGAAAAGAAAACTTGTTTTCTTTTCCGAGTGTGTGACGTATTACACGGCAGTATAATACAAACCACGCGGGTGTAGTACAACGGCTAGTATGTGACCTTCCCAAGGTTAAGACGAGGGTTCGACTCCCTCTACCCGCACCAAGATTATTATCATCCCCTCAGCTACCAAGGGGAGTTTTTATTTGAATCAACCGAGATAGTAAACCGTCTACACAAACAAAATAGTCGCTATAAATAGTACTGCAACTTATCTTTGACTATTCGTTAATAATATGTTAATATATAAGAATGGTCTATTAGGTTGTTAATGCGGCAGGACTAAGGATCTAAAAGTTATTAGCACATTTGTATAACACCCAACTGGTCTAGATTAAGGAGGTAATAAAAATGACCAAGCTATTAATTAGCGAAGCTAGGGTTAATGAAATCTATTCTGAATGTCTTTACCGAAGCAGTACGACAGAAGAATATCATACATTTATCGGAGTTGGAAGCGGACCGATAACTAAAAAAGCAGGAGACTACGGATTGATCGTCGAACTTGGATCCGAACTCGAAAATTTCGACTGTCGACAGTTGGATAAGTACAAGGATGAAATTACTAAACTGGCCTCTGAAATACCTTTCGAAAGGACCAACAAACCACAGGTATACCACCTACCTATACTTGATCGCAATAACAATCAATGGACTAGTTCTTATCAAACAGCACTGCGACTATTGCTGCTTGGAATAGCAGTAGAAGCAATCCCTGAATTCTAAATTGGCCGCCAGACAACTGGCGGTTATTTTATTGCCTAGAGGAAGTATTTTAAGGTATAATTTAGGTATTATAAAACCATAAACTATTTGGGGAGAATTATGAAAGAACCGATCTTGAAAGATAAAGTGGCAGTAGTAACCGGTGCGGCTAGTGGCATGGGGAAAGAAATTGCCAAACTTTACGCCCAAGAAGGCGCTAAGGTTGTTGTGAGTGATATCAATTTAGAGGGCGCCGAAGCAACCGTAGCCGACATCGTCGCAGCTGGCGGCGAAGCTGTGGCTACCAAAACCGACGTATCAAAAGTAGCTGACACTGACGCTATGATTAATTTAGCTGTAGAAAAATTTGGCAAATTAGACATTTTAGTCAACAACGCTGGCATCATGGATAACATGGAAGAGGTTGAAAAGGTCACTGAAGAGGCCTGGCAGCGTATTATGAACATTAACGTTTCTGGCGTATTATTCGCTTGCAAGAAAGCTGTTGAGATTTTTAAAAAGCAAGGTAGTGGCAATATTATTAATATTTCATCAATTGGTGGACTACAAGGTTCACGCGCTGGCGTGATGTATACCGCTTCAAAGCATGCTGTAGTTGGCATTACTAAAAATATTGCATTTATGTATGCTAATGATAATATTCGTTGTAATGCAATCGCGCCAGGAGCGGTTGCTACTAACATCGGTAGCTCCATGACAAACGTTAGTGAGTTTGGTATGGGACGCGCTACAGCAGGGGCTAATATGTCACCACGCACAGGTGAGGCAACTGAGATTGCTGGACCAGCTCTATTCTTAGCCTCCGACAAATCAAGCTTTGTTAATGGCGCCATTTTAGTAGCCGATGGTGGCTGGACTGCCTATTAAATTGTATAAAAGAAATAATAAAGGGAGTGAATCAAGTATTTGATTCACTCCCTTGTTGTTTAATCTACAACAGATGATTAAAGCGCTTAAGTTTGTTAAAATAAGAATACAGGGTGAATTAAACAAAAAGGGGGAAGGTGGCAAAACTAACTTTTGTCTACGGAACTATGGGTGGCGCCAAAACTGCGCAAGCCCTGATTACAAAATACAACCACGAAGAGCATGGTCGAAAGGTCTGGCTAATCAAACCTTCAGCTGATACTCGTGACGGCGACGGCATGCTCAAATCTCGACTCGGCCTAGAATCTAGAGTTGTTATGATTGACGAAGAGGACAATCTGTTTGATTTATTTGATAAGCTAAGCCATCGGCCAGATATTGTAATCGCTGACGAGGGTAACTTGTTTACAGCCGAACATATTAATCAAATGCGGCAAATTGTCGACAAGGCCAACACCAATGTTTTAGTTTATGGCCTGCGAACTGACTTTCAAACCAAGCTCTTTCCTAGCAGTAAACGACTGATGGAATTAGCTGATGAAATCAAAAAGATTGATAATTTGTGCGCCTGCGGCCGAGAAGCCGAAGCTAATGCTCGTTTTGATAAAGACGGTAAAATTATTACAACCGGTGAACAAATATTCATCGGTGGCAATGAAAGTTATCATAGCGTTTGCTTTAAGTGTTACAGAGATCTATTACGTCGTCGACTCGATGGTATCGACGATCGATATTATCATTAAGTACCAACTTCATCTTCTGCTTCACTAACGCCAGCGCCATTCTTAGCAAGCAGAGCGTCTAGTTTGGCATTGATTTCTTTGACTTCTTTGCGAATTCTCGAAATTGAACGTTTTTGTATAAGGTTTGATATTAAGCTGATTAGCCAGAATACCACAATCACAATCGCCACAATACTAAGAACGTTTTTTAGATCGTCGATTGGTTTCGTTAGGCCGTCCAAATTAACACCATCACCATTGACCTGAAGTTGTTCAATAAATTGATTTACTTGTTCCATGACGTCATTTTAACACTTCTTTTTTCAAATCAAAAACCCGCTCAATAGCGGGTTGCTGATTTTTATTGAAGAATATTAGTCTTAATGGTGACTAAAATCACGATGTGGTCGATCTTCACGAGGTTTTGACACGCTGACTTTAATAGCACGACCATCAAGCTCTTTACCATCGAGTTCGTCGATAGCGCGCTGATTATTGGCCTCATCTTTAAATTCAACAAAGCCGAAGCCCTTACTGCGATTGCTGAATTTATCAACAATTACACGAGCTGACTCGACTTCGCCGATAGCTTCGAAGAAGGCCTTAAGGTCTTCGTCAGTAGTAGAGTAGGGCAAATTCCCTACAAACAAGTTTGGTTTAGACATGAGTCTCCTTTAATTATTACGTTCATTTGAACTGCTAACAACATAGATTACTCTTGCCTGTACGCATGTGCATTTGAACCCCATCATTATGACACAGTCGGGCTGAAATTACTAGAGTGTTTGCTTTTTTAACATAACCTTTTTATAATTTAGTTTATGTCATCATTAAGTCACATAAAAGATAAAATTCGCGGACGCGACATTCAAGTTATTTTTGCTGATGGTGGCGATGCTAGGTTGCCTAAAGCTATACGAATCTTGCTTGACGAACATTTAGTTAAACCCACTGTAGTAATTAATTCAAAAAAATCCAACCTAGCCGATCATTATCCGAACGGAGCAGAGATCATTGATTGCAGTAGCCACCAACAAGCCGAGAGGTGGGCAAATAAAATAGCCGCGATTGATTCTAGTCGAGAAATTGGACGCACTATTCGTGATTTCGAGAATCCGCTTTATGCCGCTACAACCATCTTAGCAGCCGATGATGCTGACGCCATGGTTGCCGGTTTAAATGACACAACGCGTGATGTAATTCGTGCCATGCTGCACCAAGTTGGCTTAGCTAAAGGATGCGATTTGGCTTCTAGTTATTTTCTATTGGATTTTTCCGACAATCCGAAAGACTTTGGCTTGATGGCACTAGCTGATTGTGGCATGGTGATTGATCCAACCGCCCAACAGTTAGCTCAAATTGCAATTGACACCGCTAAAAGCACAACTACCTTGTTAGACTGGACTCCTAAGATTGCTATGTTGTCGTTCTCAACACTTGGGAGCGCTGAAAGTCCAGCAACCCAAAAAGTTATTCAAGCAACTGAAATTGTTAAAATCAAACAACCACGACTAAATATTGTAGGAGAAATCCAATTCGATGCCGCTGTCAATCGCGAGATTGCTGAAACCAAATTACCAGACAACGCACCTGTTAGGGGTGACGCCAATATCTTTATATTTCCCAATCTCGACGCCGGTAATATCGGTTATAAAATCATTGAACAATTAACTAGTGCGCATGCTTATGGACCGATCCTACAGGGCTTTGCTAAAAGCGCTAGTGATATGTCACGCGGATCAACTATAGCTGATATTATTGGCGCAGCTAGTATTGCCGCCGCCGACAGCTTAAAAAGCCACCGCTAGGCGGTGGCTAAATACTAGAGCTGTAATTGTATTTGTGTTACGTCAGATGTCCATAGTCAGCTGACCTGGTGTACGTTTTGGTTTAGGCTCAGTTTTTAACATGAATCTGTCAATCATTACAAGCAATGTGTCTCGTGTAGAGTCAGGAAGCGCTTCAGAGAATTTAATTAATTCTTGTAAAAAGTCAGAAACTAATTGCCCCCTCGACGTCTTCATTTTTATTGAAACCTCCTTAAGCTTAAATACAATTTAAAACAGCTCTGCTACCAATCTTATCCCGCGAAAGCAGAAAAGTCTAGTAAGGTGCTAAACTATAGATATGACAAAAAAACTACGGGCACAGATTAAGCCTAATAGCAAACACGATGAGGGAGTGGAACAATTAGGAAAAATATTCTTAATTAAGGTCAAACCACCTGCCAAAGATGGCCGCGCTAATCAGCGAGCAATAGAGCTCTTAGCCAATCATTTTCAAACCAGCAAAACACACGTTAAGTTAATTAGTGGGCATACCAGTCGTTACAAAACTTTTGAAATCAAATAAAACACTGACCCAAAGCGGTTAGTGTTTTTAAGTCAACCACCCTAAAGATCTAGTTCCTCTGGTTCGTTGATTAGACGAACCGCCTCGTCGATATCGTCTGTGATAGTATAAAGCTTCTCATCCCCAGCTGAGATAAAGCCATTTTCAAGCAGATTTAGCTTAATAAATTCATCCAGAGGGTCCCAGAACCAGCTACCAAACAAGATTATCTTGAGTTTTGGCATTTTTTTAGTCTGCACCATTGTGATGATCTCAAAAAGTTCATCCATCGTGCCAAAACCGCCCGGAAAACTAATATAGGCGTGGGCATAAAACGACAACGCTACTTTACGTGTAAAGAAGTACTGAAATTCCAAGGCGTCAGTAGTGTAAGGGTTTGGATCCTGCTCATGTGGCAGACGAATATTAAAACCAACCGATGAGCCACCAGCATCGTAAGCGCCTTTATTAGAAGCCCCCATAATACCGAATCCACCACCTGATACAATTGTATAGCCCTGTTTAGACAGCTTATAAGCTAGCTCATAAGCTACTTTTTGATCATCTTGATTAGAGTCCAAATCGCGCGCTGAGCCAAAAAAAGTTACACGCTTAGGGTATTTATTTAGTATTTCAAAAGCTTTGATAAACTCTTTATCACTACCAAGCATGCTTTGCTGGGATCGAGCTTGAGACTCGAGCATCCGCTCAGTTGGTTCCCAGCCCTGATTATCTGAAGTATTCTTTTGCATATTGCAACATTATACCAGCTTCTGTTAATTAATTTAAGAAGGCCTTGGAGCGATTTTGGCTGGGGTTCAAGAAAAATAGTAAAACAACTGCCGCAATCGCCGCCATAGTGCCACCAAAAGCAAATGAAACGACTGGGCCAAACTGGTTCCATATTAGACCAAATATTACACTAGCGGGCAAAAGCGCAATACCAGCAACGGTAGACTGTAAACCAAGCATAGTACCGCGCAATTCCCTAGGAGCAATCTCCGCCACAAAAGCTCGCTCAACGCCAGTAGTTGCCGCTACATACAAGCCGAGCATAATAAATGAAATGATCATCATCCAACTACTTGGTGCGGCCGCTAGTGAAAAATAGACTAAAGAAAACAGGGCATATCCTAGTACTAGCACGCGCTTACGACCTTTTTTATCTGACATTCGACCAAATGGAACAGCAAAAATCGCAGCACTAATGTGATAAAGAAGATATAATAGAATCGAATCAGCTGCACTGAAACCAGCATCTTGAGCGCGCAACAAAAGAAAAGCATTGGATGAATTACCGAGTGTAAAAATAAATATCACCAACAGATATAATTTTAATCGATCATCTAGTTTACGAATATTCTTCCAAAAAGGAATTGGCTTAGGGCGAATTGGTTTACCCCTAGTTTTGTCCTTTACAAAAGCAGCAAAAATAAACAATCCAATCATAGCCGGCACCATCGACCAAAAGAATATTTTGGTAAATTGCTCATTACCATTCAATGTCTTAACTAAAAAGTAAGCAATTAAAACACCCAAAGAGCTACCAACCATATCGAGCATTTTGTGAACCCCGTAGGCATTACCTAGATGCCTTTTACTAACACTTTCGCTCACCATTACATCACGAGGTGCAACGCGTAGTCCTTTACCAGTTCGGTCAACCATACGCGATATTAGCACACCCAGCCAAGATGTAGAAAATATTAAGCCAACCTTGTAAACAATACCCAAAGCATAGCCTGTAAAAACCAAAGGTTTCTTTTGGTTGTATTTGTCAGCAATATGACCACTAAAAGTCTTGAGCAGGCTAGCTAAGCTCTCAGCAACACCTTCAATAAAGCCAATCATGCCAGGGGTAGCACTAAACTTAGCTGCCAAAAAGATTGGCACAATCGGATAAATCATATCGGAACTGATATCAGCGAAACAACTCACTAAGCCAATCAAGACGACGTTAAGCATTATGTAATTATACTACATCCTATTAGTCCAAACACTATTTGTGCTAGAATGAAACACTGTGGGGTGTTAGCTCAGTTGACAGCCTTGAGCCAGATAGAGATAGCGCCGAGCGCTCTACCTGAGATACTAGATTATATAAAGCACAAAGTGACATTTTAAAAACCAGTTATATATGGGGTGTTAGCTCAGTTGGTAGAGCGCAGCATTCGCATTGCTGAGGCCGCGAGTTCGACTCTCGCACACTCCACCAGAAATTATCTGCAATTTATGAAAATTATTTTTCGAAACTTAACCACTCAAGAAGCAAACGTTATATCCCAAGAAATTAGAGGGACAAAAAATATCACTGGTTATTTGCCAGCTGAACTGTTGAGGCTCGGCAAGATGCTTGTTGCTACAAAAGACAAATCGATTATCGGCATACTATACTATAAAAAATATAAAAAACTTATCGACCTGAAAATTTTAATCGTAGTTAGTGATTGGCGCGGGCAGGGAATTGGTCGAAAATTGTTTCAGCAATTTATGACAGAGGCTAGTAATGCTGAGAAAATTTATACTGTCACCAAAAGCCCTGAACTAATTCACCTAGTTAATGAGGTGGGTTTTAAAAAAGTTAGTTGGTTTGGCTTGCCAATTTTAGCTCAACTAAACGAGCTTAGTAAAGTGTTTAATGTTTATCGAATTAAAGAATCACTTCGAAAAGGCATGTTACGTGATGAGAACAGGTTTTCTTATTGGGTGCGACACAAAAATAAGCCTTCGCATTACCAAACGACTAAACTCCACAAATCCTAGGTGTGTTTTTTATCTTAAAATTTTTATTAATAACGTTTTAGCTCTTGGTTTTTTCTCAAGTCCTCTTGACGCTTAAAATATTTAACTGTACCGACTTTCAAATCATTGGTCGCCGCATCATCACAAACTAACATACCATAACTATGCAACTGCAAGGTGCTCGCCACCCAAAGATGATTAACACCTCTTTCCACTACATGATGAACTGCCCGAGATTTATTTACACCAGTCGCAACAATCACCACCTCATCAGCATCCATAATTGTCGCCACCCCCACTGTTAAAGCACTAGTCGGAACCTTACTTAAATCATTATCAAAGAAGCGAGCATTAGCTTCGATTGTACTTAGAGCTAACTGGCGATGTGCCGTCCTAGACAAAGGTGAAGTTGCTGGCTCGTTGAAAGCGATGTGACCATCTACACCAATCCCACCCAAGAACAAATTTATTCCACCATAACTTTTAATCTTCTCTTCATAAGAGATACACTCGGCGTCCAAATCTTTTGCTAAACCGTTAAGTATATTAATATTTTCTTTTTTTATATCAACCTGATTAAAAAGATGCTGCTGCATAAAATAATGATAGCTCTGGGGGTGATCGGGAGTAAGCCCTACGTATTCGTCCATATTAAATGTCACCACATCTTTGAATGAAAGCTCATCAGCTTGATATTTTTTTATTAAATTTTGATAAATACCAATAGGTGTCGAGCCAGTCGGCAGCCCTAGCACAAAGGGTTTGCTTGCGGTTGGTTTAAATTCCTTAATTCTAGTCACTATGTAATCCGCCACAAAGCTACAGACATTGTCATAATTATTTTTTATCACTACACGCATAAAACTCCTTATCTACTTTATTAAAACCCCTAATATCAATCCATCGACTGATGAATAACGGAACGTATCTCAACTCTAGCAGAAAGAACAGGCCGCCACAATAAGTTAAACATGGTAAGCGCACCACCAAATATTAAACTAAAATTTCGACCAAAACGTAAGTTAACCAAATTAGTAGTAGAATTACCGCCTCAGGACGTTTAATTCGATAGTGACTTTTAATAAAGAACACTAGAATGATTGATGACACCACCATAAGAATCCCAGCAACATAGGTAATCCGAGCGGGGAAATCAAAGGGGTGAATTAATGCCAGCAGACCAATTACAACTGTTGTGGCAGCCAAAACCGAACCCATGATATCACCAACCGCTAGCGATGGCTGACGATCTTTGACCGCTTTGTAAGAAAAAGCCAATTCGGGTATAACCGCACCGAGACCAACAATCAGAATACCAATCAAAACTGGTGCTACGCCAAGCCTATGAGCTAATTCAGTCGCAGATTCGACTGTGAAATATGCACCAAATAATAACAACAGCAGGCTTAGAATTAAGAAACTGACATTGCGCCAACGATATTTACTGTCGACATCACGCGGTCCACCACTGATATTAACCGATTTACTGAAGATAAAAATATAAAATATTACACCAACGATTATCATCGTGATGCCCTCTGCGCGCGAATAATTACCATCCAATCCTAAGAACATTGGTATTGATAAGAATAAGGGGTAGGCAAGAAGCTTGTTAGCCAATTGCTTTTCCACTCGTAAACCAGATTTGCCGGCCGCAAAAGTTATAATAGCAAAGACTAAAGTTAAGTCCGCCACACTTGAACCCATGATTGTGCCAATACCAAACTCGGGCTGATCCTGAAAAGCAGCACTTATCGCAATCATGGTTTCTGGCAAAATTGATACAAAAGAAACTATAATAAAGCCAACAGTAAAACGCGATACTCTAAAACCTTCAGCAAACTTTTCAGCATATTTTGTCGATAAAGCAGCACCCTGAACAGTGGCAAAGAGTGATAACAATAAAACTATAATGGCTGACATGTTTGTATTGGTTTATTACAGATTAAATTATAACAGCGCCACTTTCTAAGCACAAGCAGAATCAATTCTTAGCTTTTAACTTTCTCAAACGACCAAAAGTTGAAAGATTGGCGATAATTATATTAAGTACAAAAACATAAACCATAAAAGCAGAGTTGGTAAATGTCCATTTTGGAATTGTTAGAAGCGCCAAAAGCATAGCCGTAGCTGACATAATATAGGTTGGTGGATACTCACTAGCCGGTTGATGTTTAGCTTTCACAATTGTTGGCAAGCTACTAACAAAATCAGCAGCAATTGCTAGAAGAATTGCTAAGTTCGGATTTTTGGTAAAATACCACAAGATAATGCCAATAATAGCCAAAATAGCACATACCGAATTAAACTTATCAAATCTAAGTGAGCGACGATCCTTGCGGATTGCCACAAACGAAACTGCCAACGGACTCAGTGCTAGAGCGGCTGTTACGATTAAATTACTTGTATCTCGTACTGACAGGACAGCAAATAGGGTGATTGTCGGTGTAATTCCCCAAAGCAACCAAGTTAGAGAGTTGGGCTTAGCTTTACCTCTAATTGTAGCTCGAATATAGGCAACACCACCTAATAAACGAATTGCTGCCGATATCAATAAGACAAAGTTGGGCAAGATTAACATTTGCTCTTAACTCTAACAGAGAGGGAAAAAAGATTCAACGCTTATGCTTGTTGTGTAATTTTGTTTTGTTATAATAGGAGACCCAATACCTATCTGCGCCATTGTAGCTCAGTCGGTAGAGCACTTTCCCATAAATGAGAGAGGTCGAAGGTTCGAGTCCTTCCAATGGCTCCAACGAAACTTATTTACTCACACTGCCCGGTAGCTTAACGGTAAAGCGCTTCTAGGCAGGGTGCACACTGCCTAGGAGAAAGTTGGGGTTCAAGTCCCCACCGGGCCACCACGCTGGTGATCTAGGATTAGAGTTTGTCTTACGCAAAACCGCGTTCTAAGACAGGGTTGCAATTCGAATTCTTTGTCACCAGAATTTCGACTGTGGTCTAAGACAAGACGCACCCACTACCATTGGGTGAGATCGTGGAGTGCAATTCTCCACGCAGTCAACAAAAAACCGTGGCGTAGTGGTATCGCGCTTCCTTGCTTAGGAAGAGACTGAGGTTCGATTCCTCACGGTTTTACCAGGGTCGGTAGTCTTAATGGTAAGATTTACTACTGCGAGTTCGATTCTCGGCCGACCCACTAGCACCTCATGTGAGAGATAGCACACCATAACTTTTTTTGCTTTGCCATATGGTAGTTCTTTTACTCTCACTGAGGTGTACTCTCAATCACCACGGGCTCGACAGCACCATCGAGCCTTTTTCTTTTTCTTAACTTTTAATACCTAATAATAAATCTATTCTTAAAAATCCACTAAGTTATCTAAGTAAGATGTTCACCAGTTAAATAGAATATAAATATATTAATTCAGAGACCTCAATATCATGTGCTACACTTTACTTTTTTACCAAGCTTTAGTATAATTACAACACTTTGGTTAGAGGTATTAGCTTGTTTGAATAGTCCTGAGCAAAGTTATAATAACGCCAGTGCTCTATTAATAGGCTAATCGTCAGAAGTACAGTAGTTTATGGTTTGGGGCATTAGCTCATTTGGTAGAGCGCTTCCATGGCATGGAAGAGGCGACCTGATCTATAACTTACCTTAGTGGATATCTTCGTAAAATGTTACGAAGATTTTTTAATATCCATAAAAGAAAGGTAAAAAGAGTTATGGAAGATCAAGGTAATAATAAAAATAAGCGTACTGATATAAAAAGTAAAATCGCTCAGGCCTATGCGGTAGATGGTACTTTTAAGGCTGATGACGGTAAAATTGTCAATTATAGTCAGTTACATATTTCTTTTAGAATTAAGGGGGAACTTTTTACAGTTAGTTTAAAGATTAAACAGCAAGAGCGCTCTTTGATCAATCTCGCTGATGATCTTGAAGTTGAAAACTTTTTAGAGGGAGACGATAAGGGGGTATAGTCGTATCCCTCTTTTTCGTATTTAAAAGAGTAAAAAAGGAAAAGTGTCTATGTACGGTTTACAAATTTTGGGCGCAGCTCTATTAACCGCTGAACAAGTTACTTCTTTCACTACGCAGTTAACTACTGTGGTAAGTGATAACTTGCCTGCTGTTGTGGGTATCGTTGCGGTCGTTTGGGGTATTAACTTCGCTCGACGTATGATTAATCGCGGTCTTAAAGGTCGAGTTTAATCTTGTTTTTTAACTAGAAACAGGGTGCGCAATTAGTGACAATCAGATCGGGGGTAAAAAAGATGGTTAGGTTAGGTTTGGATCATTAGCTAGTTGCGCACTTTTCAAAGCAATTAATAAAAAAGATAGGGGGATCAAGTGGCAAATGCTGAATTGATCAATTTGATTATCGAGACAGTGGCAAATATGTTGGAGTATATGTTGCCGGTTATAGGCCTATTAAGTGGGCTTGTTTTTATCTTAAGCTTCTTTTATCAGGTTACTTTTGGTGCTTTAAAAAATATTAGATGAGAGGATTCCTATGTCTTTAGGTTGTTATGGTGTTAGTAGTTTTAAAGAGGTTCTTTCTATTATGTGGTCTGTAGTTGAATTTAGGTATTTTGTTATTGGTTTTGTTATTTCTGTGATTTCTATGATTCTTTTATTTAAAAAAATGGATCGTGATCATGATCGTTGGGTAGAAGAAGAAAAGAAAAAAAAGATTTTAAAGAAATGTGGAGTTAATTAAAAATGAATAATTTGTTTACTATTTTACTTTTAATTATTGCTATTGTTTTGGTTTATCGTTCGATAATTAAGCTTATAGATACCATTAACGAAGTAAAAAAGGTTAAAAATGATCTTTCGTCTAAAAAATTAGATGATTCTGATGTTATAGAGGGTGAGGAGGTTAAAAAGTGATTGATAGTATTCTCTTTCTTTTGTATCTTTTTCCAGTTTTTGGTCTTTGTTTTTGTTTAGATAAGCAACTTGATCGTTTACATGATCTTGAATTAAAGAGTGGTAAAAAATGGAAGAAATAACATTTGTTCAGAAAATATCTGTTGCGATTACTTTCTTTATTGTCTTTGTTATTGCCTCCATGTTTCGTTTTGATAAGGGTAAGAAATGATGAAACTACGTTCTTTACATAAAAATACACACACTAAATTGCGTTTGTCATTACGCAAATTCTATTTCACAATAATTTTAACTATTTTAGTTTCATCATTTTTTGTTCTTATTGGAGGTTCTTCTACTTATGCAGCTTTACCTGATCGCTCTTTGTTAGATCCAAATGATAATTTTGTACTTTGGTTTAAAAATTCCTCTACTGATCAAGTTTCTGATCTTGATTTAAGGTATCATTGGTCTGATCCATTATTGAATTATGATAAATCTCCTTATGAGTTCAATTATAGTTCTGATCAGAAGTCTACTTTGCATATAAGACGGTCAGAGTTTTTAAATGCTATTTATAATGGCGGTTCTTGGGGTGTTACTTATTCTGATCCTTTGTCTGTTAATTATTCATATCCAATAACTAATGATTATGGTTATTCTCAGTATCATATTTATTACACTACTGATCCTAATATTATTTTACATAGCGCTGCTTTTACTAATCCTACCCCACCATCTCCTACTGATATTTATTTCAAAAGTTTAGTTACTGGTAATAATGTTTCTGTTAAGAAGTTGACTATTGCTATGAAGATTAATTATGGCAATACAAGAGCTACTTTGGTTAACTCTATCCCTTATATAGAATCTATTACCGGTTCTTCTGTTAATGAGGCTCAGACTTCTCGTATTTATTCTACTTCTACTAATGTTAGGCCTAATGAACGTGTTTATTTTATGAATTTTCCCAATTCTGATGATGTGGGTGTTCCGTCCAGTCCTTTATCCGAAGTTACTCCGCCTGATTATAGTACTGATACTAATGTTTATCCCCGTATAAATATTTTTGTTGAGGGTTCTAATGTTAGAGCTAGTGTTGATAGTTCTTATTTCGAAGATTTAGGTATTGCTATTCCTGATGTTAAGTTATTTACTTTGACCAATTCTACAGGTGAGATTATGCCTCGTACTGAGGTTTATAATGGTTTGGGTATTTGGGAGAATCTTCCTACTGGTAGTTATCGAGTTATTTTAGATAGTTCTTATTTAAATACTTCTGCTCCTGAGGGTGTTGTTCTAAAGCCTGTCTTTTTTGATATTACTGTTGATCCTGACAGTGCTAGTTATTGGATCTTTTTTGATAAAGATAAAAATAAGTATTGTTTTGGTTCTAATCGTCTAAAAGATGTTACTTATACGCCTGAAGAGCTTGCTGATGAAGGTTTTTTTGAATCTTTAGTTGCGATAGTTAAGGGTGGTGGTATTTCTCCCGGTGAGTATTATTTCCGTTGTGATATCTTAAGCCCTGAAGATAATCCGGTTGATCCGTCTGATTTCTCTACTTTTTCACCTCAAGATTTTTATGATTATGATACGGCTTGTGATACTTGGGACATAAGTTGTCATTTAAATAAGTTTCTTACTGGTGCTTTAAATAAATTTGTTAATTTTCTTAAATGGCTCTTTTTACCTGATGTTGAGTTTTTAAAAAGTAGTTTAGGTACTGGATCTACTTTTATGCTTGGTTCTCTTGGTATTGTCTCAGATATGTATACCTTAGTTGAGTCTTTTGTTGATATGCTAATTTCTATTCTTTTACCTCAACTAGATAGTTACATTTCGCCTTGTAATATATTTGGTGATATTACTTTTATGGGTGCTACTGCTAGTTTGAATATTTGTGCTTTTGAACAGGCTGTTGGTTCTCAAGTCTTTGGTACTTTAACTTTTATGATCTCGGTTGGTATTTATTTCAGTGCTATTCTATTGACTCGCTCTACTTTCTTAAGTGTATTAGGTTTATTTGGAGGTGACAAGAAATGATAGTATCAGTTATTTTAACGATCGTTCTTAACATAATGATGTTTGTTATTGGTCTAGTTATGTATCCGCTTAGATTGATTTTTCCATCTATGATCGTTTCATCTGGTGATATGTCCGGCTATATTGCTTATATTGCTAATACCTTTAAAACTATTCAGAATATTTTTATTTATTTCTCTTCTCCTCTTGCTTTTCGTGTTCTTATGTTTGCATTAGTGATAAATTTTGTGGTTGTTCCGTCTATAAAACCGACTATTACTGCTATTAGATTTCTTCGTAATTGGTATTCGGGTTTAAAGCCATGAGGTTATTATTATGAGTTATGCTAATTTTCTTAAGAAAGAGTGGCGCTTCACTTTAGACGCTGTTATTTCAGATCTAAAAAATAAGCGTGATCCTGATTTTTTCGATCCTTATGGTACTCAAGTTCATTGTGGTCGGCAAGGCTCAGGCAAGACGATCTCCGCTGTTCATGTCGTCAACAGCATTAAAAAGCGCTATCCTAAGGCTGTCCTCGTCTCAAACCTTTCATTGTTTGGTTACAGGGCTATCAGCACAGCCGAATGGCTGTGCTATAATGCCCAAGACCAAACAATGAATGGCTCGGTACGCCGTTTCGATCCAGTTAAAGACTATGTTCACTTTTCTACTAATGAAGATCTACACGTAGCCTTAACTAAGATAAATAATGGCACTCGTGGCGTTATTTATCTTATTGATGAAATTCATATCTACTTTAATTCGCTTGATAGTAAAAATATTCCAGTTCATATTTTTACTGAGATATCTCAACAGCGTAAACAACGTAAGCTTATAGTTGGTACTTCTCAGTTGTTTATGCGTATGGCTAAGCCATTGCGTGAGCAATGCGATAACATTGTTATGTGCAATACGGTCTTTGGTTGCTTCACCGTCATGCGTTGCTATGACGGTATGACTTTAGAGCAAGATTATAATGGTAATTTGATTGGAGTTAGTAAAGGTACTGGTTTCTTTGTCCATTCTTTAGAAGATCGTAATTCTTTCGATACTTTTCAGAAAGTTGTTAGTTCTGAAGTTCAGTTCGATCAGTTGGTTAAACCTGAAGCCAAAGAGAAAAGGAGGTTGGGTTTTATAAGGAGATGAGATGAGGAGCGGTGGTGAGGCCAAACCGGCTTAGCCGGTTGCCTCACCGCTATACTTGACTAAATAACACTTAACGACCATAACAGGGGTAGAAATGACGCCAAAATCGTCAATTATTTTCCATTTCACTATTAAAAAATTTGATGATAATCTCTATAAAGTTTCTTATTTTCCTAGTCGTTTGAAGAAGAAATCTCGTGAGAGAGTTTCTTATAAGCCAAATGGCCGTTTCGATGAATCTTTATCTCGCTCTCGGTCTAAAATCTTTGAATATGCTTATTGTAATGATTTCGATTATTTTGTTACTCTTACGCTTGATCCTTTCAAGAGGGATACGAAGGATCTTAAGAGTTATATTTCTGCTTTGTCTCGTTTTGTTCGTTATTGTCGTTCTGAATACGGTTTAGATTTACAATATCTTCTTATTCCTGAGAAGCATAAAAGTGGTTCTTGGCACTTTCATGGCTTAATTAAGGGTCTTACTCGTGATCATCTAGTCTTAAATAATCATGGTTATCTTGACTGGCCGGCCTATAAGAATCGTTTTGGTTATATTAGTTTATCTTCTGTTAAATCTAAAGAAAGGGTTTCTAAGTATATAACTAAATATCTTACTAAATCTTTTAGCTGTACTGATTTCGCTAAAGGTGAGAAGTTGTATTATTGTTCTCGTGGTCTTAAGGTTTCTGATAAGATCTATGATTGTTTAGTTCAAGATTGTAATTTAATATCTCAAGATTTTCAGTCTGAGAGATTAGATTTTGTTAATGATTATGTAAAATTTAAATATATTGATAAAGATGAGTTTAACATTAAATATCGACATTTAATAGTTAATTACGATGACATAATAGAAGAGATAGAAGAAAAAGAGCCGGAGGCGTCTAGGGGTGAGATGGAACAGCAAAAAGCTCATAAAATAAAACGCAACTCTATGGCACACCAAACTTCGCTACTTCTAGATTTATCTAGTTAAGCGAAAAGGTCTGGTGTTCTCCGCGTCCATCAAGCATAAGCAAATCATCAGCCTAGATTACTGCATTATCTGTCTTATGCTTGATGGTCTTAATTTTTTTATTTTATGAGCTTTTTGCCACCCTGAGACGCCGGCTACCGGTCAATTTTGTGCTATTCTTTTTTGCTCTTTTTCTTTGTTGTTTTTATTTTTGTAGTATTCTATCATTTCTTTTCTTAATACTGATTTTTCATGCCATACTTTTAATTTATAAATTAGTATTAAATAGCCTGTAATAAAGCTTATTATAAGTATTGTGTTTAGGGTTTCAATTTCTTTCATATTTTTTATTTTATAGTATTTTGTTAAAAATTGTAAAATATGTTATAATTAATTTAAGTTAAGTTTATCTTAGCTGTAGCGTCTAAATTAAAAGGGTAAAATATGTTATGCTAGTAGCGCCTAGTTTAGACGCTACGGCAGACTATCCCCGTATTTTTGCGGGGGTAGTTCTTTTTATCCAGAAAGGTACTAGACTGGTATGAAAATATCAAAATCTTTTAATACTTACTGTTATCGTGAATTAATTTCGCGTAATCGTTCTTTAAAAACTGTTGGTAATTATAAAAATACCCGTAATATTTTAATTAAGTTTTTTGGTGATCTAAATATGACTGATCTTACTTTTTCAGATGTTGATCGTTGGCGTGATCATCTTTTGTCTTATCAGTCGTCTGATACTTTAGGTGGTAATTTAACTAGACTTCGCTGTGTTTTGCGCATGTTAAAGAGGCTTGGTTATGATGTTATCGATTATTCTGAGATATCTGTTCCTATTCGCGAAAAGCGTTGTATAAATTACCTGACTTATGATGAGTTTCTGGAGTTTTTGGCTGTTGTTTCTAGATCGTGTAGGGGTTATAAAGAAGTTAATCGTTTACGTAATATAGCTATTGTTAAACTTTTATTTTATTCTGGTTTAAGGGTTTCTGAGCTTTGTTCTTTGGATCGGTCTAGTATTCATGATCGGAGTTTTATTGTTTTGGGTAAAAGTAAAAATATTCGTACCTGTTATATTAATTCTGATACTGAGAGATCTATTTTTAGCTATTTGGCTTGTCGTTCTGATAACAATCCGGCTCTTTTTATTACTTCTTATGGTAGCCGTATGACTCCGGACGCTGTTAGGCGCTTTTTTCGGTTTGCTAGTTCTAAATCACGTTTTGGCCGGGTTTATCCTCATATGTTGCGCCATAGTTTCGCTACTCATCTTTTAGATCGTGATGTTGATTTGATTTATATTTCTGATCTTCTTGGCCATGAGAGTCTTGAGACTACTAAAATTTATACTCACTACAAAAATACAAAATTACAACAAATTTATAATAAAGTTATGGTATAATGTAGTTGTAGTATTTTTACGATAGAATCTGCTTTTTGTGGGGCATTAGCTCATTTGGTAGAGCGCTTCCATGGCATGGAAGAGGTGGTGAGTTCGAATCTCACATGCTCCACCATTTTTTAGTGGTTATAAATAAATACTGGTGGAGGAAGTGTTACGCTTCTTGAACCTATCTATAATGTAACAAACTGGATATTTAGCAATTACAGCCAGTCTTTGTTTGAGTTACCAAAAGTTACCATAGCAGAGAGGCAGCAACAGATGCTAGAGGTAAATTATGTCTTTTGATAATCACAAGATAAGCATACTTGAACTAATACATCATGCTAAGGGGGTAAAATAATATGAATGATACTAAAAGTGGTACAGTTTTGGACGATGAACCAATAATTAGGGGGCAAACCTGTTCTGAACGGCTATTCTTTGACATCGTGCAAGCTAAAAAAGCTACATCAAGAAGACTAACTACTTATGAGAAGAAACTGAAGTTTATTGAGCTAAGGGCTATGGATGTTAGCTATAGAGACATAGCTGACATTCTCAACTGTAGCAAGACTACTCTTACTAACTGGGAGAAGAAATTGTCTAATGACATCGAAATTCATAAGAAGATGATGATGGATGAAATACTAAAGTCCTATCAGACGGCTAGGAGTTATAGATTAAAACATTTTTCTGATATTTACAGGAAGATTAAAGCAGAGCTGGATGACAGGAGCTTTAAAACTATATCGAGCGATAAGTTATTTGCAATGTTAAATAAATGCTCTGAAGCTATAAGCAAGTTAGCTGAAGAAGAGAATAAGCCAGGTGGTGGCTCTGCTAAAATCCAATATCTCGAGGGTTCTATAAGTTATACGGAAGCAATTGAACAAAACAATTAATGGACAATGTGAAACAAAGATGATGTTTGTTTTTGATTAGCTTATGGTATGATTAAAGTGTCTAATATCTTTGAAATCCGCATCTGGTTCGCAAATGTTTTGCGTTGGTTGACTAAGTGATTAGGGCACCATCCGAAGCATTTAGTTAACCCTAGATGCGGAAAAACGATATTAGACACCGTGATGGTGTCCTATTTTGTTTGGGATACGATGAATATTAAAAGAGGAGAATTATGGCTCGTATAAAGAAAGTATTATTTGCTATATCAGCCTTTTTTGTATTTTTAGGAATTATTCTCTTAGTGCGAGATGCTCCAGCGAGGGCGGAGATTGCTGCCTTGAATATGTGTGAGCGGATGTATAAGAACCTGGGGAGGGAATATACTAGCGAATGGCTCAAGTGCGCAGCTGATGCAGTAGAGCGTGCAGACAACTCGAGAAAACAATTTTGTTTGTATATTGTCATTGGTAGTGTAGTTGCAATAATAACTGGCAATGGCTTAACAAAGAATAAAGACATGGACTAATAGATAGGAAAGAAATGGATAAGAAGTCTGAAGCTCAAATTAGAAACGAAGAAGAAGTTCGACGTATTTTGGAGCAACGAGGATACTCTACTACTGCGAGCAAAAAACAAACCAAAAAGGTGCTTAGCAATGGGTTTCCTTTCGGAATATTTTTTAAGAGTTTCCTAGCGGTTGGGCTTTTAGTTGGTGGGTGGATGCTCTTACAAAATAATTCGTTTGAAAATAAACAAAGCGATGGTTTCTCTAGTGAAGCCATGTCTGCTAAAAGTAGCGAAGAGCTAACAGGGTTTCGGGATTGCCTCATGGCAATTGATACATCGGAAATTGCTTTAGATGATAGTGAGTTCTGGAGTAAATATGTTAGCCGATATGAGCAAACTATATCTTGTTATGATAAATACCCTTCTGTCTCTAGTTCATCCGATAAGGCTGAGTTGGAGAATAAGTTGGCTAGACTTAAAGAGAACTTAAGATCTTCTGAAGCTAATGATGCCGAGTACCGGGCTAATATAAATAAAATTGATAATGAATTGGCGCAAAACTTAGCCAAAATAAAGAAAGATAGTGAAGATTGGGAGGCGGAACTCCTAAAAAGGACTGAAGAAAGACGGGCACAGAGCGCCGAAAGAGATGCACAATATACTAAAGAACAAGCCGAGCGAGATCGTCAGGTAACGACAGCTGAAGCACAACGACAACAGCAGGAACAAGTGGCGAAGGCAAAGTGTGACGAGTATAAAACAAAGTATGGTGAAAAGACAGCTTCGGAGATAGCGGAGTCTGACCCAGAGGTGGTAAGAGCTAAGCATGATTGGACGAACACCTTGAAGAAGGTTAGGAGCTGTACTGGTGGCAATGTAGTTTACAATCAATCGCAAAGAGAGTTATGTAATTCGTATCGAAACCAAGAAGCGCAGGAGGCCGAGGCGTATCGCGCGACTTACGATAGTGTCTTACAGCAGAAAACAACTTACTATAGAAATCTGAGGATTAGCTCTTGTGGTGGATAAGAGTGAAGAGTAAGAAATGAAGAATACAGTAAAGCAGGCGTCTAGCGACGTGAACTACTGTCGAAGTAAGGCTACGGAATATGGCAAACAAGGCGATGTCATGTTTCATAAGGTCTATAATGACTGTATGAACACAAAAGGATGGTAGTATGAAAAAAGTATTTAGCCTAGAAGATGCGTTCAAGAGCTCAGAATGGCAGACCTCTAACTTAGACTATAAGGTGATAATTGGCCAGAATATAAACACGGGCAAACTAGAGGTAGAAAGCCTATTTCGTGATGGAGGTTTGCACTATCCTCCAGGTGGAGATGGGAATTTCCTAGTAGCTTCTGCCAATGTTAGTGGCACTGGTGCTATGAACTTTATTAGGGTGATGCTTGCCTGTTTAATGCATAAACATAGTCCTGATGAGGTAAGGTTCATTATAGCGAATTGTACGAATGATTTTTTAGAGTTCGAAGATAGCCCTTATTTGTTCTGCCCTATCATTAAAGATGAACAGGAGCTGATTGAGAAGAGCGAATGGTTTAGTAAAGATGAGATAGAGAGAAGACAGTCTTTAATTTATAAAGAAAACGATTTCAAGAAATATAAAAACATTATGGATTTTAATAGTCGCACTGACGGCGAGCGGCTACCAATTTTGGTTTTTGTGAATACGATGATGGATCTTGTTTATATGCATGATGCAATAAGTGCATGGAGAATGGCAGGATCGAATAGGCGATGTCTAGGATATTACTATGGGCTAACCAAAATTACCTCTGTTCATTCTTCTTTTTCTGTCTTAAATACAGCTTCTAAGAAGGTTGTGTTTAAACTCACAGACCCTGAAATGTCTAAGGAGTTAATTGGGGATAATAGCGCCCTGTCTTTAAAAGGAAAAGGCGATATGATTTATACGGATGAAGATGAGTATGCTTTTAAAGATGAGCTAAAACGACTTCAGGCTGTATATGCTGATGGGGATTTTATAGCCGAGATAGCCAAAAGTAAAAAGCGAAGTCGATGATGTGAGACTGAAGATTGAATAAAACAAAACTATTGCCGAACGCTTAAAACCGATAATGGTCTATAGTTAATATACGTTCTATTTTGTGCCCTGGACAGCTTTAAGCCTTTTTATTTACAGCGAATATAGCATTGCCAAAAATCTTACAACGCTGTATGATTTAATTATGGAAGCAGTTAGCCCAAGGGAAGCAAATACTTATGGAAAGTTATTAGCAAAAAGCTCGCCAAAAGCTGATAAGATTAGACAGAAATGGCATGAGCCCGCTATTGGCATAAATAAATTAAAGATTAGTTCTAGGTCTATAAATTACTACGAAGCGATTGGGTTAATTAAAGACCCTCGTGGCGATAAGAAAGCTGGCTGGCGAAAGTTTACCTATATTGAAGCTGTCTATCTGCTCATTCTCTGTGAACTGCGTAAATACGGCATAGATACTAGCTTCATAAAAACCTTCTACGACTTATTTGTTAAAAATGATGATAAGTTCTTTACTGACTCAGTTTTATTGGCTCATTTGGGTTACAAAATGACGATTGTCATAGAGGCAAATCAAAAGGAGCAGATCTTAGAAGTCCCTGAATTAGTGGAAAGAGAGCGGAGGCAGGAAAAAGACTCGTGTTTGAGTGAAATTAGAATAAATCTCTCTGGCATTGTGTATAGATTAAATGATTTATTAAAGACATTACCTGACAATATGGCTTTGTGGTTTTGTAGCGATTTTGAAGATGGGGCGTTGGAGAACTTTCGCAAGGATTGGTCTGAAATAGATAACATTTTGGTTGAGAAGAGGCGACAGATGAAGCGAGGCGAGTCATTCGAAATGAAATACACCATGAACGGAGAGACTGTATTTAACGACACAAAGCCCACGAAACTTGATGAGAGAACCGAGAAGACACTTATAGACACCATAGGTGACTTTGGGAGTGCAACAATAACAGTGTCAGGAGGAAAAGCGGCAAATACTACTATCAAAAAATCTACAAAATTGTAGTTAACGAGATGGTTAAAGCGAAACACGTCATACCGCTAGTTATTACTGAATAACAATTAGTAATTGCTTTAAGAAACACTTAAGTGGTTACGCAAAATAAGGTAATTACTTATGGGTGTTTCCAAAAAGAATAAATCCATTGATGTCGTAATAGAATTAATAGAGTGTTTAGGAAAAATAAAAACTGACGAGGTAGTAATAAGCTTTTATGCTGAGAAGATGGTGGATGAGAATGGCAACGAGATTATGTATTAGAAGGAGAAGATTTGACATACAAAAAGGATGAGGTCGATCCAAAGACATTGCGTTATGTTCTTTATGCACGCAAGTCATCTGAGGATGAGACTTCTCAAGAGAAATCCATTCCTGACCAGATTAAATACTGCAAGGATATGGCTGAATATGAAGGCATTACTATTTTGCGCATTTTCCAGGAAGCTAAGTCCGCCAAAAAGTCTAACAATAGACCCGAATTTAACACTATGATAAAAGAGATAAAGAAGGGTGTTTATGATGCAATTATCTCTTATCATCCAGATAGACTGGCTAGGAATTCGTTAGAGAGTGGGATGCTAATTGATATGCTAGACAATAACATTATTAAGGATCTAAAATTTCCAACTTGTCAGTTTGAAAACAATGCCAGTGGAAAGTTATTACTTAATATCCTCTTTGCTATGTCTAAGCAGTATTCAGAGCATCTTAGCGAGGTAGTAAAGCGAGGTGTAGACACTAATCTAGAACATGGTAAATCCAGCGGCAAAGTCGTGTGGGGGTACAGCCGAGACCAAAAAACCGGCTTCTACGCACCGGATAATAATTTTGATGCTATAAGGCGAGGGTGGGATATGAGGTTGGAGGGTAAAACACAGACTGAAGTTGCTAGATTTTGGAGGGTAAATAATGTATATAGAGATAACATTAGCCAGAAAGCTAAGAACCAAATTACCAAGCTATCTTCAAAGCAGCAGGCTTCCAAGATCTTCAAAGAGCCTATGTATTATGGTGTTCTCATACAAGCCGGCAATGAGCGAGACTTGAGAGAAATTCCTGAGGCCTCCTTTCAGCCTATGATTAGTGAGGCTGAATATAATAAAGTCCAGATGATGGATTACTCCAAGAGGCCGAACGCAAGAAACAAAAAAGGGCAAACTTTTTATCCTTTGAGGAGGTTTGTTAAATGTTCTTGTTGTGGTGATTTCATGACAGTGGGACCGAGCACCAGTAAAAGTGGTAAAAAGTATTTATACTACCGCTGCGACAATAAAGATTGTGTCATGAAGGGCAAAAGCATAAGAGCAAAAGTGTTGTTTGATGCTTTGTATAGCGAGCTTGAGAAATTAAAATTTACCGAAAGTATTTATAAATCCTTCCTTGAGAAAGCAGAGAGTATTACTAATGCCAAACTTACTGAATTAAAAACCAATAGAAAAAGCCTGGTGGGGGCCATGGTTGGTCTAGACATCGAAATAAAAAGAGTGGCGGAAAAATTCTCTGACTTGTCTAATAGCGACCATAAGGTTGCCGCAAGCCAATTCGAAAAAAAATTGGAAGATCTAGAAGACCAAAAGATTGACCTTGAGCAGCAAATAAGCGAAATTGATAATCTTATGGTCGATCCGTCTAAAATACAAATGTCGTTAGAAGAGTTTTTAAACTTAGCTAATTCCGCTTCTGATAAGATGAAAGCAGGCACAAGTGTTCAAAAAGATGTATTGTGTCGAATATTGTTCTTGAACATCGTTTTAGACAAAGAAAAAGGGGCTACTTTCCTCTGGAAAAACCCCTTTTCTATGGTTATAAATAATCGTCTTGTTAATTCTGGTGGGCGAAGAGGGACTTGAACCCTCAAGGTCGTAAGACCATTAGATTTTGAGTCTAACGCGTATACCAGTTCCGCCACTCGCCCAAAAGTATCTAATTTACAATCATCATTTAATCTAATTTGGCTGCTCATGGATTTTACCATAAGGGAGTGTTATTTTCAACCAAACATTTATGAGATCTCTCAAGTCATCACACATTAACAGTTCGTGCTATGATTAAAAACATACAACGCAAGAGGAAGAAACAAATTTAAAGCATTTATGAAAAAAGAATCACAACGCAAGAGGGTATTTCGAACCATTATTGAACTTTCGCGACCACAGATGAAACGTTTGATTGGTAGCGGAATTTTTTCAGCCATGGTTGTTTTAGTGGGTGATTTTTTCGGCCCACTCATTATGGCACAAATTCTTGATTTGATTCAAATTGGCAACACTACCGTGAATGATTTCTGGCCGTTAATTACTCTATTTATTATTACACAAATTGTCGGCATAATAGGTTGGCGCTCCATCATGTTATTGCTCTGGCGCGGTGAAAGCTTAATTAAGCGCGACAGCTTTAGCCGAGTCTTTGACAATCTGGTTAACCACAGCATTCGTTTCCACGCTAACAAATTTGGTGGCTCATTAGTCAATCAAGCTGGGAAACTATCTAGTTCTCTAGAAAATTTCTGGGACACTATTATTTTTAGCGTAATTCAACTAGCAGTTGGCTTAATGGGCGCCGTTACCATCCTAGCATTTAAATTCTGGCCATACGCCATTATTCTTGTTGCAACAATTATTGTTTATATTGCCATAACAATAGTAATGACTCGACATATGCCAGAGCGAAATATTAAAGAGGCTAAAGCCAGTAGTCGCATGAGCGGTCATTTAGCTGATGACGTCGCCAATATCCTAACTCTTAAAGCCTATAGTGCTGAAAAACGCGAAACTGAGTTGGCTAAACAAAAAGCTGACGACTGGTACAAAGCTAATATGGCAATTATGCGTGACTTTAATCGCCTAATGTTAGCAAGCGATGTTATTACAAACGGAATTCGAATCACAGCACTTATTCTAGCAGTCTTAGCTAAGCAACATAACCTAATTTCTATCGGTACAATTTTATTAATGGTATCCTATACCAACACAGTTACCTATCGTCTACACGAGGTACGCCACATCATCCGTAACTACAACCGTATTATTGGCGATGCAACTGAGATGGTAGAGATTTTACACACACCAATTGAGATAGTTAACAAGTCGGACCGAGAATTAGTAGTACCAAAAGGCGCAATTGAGTTTAAGAACGTAACCTTTTCACATAACCAAGGTGATGAGCTATTTAAGAACTTTCACCTAAAAATAAAACCTGGACAAAAAGTTGGTCTAGTGGGACATAGCGGCTCAGGTAAGTCCAGTTTGACCAGTTTAATCATGCGCTTTCATGACGTCGATTCGGGACAAATCTTAATTGATGGAACGGACATCTCTGAAGTATCCCAAGCAAGTCTGCGACAAGCGATTGCCTATGTACCACAAGAGCCAATGATGTTCCATCGTAGCATCGCTGACAATATCGCCTTTGGTAAACCAGAAGCTAATCGAAAAGAAGTTGAAACGGCTGCCAAACAAGCTTGTGCTGACGAATTTATTGAAAAATTACCTAAAAAATACGATACGCTAGTGGGGGAGCGGGGCGTAAAACTATCTGGGGGACAAAGGCAGCGTATTGCAATTGCTCGCGCTATTATTAAAGGTGCACCAATTCTAGTCTTAGATGAGGCCACTTCTGCACTAGACTCTGAAAGCGAAAAGCTGATTCAAGACGCTATGGATGAATTAATGATTGGACGTACTTCAGTAGTAGTAGCGCATCGTTTATCAACCATTGCTAAACTCGATCGAATAATAGTACTTGATAATGGAAAAATTATTGAAGACGGCACGCACCAAAAGTTAATTGAGCTTAATGGCACCTATGCACATCTTTGGAAACAACAAAGTGGTGGCTTCCTGCGCGAGACAGAGTTAGATAAATAGCGTTTTCAACAGTTATTTTGTATAATGGTAGTGTTATTGGATTGAGTTTTTATGAGTGATAACGAATTGAAGAATAATAACGGGTCAACCTTGCCACTCGATAAATCGTCTGCCGACGATCGACAACGTCAGGCTGCGAAAAATATTATTCTTGGAGAAATTGACCAAATCTTCTCTCAACAGAATAACACTACAAGTAAATCCGACTCGGGCTCGCCCGATATAGAGGCAATTATTGCTGAAGCCAATCAAAGTGTTACACCAGAACGTGCCCAAGCTAATATCTACAAGGAAGCTGAGCGCGAAGCGCAAAGAATAGTTAATAAATCATCAGTAAACATACCTGACTCATATGACAAAAGTTATCATGTGGCTGACACACGGGAATTAAACCAGTCCGTTAATTGGGAGAGATATCATAAAGCTTGGCAAAATTATTACCAGAAATATTACGAGTACTATTTCCAACAAAGCGCCCAAAAGGTGCAAGAAGAGTACACAAAATTTGCTCAGGAAACTCAGAAGCAATACCAAGATAGCTTCTCGGCACAAAGCAACAAGCTGGCGGATCTCAATCGACGTCTTGAAAACAATCCGGACTTTAACCCGCAGAATGCAGCGCTAGATGAACTTCGAGCTAAAATTCGTCGTGAGGCTATAAAAAAAGGCAGGAAAATTCGCAAAAGCAAGCACTTTTGGCCAATTGCCGCTACTGCCGTAGCTGTATTGATATTCCTATTTTTACAATACAATCAAGTCATAGTAGGACAAGTTATGGCCTATATCGCCCCAGGCAATATGAATCCTGACACAATTGTAATCGACCCTACAATCTCAATCAGTGTCAGCGAAGATCCGATTCTGATTATACCTGTCCTAAATATTGAGGCTCCGGTAACCTACGACGTGCCTAATGATAACGAATCAACCTTGCGCGCCATGGACAATGGATTAGTGCATTATTGTATACCAGGCGCTTGTGCCCATCCTGGCGAAATTGGCAATACTGTCATATCAGGACACCGCACTAATGGCGTCTATCAAACAGGTGATTATAAGTTTATTTTTCTAAAACTAGATCATTTAAAGACTGGTGATATAATTTATGCTAACTATAAAGGCAAGCGCTACACTTATTCAGTTACTAGCAGTGAAGTAGTTAATCCGACCGATGTCAATAAAGTTGTTAGGCAATCTGATCGGCCAATTATGACATTAGTTACTTGTACACCAATCGGCTCAGCCGCTAAGCGCCTATTGGTTCATGCTGAACAAATTGCACCTGACCCCAACGAGGCGATGGAAGCTAGGGAAGACACATCAAAAGCAATCCAAGAAATACCCGGAGAAACTAAATCATTTTGGCAATCGCTTTTTGGTAATTAAATTGCCGTCATCTGCAATCGCCGCAAGACTGGTAGATTATCGATGATTTGATAAAAATAAACATACTTTTCATTGGCCGATAATTGAATGTCATAACGAGCATCCGCTGGGATTAATTTGTGTTGATTTTGCCCATTAAAATCTTTTACCCTCACCACACCAACTATATTTTCCCACAAAACACTATCGCTTAACCAGCTTGGTGAGGATTCTATTTCCGCCAGCGCAACCGAACCGGAATTAAGTGCTAACTGGACCAAATAATTCATACGATAATTAGTATCAAAAACCAACACCTGATTGATTGACACTGGATCGGTGGCCTTTACAGATTGACCAACGCCACCTTTAATTTTTAGCAAATCATCAACCAGCCTTTGCTCATCCTCAGCTGATAGATTGGCTGGACCTTTATCAATCAGAACCAACCTTCCATCACCGCCCACAAAAACATTTTCGGGGTCTGATTCTAGATAGGTTGAGAAATAATTTCGAAAGAATGAGTTAGTAACTTTAAACTGTCGCAGAGTGAGACTATCTTCAGACAAACGTGTATTATCTTCTTCCGTCAATTGTTTAGCTGGCAAATTAAGCTCCGCTGAATCACCTCGCCAAACTCTAAATTTATGATTGTTGTAAAGTGCTATATAAAAATAGCCGTCGTAGCGACTCTCAAACGCCTCTAGAAGCATCGACCCATCCGATGGCAATCGCTCAAACTCAAACAGCTGACCTTTGTTATGATCATAAATCGCAAGCGATATGTAGCTTGGATTAGCCGACACAGTCCGTGCAACCACCACCCGGTCTCGATTAATAATTCTGTACTTTACTACACCACTAGCTACTTTATGCGTTAATCCAAGACGCGATAAGTTAATTCTATGCAGCTCCTGATTGCTTAATACATACAAAGTCTTTCCGCCATCACCCCCAACCTTAACTTGATCAAATACTAAAGTCGGATAACTACTTGATAAATTAATCAGATGATTACGATTATTAACACCTACAGAATATATCCTATTAGAGGTCTTATCACGGAAAAACATAGCATCATTTGCCAAATTCCAATCATAAAAAACTAAATCTTGTTCGGCCAATGAGGTTTGCAATAAAGTTTTCAAGTTAATAGTGCGATAGATTGGCCTATCATCACGCAAATCAACTAACTCATATAAATTAGGTGACAAATAATTAAGCATCCATCTACGATCAGGCGAAGCGTAGCTGGCCAACAAAGTATTGTACGTTTTCACAGTGGCAACCTGCTTAACTTTCGGGGTTAATCGCGCATCAAGCCACCAGACAGTCCTAGACCTAATCGGCAAAACAGTCCGCCAATCATAAAAACCATCACGACTAACATCAATTCTGTAATTGCCGCTGACAACACTCGCACGATTGTTAGAAAAAAACGAGAGAGATTGACCATTAATCGACACTGAAGAACCAGTCGGCACAGTACTGACCTGAATCATACTAGTTGGATTTAAATTAGCATTTTTAATATCAATCTGATAACCAAGGATTGATACTAAAGCAAAAGTAAACACAACCACAAACATAGTCGCAAATAATACTAATCGCAAAATTAATTCTGATGTAAAAAATTTATGTTTCGGTATTTCAGGAACCATATACTGTATTGTACCACGACAAACTCTCATAAGTTGAGCTTGTAAAAAGACTGCTATTTGGTTAAAATAGCATTAGTGTTATGGGTGATAGCAGAATAGAGGAGAAGAACGTTATACGACTTGCGGGTCGTAAATATCATGGCGAAACAGGCCAGTTGATTAATGATGCCGTTAAAGCACCGCGACCAAACAACAAAACCCCAAAAGCTGCCAACACACTTAACCGACAATACGTTCATCGACCCGACATCAGACGAGCTGCTAGCATAAAGGCAACTGATAATCGAGCTCAAAAACCACAAATAAAACAATTTAACCGAGACATTATTAAACCTAGTAAGCAGGGTCCAAAGGCACCCGGTGTCACTCGCTTTAGGCGAGGTGACTTCAACCAAACCGATAAACCAATTATTCTAGATATTAAGCCAAGCAAAGACATAGTTGTTACGGCCGAACAAAATCAAAAATTTATTGAAGCGGTTGAGCGAGCTAAAAGAGTTGATTTTGCCAGACGATATTATGCTGCACAAATTAGTCGACAGCGTCGACGAAAAACCGGTAAAATTTATCAAACGAGCCAAAACTTAGTTAAAAAAACTACTGGCTCAACCAAGTCTCCTAAAAGAACGGGCGACAAAATTACGAAAGAAGATCAGCGAGCCAGAAAAGATCAGATTATCAATCAAGCCATTGCGAAGACCCCTAGCAATAAGCAACTAATTGAAAAAAGTCCGCATATTAAACTTAACTACAAAGCTTGGTTTAAAAAACACCTAACTAGTATGTTCGTAATTGTTATTCTAGTTGTTGCTACCGCAGGACTACTTTATCTCAATTGGCCCAACATCGCACTCAATTTAGCCAATCGGCAGTTAGGAATTACTGGCCACATACCAACCTATGTAGTCGATAGCTTCAAGCTAGACGGTTATCCAAATGTCTCTGATCAAAGCTTAATCTTAAATTACAGAAATCAATCAAACGATACTTATAAAATAATTCAAACTAAAAGCTCTCTCGATAGTCAGAGCATTCTAGTTAAGATCATTAAGCCTGAGGTGGGGGATGAATATTCGGTTTACCGTCAAGATGGTCTAACAATCTATATTTTTGATGAAACCGAAGATAAAACTAAGGCTATTTGGTCAAACGGTGGAATTCTTTACCAAATCTCTGCTGATAAAAACCTTTTAACCGAAAATATTTACCGATTAGCTACCAGTTTATAGTTTTTTTTGCTAAAATAGCTACTATGACAAATGGTGTAAAAACAGTGCGAACTCGATTCGCTCCCAGCCCAACGGGATATATTCACGTTGGCAACGTAAGATCAGCAATCTATCCTTGGCTGTTAGCACGACAGGCTAATGGTATCCTTATTATCAGAATTGAGGACACTGACCAAGAGCGCTTCGTAGAAGGTGCAACCGAATTAATCCTAGATACATTAAAATGGTTAGGGATTGACTGGGATGAAGGACCAGAGGTTGGGGGACCACATACACCGTATTTCCAAAGTGAAAGAAAAGATATTTATAAAAAATGGGGGCAAAAATTGGTTGACAAGGGTCTAGCTTACGCTGATCCATACACTGCTCAGGAAATCGAAGCTATGAGAGAAGCAGCTAAGAAGTATAACAAGCCCTTTATTTATCGCCATAATCGACCTGATGACCCACCTAGTTGGGACGGCACACAGGCTCTACGTTTTAAAGCACCAGACAAAACACATTATGAGTGGCACGATGCCGTCATGGGTGATTTATCCGCTAATGAAATGGTTGACGATTTTATCTTAATAAAGTCCGATGGACTACCGACATACAATTTTGGTCATATCGTCGATGATACGGAAATGCAAATAACACACGCTATTCGTGGCGTTGAATATATCGCCTCAATTCCTAAATATTTAGCCTTATATGAAGCTTTGGGAATTAAGCCTCCAGTCTTTGCCTGCCTGCCACATATTATGCGACCGGACGGCAAAAAGAAGCTCGGTAAAAGAGACGGCGCTAAAAGCGTAGCAGAATATCGCAATGACGGTATTTTGCCTGAAGCCATGTTTAACTTCTTAGCCACGCTTGGTTGGAATGATGGCAGTACTCAAGAAATATTTACTGTAGATGAGTTAATTGAGAAGTTCTCACTAGGGCGGGTCCAGCGTTCAGGCGCACGTTTTGATGAAAAGCGGCTACTCTGGATGAACGGACAATGGATACGTCGCATCACATTAGATGATTTATTTAATCGAGTTAAGGACTTCTGGGGTAAAGGTGGTAAAACCGCCAAACCAGAGTACAAGAAAGCAGTTTTGAACTTGGCACAAGACCGACTTAAGACGCTAAAAGATTTACCACACGTAACTGAATTCTTCTTCACAGAACCAACACCAAATTGGTCGATGATTGATGAAAACAAGCAACTAAGTAAGTTAGATCGTGATAAACAAGTTGATATATTACAAACCGCATTAGATATGATCGGAAAACTGGATGATTTTTCTGCCGAATCAGTTCAAAATTGTCTAAACGATTTCTTGACAAAAGTTAACCAAAAACCCGTGATTGGTTTTAGTCTAATTCGCTTTGCTCTAACTTGGACACAGTTTAGTCCAGATCTCCATCGATCGATTAGTATTTTAGGCAAAGAGACAACCATTAAAAGGCTACAGCGAGCTATAGATAGTGCAAAATAAAAGTTTAAAACAAAGGGGAGTGGGATGGCCTTAAGAAAAGTTCAAAGCTATCAGCCAGAATTAGAAAAAAAGAAAGAACGAGAAGAAAGAGAAGTTAACAAAAAGCCATATTTCTTTGTCAGGCACTGGGTAGGTTTAGTTATCATTATCGCCAGCTTCGTAGCAACGAGTGTCTTAATTACACTTCTAACTAGTGTAGAATTTACATCGCCTACATTTGTCAGAAAAATCAAACCACCTGTTTACTACGCCAGCCTCTCTGGCTTAGAAGTCGAAACCGAGGCAGAAACTAATCGACCAATTACAGCAATTATGATTCCAAATGATAATTACGGTGCGCGTCCTCAGTCTGGCATTGGGCAAGCTGAACTAGTTTTTGAAGCTGTTGCCGAAGGTGGAATTACGCGTTTTATGGCGCTTTATCAAAAAAATCAGCCAAGTCTAGTTGGCCCAATCCGTAGCGTTCGTCCTTATTTTCTATATTGGGTGGAGCCATTTGAGGCCAGTATTGCTCAGACTGGCGCTAGTGCTCGAGCCAACCAAGAATTAAGAAGTGGTAGGTATCGAGATATCGGCTTTGATCATAATAGCAAATATTTTTGGCGAGATCGCAGTCGACGCGCCCCCAACAATGTTTACACTAATTTTGAAAAAATAAATCAATTAAACCAGTCTAAGGGCTATGGCAGCTCAAACCCAGATATGTTCCTACGACAAAAAAGCAAAGCAGTCGAAGAACCAAACGCCACACAAATTAACCTGAAGATTAGTCGAAGTGCAATTTATAACAGCTATTACACCTACGACACCAACACCAACAAATACACTCGTCATCAAAACGGAGCGGTACATTCCGACCGCGAGTCCGGACCAATTCAGTCTGATGTTGTAATAGCATTAAGGGTAATTGAAAATCGAGTTCTAGAGGATGGCTATCGTGAGAATATTGAAGTTATAGGCGAAGGAAAAGTTTACATTTTTCAAAACGGCACAGTGATTGAGGCAACTTGGAAAAAACCAGAACACAAAAAGCAAATTCGATTTTATGATAATGACGGTAAGGAAATTGCTATCAATCGTGGTCATGTCTGGATTACCGCCATACCAAATAATGTAGGAGACGTATCATGGCAGTAAATAAACAACCTAGCGCAAACACTTTGATTATTCTGCAAGCTCTGATTATGGGTGCGTTCGCCGCATTGATATATATTCTACTAGAGTTCTTTTGGCCAGATGCTGGACCGGCTATCTTTAGCCTAGGATTAACTCTTGCCTGTCTAATCATGTCATTTTTCCTCAGTAAACTATCTCAGGGCGGACTGGTTAGTAGCTCTGCTATAAAATCGCCCTCAATTATTGAAACACCGAAATCAGAGACAAAAACAAAAACTAATATAAAATCAGCAATCGTAAGTCAGCCGACATCGACTAAGGAAAAGACTGAAGCACCAAGTGAATCTATCGCCCTAACAGCTGCTAATGAAGAAAAGACGGTCGTAGTTGACCAAGTGGAAGTAAAGAAATTTGACGTAACACCTTGGCAGCCATTCGATAAATCACCGATTGGAATAATTTTACTCGGCATTGACGGCAAAACACTTTACGCTAATGAAATTGGACAAAAGTCAGTTAAGCCAGATGGACAAATTACCTTACAGCTTGATGACGGAAAAGACTTAAACGAATGGATAAAACAAGCCCGCAATAAAGTAACCGACTATAATTTATGGCAAAGAGTTGCTGATACAGATGTAGCCACGGAAGATCGTCAATTTTACGATGTGGCGGTTAATTTTCGTCAGGGCGAGGAAGTAGAAACCATGATTGTTATGATTAACCGCACAGCTGATTATTCAGTTGAGGAAGAAGATTTTGACTTTATTGCCTTTGCAACACATGAATTACGCGGGCCAATCACCGTAATTCGTGGCTATTTAGAGATATTAGAACAAGAGCTAAAACCAGCTATTTCTGGCGATCATCAACAGATCTTTGATCGCTTAATTGTTTCATCAAATCGACTTAGTACTTATATTAACAATATCTTAAGTGTGTCAAAATACGATCGTAAGCATCTTCAGGTTTTTATACATGAAGAAACCGTTTCAGATATTATCGATTCAATAGTCGACGACCTGAAATTGCGAGCCAGTACACAACAACGTTTATTGACATTTGAACTAGAAGACGATCTACCAACTGTCGCTGCTGACAAATCGAGCGTTGGCGAAGTTATCGTTAACCTAGTTGATAACGCCATTAAATATTCTCATGAAGGTGGGTCTATTATAGTAAACGCTGTATCAAAGGGAGAATTTGTAGAAATTTCTGTAACCGATTATGGTATTGGTATGCCCTCCAACGTAGTTAACAATCTATTCAAGAAGTTTTACCGCTCGCACCGTTCACGCCAAGCTGTTGCTGGCACCGGAATAGGTTTATACTTATCTAAGGCCATAATTGACTCACATGGTGGCTACATCAGTGTTAAGAGTGAAGTTGGTGAAGGATCGGTCTTTACCTTCGGTATACCAGTCTACAACTCAGTAGCTGACAAAATAGAGAAAGGTGATGGAAAAAACAAAGAGTTAATTCGTCAACAGCATGCAGGCTGGATTAAAAACCACGGATTATATAAAAATTAAGGGGAGAGGTATGGCAGCAAAAAACATTTTATGTATCGAAGATGACCGGTTCATTGGTGAGATGTATGTGCGAACTTTGGAACGAGCTGGTTACAAGGTTGACTGGGTAATAGACGGCAATGATGGTCTAGTCACGGCCCGTAATAAAAAATATGACATTATTTTGCTTGACATTATGTTACCTGAACGTAAGGGCAACGAAATATTAGAAGCACTACGCGGTAAAGAAGATTTGATTCCAGATACAAAAGTTATTGTTATGACTAACTTTCAACAAGACGAACAATCGCGTCGTATGCTTGAACTAAAAGTCGATGCTTATCTGATTAAAGCCGATATCACACCAGCTAAACTATTAGAGGTTGTAAAACACGTTGAGGAGGGTTAATGCGTCGCTTTGAAATAGCTAAAGGCTGGGAAAACAAGGGGATTAAGCTGCCTAAACGTAAAACTAAATTTGCCGCTGGTTATGATCTATGTGCCGCCGAAGATATTGTTGTTCCACCATACAGCGCTGATATCGACCAAAAACCAACCCTTGTTCCAACTGGCTTAAAAGCTATCATGAACGACGACGACATGATGCTAATTATCAGTCGCGGATCCACTCCAATTAAGCACGGCTTAGTTTTACCAAACTCGATGGCTGTAATTGACGCCGACTATTACGAAAATCCTGACAATGATGGGCATTTTTATATTCAAGTTTTAAACATTCGATCCAAACCTTATATGGTTAAAAAGGGTACAGCCATAGCTCAAGCAGTTTTTGTTAAATATTTAATTACTGACAATGATGATGCCGCTGGTAAACGCCTAGGCGGTTTTGGATCAACTGATAAAGCTCGCAATTAACTAATTAAAAAACAAATTTACCGACTTAGACATTCATGAAAAATAACCATGGTCAACATTTCACACTAAAGCGTTATCGATCTTGACTTTCTATGCTAGATAGTATATAAT
This sequence comes from Candidatus Nanosyncoccaceae bacterium, assembly GCA_050950465.1. Lineage (GTDB taxonomy): Bacteria > Patescibacteriota > Saccharimonadia > Saccharimonadales > Saccharimonadaceae > CAZRIZ01. The sequence continues at coordinate 143,682 of JBMNHQ010000002.1, read as the reverse complement.
AGGGTAATGACTGTCAATTCTGGCAGTTAGCACGGTTAGTGGTTTGATAAAAAAGCTCAATTACACGATTAAGAGGAGGTAATGGCATGAACCTAATCACACCGATTGCACTCGAGCAGATTAATGATATGGAGTCTATTCTGCTCACAGCAATCAACCAACTGTTGCTTGCTAACTATGTCGAAGGCAAAAAAGAAATCCGCTTAGATTTTGCGGACGTAAAAAAGCGCTTCGAAGAGTTGGCTAAAGGGAAGTTTACGATTGAACAGGTTGCTATGAGCGACTGGATTGCCCACCCCAGCTCTGCCTTCAAAGGTAGTGGCTGGGATGTTCGGATTGATCCAGTCGGCAAGCTAGTGGCAGATGAAGATTTCAAAATATCCTTCGTCTTTTCTAGCAACATCCTATAGCTACCATCTCCAATCAGGCCATCGACATTATATCGATGGCTTTAATTTTACTAAAATAATTTTTAGTGTTAAAATAACCAAACGTGGTCCCATCGTCTAATGGTTAGGACATCAGGTTCTCATCCTGACAATCCGGGTTCGACTCCCGGTGGGATCACCAAAATAAAATACTCATCGCCAGATAGGTGTTTTATTTTGGTTAACTTTCGCCAGAAAGTGGTCGAACCCGAGGGTTCGGATTTTATCAAACTTGTCAAAGTTTGATAAAACGTAGTGAGTATTTTAGTAAGTAGCGAAGCGAATTAATAAAACACTGCAAGCGGTCTCCCGATGGAATCACCACGAAAGCGCCCGACTTGTGGTCGGGCGTTCTCGTGGTGACTATCTACGGCGCGGTAAAACCCGGTCTTTTGCGTAGCAAAAGTGGGTTCGCATTCCATCAAATGCCTCACTTGACAGAATCTAGCGTATGGTAGAACTTGTGACGTAGTAGAAAGTTTGCCATACAGACGACGGACTAGCAAAATCATTTTTTACCCAACCAAAATAGGCTATAATGAAATCATTAATTATTTTAACTTAAAGAGGAGAAGACATGATGGATTTTTCAGACCATGGCAAGAAGCCTTATGCACCGGACGTTGAAGATTTAACCGAAGAGAATACTAACTATCGCACGGCTATTTGGACAGGCAAGTACCTACAAATGACCTTAATGAGTATCGAAGTGGGCGATGATATCGGTCTAGAGCTTCACAAAGACACGGACCAATTCCTGCGTATTGAAGAAGGTGATGGTTTAGTGCAAATGGGTAAAACTAAAAGCAACCTAGACTTTGAGCAAAAAGTTGAAGACGGCACTGGCATCTTTGTTCCAGCTGGTTACTGGCATAACGTCACTAATATTGGCGACGAACCGCTAAAAATGTATTCAATTTATGCCCCACCGCATCATCCAGCCAGCACTGTCCACACTACACATGCCGATGGTGACGCTGCCGAAGCAGCTGAGCACGCCGCCAAAAAAGCTAAGAAAAAATAAAATATGACATAACAAAAGTAGCCCCGTCAGGGCTATTTTTGTTCACTTTAAATTTAGACTACTTTGACTTATAATTACCATAGGATGAGTGGGAAAAAGAAACAGCCAACTAAATCGTGTTTTAATTTGATTTTGTTTTTGCTTTTTGTTGGACTACTGCTAACTGCTTTTAGTATCGCTATTCAAAAAGTCTGGCAAATTAATCAATCAACATATTTTATTTTCATTTCCAGCGCCGCCACTCTGATTATCCTGTTGATTACAATTGGATTAACAGTTAGAACTAAAAGAAACTCGGCAAATGGGGGGCGTCCTAATGGCGAGTTGTTAGATCAGACCTCGGTCATCATTGAATCAATCGGCGAAGGAGTGTTAGCCATAGATGAAAAATCTAATATCTCGTTAATCAACCCCGAAGCTAAAAGAATTAGTGGTTGGACCGACGACGCATTAGATATGAACTACCAGACTGTCTTGCAATTAGTGGACGCAACCAGTCAAACCATCGATGACTCAATCAACCCAGTTGCTGTAGCGCAAGCAACTGGCGAAGCACAAACTAGCCGAGAATTTTTTCTTAAGACTGTTGGTGGTAAAAACATTCCAATTCACCTACAAGTTAGTCCGGTAGCTAATTCAAAATCACTGGTTGTGGCTTTCCGCGATATCAAGCTAGAGCTTGAAAAAGAAAGGCAACAATTGGAGTTTATATCAACCGCTAGTCATGAAATGCGTACGCCTGTCGCTGCAATTGATGGTTATTTAGGACTAATTGCTAACCCAAAGATATGCACGATTGACGAAAAAGCCCTAGACTACGCTACGAAAGCCAAGGCCTCATCACAACATTTGGGTGAATTATTTAAAAACCTGCTCGATATATCTAAGGTTGACGACGGACGACTTCATGCTAACCTTGAAGCTATTAATGCTGTCGAATTTACTAGAAAATTAGTGCAAAATTTACTACCACTAGCCGAAAATAAAGGGCTGCAAGTAATTTTTTTACCAGATAAGTCTCGTCGCTTTGGCGAAGCTAAATTAAAACAATCACTCTATATTCAAGCCGACAAACAAATGCTAACGGAATCGTTAACAAATCTAATCGAAAACGCCATAAAATATACTAAGCAAGGTCAGATTGAGATTAACGTAACAACCAATAAGCAGCAAGAAGTGATCATGAGTGTGAAAGATTCAGGTATAGGTATACCAAAAGAAGACTTACCGCATTTATTCCAAAAATTCTACCGCGTTGACAACCGTGACACGCGGGAAATTAATGGAACTGGCTTAGGGTTGTATCTCACACGCCGCATGGTTGAGCACATGCGAGGTAGGATCTGGGTAGAAAGCGAGTTAGAAAAGGGAAGTATTTTTTCTATCGCGATGACACGATTAGATCAGAAACAGGTAGGGCAATTACTCGATGCCGAACAGGTCCAACCTAGTAAATTAGCAGATAACAAACCTGAACCGAACCTAACTGACCAAGAAGCAAATATAGTTAACACTGAGACCAACACACTTCAATCGAACATCGACACCAATCGAGAAACTTCTGATGTCGATGCTGTAATTGAAGCAGTACCAACCGAGCAAAATCCGCCTGATACCAACAAAATACTGTCACGTGAAAGTGCTGATCGACTACATCAGCTTGGTTACAACACGGAAGATTTTACGATTACCGACGACAACATCTAAGAAAATCGCTTATTATCAACAATTAACCATAAACACTATAGATTTTATTTTAAAAACACTTTATAATGTAGGTTAGTATGACTAAGATTTTGTTAGTGGAAGACGATAAAAGCCTACGCGAGATTTACGGGGTGCGGTTATTGGCGGAAGGTTATGATATCGTTTCGGCTGGTGATGGCGAGGAAGCTCTTGCCATGGCTATAAAAGAGCGCCCTGATTTAATATTGAGTGATGTAATGATGCCAAAAATCTCTGGCTTTGATATGCTGGACATTCTGCGCTCCACCACAGAAACTAAAGATATAAAAGTTATCATTATGACAGCCCTATCGAGCGAAGATCAACGATTGCGTGGCGAATCACTTGGGGCCGATATGTATTTAGTTAAATCACAAGTTGGCATAGAAGACGTGGTTCGTTCAGTTAAAGAAGTTCTGGCTCGACCACCAGTAGTGCGTGAACCCAAACCACTGCCAAATATACCAGCTGGAGAAGGGCAAGCACCAGTAGCAAATACTGTATCGACACAACCAGCACAACCAGCACAACCAGCACAACCAGCGTCGCAACCCACCCCAGCACAAACACAACCAACACCACAATCCGCACCAAGTCCGACACCACAGCCAACACCACAACCTGCACCGCAAGCTAACCAACAACCATCCCAACCCGCTTCAGCTCCAACACAATCAGCACCACAACCACCACCTACATCAGCTAGCAACGGCGGGTCCTTGCCACAGCCGACTGCTCCATTCTCTACACCTAGAGAAAGGTCTGCAAACACACTTGGTGAGCGCGTTATTCAACCGCCAATCAGGCCTGAAAGTGAAAAATATGATGTAGCAAAGGCTATGGCCGACGCCCTAAACTCAAGCGAACGAGATAGGCGTGAAGTTCAACCAGACCCAAATCAATTCCCATCAACAAAGGAACAAGAATCACCTCAGGGGCCACCGTATCAGCCACAGCCCGCACAACCTACCGCATCACCAACCACTACACCACAACCAATCCCAGCCCAGCCACAGATAACCGCGCAACCACAACCACAGGCACAATTACCAACACAGCAACCTCCAGCAACACCGCAACCCATACCACAACCCCCAGCAGCCACACCGCCAGCTACTCCACCCAACCAGACACCTCAACCACCCCAGCCAACACAATCTTAGATTAATAATAATTACATGAACCAAGTCTTAGAAAGACTGAACAAAAAATTAGCTCTATGGTTGGGAGTTTCTCGTCGCTATGCCGATGACTTAATTGCCGCAGGGCGAGTTTTGGTTGACGGCAAAAAAGCTATTTTAGGACAACGCGTTGGCAACAATAATGAGGTAAAGCTTGATAACAAGGTTGTCTCCAAAGACTTTTCCTACAAGCTAATCATGTTTAATAAACCAGTTGGCCTAACTTGCTCACGCGCCTCACAAGGAGGTGACAAAACTGCTTATAACGTCTTACCAGCCGAATTTAAGGCCCTCAAACCAGTTGGTAGACTAGATAAAGACAGCTCGGGCCTTATATTACTGACTAACAATGGTGATTTCGCCTACAAGATGACCCATCCGAAGTTTCAAAAAACCAAAGTTTATCTAGTGGAGCTAAATCATAATCTTGAACCATTACATCAACAAATGATATCGGATCACGGCATTAGCTTAGACGATGGACGTAGTCGGCTGACTGTTGTTAAATTAACAATAGAAGAAGTCGAGGCAATGGGAATTGATTACCAAATTTCTGACAGGCAAGTTTACCAGGTTACCATGAGCGAGGGGCGCAACCGCCAAATACGGCGCACTTTTAGCGCCCTAGGGTACGAGGTAGTTCGTCTACATCGGATTAACTTTGGTAAATACTTCGTCGGCGACTTACCAATCGGGCAATGGCAAGAAGTCCAGTTCTAAGATATAATAAAAGTAATCTATATGAGTAAGAACAATCTTCCTACTGTCGCAATCGTAGGTCAAGCTAACGTTGGTAAAAGCTCGATTTTTAATCGTCTAGTTGGCTCGCGCGATGCTATCGTGGCTCGCGAGGCTGGCACAACACGCGACAGTGTAATTCGTGAAACCAAACTGGGAAAGCAGTCAGTTTTACTAGTTGACACAGCTGGCTTTAAGACAGCCGAAGACGAGTTTGAGACCACCATCCAAGACCAGATTATTGATGCAACCAACTTAGCAGATGTTATTTTAGTTGTGCTTGACCACACACTCTATCCCAACCACGACGATGTGCGAATTTTGCGTCTGGCTCAAAAAAGCCACAAGCCAACCATATTGATAATTAACAAGTCTGACCTGCGCTCTGATGTTGGTCAGGCGGAATTTCGTAAATTAGGCGCCGACAAGCTTGTTTTTGTATCCGCTAATCATGGTCGCGGATTTGACGAACTAATTAGACTAATCATTCAAGTTTTACCAGAAAAGTCCGCTATCAAAAGTCAGCACAAGACGCCTGATATAAAGCTATCGCTAATTGGCCGACCAAATGTTGGCAAAAGCTCATTATTTAATACGCTAATAAAAAAACAACAGGCAATCGTATCTAAAGTTGCTGGTACTACGCGCGACCTTAATCGCGTGACAGTCACTTATAAAGGGCAAAATATTGAAATAATTGATACTGCTGGTGTCCGCAAACCAGGCAAACAAGATGTTGGAATCGAGAAATTTAGCACACTACGCACCGCTCAAGCAATTCATGAAGCTGATGTCTGCTTATTGGTGTTAGATGCTACAGAGTTTGCCACTCAAGTTGATCAGGCCTTGGCCGGCGAAATCGACGAAGCGGGTAGGGGGCTAATCATCGTTATTGCAAAGAGTGACTTGACGCCGACTAAAGAAGAGAAAGATGAAATCATTCGCCAAACTAGCGAACGACTAAAATTTGTTCACTACGCACCGTTAATATTCACCTCGAGTATTTCTGGCAAGAACGTTACTAAAATCTTTGAATTAACTACTGAAATCATGGAGCGACGAAAGCAAGAAACCACCACACGCAAGCTGAACCAGATTCTTATGCAAGCCAAGCTAAACCATCCGCCAGCTGGATTGAAAAACACTCATCCAAAGCTACGCTATATGGTGCAGACCGATACTAACCCGCCTTGGTTTGTAGTATATGGCAGTAGTCTAGAACATTTACACTGGAGCTACAAACGCTACCTTGATAGCGCCGTCCGTGAAGTTTATGACTATACCGGTACACCAATCAAATTTTCATTCCGTGATAGCTCAAACAAAAAAACGGGAAAACAAGCATATTAAATGATTAGTTTAAAAAATGTGACTAAAATCTTTGGCACTGGTGATACGGCTTTTACTGCCTTGAAAGATGTCAGTTTTCAAGTCAAGGATGGCGAGAGTGTGGCGATCGTCGGTCGCTCTGGTAGCGGTAAATCAACTCTAATGCACGTTACCAGCGGACTAGATTGTGTTACTAGCGGAATTATTTTAATTGATGGTGAAGATATCACATCGATGAAACAGAAAGAGTTAGATAAGCTGCGGGGTGAAAAAATCAGTTTTGTCTTTCAAAGCTTTTTTGTGCAAGGCAACGAAACCTGTTTCGATAATGTCAGCTTACCACTCGAAATCAATCGCGTACCACTTGGCAAACGCAAAAAGATGATTGCGGAGGCCCTGCAGGCTGTTGAATTAGAAGATAAAATTCAAGAAAAAGCCAAAAACCTCAGTGGCGGACAAAAACAGCGCTTAGCTATTGCTCGAGCAATTGTCGATCAGCCAAAAATCTTATTCGCTGACGAGCCCACGGGGAATCTCGATACCACCACCAGCGCAGTAATTGAGAAACTACTAATCGACTACAATAAAAAATTTGGTGCCACACTGATAATCGTGACACACAATATTGACCTAGCTAAAAAATGCGATAAGCAAATCCTAATTAAAGACGGACAAATAGTTAAGATTATTGAAAAGGGCAATAAAGTATGAAGACTGTCGATATTATCAAACGAGCTGGGCGCAATCTAAGACAAGCGAAACTACGTACAGCCCTGACTGCCTTGGCAATTAGTATCGGCGCATTTGTGATTATGACTAGCTTAGCGTTTGGAATTGGTATTAACAACTACACCGATAGCTTAATCGGCACCAATATTAACGATCGCACTCTGTCAGTTAGTAAAGAAACCGTTGAGTCTTTCATGGCAAATAGCGGCATGAATGCGGGCTTAAGAAAATATTCAGAAAATTACAGCAAGAATATGTTTATCGAAATGCTTGACGACAGTGATATTACAACTGTAGCGAAAATCGATGGAGTTAAAAAGGTTATTCCATTTCAACTAGTAACTATGAAGTACTTTCAACTTGATGACAATGAGCAGAAATGGTCTTCATTTATTAACATGTTTGACCCATTTGTAATTAATGAGACCTTATCTGGTAAAATTCTCAAACGAGGCGACAATATCGCACTGGACGAGATAATTATCCCAGAGAGTTATCTCAAAGATTTAGATATATCAGAAGACGAAATCATTGATAAAAAAATCACCATAACTTTCTCGGTCACACCAACACAAACTAGTATTCAGGATTTACAAATTGACCTAGCTCAGATTACACCAGAGTTAATAGCAAAACTAGAAAAAGGCTTAGAGAAAACTTATGAGTTTAGGGTAGCGGCGGTTAGTAAAAACTTACCGCTATCGGTTAATACTGCGCAATTATTAATTAACGAAGATAAATATTCGGAAATTAGTCAGGTAATAACTAAGGGAACCGACAACTATGGTAAATATATGCAGTTATTAACCCTTGTTGAAGAGGGGCAAACCACCGAAGAGGTCAAGCGACGAATTGAGGAGCAAACAGATTTGAAAGCCATGACAGCACGCGAATTACAACAAATGGTTTCACAAGTAACTAACATTTTGCAAATCGTCGTAATTAGCTTCGGAGCTCTGTCTCTAGTAGTTAGTGTCTTCGGCATCGTCAACACACTTTATGTCAGCGTCTTAGAACGTACTAGTCAGATTGGTCTCATGAAAGCTCTCGGCATGCGTGGTAAGCACGTTGCCAAACTTTTCCGTTACGAAGCTGCTTGGGTTGGTTTTATCGGTGGAGTTACCGGTGTTGGCTTATCATGGTTAACTGGCACATTACTTAATCCATGGCTATCAGAGCTAATTGGTTTTAAGCCAGAGGATGGCATTTACCTATTGCAATACAACCTTATCCAAGCCATAGTTCTAATCACGATCCTGATAATCATCGCAGTTATCTCGAGCTTCATGCCAGCTCGTAAAGCCGCTAAGCTTGATCCGATTGAAGCATTAAAAACCGAATGAATAACATAATCAGAAGAGGTAGGATGACGAAAATTGACTGTAAAGAAGTGGCCAAATATTATATTGAGTGCGAACTGGATAATATTAGTAATGGAAGTATTAAACTTCATAACAATCCACCAGATTGGCCACGCTTACTAGAAGCACTATCATTCACGTTTAGGGCCAATGGAGTATTTGATTTTATTATGAATCCACAGAATATTTGGGAAAAGCGTGAAGTTGATGCTAACAAGATAAGACTAACTGGTATGGGAGAAGGGCTAACCGAGATAATTTATAATCCAAAGATCGATCGTAATCCTAAGAGACTTGCTGAATTGATTCAAAAAAACCCAACCGATACACGTTTTGCCAATTTTAAGACACGCGACGTTCCAGAGAATCGCCAAACGATTATTTTACGACGCTCTGGTGATGAGATGTGGTTATTAGATGGCTCACATCGACTTTTATCAATGTTAATGCGCGGAAAAAGCAGGTTTACCGCTTTTATAGTAACCCCAACGAAGAGTAACACTAAGCCATTTGTGGGTGATGCGGTTTTCTTACGCTTACGAGAGTTCTGGCGAAACTCCACTAACACAAACTTTAAGGAGTCAATTGAGAAAACCATTGCAGGCATGGTCAGCGAATCAGATAATGGTTACAACTCAGTTAAGCGGTATTGGATAGACGATGCACCAAACGAAGAGGTGGTAAAAGCTGGTAAAAGGATACTAGCCACTGTATGAAACACCTAAAATGTCCGAGATGCGGTAATGACAGTGTTGCGTGGATTTTATATGGTGAACCGGTTTTTAACGAAAGGCTTGAGAAGGAATTGGCGAATGGCAAAGTGGCAATAGGTGGTTGTCTAATTAATCCGAAAAATCCTAAATGGAAATGTAATAACTGTAAACATGAGTTTACGCCTAAGAAAAAATCGAAAAAATCTATCGACATCGTGATCTAAAAATCGCCACAGCTCGAGCGTCATAAGCTGCCGTGTAGTATAATAAAGTCATGGACAACTTACCTTTAGTTTTATTGATTTTAGATGGCTTTGGACTGGCCGAGCCTGGGCTAGGAAACGCTATTAGTAACGCCAAGACGCCCGTGTTTGACTATTTATGGCAAAATATGCCACACACTCAACTGCAAGCCGCAGAATCAGCTGTAGGACTACCAGAGGGCCAAATGGGCAACTCAGAAGTCGGACACTTAAATATCGGTGCAGGGCGAGTGGTGAAACAAACTTTAGTAGAGATTAATGATGCGATTGCTGACGGGGAATTCGTAAAAAATGCCATTTTACAAGAGGCGCTCGAGACCGCCAAGGAAAACGGCGAGAGGCTGCACCTAATTGGCTTAGTGTCAGATGGTGGAGTCCATAGTCATATAGACCATTTGGTCGCCATTGTTGAAGCAGCTAAGAACGCTGGGCTAGAACATGTTTTTATACATGCCATAACTGACGGCCGTGATACCGCCACTAACGCAGGACTAGATTTTATTCAAACGCTTGATTTAGAACTGTTACGCATCGGCGTTGGTGAAATCGCTACAGTCGCTGGACGCTATTACACCATGGATCGCGACAAACGCTGGGAGCGAATCGCTAAAGGCTACCAAGCCATGGTTAATGGTGCCGGCGAGCGCTTTGATAGCGCCGAAGAAGCAATCGCTGTATCGTATGACAAAAAAATAACCGATGAATTCATCAAACCATGTGTAATTAACCCTAGCGGCACAATTAGTGATGGTGACACGATTATATTCTTTGGTTTTCGACCTGACCGCATGATTCAAATTGTTACCGCTTTTGATCGTCCTAACGAGGTTGGTTTTACTATCAACAATCCGCCCAAGCATTTATCACTCTTCAGCATGACAAAATATGACGATTTGCTAGACACTAAAGTGCTGTTTCCAAAACAAATTCTCAAGCGCACTCTGGGCGAAGTGCTATCTAATAACGGTCTCAGACAAACTCGTATCGCTGAAACTGAGAAATATCCACACGTAACTTACTATTTCAATGGCGGTGAAGACTTTATCTTCAAAAACGAAAAGCGCACAGCAATACCATCTCCTAAAGTTGCAACTTACGATATGCAACCCGCCATGAGTGCCAGTGAAATAGCTAACGCAGTAATTACTGATTTAGAAACCAAGCAAAGTGACGTATTAATTGTGAATTTTGCTAATTGTGACATGGTTGGACACACTGGTGATTTTACTGCTACCATACAAGCCGTCGAAGCAGTTGATCGCGAAATGGGACGAATTTTAGCTGCTGCCGAACAGCGCGGTGGTATTACTTTAATCACGGCTGACCACGGCAATGCTGAGATCATGCTCGATGATAAAAACCAACCGTGCACCACCCACACTACTAGCCCTGTGCCGTTTATCTTAACTAAAGCTGGATACCAACTAAAAGACGGTGGCAAACTAGCCGACATCGCACCGACAATACTAGAATTAATCGGGATTAAACAACCCACCGAAATGACTGGGGAGAGTTTACTGCAGTGAAATTAATCGTCGGACTAGGCAATCCTGGGCGAGAATATCAAAAAACTAGGCATAATCTGGGATTCATGTTAATAGACGAACTGGCCAAAAAGCTAGATGTTAAGTGGCAAACCAAGCCAAAATGGCAAGCTGAAATAGCTGAGGCTAATATTGATGGTAAAAAAGTCATCTTAGTAAAACCAACTAGTTTTTATAATTTAACTGGCAATGTAGTACGTCGAATTGGTGATTTTTATAAGATAAATTACATCGAAGATCTGCTAGTTATTCACGACGACCTAGCATTAGATTTTGGTACAATTCGAGTACGCAAAAAGGGGAGTGACGGGGGCAACAACGGCATAAAATCTATCATCGCTCACTTAGGTGAAAATTTCTGGCGTATCCGCATAGGAACAAAAACACTCCTTAGTGAACAAATCAATAAGGCCGATTATGTACTATCAAGATTGCCCTTCAAAGAAAGGCGAAAAATGAAGACCGTTTCAGTAGAAATTAATCAACTAATTAATCAATTTGTATATAAACAATTAACGGAAACTTCGGCTAGCGTGCTAAAATTAAATAAATAGTACACTTACGTTACAAAGGAGTTGTTATGGAGCAAGATCAAGCCCCTATATCAAAGAAATTTAATAAAAACGTTATCTTGATATTAGTCGTGATTATCACTTTAATCGTCACAGTCGGCGTAGCCGCCCATTTTCTGGCATTTAAACCAGATAGTGCGCCAGAGATAATCAACGAAACTGATCAAACAGAGGCCAAAGAGGGCGAGTCGACAGGAGGGCAAGCCAAGACAGAAAAGCCAACAGATAAGCCGGTAGAAGAATCGGTTACGTCCACCGAACAGACAACAACCAATGACCCCAACAAGGGTTATTTAGTGATGAAGCATTGGGGGCTTAGATTTAAGATACCGCAAGGGTTAGCCGATGTACAGTATCGTATTCAGGGTGAGGCAGCCTATTTTTACGGTAAACCATCGTCACCTAAAGTCGAATATCGCAACGACTACGACGCCGACAAACAGGGTAAATATTCACTAGGTTATCTCAAACGATCAAGAGAGGCCAGTCTGTCTAATGACTGGGGTAGTGTAACCGGTAAGAAAGTTGGTGACTACTATTATTACACTAGCCATTCATTTAGCGGCCTCGAGTCGGGCGTAGGGTTTAATGGAATATTCTACACACCTTATTGCGATAACAAAGCCAAAGACAATACAGATTACAACGACGACACTTGTCAAGATCTAATGGAGGCTGAGTCTAAGACATTTAGTCTAATCAACGGCGGCGAAAGTTCAACTGGTCTCTTACCGACTATCGAACTAATGCCATAGTTAATTCTCTACAATACTATTGACTATATGTAAAAATTATGGTATCATTGAAACAACTCGTCGACAAGATCGATGCGCACTTTAAAATTGCTTAATTATCTCATCTGAGGCTATGGCTAATGGTCTTGGTTTGTTTAGTAAAAATACTTAACAAACCAAGGCCATTAGGCCAAAAAATAAGGAGGGTATTTTCATGAGTAACTATGAAGCCTTTATGGACAAACGAAACAAGAAGATTGCGAGAAGAATCGCTCTTGGGGTGGTGGCGCTGATAGCGCTAGTTGTTCTGTTCTTATCGTTCTATACGGTAAAAACTGGCGAGGTGGCAATTATCAAGACATTTGGTAAAGTCACCGCTGTAAAAGGAGAGGGACTTCATATGAAGTGGCCCATCGCCCAAACTCGCGAGACTATCACGACGCGCGAGCAAACTATACGCTTCGGAGTCGGTGAGGAGTCGCCACCTATATCAGCCTCAACCAAAGACATGCAGACGGTTGAAATCGAAATAACTGTTTCTGACATCGTCAATAATCCGGAAGCACTCTACAGAGCCTTTACAGGTCGGCACGTACCATCACTCTTGGTGCCACGCATCCGCGATGCTGTTCAATCAAACGTTGCTAAATACACAATTGAAAAGTTTGTGGCTGAACGCGCTCAGCTTGCCAAAGACATATTTGACGAGTTGAAAGATGAGCTGTCACCATATGGTATAACTCTAACAAACGTTTCAATTGTCAACCATGACTTCAGCGACGGACGCCTACGAGGCGGCGGTTGAAGCTAAAAAAGTAGCCGAACAAGAGGTGGAGACCGAAAAGAAAAAGCAAGAGAAGTTGGTTATTCAGCAGCAAACCGCTGTTGATGTGGCAAAACTTGAGATTGAGCGAAAAAAACTCGTAGCCGAGGCTAACAAAGTGGAATCGACTTCATTAACTCCTGAGATTCTACGCAAGCTTTGGATTGAGAAGTGGGATGGAAAATTACCTAAGGTTATGAACGGCGACGGTGGTTCTGCTGGAATAATCCTGCCCCCAGAACTGATAACTGAATGATTAAGCAAAAACGACCCCGCAAGGGGTCGTTTTCTATTGACAAGGTTTTTATTTTTCAACCAAAAAGCGCCAAGTATAGGCAAGGGTGGGCTATCACCTAACTTGGCGCTTTTTGGCTCCTCAACACACCACCATGGCTCTCCAGAAGAGTCCCGAGAAGCGTGACCCACCTCACAACATATTAGGGTCCGCCGGTTGAGGAGGTTATAACACACAACAAGTAAAAGATAGGGGAAAGAATTATGACTTGATGTGTGCTAAACTATTTTTGGAGGTTCGTTAATGGCCCTCTCAAGTGCCATCAATACTCACATTGTAGCACAAAACTTTATTAATGTCAACTATTTTATCATAAATGTTTAGCATTAGCAAGATCACCCCTGATAGAAACAGCTTTTTACGGCCACTTTCTGACATTTATAATTCACCAAAAGAAATTTATTTTTACGGAAAATTACCCGAAAAACGCCAGCCCAGCGTTGCGATTGTTGGCTCACGTCGGCCGACCACCTATGGGCGCGAAATGGTGCATAAATTTGCCTACGCTTTAGCCCAACAGGAGATTGTGATTATCAGCGGACTAGCGCTTGGAATCGATGCTTTAGCCCACAAAGCTTGTTTAGAAGCTGGCGGCACAACTTTAGCGGTTTTAGGCGGTGGGCTAAACGACATTACACCGCGAAGTAATCAACCCCTAGGGAGAGAAATTCTACGGAATGGCGGAGCAATTTTAAGCGAATATGAGCCCAGCGCGCCAATTTTACCACATCAATTTTTAGAACGTAATCGAATAGTCAGTGGGCTAGCCGACGCTGTGATAGTAATCGAGGCCGCCAAACGCAGTGGCACACTCTCAACCGCTGCGCACGCACTACAACAGGGACGCGATATTTTTGCTGTACCAGGGCACTTAACCAGCCCAATGTCAGAGGGTTGCAATAACCTAATCAAGCAGGGCGCAACACTCCTAAATGATGTCCAGCAAGTTCTAGACCTATTTAACTTAAGTGGCATGTCAGAGAAATCTGCTGCGGACATAAAGGATCCAATTGGCCGTCAAATTATTGAAATGATTCGTCAAGGCGAGAAGTCTGGTGAAAATATTATGAAAGAATTAGAAGTTTCACCGGCTGAGTTTAATTATCATCTGACAATTTTAGAACTTCAGGGTGCAATTAAGTCACTAGGTAGCAACCAGTGGGCACTTAGTTGATATAGACGTGTGAGTTGCATTATATTATAAAATATGCTATAATCAGGGAAATTTAATCATAATAGAAGGAGGGCTGATTATGCTCATTAACTTTGTCATGGGAGCGGGGTCCCTTGGATTTCTAATCTCCAGTTATTGCACAACTCCCAGTATCGCTGCAAAAATCGCAAGCGATTACCTAAAGGATGGCCTAAAGCAGTTATTAATAGGTGCTTTTTGGCTTACATTAAGCTTAGCCATCACAGCTGTTACTTATTATGTAATACCATATGTGTTTGATAACCAGATAACACACACTAATGGATTAAGTGGATGGATAAACTGGGTGCTAGAACAAAACCAGTCTGGATTCTTTTCGTTTATCCTAACAACAGCAACGGTCATTACACCACTCATCTTCGGTGTCATAATTATTGGGTCTGCAGTAGTGAATTGGTGGAATGGTGGTAATACACATAGGATAGCCTTAGTAATTGGTATAGCGCTAGTTACTTTAGGCTTAGTCGCTGACGATGGAACCGCTAGTACTGCACTTTTTAGGATTACATTAACGGTAGCCAAACATTCCTTAATGATAACATCTGCAATCTGTGTAATAATAGCTATCGGACGAATACTATGTATCGAGAGCGGTCTTCAAAATTCTATAGCATGCGCTTGGATCGAGCTGCTAAAACGCATTTTGCTTCTAGCAGCAGGTTCTGTCTTTGCGATTATCGCTACCCGCATACCTTCTTACGGATGCGGTAACGTCGAAACAACACAAATGGACTTTGACGGTTTCGCTAGATTCGTCTCTGGAGCGGCAATAATTGCGACAATTGCAGTTGGTGTAGTAACGGTCAGGAGTATTATCAAACACCGAGATAGCAATAAGCCCATATGGCGCCTAAGCTTCCTAGTAGTAGGTATACTACTAATCCTATTAGGAATAGTGGGTACTAGTATAATTAGCTATACATAAACAGTTCAAGCCTACAAAATGACACTCAGACGAACCAACCTGGTTCGTCTTTTTAATTTGTATTGTATTACAAATTATGTTATGATTATGGCATCTTAACCAGAGAGGTTGAAGGGAGGGATTAAGAATGAGTACTGCAACGCTTACAGAAGTAGATTCTAGACTACATGCCCTCATAGTTGCGATAACGTTTCTAGCTCTTGTATTCTATTTTTGCATCATATTGCGCCTAGACAAGAAAAGTGTATTCTGGAGTTGGATCGCTCTTATGGCGTACATCTTAGTGACGGTAACCTTAATAATCATCATTGTATTAATAGAACAGGTTTCATTGGCACTAAAAATACCCGCATTAACGGTAGTAGTGGTGTTGGCAAAACCTGGTGTCACTGATCTGTTTCATAATGCAAGAGCGTGGCGTAAGCAATAAATAGCAAGTCGTCATCAATAAGACGGACTGAGATTGGTTCGTCTTTTTAATTTGTGATTACAATCACCCTAATTGACAAAAGGTCAAAGTAATGCTATAATTAGGAGATATTAACCATAGAGGTTGAAATTACAAAAGGAGGGCTTAAAAGATGCTTATGGACATTATGTTTCATCTCATAATCGTAGCAACAGTATCTGTTATTGTGGCACTAATTGTTCCTGAATCAGCGAGTGCACGACCAGTGCTATGGTGGACACACACGATAACACTCATAATTTCCACAGTAGCAAGCTTTAGTAGCATTGCAATGATGGTTGTTTTACTCATTAATTTTGAAAAAACCTACCGCGATGTTAGTGGTATATTCCTACTAACGATTGCAATAGCCATCGTTGGTTCAATAATGTTTGTAAAACCAGTATCTAGTGCTTGGCGAAAACGATTAGCAGCTCGAAAGAGTTTTTTAGAAAGCCAAGTAACATAAATAACAAACCAGGCATCTCTGAAGAAAATATACGAGCGGATCAACTTGACCAGCTTAAAATTTGTCTTTTTATAAGCAAGGCTTTACAATATTAGGCTGATATGAAGAACTTGGTTATTGTTGAGTCACCAGCTAAAGCTAAAACTATTAGTAAATATTTAGGTAAAGACTACGAAGTTATGTCAAGCATTGGCCATATTCGTGCCATCCCTAAAAAAGGTAAAAATGGCGAGAAGGCTATCGATGTTAATAATGGTTTTAAAACTTTATATGAAGTTGACCCACCCAAGCGCAAGACTGTAAGTGAACTCAAAAAAGCCGTTAAGGCCGCCGATCAAGTTTGGCTGGCAACCGATGAAGACCGCGAAGGAGAGGCAATTGCTTGGCATTTAGTCGAAGTCCTAAAACTCGATCCTAAAACTACCAAGCGAATTACTTTCAATGAAATTACTAAGGCAGCAATTGAGGAAGCGATAAAAAATCCGCGTACCATTGACATGAATCTAGTGCAGGCTCAGCAGGCACGACAAATTCTAGATAGATTGGTTGGCTTCGAATTGTCACCAGTTGTTTGGCAGAAAGTCCCAGGCGGTAAAAGTGCTGGGCGAGTTCAATCGCCAGCTGTACGCCTAGTGGTCGAACGTGAAGAAGAGATTATCAATTTTAAGCCAACCTTTGATTTTAAAGTCACAGCCGAGCTATCTCATCAAAACAACATTTTTCAGGCTGAACTATCAAAAAGAATTAAAACCATTAGTGAAGCAGAAGACTTCCTGCAGAAGACTAACACTGCCACACTGACAGTTGACGCAGTTGAGAAGAAGCCCACTGAACGTAATCCTCAAGCACCCTTTACTACTTCTACACTACAGCAAACAGCCAATGCTAAGCTAGGTTTTAGCTCCAAACAAACGATGGTAAGCGCCCAAAGGCTTTATCAAGCTGGTAAAATCACCTATATGCGCACCGATTCGGTTAATTTGAGTAATATGTTCCTGAAATTTGCTCACGATTATATCGATGATACTTTTGGCACTAATTACTCTAAAGTACGTAAGTTTCGCACTAAGTCAGCCAATGCCCAAGAGGCACACGAGGCAATTCGACCAACCGATATTCGAGTTGAGAAGGCTAGCAGTAATACTACTGATCAAAAATTATATAACTTAATACGACAACGCACTTTAGCCAGCCAAATGGCGCCCGCCAAACTCGAGAAGACTGTCTTGACAATCAAAAAT
This sequence comes from Candidatus Nanosyncoccaceae bacterium, assembly GCA_050950465.1. Taxonomy (GTDB): domain Bacteria; phylum Patescibacteriota; class Saccharimonadia; order Saccharimonadales; family Saccharimonadaceae; genus CAZRIZ01. The sequence goes on along the minus strand of JBMNHQ010000002.1, from coordinate 125,927 downwards.
AATCAAGACGAGCGGCATTTTACTGCCACCGGTGAAATTGTTACTTTTGATGGTTTCCTAAAGGCCTATGGCCGATTTGATGCTGGCAACGAGCTACCAAAGCTAAAGGCAGGAGATAAGCTTGATTTAATATCTGTTACCGCTCGACAAACTTTCAAGAAGGCACCAGCTCGCTACACAGAAGGTAGTCTAGTTAAGAAATTAGAGGAGTTAGGAATTGGACGACCAAGCACTTACGCTACAATTATTGACACAATTCAAACTAGGGGTTATGTCGAGAAGGGCGACAGTGACGGTGAAGAACGTGAAATTATAGTGATCAAGCTTGAAAAGGGTACTGTCTCGCAACTAATCGAAACCGATAAATACGGCGCCACCAAGGGAAAGCTGGTTGCTACCGCTGTTGGTAAGATGATAAGTGACTTTTTATTAAATCACTTTAATCAAGTGGTTGATTATGATTTTACAGCAACAATTGAGGAAGATTTCGATGAGATTGCCCGCGGTGAACTCGAACGCAATAGAATGCTAACCGACTTTTATAAGCCATTTCATAAATTAGTAATGGAAGCAAAAGACATTAAGCGCTCGGAAGTAAGCAATGCCCGCCTAGTCGGAGAGCATCCTAAAGAGAAGAAGCCAATCTATGCTCGTCTTGGTCGCTTTGGACCAATGTTACAGTTGGGAGAAACCAACAACAGCGAGAAACCGCGTTTCGCCCCTATACCTAAAGACACCCAAATCGAAACTGTCACTCTCGAACAAGCCATCGAAGCTTTTAAATTGCCACGTCTGGTTGGTCAAACTAAAGATGGTAAGGAAATCAAAGCTAATATCGGCCGATTCGGTCCGTATATTCAAGTAGACAAACTTTTTGTAAGTATTAAACCGCTCGATCCTATGACTATTACACTCAAAGAAGCGCTAGAGCTCTATGAAAAGAAGATTCAAGCCGAAAAGGATAAAAACATTGCCCAATGGGGTAAGATTAAGATTATTCGTGGACCCTACGGACCTTATGTAACCGACGGTAAAACTAACGCCAGAATTCCTAAGAAACAAGATCCGACTAAGATTACTGAAGAGCAAGCTAAGCAAATCTTGGAAGAACGGGTCAAAAAACCAACTCGCCGCCGAGCTGGTAAGAAGAGCACGAAACCTACTAAAAAATAAAGTTAATGTATTATAAATTAGCAACATATTTTATGTTGCTATTGTCGATTTTGTGATATAATTAATTACGATATAACATTTTTTGACGATATATGAATTGTTGTTGCTTGACAAAGTGGGGTATATAGTCATATAATATTTATATAGGAAAAGCAAGAGAGGACGAACTACACAATGACTGACCAAAATCCATCAGTTGAACAAATTGACCTTAAGCAGGCAGTTAATAATATTTTACAGGTGGTGGAACAGGAGCGTGAGAAGGAAATTATGATCCGTCGGTTTGGTTTGAAGGATCGACGAGAAACGCTCGAACAAATTGGTGGTTATCTTGACATAACTCGTGAACGAGTTCGTCAATTAGAAAAAGCTATTACAATTCGATTAAAAATTGCTGCTGAAAACAAAAAGATTACTGGACTAGCTCAATCAGAGAAAATCATCATTCGCAACCTAATTGAACTCGGGCGAGTTGGTCGTATTGGCGAGCTCACCAATAAGCTACTAAACCGCGAATCAACTGGCGTCGAGCAATCACAACTGTCATTTATTGCTGAGATTAGCAGTCAATTAACCGTAATTGACGAAAATGACAATTACTACTACACTGTTGGAATTTTTGATTATGGCGATAAAAAAGAGGTTCGCGCCCGAGTTGATGAGATTGTTAATGTAATCAAGAAGAATAAAAAACCGATGACGTTAACAGAATTGGATACTAAATTAGATTACGAGCATCCAAGTCATATTGAGGCACTTGCCAAAGTTTCTAAAAAACTAGCAACCCTGAACGGTCTCTGGGGACTAGTAAAGTGGCCAGAAGTTAATCCTAAAAACATAAAAGACAAGATTTACGTCGTTTTAAGCCAAGCTAAGAAGCCAATGCATTTCTCGGAAATTAATCGTGCTATTAAGAACAGTGACTTTAAGCGAAAAGATGTCACTAAGCAAGCGGTTCATAATGAGTTAATCAAAGACGATCGTTTTGTCTTGATTGGTCGCGGTATCTACGCTCTATCAGAATGGGGATACAAGAAGGGAACTGTAGCTGACGTCATTACAGCAGTTCTGAAGAATAGCAAGGAACCTATGGGACGAGACGATATTGTTAAAGCTGTGTTGAAGAGACGACAGGTTAAAGAAACTACTGTATTACTAAATCTACAATCACGGCCCGAGTTTAAGCGAGTTGCTAAGGCTACTTATATCTACCAACCAGTCGACGAACAAGAATAATTTGTTTCCCCAGTTCTTAATCACTATACAGCAATTGAAGAATTAGCTGTAACATGCTAAAATACTGTAGTATGTTACCTCTGTTTGCATCGATTATCGGCCGCCTGTTTACCTTTTTGCTCAACTGGTACGTCTGGATGCCAATTGTTATTGTGTTGGTGTATCTTACTTGGCGTAATTATGAAAAAGTTAACTCTTTAACTGTAACTAACGTTGACAATGTCCTGCTATTATTGGAAATTCCTAAAACTAATGACAAGTCAGAGTTGGCAGCTGAACAGATGTTTGCTAGTCTACACGGAATCTTACGCGATCAAACTGGTGCAATGCACCCCAACCAGGAGCATTTAAGTTTTGAGATTGCCTCGGTTAATGGGCAAATTAGATTTTATGTTTGTGTACCAAGACATCTACAAAATTTTGTCGAAGGACAAATCTATGCTCAATATCCAACTGTACAAATTAAAGTAGCTGATGATGACTATACCACTCATACTAATAGACAGGTAATTTACACAACCGACTTAAACTTAACTGATGTTGAATTTCTTCCTATTAAAACTTTCGATGGTTTTGATGTCGATCCACTAGCGGGTATCACTGGTACATTAGCTAAGCTAGAAGATAGCAACGAAGAGCTCTGGGTGCAACTCTTGATTCGACCGATTGCTGATGATTGGCATAAACAAGCCGAGTCTTGGATCGAAAAAGTGCGCAGTGGTACTAGTATGAAGTTTCGCATTAACTGGCAGTGGATCGGGTCATTGGTTGAGGCCTTGTGGCAGCCACCAGAAGGAGATGTAACCGAGAAAACCGTTGAGCTATCAGAGCGAGACAAGTCACGCGTTAGTGAAGCGGAGAAAAAAGCCAATAAGCTCGGCTACCGTGTTAAGATTCAATTAGCCTACCTAGGTGGCAGCCAAGAGAATGCCCACTTAAGAATGCAAGCGTTAGTTGGAACATTTAAACAATTTAATAGCACCAACCTCAATGGTTTTACTGCCAAAAAGTCATCTTTTGATGAAATCAACATCGACCGCTTTCAAAAACGTTCTTTTGCACAAAATGATGGCTTCATATTAAATATCGAGGAATTAGCTAGTGTTTATCATTTACCACACACTAACGTTGAGACGCCCAATATCGTTTGGGCAACCTCCAAAACAGCTGAGCCACCAGCTAAACTACCAGTTTTACGGATGGGTGACCCAGTCAACCCAGAAGTTTCAGCTTTTGGACTAACTAACTTCCGTGGCGTTCATCATCAATTTGGTATGCTACGCCGTGACCGTTCACGCCATCTTTATATTATTGGTCAAACTGGTGCAGGAAAATCAGGTACACTAGAGCTTCTAGCGCTAAGTGATATTTATCATGATCAAGGCTATGCCATTATTGATCCGCATGGCGACTTCGCTATAAACAACATGAAATTTATACCCGAAAGGCGCATCAAAGATGTGGTCTACTTTAACCCAGCTGATACTGCTTTTCCAGTCGGTTTCAACCCACTAGAAGTAACTCATTTGGGACAACGCATTCTAGTCGCCTCAGAGGTGATTGGAGTATTAAAACGCATGTTTGGCGACTCATGGGGACCGCGCTTAGAACATATTTTACGCTTTACACTTCTAGCACTACTAGAGCGCCCCGGTACCACCATGCTTGATATTACTCGTATGCTAACTGACAAGGAATTCCGTAAAGAAACATTAAATTATGTAAACGACGCGGTAGTATTACAGTTTTGGAAGAAAGAATTTGCCAGCTGGAACGAAAAATACGAGACCGAAGCCGTAGCACCAGTCTTAAATAAGGTAGGGGCATTTACTGCCAACTCTATCATTCGCAATATCATCGGCCAACCTAAGTCAACTTTCAATATCCGTCAAATCATGGACGAGGGTAAGATTTTAGTCGTTAATTTATCAAGAGGCTTAATTGGTGAAGATAATGCTGCTATTTTAGGATCATTCTTAGTAACTAAAATTCAACTAGCCGCTATGAGTCGCGCCGACATTCCTAATGTCAATGATCGAAGACCTTTTTATCTCTATGTCGACGAATTCCAAAATTTTGCCACCGACTCATTTGCTACCATTCTGTCAGAGGCCCGCAAATACGGTCTCAGCTTAACCGTTGCTAATCAATATATAGCTCAAATGCAAGAATCGGTACGTGATGCTGTTTTTGGCAACGTTGGATCTATTATCTCATTCCGCGTATCAGCTGACGATGCCCCAATTTTAGCCAAACAATTTGAACCACAATTTGAAGCCCAAGACCTTCTCAGTATGCACAATCGGCACTTTATTATCAGCATGATTATTAGTGGTGAGAAGCAAACCGCTTTTTCGGCCACTACCCTAAACCTACCAGAGCCGCGTCAAGATTTCTCTGCTCAGATTATTGAATGGAGTCGAAAAAACTATTCACGTAGCCGTGAAGAGGTTGAGGAAGAAATCCAAGATACTATCAAGATACCCGAACAATTTGATACACCCTCTCGGCGACGTTACAACGAAGCCAGACAGGGCAAGAGAGACGACGCTCCTCGGCCACCCTTTGACCCTAAGAAAACTAGCCCTAACGCTGCCCCTTGGAGTGGTGGCAGTAGTAGCAACCAACAACCAGAGCGTAAAATCAATACTAATCAGCTTAAGGATTTAAAAGCTATCTTGGCAGAGGAAACTGAGCTGAAAGTGGGGGATAAGAGTAATGATTCGAACGAGATTCAAGTTATTACCAGCAACACAAAACGTCAACGCAAGCCGCGCCGCAATAAACAATCGCGCCGCAAATCACAATAGTCTATTCGTATAATTTAATATTAGCCGACAGGCGAACTAAAAGCGAACATCATTCTTTTTACTAACACGTCAATATGTCATCACAAATTTTACAATAAAAGTATAGGATAATAAGTTACAACAAAATTGCCATTAATTTTTATTTTGCGATAAAAACAGCCGCACAAATCGTTTAGCAAATTAATAGCAACATATCCGAAATCGCCAATAAATACTGTCCAGCAGGGGGGCCTATGAAAAAACAACAAAATCTTAATCGGCAGCAAAAATCAGCTGCAAGCTTATGAACTCATACTCACGTTTCTGTGTTTATTCTTACGTCGCACAATATATCTTTTACGTAGTACAGGATATACTGTGCCTAACAACACTTATCCAAGTACAAAACCCCCTTTCTATTTTTTACCCCTATCGTGATAGGGGGTTGGTGAAAAACAAACAGACAGCAACAATTAAGATTATCTTGTTATTTATTTTATATATTCAATACACACGCTGTGCGTCCGTATTTTAGTTAGCTGTTATACAAATCCGCAAAACCGTTTTCCACAGCTCATTTTAGCTTCATTTGCTTTTTTCAAAAAATGTTTTTTACTACCCTATTTTTCCCTATTCTCACGCCCTATTTGATTTTTTATGATTTTGATATTATTATATATTTTTTCAAGCTAATGTTACGCTTTTTGTACTGTACAAAAAGCGAACACACCGAGTGGTGTGGAGTAGAGCTACCTCGATAACAAAATCTTTGATATTGACATCACATTAGCACTTTGCTAATATTAAAGTCAGTTGGCATACTGTTCAGCCAGCAAGGGACTGCCCTCCTAGCGCCCTACTGGCTGAACTGTGTGCCAATTTTATTTGTAATAAACCTTGCGCTCCACTCGAACATCTATATAAGACGGTGAAATGTCGTGTTCTTGCAAAAACTTAATAGTACGGCTAGCATCGTTTATTTGTCTGACAACACTAGCAGAGGTGGTCATTTTAATAGGAAACTGAAGGTTATTAACGTATATCTCTAATTGTCTCGTAGTCAACGGCGGAATAATCACTTTCTTAACCGTTAAGTCAGATTGATTTGCTACAGACACTGATTGGCCAATAAAGCTAATGAAGTTATCGTTAGCAACCCGATCAACTGATGACAGTGATACACCGGAACGATCATCAACTATAATATCTGGGTCAGAAAAGTAGTTAACTGTAAACGGCTTGCCAAGTGCATCCACATAATACTTTTTACCGGAACTCTCCCACATTACAACTGGGCGACGAGCGATTAGCTTAATCTCAGAGCGACCAAAACCAGTAGCAATAGATTTAATTCGCTCGATTTCTGGAGCAGATGAGGATAAGAAAGAGTTAATAGAATCAATGTTAAGCGCCAACTTAAGACGCTCAGTCGGATTAGTATCAAAATAATCTATCAAGATCGTTGTATATTTTTCTACATTTACCTCATCGCTAACATCATCTATCTTAATAACGGGATTATGAATCGTCTGAGTAACAATAACTATGGTTATTACTACTACGGAAAGTGAGAAAACAAGAAGACGCGCAACTCTTGATCGACGTCGCGATAATACTCGGAAATCAGCTCGCGTCACTCCCCTAGTCGCACTCGATGATATGGCATTACCTCGCTGAAATTTAGCAAAACGACGACCGGATCGATTGCCTGCTTGCCGAGAAGGCGACTGGCGTTGTCGATTAAATATTCTACTTATCACCTACCCCACCTCTTTTATAATTAGCTTCGCTACAGCACTCGCTGCGCTAGGCTTAGCTAATTGATAAAAATTGTCCAGCATTAATTGAGTCGTTTTAGAGTCACTGTTAGATAATAGCTGCACAATTTTTTTAATCAACCTTTCAGGCTCGTTAGACACAATATCTTCTTCTATAATTATCGCTGCACCAGCTTGTCTTAATACTTCAGCATTTTTTAACTGATGGCCGCCCACTAATTTAGTATTAGGCACCACTATAGCTAGCTTACGACTCGATGCCAACTCAGCTAAAGTCGTCGCCCCTGCTCGGCAAATTACTAAGTCACTAGCCAATATATACTGGTGTATATTACTGTAGAAAGGCTGAACTTTTACAGGAGTAACAATTTGTTCTACAACTTTGCTATATTCGGTCTCGCCACTGGCTAAAACAACTGAAAAGTTTTGCGTTAAACGATGCTGGCCAAATATTACCGCTTGGTTTAAGCATCTGGAACCAAGACCACCACCCATAACTAACACCAATGGTTGGTCGATAGGCACCCCAAGTTTCTTTTTTAGCTCAATTTGCTGACTTATCCCGACTGGTCTATATTCTGACCGAATTGGTATGCCAGTAAACACTGTTTTTTCTTTTGGATAAGAATAATACTCAGCCGGAAACCCCGTTGCGATACGAACTGCTGATTTTGACAAGACCCTGTTCGTTAATCCTGGAAGAGTATCTGAGTCGTGAATAACAACTTTGACACGAAGTATGCGCGCCACCAAACCAACTGGCAAGCAAACATAGCCACCTTTGGCAAATATTAGATTTGGTCGCCAAATAATTAACTTTATGAAACTCTGGGCCAAACCCGCTAAAAATTTAAAGAAATCTTTAAAATTTGGCCAAAAAATCGACCACGTCATATGCTGCCACCATTTTAGATGATTGTACCGCCTTAATTTACCAGCTAAAATCTTTTCTATTCTTATATCGTTATACTGCCTAAACAGCTCCTGCGAAGTTTTTAGAGTCTTTTCATCACACCACAACCTAATCTCAAGATTGGTCTGATCTTTGAGCTGTTTAGTAACTGCCAACAATGGCGTGATATGACCACCAGAACCACCACCAACTAAAAGTAATCTTTTTCTCGACATTTTTTACCTCTTTCCTCGCACTTCCCGATAATATGGTGTGTGAGCTGTATAAGCCGAGGCTTGAAAGGCTAAACCCAAGGCAGCTGCTAAAAAAATCATGCTGGTACCACCATAGCTCAGAAACGGTAAAGTAATGCCCGTAACTGGCGCTAAACCTGTCATAGAGGCCACATTCAGCACCAAGTGAGCAAATACCCAACCAAAGACACCAACAAACATTAATCTACCCAGTAAACTATGCGAATAAATTACACCCCTCAATAGACGCCAAAGCAATGCAGCAAATAATACCAGAACTATCGTAGTGCCAATAAAACCAAAAATTTCTCCTATAATGGGAAATATTGAATCGTTTATAGCTTCTGGTAAATATCCAGTTGACTGAATACTATTACCAACACCCAAACCAAACCAGCCACCACTACCAAGCGCAATCTTAGCTTCTATACTGTGTCGATTAGAACTACTCATAGTGGCACTATCGCCTTGAGAAAAGGTCTTAATACGCTCTAAGCGATACGGCTGAGCAATAATAGCTAATATACCAAAAACCAACATCACTAACATTAAGCCGACTACATACCTTTTTTTTACACCAGCCATCCATATCATCAACATTAGAAATATCACTAGGGCCAAACTGGTTCCTAAGTCTTTTTGCCACACCATAGTTATAAAAGTCGCCAAGCCAATCAAAACAACCGACCAAATAAGCGACCTAGGCTGATTAATAATATTATTATCAGAAAGATATGCCCAAAAGAAAACAAAAAAGATTAACAAGCAGAGCTTCAAGACTTCCGCCACTTGGATCGAAAAACTACCGAAGCGCAGCCAACGACAAGCACCCAAAGAACAGACTGTTTCAGGAGAAATCTTAGAAATTATAAATAGCAGCAAACATAAACCAAAGCCAATCGAAAGCAACCAAATCAGACGCTTCTTAAGAAAGTCCATCGACACTCGCCGCATAATCAAAAAGGCAACTACAGCTAACAAAACCGATATAAGATGTTTAATAAAATAATAATATTGATTAGTGTCGCTACCACGAACTTTATTGGAAACATTTACAATCTGCGGACTGATAGCAAACATAACTATCAACCCAAACAGCCATAGAAGCGCCATAAAAAGAACTAAGTAATAATCGGGTCGATGGCGCCTAACAATTGGCTTCCCGCTAGAATTTCTTCGACCATCCTGTTTAATAAAAGAAAAAACAGATGAACTACGCTCAATACTACGTAAAATGTCCACAAAACCCCTTTTATCAGAAGGTGATGACCTAGTAGAATTTGGACTTCTGGACTTCTGCGGTTGATAATAGCGATAACTCATCTAATGTGTCCGCCCATGATCGCTACTAATAAGCCAATAACAGCTGCACCGATGCCTATCAGCCAGAATCTTGCGGTAATCTTCATTTCTGGCCAACCCTTGGCCTGAATGTGTTGATGCAATGGTGCCGATATGAAGATTCTGCGATGAAAGAACTTCTTCGAAATAATCTGAATTAAACTAGAGCCTGCCTCAACTACAAATACAACGCCAATTATGGGGAGTAATAAGAAAGAATCGGTAAACATCGCTACCACACCAAGAGCTGTACCCAACGCAAAAGCACCGGTATCACCCATCATAAAACGTGCAGGATAGACATTAAACCATAAATAACTAAACAACGTACCCACAACGGTCATGCAAAAGGCTGCCAATAGGCCATTGCCCTGTAACAGAGCGATAATGCCATATGTAAAGAAAGCGATTGCCGATAAGCCACCGGCCAAACCATCCAATCCATCACTGATATTAACTGCGTTACCTGTCGCCACTACCGCAAAAGCAAATATCGGTACAATTAACCAACCAACATGCAAACTACCAAAAAATGGTACAAAGATTGAGTTATAGCCTAATTTAATAAAGAAGAATAAACCAAGAACTGTGCCAAGAGCTAATATCATAGTAAATTTAATACTTGAGCGTAAGCCAGCTACGCCCTTACCATCACCGAAAACATTGATGATGTCATCAACCAAACCTACTAAACCACCGACCACAAAGGCAGCTAATGGCAACCAAGTCTGGCGCCTATCAAGATTAAAAAACAGCGTCGTTAAAGTCACTACAACCAGCATTATAATTCCCGCGATCGTAGGCAATGGCCGCCTAAATTTTTTGGCATGCAACTTATTAAAGACTGTCAATTTTTCACCAGTGACCGCTGATTTACGCTGCTTCTTCCAAAATTTGTATTTATAAGCAAAATGAGTATATATTGGTGTCAACACCACTGCACCCAATAGGGCTATTAAACAAAGAAGAATACTTAGCTCAAAACCTTGGATAATCTGTTCTTTCATAATGTATCTATTTTACTCCTTTGGGGGTATTTTTAAATATTGAATCAACCAATTAGAAATCTCGTTAAATATTGGTGCCGCTACGGCACCGCCCACCATATAGCGATCTTTAGCTCCAACCTGCACCATAATAACATATTCTGGCCTGACACCACCCCCGTAACCAAGATAACTCGCAATAGTTTGAGTTTTGATATATTTACCATCACGTAAAGTCTCGCTTGTACCGGTTTTACCACCGATTTCAAAACCAGCTGGATCTGACCAACCAGTACTGTCAGACGAGCGAACCTCTGATACCATTTTCCGTAACGTGTAGGATGTTTCTGGCGTGACTATTTGGCGAGCTGGTTCAGAAGACATAGCAGACTGAAACTCTCCGTTTGAATCAATCACACCACCAACTATAGTTGGACGATAATATTTACCTTCATTAATTACACCAGCAAAAGCAGCTGCAGTTTGTAACATCGTTACGTTCATGCCCTGACCAAATGCCATATTAGAATAGCGTACAGCATTACCTTCATGACTCGTTGGTGGGACTACTATTCCCGACACTTCAGGAATTTCTATCCCAGTTTGCTGACCTAAACCAAAGTCGTCATAAAAATACTTATAAAGTAAATTGATGGATTTGGAATTGATTTGTCCACCTCCCGCCCGAGACAAGATCTCAATCATTCCGGTGTTTAGTGAATAGCGCATAGCATCTTGCATTGTTACATTACCAGTATGTCCCTTAATGGCATTAACAACCTGACGATCTGCCACTTTCACTCGATCAGTATTATAAAAAGTCGTAGTTGGTGTAATAATATTTTCATTTAATCCCATAGCCATAGTAAGAGTCTTGATAACTGATCCTGGTTCGTATGGGACCATAGTTACCCGATTATTGAATAGAGACACATCAGAAACCTTTTGATACTCACTCGGATCGAAACTCGGATAGTTCGCCAGTGCCATAATAGAATTATTATTTGGATTTATGACCAGCACGCTAATCTCGTCAGCGCCAAATCGATCAACCGACTCTAAAACAATCTTCTCGACGTAGGCTTGGATGTTCTTATCAAGTGTCAAAACTATATTGTCACCATCTTTAGCAGGAATATGAGTATTTTGCTCACCAATTGTTAATGGAACCTGAGCAATATCAGTTACTGATTCTAGGAGTCCATCTTGACCACTAAGCCGATCATTTAACCCCCCCTCAACACCATATTGACCACCTTCAGCATTAACAAATCCCAAGACTTGCGATGCTAATGTACCCTCTGGATAAACCCGTTTTGACACCTCCTGAAAGCCAACACCAGACAGTCTTTTTTCCTTTAACCCCTTAGCCTGCTCTCTAGTCAAATTATCGGCTACTATCTGATAGCGACTACCGGTTTTGGCAAATTTATCGTCTAGCTTATCAGGCTGTAAAACATTATTAGGTGCTAATTCAAATAAAGCCGCTTTAACCGCCCCTTGATTTTTCACTACTACTGGATCGATAAACATTTTATAAACTGTTGTGTTTAATACAACTGGAGTCGGCGTTGTGCCATCCATGGCGTAAATCAATCCTCGCTTGGCAGGAATAGTCAATTTCTTAACCTGCTCTTTATAGGCCATCTCGGTGTATTTAGCATGAGAAATTATCTGAATATAAAACAACCGAACAATAAAAACAGCGAAAGTGATTATCATCATCGCTACAATCAAACTAACGCGCGAATCTTTAGTCGAACGTTTTTCCATAAGTATTATTATAGCTTAAAAAATGGTCGCTGACTACTGAGCGACCACCTTAGCTTCAATTATTTATTAGTTACGTACGTAGTCAACACTAGAAGACGGCGTCATGTTCTGCGCCACTGTACTGCCCGTCAGTGTTTGAATTGATGTCAGACGAGCTTTTTCAATCTCTAAATTAGATTTTTGTGAAGATAGTTCAGCAATTTTAGCATCAATCTGACTAAGTTGATAATCATAGCTCGTGACGCGCGTAGCCTGAGTTAAATAAATCAAGCCAAGAACGGTAACCATTAGACCAATCATTAGTGTACTGGTTATCGGTCCAAGTTTGATAGCCGATTCATAAGCAGAAATATTCTGATTGCGTCCATAATTGTAATTTGACGCACGTCTTTTAGAAATATAGGTTGGTTTATTTTTGCGATTCATGTATGTTTACTATTTGTTTTTGATATTAGGAAAATCCCCCCACCGCTCGGAACTAGTTTGGCTCCGAGCAGTGAGCACTCCATTAACTAAATAACTAAGGCACTAGCCAATTCGGACTGCAATCTTGCAAGCCCGAGATCGGTTTGCGACTTGAATTTGTTTTGGCATGTTGCCTCCTGTTTGTTTTTATTTTTTGTAAGCCCCGCGAAGCATGGCGCTGCGCGAGCGCGGATTGGAATCTTTTTCAATTTTACCACTGATTGGTTTGCCGGTAGCAACCAATTCACCCACTAAACCCTTACGATATTCTCGTTGTAGGAATTGTTTTACTAAGCGATCTTCCAAGCTATGAAAAGTAATAATCGCTAAACGGCCACCGGACTTTAACAACTTCGGCAAAAGTGGCAAAACTTGTTCGATTTGAACTAATTCTTGGTTCACTTCTATACGAATTGCTTGAAATAACTTTGTAGCAGGATGAACTCGACCACGCCGACCAAATTGCTGTTCAATCAGGTCGGCCAAGTCGGTCGTAGTTTTAATTGGACGATGAGCCACAATGTTCTTAGCCATAATCAGAGCAGTTTTAGCGCCCTCCTCTCCATATTCATGGATAACCTTAGCTAATTGTTTGGTTGGATAGCGATTTACCACGTCATCAGCCGTCAAGCGATCACTCTGGTTCATACGCATATCAAGGGGTGCTTCTTTATTAAAAGAAAAACCCCTTTCGGCCACATCCAATTGTGGCGATGACACACCTAGGTCTAACAAGATCATATCAAACTGACGACCCTCCTCGACCAAGGTCTTAGCAGCTAAAAGATAATCTTGATGTACTAACTTTACTCCTAGCGATAAACTGCCAATATAGTCAATTGCCACCTGATCACGATCTACTAGAACCGCTAGATCTGGAGACTGAGTTATCTTTAAAATTGCCTGAGCATGACCCGCATAGCCAGCTGTTAAGTCCAAATAAGACTCCCCTGTCTGCGGCTGGAGAGTATCTAAAGTTGGCTTTAATAAAACTGGTATGTGAACTGGTTGCTTCATGTCATCTTGGTTTCCATTCTAGACCGGGTATCCAGTAGCTTGACTGTTTGTTTTTGTGTAATTTTTATTTTAGTAACAGATAAGGTTTACCGATTCCTTTAAGGGAGTTAAAAGCAATCGTTTGAGAGACTTATTTGTTGTGAGGTGAATTTTTTGGGAGGTGTGTGTGTTGATAAATGTTCAGCTCGTTTCTCGCACTAGGTGAGCACAACCTAGGCCAAGCTACCAGGTATCCAGTCTAGAATGAATTGTTAATGTGCAGGACGACTTCAAACTTCAGCATTCGGAGTCATCAGTCGCCAGTACTTGCCAGCACGAATTGCTACCACGTCCCGATCAATTCCAGCGTAATCGAGCAAATGTTGCTCAATCGTCACACGACCTTGTTTTTGGTCGAGTGCCGCACTAGTCTTGCCACGACGAAACCGTACATTCAAATCAGCCACCCTCTCATCGAGGATACTACCTTGGAGCGCCGGCTCAACTTCGCGATCCCAGACGCTTTGAGCATAAAGGTGCAGGTACTTGCCAAATCCTCGGGTAATGATAATGCCGTCACTAAACTCTTCGCGTAATTCAACTGGAATAGTTAAACGATGTTTATCATCCAGCTTCCTTTCGAAGTAATCTAGTTGCATTTCATCCCTTAGATTTATTTTTTATTTTAGTGGTTTTTGTGTTTATTTATCCACTGGTTCTATTTTACTACCCACCGTCACCCACTGCAATACCCTTTTTACCCATTTTTCATTAAATTAAAAGTTATCCACGGAAATGTGGATAACTTTTAATTTGCCTGATGTTGAGAGGTACTTATTTTAATGATACCAGTAGTAATCTTATGGCCGGATTAGCCTGTATTACCATCCAAGAAGCGAACAGTGCTAGGTTAATGAATAAAGACACAGCTAGAATCGACAAGACAATATCATATTCCAGTGTCCTAACTGCCATCATACCCGACGGCAGCTTCTTATCATATTTACTTTCTGGTGTTTCCGCCCACTCATTGAGTTTGGTAAGGAAACGGTTTCGTTTGATCTTTTTGTTTTGTTTCTTTTTCATACTCTTATATTAGCATAAAATAGCATAAAAGTCAATTAGATATTCTTGTGTCTCGACTGTTCGTACAAACAAACAGCTACTGACGTTGCCAAGTTAAGCGACTCCAGTTGACTTGATTGTGGAATTAAAACATTGTCATCAGCTTGATTCATTAGGCTATCACTTAACCCCCTGCCCTCATTGCCAAATAGCCAAGCAACTTTCTTTTCAGTAAAATCAATCGATTGAATTGATTTCTGGGCTGACGGACTAGTTGCTAAAATCTGATAACCAATACTTCTTAATTTACTTATAATCTCACCTAGTGGCACATCAGAGTAGATATTTAGGGCAAAATTAGCACCAGCGCTTGATCTGATAACCTTAGGCGACCAGACATCGACTGAACCTGATGACAAAAATACAGTCGATACATCAAAAGCTAAACAGCTACGAAATATAGCACCTAAATTACCTGGATCCTGCACCTGCTCAAGGAGTAAGACCGTTCCAAGTTTGCTTTTAGAGCTGACTACGTCATAACTTGATTCGGGTAGTTTAGTCACACAAACCAATCCAGACGACTCCTCAACCTGACTTATGCGATTAAACAGACTGGCAGTCAGTACGATTTGTCGCACTTCTGGATTAATTGGTGGTAAATCAATTTTGTCTAATTTAGATTTGTTGAATATTAATATTTTTGGCCGACCGCCATTTATTAAGTAATCCTTAACTATTTTTACACCGTCAAAAATTATCAGGCCTTTTTCTCGACGATAATCGCGTCGCTTAGCTAATTTAAGCAACACCTTAAACGTTGTATTGCGCGCTGAGCTTATCTCTTCCATTTACTTAACATTATATACCACACCTCCAATACTTCGCCAACAACACAATCTTGTCAAATTAACAATTTACTACTATTGACATTTTAACTAGGTTATGCTAATATAGAAGTACGGTTGATTCAGAAATGAGCCAACCGCGCACCAAAACAAATTATAAATCGTAGAGGAATAATTCATGATCCATCTCGGACGTGTGACGGTCGAGGCCACTAAACTTGGTTAAGTTATGAGATTAGCTAAAAAGGCAAGAATATAGCCATACCGCTCGAGAGCAAGAGAGTCTGGATTGTTTTAATCTCTCAATCTGGTTAGGTGAAGAAGCCGCCCTCCTGTTGCTTCAACCCCTAGCCGGATTGAGAGGTTAAATAACCTCCACTGATTTATAAAAATAAAAACCTCCCTATTTAGGGAGGTTTTCTCTTTTGTAAATTTTAATTAATTAATTCATTAATTGCCACACGTGTTTGCTCAGCAGTATCACGATCGCGCACCGTCACAGTATCGTCTTCAAGGGTATCAAAATCAATTACAACACAGTATGGCGTACCAATTTCGTCTTGACGACGATAACGCTTACCAATGTTACCATTATCATCCCATTCGCAGACATACTTTTGTCTCAAAGCTTCATAGACTTCACGTGCTTTTGAGACTAGTTCTGGTTTGTTTTTTAACAACGGAAAGACAGCATACCTAACTGGTGCTAATTCGGGCTTTAGCTTCAAGATAGTTCGATTATCACCATTTTCTAATGTTTCAACAGTATAGGCATCAGAAATTACTGTTAAAAAGATTCGCCCTAGGCCCACTGACGTCTCTAAAATCCATGGGATATACTTCTCGTTAGTTTGCGGATCATGATAACTAAGGTCGACGCCAGAAAATTTCATATGTTGCTGTAGGTCATAATCGGTTCGATCATGGATACCTTCGACCTCATCAAAACCATAGCTTGGAAATTCGTATTCAATGTCCCAAGCATCATTAGCATAAAAAACTAAATTTTCATGTTGATGCCAGCGTAACTTCTTTGGATTAATACCCAGCTCGTTGACATACCAATCCCAGCGCTCCTGTTTAATCCGCTCATAAGCCTCTTTGTTTTCATGTGGCCGAACAAAATATTGCGTGTCAGCCTGCTCCATTTCGCGCGTGCGGAATAAGAAGTTACGCGGACTAATCTCATTACGAAAAGCTTTATTAATCTGAGCAATACCAAAAGGAATCTTCATCCGAGTAGTGTCAACCACATTCTTAAAATTAAGATAAATACCCTGACAAGCTTCACCTGGCAAATAAACCGGACGCTCACCATTACCACTTAAATCGCCTAGGTTAGACTGCACTAATAAATTGAACAATCTCACTTCACTAAAGTTCTTTTTACCACATTTTGGACATTTAACTTTATCTCGATTAGCGTCAAAAATCTTATTCAACTCTTCTTCTGACATCTTCTCATCAGCCGCTACCCCGATTGTTGCCAACTCTTTATCAACTCGAATGCGAGTGTTACATTCTTTACATTCCGCCAAAGGATCAGCAAAACCATCAACATGTCCGCTTGCTCGCCAAACTTCTGGATTCTTAAACATCGCGCTATCAAGACCAACATAATCATCCCGCAGATGCACAGTACTTCGCCACCAGACCTTTTTAATATTATTTAAAAGCTCAACACCATACGGCCCGAAGTCATAAAGCCCAGCCTCACCACCATAAATTTCACTTCCTGGATAAACAAATCCTCGGCGCTTACAAAAAGCTATAATTTCATCCATTTTATTCGCCTTCATATCTTTTAATTGTACACTAGGGAGCAGGCTAAAATCAATTAATCGCCGCATGAGCTCGAGCGATCGACAGGACTACTGGGCTAAGATTTGCTATATTCTTAACTTTCAGAACGATTTCTAGCGGCGAAGCCAGTAGTAGACGAAGTACTTTTATATGCTCAACTGTCAACGAACCACTGACTGACACAACCAAACCTCTATTTTCTAAATCATAATCATATTTTACCTCAGCCATTAAAATCTGTCCGTCAATATCATTTACTAGATTAAGCGCCTCGCCTAATTCACTAGTAAGACGTAAATAAAACCAAGCCTGAATTAAGTCAAAGTTTACCATCGGTCGATTAAGAGCTTCTAAAACCTGCTTTACAATCACAAACCATTCACTGCCTTCGGTTTCTCGACTAGCCCTACCGATTTGCTTAAATACTAGATGAGCAAAAGTCAAGCGATCATAATCAGATAAAATTACATCAAAAAAACGCAATAAGCGAGCTGAGGTAACGGTTTTTAAATCACCCCGCCCTTCCACTAAAACCAACTCGACTAAAGACAGCATTTCAATCCCGCCTGCCAATTTACTTTTAGATTTACGTGCCCCACGCGCAATCGCCGAAATTTGCCCAAGAGGTGTTATCAAATTTAAAATCCGATCAGCCTCACCATAGTTTGTTCGACGCAGTACAAAAGCCTGAGTTCGTGTAAATTTAGACACTTCCTCTCCTGTCGAGCACATCGGCAATATAATCAGCAATGTCGGATGGCTGCATAGTTGATTTATCAATCAACCTGACAACCCCCGCCTGATGTAAGTAGCCTAAATTCATCTGGTCAGCTATGCTTGAACAAACCAGCACTGGAATCTTAGCAGTGTCCTCGTAGGACATTAATTCTTGCAAAAAACTTAAACCATTGACCGCTGGCATCAAGATATCCAGCACTATTGCGTCAGGCTTGAAGTTATCTATCGCGTCCATACCAGACCAGGCGTCTGACGCGATTTTTACTTTATAATTGTCAGATAAGGTTCGCTTAATCAAATTCGCAAACAGAACATCATCGTCTATAACTAGAATTCTTGCTGATTTCATAATAGAGAAAGCTGTTTAGAAGCATCTAAATCAATAAAGAAAGTAGCACCATCATTATGAGCAATACCACCAATATTAGCCCGCATGGCACCGGCGAACTGATCGGCTAAATACAATCCTAAACCACTGCTGAGTGGCCGTGAAGAATACGAACCTGGCGTGATTGGCTGACGTCCCTTTAGGCTACGCCAAACTTTCAATGGTAGGCGTGGACCATAATCACGCACCGCAATTCGAATTTTTTGTGGCTTTTTATGCAAAGAAATATTAATCTCTACTGGACGACGGCTATCAGCGTAGTGCAAAGCATTGTCGCAAAAATTTACCAAAACCGATTTTAAGAGGTCGTAGTTCGCCATAGCTAAGTAGTGCTGCCGTTGCTTAGAACGCACTATTAAACGCTTCTGATTAATTCCATAATATCCCGACATCTCTTCAGCTACTTGGCGGCAGACTTCAGTTGGACTCAATGGTTCGAGATTAAATTCTAATTGCCCTAAATTACCAACTCGCGCCAAATCATTAGCTAGACGTAGCCCCCTTTCGCTCACAGCCACAATCTGTCGTAAATATTTTTTAGCCTCAATTTGTGTTAGTGATTCCTCACTGCTTAAAAAAAGTGACAACTGACGAACTAGGCAAAGTGGCGACTTTAGCTCATGCGCTATAGCCAGCAACGAGCTATCCAATATCAAACTGATTGGTCTTTCATCACCTGTATTCACACCCCTATTTTAACACGAGCAAGGTTATTTATTAAACGAAATTGTTTTCAAGATAGCGTCATAATCAGGTAAAAATATCTGGGCATCAGTTTGTAAGACTACTGTTTTATCTCGAATCTTAAATACTACCGCTGAGCCAACAATATTTTTAGTTAAAGCGCCATTAAACCGAGTACCAAGCACATTATTGTCAGCTGTACCTAAAGTTATAGCCTCAGCTTTTACCTCACCCTTCTTAAGCTGATTAACATACTGTTTAATAACCTCTTCGTAAGATTTTTCTTCAATATTAACTCGTAGGGCAAATCTAGCATCGTTTTCTATTGGCGGAACCTTACCCGGATTTAAATAAGCTGAATACGGCATACCCGATTTGCCAATGTGTAAATTCCAAGTTTTAGGATACATAAAGACTAAGCGACCGTAATCATCTGGGCCAGTAAATTGAAGATTTGGCTGCTTCTCCCGCTCTGCAAAATCGGCCTCTAACTTTTCAGCTTGAGTTTTTGTTGCCTCCGCTACTCGAGTTGCAGCTATAGTGTCAACATTGTTCTTTTGGTCGGAATATTGCAACCACAACCAAATTGATAAACCACCTAAAGCAGCCGTAAGTAGACCGAAAATAATCGCCAAGATAAAAGATACTCGTCCTTTTGGTTTGATTGGCGCAACCGGCGCCGGTGAAGAATAAAAAACTTGATTTTGCATATGCTTATTATAGCCTAAAAACTCACAGGTTTACAACACTTATAATTAACAAACACTCACAGCTTCGTAATCTGATTTTTTAGAGACTCCAATTGTTGAGTAATATTTTTTAGCAATGCTTTGGCAGTTTCATATTTTTGCACGGCCTGCTCGACATCAAAGTCATCACCCGAAAACCAAGCAGTTATCTCTTCTAGCTCAGCCACCTGCTCTTTAATAGTTTTATTTTTCTTGGACATCTTTTACCTCCGCGGTTATAAAATATTTCTTCGTTTCAACTTTTATTTCTTCGCCAATTTTTGGCAAACCTTGCATAATCGCATATCCTCTTTTTAGCACACGCTCAGGATTGTATGACTCAAGCAATCGCTCAAACGACATAATTTTCTCTCGAAATACATATAGTTGATGTTCAAAAGACTTCGTGATGTCGACCACCAGATCGCTGGCTAAACGTTTTTGACCATCTAAACGATTAATTATGATAGATTTCACAGACATCACTTTTTCTCGTGCTAGATCAATAAAATCAACCCGATTCGGTACAATCATTTGAGCCGCATGACTCGGCGTTGCCGCTATCACATCAGCCGCTAAATCACTCAAACTTTGATCAGTCTCATGACCAATCCCAGTAATTATTGGAATTCGACTAGCCACAATTGCTCGTACTAGTCTTTCGTCATTAAAGCAAGCTAAGTCGTCAGCACTGCCGCCACCACGAATGATGGCAATTAATTCTGGCGCATTTGACATCTGATTAAATTGATTAATTGCTTTGATAATCTGATCAGCCGCTAAATCACCTTGGACTTGTGTATGACGAAAGAATATTTCCAAGCCACCCCAACGCTCATCTAAAATCCGAACAAAATCAGCATAACCAGCCGCCTGTTCTGATGAAATCACCCCAATTGAGCTTGGTAAATACGGCAATGATCGTTTACGCGCTACATCAAACAATCCCTCTTTGGTTAGTTTTTTGCGCAAAATTTCCTGCGCCTGCTTGATGCTCCCCTCACCTACTGGCATCACTCGATCGACCACTAAACTAAATTTACCCCATTTGGTGATTTGTAGACGGGCGTGAACTCGCACCGTCATACCATCCTCCAATGGTTGGCGCAAATAATAAAGTGACATAAAGCAATTAACACTAGCTGCTTCATCTTTCAGATCAAAGAACACATATTTGTTTTGGTTTATCTTAAAACTAGCCACCTCGCCTTCAATCTCCACACTCGGATAAGCATAATCTAAAGTTTGATTCAAAACCTCAATCAAATCACTTGGTGAAAAAACAATTGACTGCTCCATAAACTAAAGTATAGCACCAAAACATCTTGCAAATGATATACTTGAGGTATGTTAATTGCTATTTTAGGACGACAGCCTGAGTTGTCATTAGCTGAGCTAGAAAATTATTTCGGTAGTGATTTAGTAACTCGTTTTAGCACTGATGTTGCCCTTATTGATATCGGTCATGCCAACATCGATCACTTTGGAGGAATTTTAAAATTAGCACATCTAAAAGCTGAATTTGTGGGTAAATCACTCCAACAAAACCTAAAAAGCATTCAGAAAGTCTGTTTAGAAAACATTCCAAGCAATCAAGGAAAAATCACTTTAGGATTTAGTTGGTACGGTGATCAAATTCCATTAAAATTATTGCGTAGTCTAGCTATGAAAATAAAGCTTACTCTAAAGAAGTCAGGAGTTAGCGTAAGATTACTGCCTACTAATCAATTGGTAATTTCTACCGCCTCTTCATATCATAACCGATTGGGTAAAAGTTCTAAGAAAATCGAGATCATTATTACTAGCTATCAAAATCAAGTCCTAGTTGGGTGTGGTATTGGTACACAAAATATATCAGCTTATCGCGACCGCGACCAGAGGCGCCCTAAGCGCGATAGTAAAGTCGGTATGTTGCCGCCTAAACTAGCGCAGATTATCATTAATTTATCCCGCCCGAAGCCAGCTAGTTTAAATCAGAAACTCACTCTACTTGACCCCTTTTGTGGCACGGGCGTCATTCTGCAAGAAGCTCACCTGCTTGGTTTTAATATAGTTGGCAGCGATATTGAACCACGTATGGTTAACTACTCGCGCCAAAACCTAAAATGGCTTTCGCAGGATTTAGACAAAGCCAAACTTTTAGTCGGTGATGCTACTCAAACTAAATGGCCACATTTCGATTGTATTGCCAGTGAGACCTATTTAGGAAAACCTTTTGGGTCACCGCCCAACCTAAATCAAATTACGGTCGAAAAAAATCTAGTCGAGCCTATTATAGCCAAATTTTTGAAGAACCTGCGCCAACAAATTCCAGCGAATAGTCAAATTTGTTTGGCGGTTCCCGCCTGGCTTGATCCAAACGGTAAGTACACCGACCTACATTTAATCCAACCTAAGCAACTCCAAAAATTAGGTTTTCGCTACAAATCATTTAAAACAGTTAAAAACGCAGACCTGATTTATTTTCGCCCTAGCCAGTCAGTCGCTCGACGATTACTAGTTCTGACGCCAGAAAATAGTTGACCGATTAGATAAAATAATGTAAAATGTACAAAGTTTTATTGTATTAATTATCACATAATCAACACACGAGGAGTAAATTTAGATGGCAACCGTAAAAGCTGGTGGATCAAGTAAAAACGTCCACAACAATCCAGGTCAAAGACTTGGAGTTAAGCGTTTTGCTGGTGAAAAAGTTAAGGCTGGCGAAGTTATTGTTCGACAGGTTGGCTCAAACAAAATTGCAGGTGATGGCACCTATATGAGTAAGAACTTTACTATTCACGCTGCTAAAGATGGCGTGGTTAATTTCAAAGAGGTCAAGAAAACTCGTTTCACTGGCCGAACCGTACCACGAACTCAAGTTGTAGTTGAATAAAATCAAAAACAATTCAAAATAGTCTGCTCTCAAGCTATTTTTGTGTATTTGTTTTAGACACTAACCAATTCTTATATATGTCTAATATAGCCTGAGCGACCATTTCCGAGTCGTGACGAATTAGTGTTCGCTGAGCTGCCATTGAATCAGATTTTGCACTACTCTGCCAAATTTGACTAGACAGTAAATTTTTTCCCACAGCTCTATAGTGCTGTCTCTCTAGATCTTTTATCTTATAATCGACTGGGAGTTCGCCCTCTTTAGCATATTTTTTAAGCAGTTCTCGACTCGGCTTCTCTGTGTTATAGAGCACATAATCTATAACTGGCTGACCAATAAAACGCTCGATTTCTGTTGCGTAGTCCACCACCTGAAAACCATCAGTGTGGCCAGGTTTGTTATTAAGATTGCAAACTTGAATAATTAATGCCTGAGTCTTAGCCAAAGCCTCACCTACCCCTGGCACAATCAATGCTGGCGCTAAGCTATAATATAGACTTCCTGGTGCAATTACTACCACATCAGCCTGCTCAATTGCTGCCAAAGCACGCAGGTTAACCTCTGCTCTTGGCTCTAGCCACAACTTTGGTTTTTCTCCCTTAAAGTCTGACATTTCTATATTATATTGACCGTGGATTACTTTACCGCCAAATTCCGCTGCTAAAGCTGTATTGGTTAACGTAATTGGCTCCACAGTCCCAACAATATTTAGAACTCGACTAGCAACCTTAACTCCCCCAGCAAAATCGCCGTTCATTTTCTCTAAGGCTGAAAGAAAGATGTTGCCGAAGGAATGCCCCTCCATTGAACCAGAATCAAAACGATAATTAAACAAATCGCGCACTTCTGGTGTACGTGACAGTGCTACTAAACACTGCCTAACATCACCGGGTGGCAAAACCCCTAGCTCATCTCTAAGAACGCCAGTCGATCCCCCGTCGTCTACCATATTAACCAACGCAGCGATTTGGCTAGTGTGGTTTTTCAAAGCTGATAACAGAGTAAAACTACCCGTACCACCACCAATCACGGCAATTTTGACCTCAGTTGGAGTAAATATTTGATATTTCATTGTTTAATCACCTATCCTAAATTAACCTCGTGGCGGCTCACCTTCCGGTTCGCCCATAACCTTCTTAGATAAAACCTCATAACGCTTATTAGTGACCGATGCTAACATATAGTCTTCGTTAAGCAAGCCCAGAAACATATCTAGGTCATTGCCATCCATAATAATGATTGCCCCGTTCTCATCAGTCATTAGCTCTAGCTGCATAATATCAGCATATTCAATCAGTTCTTTTTGACTCATCTCTGGCAACTCTAGTTTTTGCAATTTAGTTAAAGTGCGCTTGCGTTCACGCGCCAAGGTCTGGATTGTTAAACCATCTGGCAACACTAGACTATATTTTTCTTCGATTGCTTTAATCTTAGCTTCCGCAATCATAGTCTTTTGATAATCATAACTAAATAATCGTTCAAACTTTAGCGGACTAAAGACAAAAATCTGCCGCCCAATAAACAGTGCTTGGTTATCTAAAGGCATTTTTAATGCCACATCGCTACTCAAAGATTCGGCCTTATTAACATTTAACTGCCAAGCTGTTGGGCCACTAACGGTTTGCGATACTGACAACCCCTTGGTAATAAAAAACGGCTCCATGCCAGATTCGACCGGTGGCTCAACTCGCGCCACCACGCCCTTAATCTTAAAGCCATATTCTTCGAAAGAATAGTCGGCAATCTCGTTCTGACGATTGTTTAAAAAATCTAACAGATAACCTGCTCGTTCTACCTCATCTAGAGAAGTAGTTAGTACCACATCCTTAGTTTTGTCAATAATTTCATAGGGTATTACACTTAAGCCAGTTTCTGCCCCCTGGTTAACAGAATTGATCAGGTCATACAAAAATATAGTCTTAGCCTGATTAATAATTTCTTTACTGAGGTTCAAACGAAATGGCGTAAAAAAGCGATTGAATATGTATATCTCAATGCCAAAGTCTTTCTTGTGCTGCTCAGCTAAATTAGCCCAACTAAACAAATCGAACTTACTGGTTTTACTACTTTTACCTGTCATATTTAACCCTTCCTCTTTTCAATTTCAATATATTCCTGAACACGTCTCATGTGATCCAAGTCTAAACTAGTTAAAATATCCTCCAGCTCTTGCACATCGCCCCAAGCATCGTCTGGTAAAGTACGTTCTATCTTTAAATAGTAAGTTTCGTGATCATCAATTGTGTCCAGACTGATTAAAATATCTCCCGCTAGAACCTGACTGCGAATTTTATTAACTTGGCCATAAAATTCGTAACCAATATGAGTCACAATATGTGCTAATTGAACGTGATCGAAAACTTGAGTGTGGTAATAGATCACAGTATTATCACTCATGAGGCGTTTAAAAACTAACTGATGAGTGTCTTTTTTATTGGCTGTTGTGGTTCGAATAATCAGCTTGGGGGATTTAGTAGCACTACCATAAGCCGCTTTATAGTTCATCGGTAAAAAAACGCGATCAAACTCTTTAAACTCAGGACCAAATTTTCTACCAGCATATTTTAATGGCAAAGTTGCTTTACCACGATCGGTTAATTCTACTTTAACGGCAATCTTTTTCATCGATTTTTGCTCCTTTTCGGGCCCGATTAGCCCAATCATCAACTAATTCGTTTAACTTATTATTAGCGTGCCCACGTACCCAAATCAAGGTCGCCTGAGAGTCATTATAAAGCCCATAGGCCTCCTGCACCAAATCGAGATTCTTTATCTCCCCCTTCTTTTTGCGCCAATCATTAGCCTCCCAGTCCTTGGCCCATTTAGTGAGGACGTTTAGCCAGAATTCACTATCAGTGAAGATCTGACAAGGTCGCCCCTTTGCCAACCTCAAGGCCTCGATAAGTGCCATTGCCTCCATACGGATATTAGTCGTTTGTTTTTCGCGACCTAAAACTAGCGGCTGACCATTACCATCAATTACAGCATATCCGCCCGGACCAGGATTAGGACTAGCCGACCCATCAGTGTAAAAAGTTAACATATCTCCAACTATTATATCATCAAAAACCCGCACTATCAGCACGGGTTGACTGTTTTTATTTGAATATCCTACTCAACACCAAGATGATGTTTTACACGCGAAACCACATCGCTAATAACAACCTGGGACTTAACTAAATAGTCGTCTGCCCCCAGACTCTGCGCCCTTTCTTTGTCCTTGTCTTGACTTAGAGCTGTCAACATTACAATTTTAATATTGGCCGTTTCTGGCGTATTACGTAAAATATCGAGTACATCAAAGCCCGACACCCGTGGCATCATAACATCCAGTACAATTAAGTCTGGCTGATAATCCAAGGCTGCACTTAAAGCCTTTTCTCCATCGTGTACCTCCTTAACCTCAAACCCCTCCAGCTCTAACCTAGTTCGATAAACTGTTGCTAAGGCGATGTCATCCTCTACTAATAAAATCTTTTTTGCCATAATACCTCCATCTTACTAATTTTTCTAAATTACCACAAGTACTACCGCAGCAAATCTAAAGCTTTTTCTAGTTGAGAGTCCTTTCCTGTCTTTTGTTCATCATCCTGACGCTCTATTTCAATATCAGGCTCGATTCCAGCTTTTTCAATC
The DNA here is from genome assembly GCA_050950465.1 of Candidatus Nanosyncoccaceae bacterium. Taxonomy (GTDB): domain Bacteria; phylum Patescibacteriota; class Saccharimonadia; order Saccharimonadales; family Saccharimonadaceae; genus CAZRIZ01. Next base: position 99,476 of record JBMNHQ010000002.1, on the reverse strand, counting down.
GTAGCATCTTTAGCGGTGAACCAATGCGCCACCGTTAGTTTTAATTGACCACCACCGGCCATACTAACCAGCTCCTGAACACTACCCTTACCATAAGTTTTCACTCCAACCAATTGAGCTTTATTGTAATCTCTAAGGGCTGCCGCTAAGATTTCGCTAGCACTAGCACTATTTTCATTAATTAAAACAATAGTGGGTGTATTCTTTAGCTCCGCCTGACCTGATGGGGCATAAATCGTTTCTACTACTTCACTAAAGCGCTTCTGTGTCAAAACCACTTGTCCATCAATCCACATCCCTGCTACCCCCTGAGCCGCCGTCAAGACACCACCACCATTATCACGTAAATCCAAGATTACTCCCTTCGCCTCATTTTGTTTCAACTGATTAATAGCCTTACGCATTAAGCCAACTGTACCTTCATCGAAACGATAAACCGTCACAATAGCAATGTTATCATAAAAATCAAGTTCAACACTCGGGTTGTCAACAATCTCACGCTTAATCGATATTTCAATCGGTTCGTTATGATTGATTCGATATAGAGTTAACTTAACATCAGTACCCGGCTCACCTCGGATGCGCATTATAACCGGCTCTAATGCCTGTCCAGTCACATCCTCATCATCCACCTTTAAAATTACATCGCCCGCCTCGACACCAGCTCTAACTGCTGGATTATTTTTAAGTGGCCTAACAACAGTTAAGTTACCATCACGTATACCAATTTCGGCACCAATTCCGCCACCAATTTCACCGGTCAAATCCTCTTTGAATCTTTTAGCCTCATCCTTAGTCATATAAACTGAGTGTTCATCGTCTAAGCCAGCAACTAAACCCTTAGCACTGTATTCAACTAAGGTAGATTTATCAATCTTACCATCATAATCTTTACTAATCTTCCTATAAACTCGCTCCAGTAGTGACCAATCTGGAACATCGCTTGCTTCTTTAAGCATGAAAGCAGGCAATAACTGTTCTTTATTAAATCCTAAGGCCACACCTATAACCAAGGCAAAAATCGCAATAATAAAATAATTAATCCTAATCTGCTTCTGCCAACGCTTTCGCATCACCTCTATTTGTTTTTCATCCATATAAGACACTATGCTCCGTATAATATTCACATTCTCGAAAAGAAAACCTACTTTCTTTCCACTTAAATGTTTACATTCCTATATTATATCATCAATAAGCTCAAGCTTAACTAAAAACGAGAACGTCTTTACGCTCTCGTTTTGAAAGGTTATTACTTTAGAAATAAATATACGTCAATCCAGCTGTTGAGCGTTTGTAATAGTGATAGGCGCCGTCGCGATTCCAGTTGTAGTCACTAACCCACATTGTGCCATCGCCATTTAGCTTCTCAACATACATTACATGACCGTAAGTGCCAACTGCCCAATAAGCTACCGAACCCTCCTTTGGCGTACGACCATTCGGAATACCGTGACGAGATGTGGTGGCTACCCACTGGTAGGCATGTCCCATGCCCCTAAAGTGTGGCACAAAGCGACCAGTACTCCAAACTTTCCAAGCTGCGTAACTTACACATTCGCGATTATAAAGCCCCCACGAGTCAATCATACTGTCAATTGGTGCGTATGCCCAAACAGCGGGATAACCACCGCCACCAATTTCACCAGTCGGAACATTGAAACCGCCTCTCTGAGCCGCCCGACGCATCTCCTCTTCTTGCGCTGCTCTTAATTCTGAAATTCGATTATTATTCTCGTCAGCTAAGGCCTTATAGCTAGCCTCCTGCCCCTTAGTCTCAGCTAAGATTCGATTCTTTTCGGCCTCTTTAGCAGCTAAATCATCACGCTGCGACTGCTGACTAATTAAAACCTGCTCGGATTCTTTTTTCTTTTCTTCTAATTCTTTTTTTCGAGCATCAATTTCATCAACTTTATCAACCAGCGCACGCTGCATATTGCTACGCTGAGTCTCTTCATCAATGTAATCAGAAATAGTCTTACTGCTAGCTAGGCGCTCTAATGGCGTAATCTGACTCGCCATATACATATCTTTAATGACTATACCAAGAGCCTCTTGATTAGACTCAATATCCTTTTCAGCCTGTGTGATATCAGCCGCTAACTCTTCTAGACGCTTTGTGGTTGCAGCAATCTGCTCTAAGATAACGCGTTTTTCAGCATCCAGCCGAGCAATCTCCTCAGATAGACTGCCGGCATAAACCCTAAGCTCTGCTGCTCGTGCCTCATATTGCTTATTTTGGTCACGTAAAGCCTTTATTTGCGCCTCGTAGCTATTGGCTTTGACGGTATTCGAATAGACTATACTACTGCCAATCAACAACACCAAAGCTACGACTGATAGAGTCGATTTAGATAAGGATGGTGATTTTGTGTTGCTTGACTGTTTTTGTTTCATTTATTCCAAACCTTTATACTACTAGCTAGCAATAATCAGGCTAATACTATGCTTCCATTATACTACAAACCACTTATGTTTGTCAATACAAAATAAAAACAAAACTATTCAACTTGGTCCTTGAGATAGCGCCTAGTGGCTAACATCGAGGAGATAATTGCCACCACAGAGCCCAGTAAACAAACACCCATTAGGATTATTGGCCAGTTGGCGTGCATCATATCTAGCGCCTTATCTATCATAATACCGTAGTTCAATACCTGCTCACGATCGATTAATGACAGAATTACATAAAGAGCAATTGTTGAAATTACCCCAGCAAACAATCCAGTCATAACTGCCTCAATAATAAATGGTCCTCGGATAAAGCTATGCTCAGCACCGATTAGGCGCATCATATAAATTTCACTCTTGCGATTAAATATAGCCATACGAATTGTATTAAAGACAAATAGTATCGCAATAATTAAGAAAACTCCGATTGCCAACAAGCCAAACTTTTCAATAAACTTTGAGACTTGAGCGATGCGATCAATTGCAATTCGTCGCTCTGATGAGAATGATGGCGGATCACCTGAATCAAATTTCTGATAAGTCTTATTCTCAGCCACAAATGACTCTAGTTCAGACGGATCGTTGATGTCCTCCACTTGAATACGAAACGTACCAGGCAGAACATTTTTAGAATAATTAAAAGCCTTAATCGTATCTGCGTCATAGCCAATCTGTTGAGCTGTCTCTTGTTTAGCCTCCCCAGGAGAAATATACTGCACCCCCCTAACACTCCCCAGATTTTCCAAATCGTTCTTTATAGTCTTAATCGAACCCTCATCTATATCACCCTTAACGTAAATCGACATTTCTACCGTGTCACGTAAGACCTCAACTGTACTAGTTAAGGTTTTTGACGCCACTAACGCCACTAACACTATCATCAAAGCAACCGTCATGATTAGAGTTGAAGCAGCTGACAACCAAGCGTTACGGAAGAAATTACTAACACCATAGCGCACAATCCGTCGAAAAGTTATCCAGCGACGTCTTGAGCTTTGTTTGGTCTTTAGGCCAGCCTTTCCTGAGCGCTTTTTCATCGATAAGTCCCCTCCGATTCGTCAGAAGCAATTTTACCGTCATCAATCGTTATAACTCGACGCTTAAGTTTGTTAACAATCTCAACATTGTGAGTGGTTAGAAGCACCGTTGTGCCGTATTCATTAATTTTCTCTAATAAATTCACAATATCCCAAGAATGTTTTGGGTCAAGGTTGCCAGTCGGTTCATCAGCCAAAAGGATTTTTGGTTGACGCACTACTGCTCGCGCAATTGCTACACGCTGTCTTTCGCCACCCGATAGCTGATGCGGAAAGGCCTTTTCTTGCCCAGTTAAACCAACTAAATCAATCACTTTAGGTACAGCACTCTTGATTTCGCGATTGCTTAGGCCAGCGATTTCTAGCCCAAAAGCAATATTCTCAAAAACCGTCCGATGTGGTAAAAGCTTAAAGTCTTGAAAAACCACACCAATCCGACGACGCAACAAAGGGATGTAACGATCAGCTAAATTATCGTAGTCAATTCCCCCCACTACAATCTTTCCTGAACTAGGTTTAAGTTCACGTGTAATTAATTTCAGCAAGGTTGACTTACCCGAACCACTCGCTCCAATAACAATCACAAACTCTTTAGCCTTGACATGCAAACTAATTCGGTCAAGCGAAGCATCACTGGCGCCAGTGTAGATTTTTGAAACTCGATCGAATAAAATCATACTCATATTTCATTGTACCAAGCTTAAGCGCCTTATTTCAAGCTATTTGCCACCGACCACTCCAGATAACGCATCATAAACTCATTGATTTTTCCATCCAACACCGCCGTCACGTCTTTTTCTTCATATTTCGTACGAGTATCTTTAACCATAGTGTATGGATGCATGACATAGTTACGAATTTGTGCTCCCCAACTAGCCGACTCAGTTGCTTTTAATTCACTAATACTGGCTGCACTCTGCTCCAGCTGCATCTGAATCAATTTTGAACGTAAAATCTGCATAGCCTTTTCACGATTTTGTAATTGCGACCTTTCATTTTGAATCGCCACTACTAATCCTGTTGGTAAATGAGTAATTCGCACTGCTGAGTCGGTCGTGTTGACACTTTGTCCACCATGACCGCCAGCTCGAAAAACATCAATCTTTAAATCCTCTGGAGCAACCACAACTTCATCTGGCGTATCAATATCCGGCAATATCTCTACTAAGGCAAAACTAGTCTGTCGCAAATTATCAGCATTGAAAGGGCTTAAACGAACCAAGCGATGAACACCGTGCTCACCTCTCATTCGACCATAAACATTAACACCACTCAAACCATAAGTGGCGCTTTTTATACCCGCCTCTTCACCAACACTTCGATCAATCAGCTCTGCTTTAACGTTTGAACGTTCACACCAACGTAAATACATTCGCTCTAGCATCGATGCCCAATCTTGTGCTTCGGTACCACCGGCGCCAGAACTGATTTTTAAAATAACATTATGATCATCGTATTCGCCACTAAACAACAGGTCAGTTTTAAGTTTTTTAAAATCCTCTTGCAGGCCTTTTAATTGACTAGTAAATTCCTGTTCTAAAGACTCATCGGCCATCTCTTTTAATAATTCATCCAGATCAACTATTTGAGTTCTTAATACCTGCCAAGGCTCAATCTGAGCTCGTAAATTGTTAGTCTTTCGAATCAAAGCCTGAGCCTTTTCGACATCATTCCAGATTGAACTGTCCGCCACCCTAGCGTCCAAAGACTCCAATTCTTTACTTTTGGCGTCAATTTCTAACTGGCCAACCGCCTGTAAAATCTCAGCTTTTAACTCAGAGATTGCCTCAGCTACCTGCTTTAAACTCATTTTAGCTCCGCCACAGCTTGAATAAATTGCTCACCCCGATCAGTTGCATCACGAAACAGTCCAAAACTAGCACAAGCTGGGCTCATTAGTACCACATCCCCAGAAGTTGCATACGATTGCGCCAAAACAACAATTTCTTTCAGATTTTTCCCCTGAATTATTTCCGTTTTTGTGAAACCAACTCGCTCTAATGCCGTTTTAATTTTGTTAGCAGTGTCGCCAATTAATAAGATTTTTTTAACCGAACCGGATTTTTGTATTTCATCCGCCAAGTGGGTAAAGTCCGCCCCCTTATCGTGACCACCAGCGATAAGAATCTTTGGTTGTGTTATGGCACGTACGGCCACGATTGCTGCCTCGGGCTGAGTGGAATAATTATCGTCATAGTAATCTACGCCTCGTAAAGTGCGCAGATATTTTAGACGGTGCGGCAAGCCTGTAAAATCTTTTAGACCCCGTGCTATAGCCGGCCAACTGGACGTAAAACTAAGTACAGCCGTGATTGCTGCACAAGCATTCTCAACATTGTGTTGTCCTACAATCGTCAAATCACTTACTGGACATATCATCTGGTTATGAACAAAAAAATTGTTCGATTTAACATAGGCCCCACCGTCATCAACGACACCATAATGGACTATTTTACCCTGACTAGTTTTAGCAATTTGATTCGACAATTTATTGGTTGGGTGGCAAACTGTTATATCACCCGGACCTTGAAGGCGAGGCAAATTAGCCTTGGACTCAACATACTCTTTTTGATCGATATGTATGTCTAAGTGATCAGGTTCAACCATTAGAACTACTGCTACTTTTGGGCTATATTGCATATCCCACAACTGAAAGCTACTTAGCTCATAGACTACAATATCAGTCGATTTTATTTGGTTTAGGGTATCTAGAGCTGGCTTACCAATATTACCCACTAGATGCACCGTGTTACCTGCCGCCTGTAAAATTGCGGTAATCAAACCGCAAGTCGTACCCTTACCCTTTGTACCGGTCACACCAATAATTGGCGCTGGACAGCGCTCAAAAAACAGATTCGTCACAGAAGTTACGTGAGCCTCGGAAGAAAATCGTTTAGGCGAAATCGACGGTGTTCTAATAGTCATATCGGCTTTTATTGCTCCAAAGTCAACCTCATCGCCACAAACTAACTCTACCCCTTTTGGAATTGGCATCTTGGGTGTAGCTTTTTGATCATAAATCGTAAACTTAGCCGACGGATATAATCGACTTAAATACTTATAAGCACTCTGCCCTTCTAGCCCATAACCAGCAATCACAATAGCTTTAGGCATTAAGCAACACCTCCTTAAACTTCTCGTTATTACGACGAACTAAACGCATGTTCGTATTACCCACTACACCGAAAACCCAGCGACCATTAGTCAAGAAATCACGCAGCAACTTATTAATTTGTCGCTTGGTAACGCTACGGAAAGCCTCCGGTATTTGTTTGTAATTGATGATCTCGTCATTCCTGAAATAAGCTCCAGAATAGAAATCTACAATCGCCCCAACCGTCTGAAGACCCATCTGAAAAGCACCTAAGCGATATGATTCAGTGTTGGCGATTTCATCGTCAGTCACACCCTTTTCAGCTGCCAATTTTAGCTCAGCAACAATTAAATCGATCAATTCATCAGCCATTTCTGGTACTACTTTACCATTTAACTCCCAACAAGTCTCATAATGACTTAAGGTCGAATTAAAACGCATATTATAAGTCAATCCTCGCTCACGCGCCTTACCAAAAAGACGTGAATACAGTGTACCTGTCAGGATATGATTCAAAGCGCGCAGTGCGTGCTGTTCAGATTGTGTTAATACCCGAGGCAGTGAAATAGTTAGACCATAAGTTAAACTTTTTGATTCGCTACGTGAAACAAAAACTGGCTTGCTGCTCTGATATTCATCAAAAGGAATCTCCAAACACTCACCTGCTGGTAATTCCCATGATTCGAGGATTTTTTTAATTTGATTACGTCTGCCAGTGATTTTCCCTGCGATGATAAAGCGCATATTTTGAATAGTGTGCGTCAGTGTATGATGCTCAACGACGTCATCTAAGGTAATATTATCGATCGTTTTAATCTGATCCTCTAATGTCATAGTCTTACCACCCAAGGCCTGCTCGAGTCGAGGCCACAGCAGAACTACATCGTGCATTAGTAAGCCTGACAACTCATTACGAATATTACCCTTCTCTGCTTCGAGCTGCTCTTGACTAAATTGAGGTGAACAGATTGCCAATTGCTGTAGTCGCAATATGCGCTCCCACTCAAAATCCGCACAAGATGCTACATAGCCCATTGTGAAATCAGAGGTGTAGGCATTGTGACGAGCGCCATTTTTTGAGAATTCAGTCGTGAATTCACGCTCACTGTCAAACTCACGATTAGCACCAAACGCCATATGCTCCATTACATGGGCAGTTTGATAGATCTTTTCGGAACGCGTCAGACGATGTCCAGCTCGAAATTGAAACTCGAACTCCATTACTGTAGCGTCCGGCACGTCAATTAGAAGCCCGCGGGCACCATTTTTTAAAACAACCTCGGAAACTCGATGCTTCAATTTACCTCCTAGCGACGACCTTTTTTACGTTTTGCCCGCTGCGCCTTTTTCTTTCGGCGCACCACCTTCGTTCCACCCCTTTTAGCACTAGACCGACTAGGCTTCTTTTTAAAATCGTCATCACGGTTTCTTTCACCAGAAGAAATTTCATTAACACCCTTACTAACCGCCCCCTTGGCCGCATCAGTCAGCTCGGTCTGATACTTCTCATCGGTTAGTCCAGGTGTAATTTGTTGCTTGGTTAAGTTCAACATAACACCCAAAACTTCATCACGTAAATTGATTTGTAAACCATTAAATAGTTTCTGTGATTCAGAACGATATTCAACTAGAGGATCGCGCTGACCGATGCTGCGCCAATGAATACCTTCACGCAAATACTGCATGTTCTCCAGATGCTGCATCCAAAGCGTATCAAGCACCTGTAGATAAACCTCACGCTCCACCTTACGCATGATCTCAGCACTAATCTCTTTCTCTTTATCATCATAGGCTTGCTGGATTAATTTTTTGGCTGCTCGACGACGATCAACCTCTTTACCCATATCACCAATTTTAGCGATTTTTGCCTCACTTAGATTATCACTTAGAGCCTCAAAACTATCTTGAAAATCATGGTTCAGTTTAGCTGGTAGTATCACCAACTCTTCAGCTTTCTCACGAATTAAACGGGTAATTTCTGGTTTTATATCATCACCTTCCAAGATCTTACGACGAATACCATAAACTACACGACGATGACGATTGATTACGTTATCGTACTGAACTACGTTTTTACGAGTATCAAAGTTAAATCCCTCAACTCGTGCTTGCGCCATCTCAATTGTCTTAGAAACCGCCTTGTTTTGAATTGGAGTATCCTCATCAACACCTAAGCGTTCCATCAACATTGAAATTCGCTCGCCTTGAAAAATCCGCATTAAATCATCTTGGGTGGAAACAAAAAACTGAGTTTCGCCTGGATCACCTTGGCGTCCACCACGTCCACGCAGCTGATTGTCAATCCGACGCGATTCGTGACGCTCTGAACCAATCACCACCAAACCACCTAATTCACGCACACCCTCCCCTAAAACAATATCCGTACCGCGTCCTGCCATATTGGTAGCCAGAGTAATTGCACCCTTCTGACCAGCCTTAGCTATAATCGCTGCCTCACGCTCGTTATTCTTAGCATTGAGCAGTTCATAAGACAATTTGGCCTTATCGAGATAGGAGGCAAGTAATTCATTGTTAGCAATTGAGCCGGTACCAATTAAAACTGGACGACCAGCTTTGTGATGCTCTTTAACCGCTTCAACAATCGCGCGGTATTTGCCATCTTCTGTCTTGTAAATCAGGTCATCATGATCAATCCTGACTAGCTTTCGATTTGGTGGTATCTCAAAGGCATCCAAGCCATAAACTTGCTGAAACTCTTCTGCTTCAGTCATAGCCGTACCGGTCATACCCGAGAGTTTATTGTATAAGCGAAAATAGTTCTGGAACGAAATCGTCGCCAAAGTCATACTTTCTTGCAAAACATTGACACCCTCTTTAGCCTCAATTGCCTGATGTAAGCCCTCATTATAGCGCCTACCTTGCATCAAACGACCAGTGTGTTCATCAACAATAATAACCTCACCACCAGTGGTAACAACGTAATCTCGATCGCGCTTAAACAAGGTTTCGGCTCGGATGGCTTGATTAGTATGATAAATCAAGCGTACGTGCTCTGGACTATATAAGTTGTCGATTCCCAGTAGTTGCTCAACTCTTTCTACACCCTTGTCAGTCAAAGCCACACTGCGATGCTTCTCATCTAATTCGTAATCATCCCCCTCTAACTGAGCAGCTATGCGAGCAAACTGGCGATAGCTATCAGGATTGTCGGCCGCTGGCGCTGAGATAATTAATGGTGTACGAGCTTCGTCAATTAAAATCGAATCAACTTCGTCAACTATAGCAAAGTTAAGCTCACGCTGACGTAACAAATTGACATCATTAACCATGTTATCGCGTAGGTAATCGAAACCAAACTCATTATTAGTGCCGTAAGTCACATCGGCATCATAAGCTTCTTTGCGCGTGCAAGGCTTCAGTGGCTTCATGCGTGGATCGTCGTGTTTCTCACTATGATAGGACGGATCGTAAATGTACGAGGCGTCATTTATAATTACGCCGACACTTAAACCCAGAAAATTATAAACTTTACCCATCCAGCCAGCATCACGCTGCGCTAAATAGTCGTTTACAGTTACTAAATGAACACCCTTACCTTCCAAAGCATTGAGATAAATTGGCATAGTTGCTACCAAGGTTTTACCCTCACCAGTCTTCATCTCAGCGACATTACCTTCGTGCAACACCATACCGCCGATTAATTGAACGTCAAAGGGTCGCATTTTGAGCATGCGCTCTGAAGCTTCACGTACTACGGCAAAAGCATCAGGTAAGATTGTATCTAAAGTAACCGTTTTCTTAGTTAGGCGTTTCTTTAAGACATCTGTCTGTTTTTTAAGCTCAGCATCTGACATTTTGGCATATTTATCCGCCAAGCTATTGATCTTATCCACCTTTGCTTGTAGTTGTTTTAGCTTCCGTTTTTGCGGATCACCAAAAATTTTATTTAGAACTTTGCTACCACTAGCCATCGGTACCTAACCCTTCATCCAATTCTGAATTAAACTTTAATAATTCTACTCTGTCTAATTATACGGTGTTTGGCCATTTTTTTAAAGACCAAAACCACTAAAAATCACCCTTCGTTGGAGCGGTCACGAAATAATCGACGTTTTAGACCAACAAACAACTCAGTTCGATTGCCAAGCTGAGGAATGGTCTCGGTTTTGTAACGTCGAATTTGCGAGAGCATCTTAGATTGTACGATATCAATTGCAGCTGCCATATTAGTAGCATTGCCACTGGCAGTCAGAGTTTTCCCTGGGACGGTCACAACAACGGTCGCCTGAAAATGATCATCACGCTTCTTAGATAATTTCTCTAGATTAACTTTGATTTTAGCGCTTTTACCAGCATGACGTGGCAAATAACCGTAAAGTTTTTTTAACTTCTTATCAGCATATTTTTTAATTTGCTCATCAAGCTCGTATTTAATTGCGTTAATTTCTAAATCTTTCGCCATTTTGCTCCTTTAGGTATTTGTCTGAAACACTCCTATTTTACTACTTTTAGTCATGACTGACCAGCCCCCTACTGCGTCGTAGCTGTATAGGTAACAGTGCCAGTATAGGTACCAGAGGCTTGGGTGTGGCTAGCCTTTAAGCCATAGTAGACTGGGAAGGTGTGATTGCCTGTGCCAGTGTAGATGAGGTCTGGTGTGGTGCTCTGTTGAACTTGAGCCCAAGTGTATTGGCTATTAGGGACATTAGTCTCTATGGTAGTAGTGGTGCCAAAGGTAGTGTTATTGAGTCGGTAACCCCAAGTGTTGGCTGGGAGGTCTAATTGAGGATTGGAGGCATTAGCTGATGTGGGGTTAATGGTGTGAGTGCCATTGGATAGAGTTTGGGTGGTACTAGGCATAGATAGTGTGATGTTGTAGTTGGTGTTAGAGTTGGCTATGAGATTATGGGTAGTGGATGAGAAGGTATTAGTACTACCACTGGCTGATGGGTTGATGTTAATAGTGACAGTGTCAACTGATGAAGACAGTGTGATGAAGCTAGTTTGGACTGTAGGAGTGTTACTAGGTTGGCTAGTGCCGATGTTGTTAATAGCTGAGACTCTGAAGGTATAGTAGGCTGATGGGCTAGCTGGGAGAGAGCTTATGGTAGTACTGGTATTAGTGCTGGTGCCATCATTGTAGATAGTCCAGTCCCCTTCTGGAGATGGGTTACAGACACCAGAGCTATTACTAATGCAGTACTCTATGAGATAGTCAGTGATTGGACTATAGCCATCACTGACTGGTGCTGTCCAGCTTAGATTGATGTTGTAGTTGATGCCTTGGTTAGTGACTGGTGTAGCATTGGCGGTTAGGTTGGTTGGGCTATCCGGGACACTGGTGTAGGTGTACTTATTAGAGTTGTCAGCGGCAATGGTGTTAGAGCTGGATTGACCATCAGCGTTCTTTACTACTACGGCTACGGGACCAGCAGAGTGAGCTGGAGTGTTAAGGGTTAGTGTAGTGGTGCCTGGGATGTAATACTGACCAGTTGGAACATCAAAGGACGAGACGGCTGTGGCTAGTCCAGCTGTGCCGGCGGTGTGTTCAGCTGTAGTGCCAAAGCTGACTTCCAGTGGATCGGACTTCATCATGACATAGGCGGGGGTGTAACGCTGCATAGATAAGTCGATGCCCGATTGTTTGGTGCCGAGCCGGCCATAGTAGTTATATCCCCAACAGTAGGCTTGGCCAGCGGAGTCGAGGGCGCAGGTGTGAGAGCTGCCAGCGGTGATTTGCGCAATGGTTTTACCATAGAGAGCGTCAGTTAGGTCGTTAGACTGGACGGCGACTGGGACGTTGGAGTTAGTGGTATCACCAGTGCCGAGTTGGCCATACTGGTTATGCCCCCAACAGTAGGCTTGGCCGGTGGAATCGAGGGCGCAGGTGTGAGAGGTGCCAGCCGTGATTTGGGTAATAGTTTTACCATAGAGAGCATCAGTTGGATTATTAGCTTCAACTAGAACTGGGACATTGGAGTCGTTAGTATCGCCATTACCGAGTTGGCCAAAGCCGTTTCTTCCCCAACAGTAAGCTTGACCAGTGGAGTCAGTAGCGCAAGTGTGGTGCTGGCTAGCCGTGATTTGAGTAATAGTTTTACCATAGAGAGCGTCAGTTGGGTCGTTAGACTGGACGGCGACTGGGACGTTGGAGTTAGTGGTATCACCAGTGCCGAGTTGGCCAGAGCCGTTATATCCCCAACAGTAGGCTTGGCCGGTGGAATCGAGAGCGCAGGTGTGAGAGGTGCCAGCCGTGATTTGGGTAATAGTTTTACCATAGAGAGCATCAGTTGGATTATTAGCTTCAACTAGAACTGGGACATTGGAGTCGTTAGTATCGCCATTACCGAGTTGGCCAAAGCCGTTTCTTCCCCAACAGTAAGCTTGACCAGTGGAGTCAGTAGCGCAAGTGTGGTGCTGGCTAGCCGTGATTTGAGTAATAGTTTTACCATAGAGAGCGTCAGTTGGGTCGTTAGACTGGACGGCGACTGGGACGTTGGAGTTAGTGGTATCACCAGTGCCGAGTTGGCCAGAGCCGTTATATCCCCAACAGTAGGCTTGGCCGGTGGAATCGAGAGCGCAGGTGTGAGAGGTGCCAGCGGTGATTTGCGCAATGGTTTTACCATAGAGAGCATCAGTTGGATTATTAGCTTCAACTAGAACTGGGACATTGGAGTCGTTAGTATCGCCATTACCGAGTTGGCCAAAGCCGTTTCTTCCCCAACAGTAAGCTTGACCAGTGGAGTCAGTAGCGCAAGTGTGGTGCTGGCTAGCCGTGATTTGAGTAATAGTTTTACCATAGAGAGCGTCAGTTGGGTCGTTAGACTGGACGGCGACTGGGACGTTGGAGTTAGTGGTATCACCAGTGCCGAGTTGGCCATACTGGTTATGCCCCCAACAGTAGGCTTGGCCGGTGGAATCGAGGGCGCAGGTGTGAGAGCTGCCAGCGGTGATTTGCGCAATGGTTTTACCATAGAGAGCGTCAGTTGGGTCATCAGCTTTGACGAGGACTGGGACATTAGAGTTGTTAGTATTACCAGTGCCGAGTTGACCAGAGTAGCCACCTCCCCAACAATAAGCTTTATTATCTGAGTCGAGAGCGCAGGTGTGACTACCACCAGCTGTAATTTGAGTAAAATCATCGGCTAACTTGAGGTTAGATAAGTTAGTAGCTCTTATGGCAGTATTGCCATTAGCTGAGCCAGCGTTAGGAATGACTTGGGTGATAATTGGAGTTGGTGGACTAATGAAAGTGTAGACTTGGTTGAGGGTGTTATAGGTAGTGTTGGTAGTAGTAGAGTGAAGAGTAATATTAACAGTAGCCGGTCCACTGACAGCTGGAGATATGACTTTAAGTTCAATACTGGTTAATTTAGTGTTATTACCAGTTGGATAGAGACCCAAGCTAGTTGGTGTACCACCAAAGTAGATGAGATAGCCTGGTTTGACTAGTAGTGGGACATTAGAGCTAGTATTATTACCAATGCCGAGCCGGCCATAGTAGTTATATCCCCAACAGTAGGCTTGGCCAGCTGAGTCGAGAGCGCAGGTGTCATAGCCACCAGCTGTGATTTGCGTAATAATTTTACCGTAGAGAACATCGGTTGGTTGGTCAGCTTTGACGGAAACTGGTACATTGGAGCTAGTGCTATTACCAGTGCCGAGTTGACCATATTGATTATATCCCCAACAGTAGGCTTTGCCAGTAGAGTCGAGAGCGCAGGTGTGCTGCCGACCAGCTATGACTTGGGTGATGGTTTTGTTATGGAGAGCGTCAGTTGGGTCATTAGCTTTGATGGGGACTGGGACGTTGAAGTCAGTGGCGTTACCAGTGCCGAGTTGGCCATAGTTATTATACCCCCAGCAGTAGACCTTACCGTCTGAGTCGAGAGCGCAGGTGTGCTGCCGACCAGCTATGACTTGGGTGATGGTTTTGTTATGGAGAGCGTCAGTTGGGTCATTAGCTTTGATGGGGACTGGGACGTTGAAGTCAATACCGTCATCATAATAATATGAGACACCACCACTCACACCAGTACCAAGTTGACCATGGTAATTATTTCCCCAACAGTAGGCTTGGCCAGCTGAGTCGAGGGCGCAGGTGTGAGAGTAGCCAGCCGTGATTTGGGTAATAGTCTTACCATAGAGAGCGTGGCCAAGGTCATTAGACTGGACGGCAACTGGGATATTGGAGCTAGTAGTATTACCAGTGCCGAGTTGGCCATAGTAGTTATATCCCCAACAGTAGGCTTGACCTGCTGAGTCGAGGGCGCAGGTGTGCTCAGGTGGAGAACCATTGACGCTAGCATCACCGCCTAAGGCCATTTGGGAAAATTTAACGTTAGTTGGTATAATACCTCGTTGGACAGCTACTGGAGTAGACTGATCAATACCAAGGTCAAATGAGTCACCCCTCCCACCTGATAGACCGTTACCAAGTTGACCAGAGTTGTTTTCACCCCAACAGTAAGCATCGCCTGCGTCAGTAATAACGCAACCATGGCGTCCACCAATGTAGAGAGACTCAATAGTAGCATCGGCTGGTATTTCACCACGCTGGATAGCAACTGGAGTAGAGCGGCTATTGGTATCGCCAGTACCAAGTTGACCAGATTCATTACGCCCCCAACAATAAACCCAACCATCTAGACCAATAACACAGTTGTGATTAGTTGGTCCACCTGATTTAGCCATTTGTTTAAACTTAAAATTATCTAAATTAGTGCCAGATATAGTGACTTCTCGCCACCGTAGATCAGACCTTCGTTAGGTGAGATGCTAGTTATTTCTGGTGTGGTGGGGTTTTCGTAGGTGTAAGAATCGGCTTTGGTGGTAGTCTCGCCAGTTGAGTTGGTGGCTGTTACTCCTACTACTCCAGCTTCATGCGCTGGGTTTCGGACACGCAGTTCATATGGTGAAATACGCTCAACTTGTGGTGCGTAGTTGTCACCAAACTTGACTTGGTTAGTGGAGTAGCGGATGTGGGTTGGTGTGTGGTAGCTAGTTTGTGTGCCATCACCTAATTGGCCATGATTGTTTAATCCCCAAATATAATGATGTCCATTAGACACAGTAACTCGAGCAGAGCGCCACCAGAAATTAGTATGAGAGATATTTACACCAGAACTGTACGGTAACGAGACTAATATTGGTGTATTGCGATTTATAGTGGTGCCATCACCTAAGGAACCGTCTCCGTTATGCCCCCAAGCATAAAGTTTGTCATCAGAGCTAATCGCATAAGTGCTCCAATAGCCTGCCATGATGGTTTTAATATTTTGATCAGGCATAACTCCTTGGGCAATAGCGACTGGGCTAGTTTCGTAGTTTGATGTAATTCCGCTACCTAATTCACCATCAACATTTCGACCCCAACAATAGGCTTTACTATCAGTATCCTTGATACAGGCATAGTGAGCACCGACGGATAATTGAGTAATATTATAGCTAGGGTCACGCTGACCTTGAATTACAAGGACTGGAGATGATCTATGAGTAGTAGTACCATCACCGAGCTGACCAAGAGTGTTTCGACCCCAACAATAGACGTTATTATCGCCAGCGAGGACACAGCTATGCTTCCAGCCAGTCTGCAGACTTCTGATTCTAACTGATGTTGGGATATTACCACGGTTAACTTCAACTGGTAGTGAGCGATTGTCAGTGGTACCGTCACCGAGTTGACCGAGGTCATTTTGCCCCCAACAATACATCTTATCGTCTTGGGTTAGAGCACAGGTGTGGTAATAAGCTGTAGAAATAGAGGTTATTTTAGCACTGGCTGGTATGGCGCCTTTGTTGACTTTAGTTGGAATGTTGCGGTTGTCGAAAGCACCATCGCCCAATTGGCCATATTGATTGTCACCCCAGCAGTAGATTTCGTTATCGTCGCCAAGAGCACACATGTGTAGCCAGCCTTTAACAATCTGAGTGAAGGTTGTAGTGGTTGGGACTTCACCTTGAGCGATTGGTCGTTTATCTAAACGGCTAGTAAAAGTGCCATCACCTAGTTGGCCACAAGTATTATCACCCCAGCAGTAAAGCTTGCCGCTTTTAGTCATACCACAAGTACCAACAAAGTACTCAAACTCATCGTTAGAGAAGCCACTGCCACGTATAGTGATAGTATCACCACCAGTGGTTTGACCAATGCTAGGTGTGACGGATGTGATAGTTGGATCAAGGTTATTGGCTGTGAGAGTGACTGATTGGAGTTCAACCTGCTGAGTGCCGTTGGACTCTAAGAAGGCGCGCCATTTGAATTGGATGCCATCGGTGGCTGGTAACTTGTTTAAGTTGGCGTTGATTTCTTCGATAGTATTGGCTTTGAGGGCGCCGTGGTCACGGATGGTAGTAATGCGATAAATACTACTATTTGATACTCGCTGAGATAAGTCACTTTCCCAAGCGTTAGTGGTCGTGTTGTAATAAAGCCAGCTTTTGCCATTATCTAATGAGATTTGGTATTTAACACTGTCTGATGAGCCAGAGCCAAGCGTGTGACTCATAGATGTTAGTTGACCACTAACGTATTGGCTATATGGTGGCTCAATAGCTGGTGACTGCCATGAATACATTGGTTGAGAACCAGTGATAGTGAGAGAGATGTCGTCGAAGTTGGTAGCATAATTATGATCTTGACCATAGTTGAGTAAGATAACTATTTTTGCCCAATTGGTTTCGTATGGGAATGAGTTATGTATATTTTGACCCAAGCTAGTATTTATGCCAGTTATACTACCCGAATAGGTAGTGTATATATTAGCGGGAATAAGTTTTGACTTAGCTGCTGTATAAAGATATGTAGAGTCGCCCATATGATTCTTAATCTTCGTTACATCTAAGTTTATTTTAGCCTGCACTTCAGGCGGAATCGGTGTATTAAGATTAATGGTTGTACCACTAGCAGTGGAATAAGCCCCTCTAGTCGGATCTGTACTATAATAATAACCAGACTCTTGAGGCGATATGACAAAATCTGGTAATTTGTCAGTCTGACCATCAAAATAGAAGCCAATTAAACGATCAACAGCTAAATCCACTCCACCTTGATTCCAAGTCGATAAATCTACGCCAGCTTGAACTGTGATAGTTGAATCATCATAATTAGCAATAGTGGCCGTATCGCCAACAGCACGGTAATCACTCCGCTGTATAAAGTTTGGTTGATAATAATTTTTATCATATGGTGCAAGACCAAAATACACCATAGATTCACCACCTGCACCAACTGACTTAAATCTTCCACTTATAGTATAAGTAAAATCTGGATTAATTGGTACAAAGAAATTAGAGAAAAGCTGAACATGATTAGCAACATTATACACTTTACCATTACCACCACTGGAAGGGTCGTCAACTATTGAAGTTTGCCCACCGCCATAATATGGCTCCCACACATCAAAGAAACTCTCTTCATCAGCCGTAAGTGTGATGGAGCTTGGTAGTTGTTTTAGTCTAGCGCCAGTAGCGGTTTGTTCAATTTCATGTGTGTTGTAATCGTATTGAGTGGGAATATTCTGGTTTAACTGCCATGTTTTAGTTATGGTAGTAGCGTTAGTTGTGTGTGGAGTGAAGGTCTTCTTTAGTATAGGTGATAGGAAGGTTATGAGTATGAGTGAAGCTAGTGTTAGTCCTAGTCTTAGGGTTTGGTTGGTTTGGTGTTTGGTTTTTATCTTAAAACCATAATTAGTCTTTAGGCTTAGATTAGAGTTAGGGCTAGAGCTTTGAACTGAGTTAGCCTTAGACTTAAACCCAAACTTAAACCCTAACCTAAACTGTGTTGCTTTATTTAGCTTAGGTTGAAACTTAGTTAGTTTGCGAGTAACTAATTTCAACAGAGATAACCCTTCCCCTGAATATTTATTGTTTACACACTACACTTAGTAGCTACATTTAATCTAACACGAAAAGTAAATAAGCACAAGGGTTTTGGCTATGGACTTTTTATAGTGCTTATGGTATAATGGAAGAGTATACTTATCTACTAAATTTTATCGCGGTTTTGCATGTAGGGACGCAAAACCTTAGGCACAATTACATTACCATCTTTGGTTTGGAAGTTCTCAATAATAGCAATCAGTGGTCGTTGCGACAACGCAGTGGCATCGTTGGTGTGAAGTAACTCCACCTCCCCACCCTCTGTACGACGCACGCGCGTGCTTAGACGTCGAGTCTGGTAATCAGTCATATAGTCAGCTGTATGAGTTTCACGGTATTTATCCTGCCCAGGTAGCCAAACTTCAATATCTACACCACGAGCGTTTGGCTTGCCAATATCGAAAGTGCATTTGTTTAATACCCGATACGGCAGTTCTAATTGTGACATTAAGTGTTCTTGCAAGGCAATCATCAGTGAATGCTCGTCGCGACTAACTTCTTTGGTCGTCAAGCTTTCCATTTCGAGCTTATCAAACTGATGCATCCGAATAATCCCCTCCATATCCTTACCGTAAGTCCCCGCTTCACGGCGGAAGCTAGTAGCATAACCAAGATAACGCAGTGGCAAATCGGCTTCTGGAATAATCTCATCCATATGTATACTGCCTAAGACATGCTCAGCACTACCTTGCAACCACAACTCTTGACCATCAATCTTATAGCGGTCTTCGTGTGGCTCAAGACGATCCATAGCATCGTAGACATCGGTTTTAATCATATATGGTGGAAAAACCAGCGTAAATGGCTTAGTTGAGACATCAAGCTCAGCATCTTTAGCCACTTTAGTAATAACCGATTCGTCAGTTAGCTGATCGGCCGCCCATTGCATCATCGCCCACGACAACCGTGCCATATCACCCTTGACGTAAGCGAAACGACTACCAGTTACCTTAGTAGCCCGCTCTTTATCGAGCCAACCTTTTGCTTGGGCAATTTCAGCATGATTCTTGGGCTTAAAATCAAACTTAGTCGGCTCGCCAACAGTTTTAGTGACAATACTCTCCTCTTCACTCAAACCAACTGGCACATCTGGTTCGGCCATATTTGGGACTTTTTTCCACAAACTAATATACTCTGGTTCTAACTCAGCTAACTTAGCCTCTAGCTTAGCCAATTGATCTTTTAGTTCTCGTCCTTTGGCTAAATCCGCCTCGCTCGGGCGGGTATTTTTATTTTTGCCTGAAAGCTTATTGCGCTCTTGACGCAGCTCATCAATTGAAGTCTTGATTTGACGGACTTTGCTATCCAATTTTAATAAAGCATCAACATCAACCTCAACAGCTTTGTTGACAGCATTCTCTTGAACAAGCTTAGGATTATTACGAATAAAATCTATATCTAACATAGCGACCTCTTTCTTGAATAAATTAATTGTACCCGATTTACCGAGGTTTGGCTAGCAACCACCACCGCCGCCGCCACCACCGCCGCCACCAGACGAGCCACCGCCCGACGAGCCGCTACTTGATGAGCTACTAGACGAACTCGAGAAGTCTGACATACTCTTCGAAAAGTCACTAGCCGAAAAACTACCCGTTCCGATGTACCAATCTGGCGTCACGCCGGCTTCTTGATAAACCGCTTCAAGCACCTTATTCCAAGTTTTTTCCAAGTTGAACAACATAGCATAGGGCAAAATTCTCTCGTACAACACCACTCGACGTTCTGTATCGGTTTTACCTGATACGGTTTGTGCTGTATCGACCGACTGATTAAACGCCAAACGCTCAGTTTCAGCCAATTTGATATATTGTTCTAGACCCTTTAGATAATGCACAACATCAGCACCCTTGTTAGTTCTTAACCGCATCGTGGCAAAGGATATCAAAATCACCACACTAGCCACAACTAAAGCCATAGCCACAAACGGCAGCCAAAGACCCTCTTTGTCAATCAAATAGTTGGAACTTAGCCAGCCGCCAAAAATCGTTAGGGTAATCGATAGTAACATAATTATTATTGATGCCATAATTAATTTCTTTTTTTCTGGGGCTTCTTGATAATATTTCAACTCTTTCAGCTCATTGAAAGCTGTAGTTTGTGCCGCTTGCACACCAGTAGCGATTCTTGTATCGCTCTCGTCTTTTTTCAGTTCGCGACTACTACCAACCTCAACCTCTTTTTGTAGATAGCTATGCAAAATCAATATTTCATTAGGTGTTAGGTCTTTGGTGTCAATTACTTCTATCTTGTAATTTTTACTTTTTAGGCCAAATAGACCAGGCTTTTCGACTTCTTTGATGTTAATTTTATGTCGCACAGCCAAATCAATCAGCGTGGCTGTAGCTGCTTTGGTTGTAGCATTAAGTAAGGTGGCTGATTGCAACACGTCGATACCCTTCGGTGGTATATATTGAGTAGCAATAGCTGCATCTTTTTTAGCACCACCACCAAGTTTGACACGCTTGATAGTGAGTGCTATCAACGCTGCTAGTAAAACAATTGGCATAATCTTAGCAACCACAACTAGAATTTTCTGTACATTAGTCATCTGGTAAGGTTCAAAAGTCTCCGCCTGAAAACCAATTGCAAAAGTTAGATTCTGTCGTGGCGACAACGGCTCGAGAGTCTCTATTATAAAACCGCCCTCCGGTGTACGTTCTATCAAACAATCCTTTGCGTTTGATCCCTCATAGCCCGTATAGCAAGCCGACTCACCAGTTAGTCTGTTAATTAAGCCATCTTCTAAAAACACTGTTGCTCGAACTGACTCAAAAGGTTGTCCCCAGCCCGTGCCATTAACATCCCAATAAAGCTCCTGAATTGATAAATTGTCCTGTGGTGACAGGGTTGTGTCATGCATCGTATAGTTTATTTCAAAAGTATTTTTGCCATGAATATAGCTATCATCACGAATTTCCAGTCGCCTAAAACCATTTTCAATTGAGTCTTTAGCTATGGGAGCAACTCCACCATTACGATAAACTTCGCCAAGTTTAAGATTAAGCGAGTGACCTTGATAGGACAAGGGAATTGCTCGCACCATACCGCGATTTTGGTCAAAATCAGGAAAAACTGCCACAAAAGTTTCCTTAACTTTAAGGACAGAGCGATTCTCTTCATCAACTGACAAGTGATACTCAACATCTAAGCTATCAAAATAAAAATCATCCACCCCAGCCCAAACTGATGTCGACAGACCAACACCTAGGATAATCGATAAGACCAATACCAAAAATGATCTAGTAATCACTTGCCGATAATATTTTAGAGTTTTTCGCATGAGATAATTCCCCCTTATTTTTATTTAGCTTCTAAAGATGGTAATTCAATTATTTCTAATGGTTCAGCAGTTGTGTCAATTAGAATCTGATTTTTATCATAATCTACACTGGTCGATTGTTCGATGTCGGTCTCCGAAGAAGACACAGTTTTTTTGTCAACTTCGGTACGCCACTTGGTAGTCAAAATCAAGACCATGACAAAGGCTGTCAATACTACTAAAGCTAAAACAGTTATCTTAAAATTCTTGCTAAATTGACGTTTTGAAATTTTCTTAGAGCTCGACATCGGGATAAATCTTTCGCGTTACACCATCAATTTCGCGTCGGAGCTGTGGAAATGGCACCCCCTCTTTTGCTGAGACGTCTTCAAACAGCCAAAATACTCGCTCGCTATAACCCCAGCCACAAGTCGGTGGCATGCCATATTCCAACATTTCCACAAAATCAATATCGAGCATCATCGCCTCTTCATCGCCTGCATCACGCATAGCCTGCTGTTCCTTGAAACGCTCCAGTTGATCAATTGGATCATTTAATTCAGAGTAGCCATTGCCCAACTCACTGCCACCAATTACCGCTTGAAAACGCTCAGTGGCTCGATCGTCATCTGGGTTAGATTTAGACAACGGTGAAATAAATTTTGGTGTATTAACTAACCAGACTGGGCCAACGACAGTTTTACGAACTGCCTTCCAAAGCTTATCAATACCACGCGCTCGGTTTTCCGTTTCCTCCACCTCAAGATTAGCCTTCTTAAGAGTGGCTTTAATCTCATCTAAACTCGCCTCGTAAACATCGATGTTATAATGCTTTTTGATAGTTTCAGCATAATCCCACACCTCCCACTTTTTAGACATATCAACCTCGTGCTCACCAATTGAAAACTTCAATGTGCCAAAAGTTTCCTTCAAAACATAGGTGTACATTTCTTCCATCAATTTCATACCGTCTTCCCAGTTGGCATAAGCCATATACCACTCCATCGCCACATGCTCTGGTAGATGCTCGTCAGTCAGACCCTCATTACGAAAACGCGGACCGATGTCATAAACTTTTTCTAGGCCACCGCCAATTAAGCGCTTCAGAGGTAATTCGTGACTAATACGCAAATAAAACTCTTCATCCAGCGCGCTCATATGCGTCACAAATGGAGCCGCATCAGCTCCACCGGTGGTATGCTCTAAAACTGGCGTATTAATTTCCACAAAACCACGCTGATTTAGAAAATCACGCGTCGCTTGCCAAAACTTAGCGCGACGCACAAAACGCTCACGCACTTCTGGGTTAACATTCATATCAAGATACCGTCGACGGAAACGCTGTTCTTTGTCAGTAAAACCATCTTGGTCATTTGGTATTGGGCGTAAGGTTTTAGCGAGTAGGCGCAGAGTTTTTACACCAAGTGAAATCTCACCAGTTTTGGTTTTAATAATTTCTCCAGTAGCCTCAACAAAATCGCCACTGTCAAGTAAGTTTATATCACCCAATCCGATAAAACCCCTCTTTGCATCCGTGTCTTGCAGAGATTGTTGGCTTAAAAATAACTGAATTCGCCCACTAATATCCTCAACCACCACAAAAGCAATTTTACCAAACTTACGTAGTGATTTAATTCGCCCTGCTACGGTAGCAGTTTGACCTGATAATTTGTCAAATCCATTAATAATCTCTTGCGCCAATATTGTACGATGACTGTCGCTAGGATAAAGATTGAAGCCTAAATCCAACAGCGCTTGGCGTTTTTTTAGCCTTTCATCTCGATAATCACTTAATGTTGCCATGTCATGATTATACCTTAAAAAGCAGTTTTATGAGAATAAAAACTAGCGAACCGCAACGATTTGATATTTAGTTGCGCCTTTTGGTGTTTCAACTACAAAATCATCGCCCACCATCTTGTCCAAAAGAGCCTGACCAATTGGCGATTCGTTACTGATTTTACCTTCTAATGGATTGGCTTCAACCGCACCAACAACGTGGAAAACTCGACTTTTACCTTTTGAGTCTTTAACTTCAACCTCACTACCAAGACTAACCTGACTACTAGCGCCATTCTTAATAATCTCAACATTCGCCACGATATTTTCAATCTCAGCAATACGAGTTTCTAATACGCCCTGTTCACTCCGAGCTGCATCATACTCGGCGTTTTCACTCAAATCACCGAAATCTCGAGCTGAAGCGATTTTCTCAGCAATTTCACCCCGTTGCGACTTCAACTCTTTCAACTCGGCACTTAACTTATCTAACCCTTTTTGGGTCAGTTTATAAACCCTCTTAGCCATTTCAACTATTCTCTTTCTTTTGCTTTTTCAGCAAATTAAATTTCGAGTTGGACTCGAAATTGCCTCTAAATGTTATTTGCTTTTAGTTTAGCAATAAGCGCACTAGCTGTCAATACATTTTGTTTATTATTAGCCCGCTCCAGCAACTCCACTTGATCACCCAAGCGCTCGCTCAAAGTAACTCGATATGGCACACCCATAAGCTCGGCATCAGCGAACTTAACGCCAGGTCTCTCATCACGATCGTCAAAAATTACCTCAACACCCAACTCTTGCAGCTCCTGATACAGAGCATTCGCCCTTTTATTTGCCACTTCACCAATACTAATTAAATAAACTTGAGCCGGAGCAATAATTTCTGGCCAAATTAAACCTTTTTCATCAGCAAAAATTTCTGCTATCACGCCCATTAGGCGCGAAATACCAATACCATATGAAGCTAAATAAACCGGTCGCCTTTCACCAGTCTGATCGGTAAAATAAACCTCCATTTGCTGACATTTTTCTGTACCAAAGTTAAATATATTACCGACCTCAGCCGATTTAACTTTTTCTAGCTGATTCTTCGTCAAGCCTAGCTCCGTTAAAGCTTCTTCTAGCACCTCCTCATTAACTGCCACATTCTTCTCACGATTAATATAGAGAATATCCTCACCTGCTTCACAAATTGTTTGAAATTCATGACTAAATTTAGTAAATGCACCACCGCTGGCAAAAGTTACAAAAGTTCTATCCCCCAGACCCAGTCGAGCAAAAACCTGTTTATAAGCTTCCATTACCCGATGATAATAATCGTCTAAATCCTCTTTAGTAGCATGCAATGAATACATGTCTTTCATCAAGAACTCGCGACCACGCATAATGCCAGCTTTGGCTCTAAGCTCGTTACGCAACTTGGTCTGAAATTGGTAAACTGATATTGGCAAATCTTTATAGCTCTTGATTTGGTGACGCAACATACCCAAAATTGCTTCTTCGTGCGACCAAGCCAGCCCAATCTCTGTCTCGTCTTTCAACCTAGTTTTAAACCAAATATCGACTGCCTCGTCATCCCAGCGCGCCGTTGATTTCCATAAATCAGCAGGCTGCAAGCTGGTCATTAATATCTCTTGACCACCAATTTTATCCATCTCCTCACGAACAACTTTTTTGATTTTTTCTAAAACCACCAGCCCCAATGGCGTGTAAGCATAAACACCCGCCATAATTTTATAAATAAAGCCAGCTCGAATCAGAAGCTGAGCATTTTTTGCCACTTCATCAACTGGTGCTGTCTTACTAGTTTTAATATACAACTCACTTCTTTTCATTTGATTCCTTTCTGATTAAACTTTCACAATAAATAAGAGTGCGAAAGCAATCCCATTCTTTAGCATATGAACAATTATCGCTGGATAAATTGAATCTGTGGCTTCGCGACATAAACACATTACTACTGACATAACAAAAGTCACTACCGCTACATTGGGTTGCAAATGAGCTAAGCCGAATAATAAGCTGGTGATAATTGTACTGATTGCAACTGAGGAGACTTGACGTAATTTGCCATACAGGAATCCACGAAAAACCAATTCCTCACAAATTGGCGCCGCTACAACTAACAAAGAAAAGACCATTAACATATCGACTCGTTTATAAATTGAATGCGGACTCACACCAATGTCTTGAGCCTGCTCAAGGTTGAAACCAGGAATAAATTGACTTACAAATGATAATACTAACACCATTGCCACCATTGCCACTATGAAGGCCGCCACACCTAAAAACAGCTGCTGCCAAGTCAACCAGCCACCAAACGCCCAATCCTCTTTTTTAATTCCTAAAATAGCAAATTTTTCTGGGTATTTCTTAGCCAAATGAATACCAAAAAACAATAGGCCCAAGGATACTAGATAAGTGACCAATCCGCTTATGGCTGTGGTTAATGCTTCTTGTTGAGCCGACAACCAGCCTAATTTTCCCATCAGTAATATAATTATAAATGCCGCGCCACTAGCGATAATATAGACCAAGCTGACCCAAAGTGATATTGAGAAAATCGCCCAAACTTTCTGACGTCGAGACAGTTTAGTCGAGGACTTTTTAGAGTCAGTTTTTTTAGATGATTTTAAAGACATCACTTATTACCACCAAAATCATTATACCTAATAAAATAGTTACACCAACAGTTTGAATTTTTTCTTCGCGCTCTTTAGTTAATTTCTGTCTAGCTAAACGGAAAATTGTCATTGTCATCCAACGGCCACCATCTAAACCCGGAATTGGCAATAGGTTCATAACTGACAGAGTTAATGAAATTAACGCCACAAAGAACCAGAAAGTCGTCATATCTGACCCGATCAATGATGGAAAAATTAAACCCAAAAGCGCAATTGGGCCAGCCACGGAGTCGCCCGCTTTAGCTAGATTTTCGCTACCTTGTTGACGTACAGCTGGATTGAGGCTAATTTTTTGAATAATACCACCGAAAAAACTGACAAACAGCTGCCCCACCCCCCTGAGTGTTTCCCAACTAAACTGCACCGTGGTTGCCAAGCCAAAAGCTGGAGCTTTATACCACTTAGTCCTCACCCAACTTTGCTGTGCTGGATAGATTCCAACGAAACCTTTATCGTCTGGCTTATCGGCCCCGCGAACTTTTATCTGTAAAGTTTGCTCCTCACCAGCGCGCCTAATTAAAATCGGCACCGTTTGACCAGCTTTCTCAGTCGTTAAATCGGCAAATTTTTCTGGCACATCAATGGACACATTGGCGAAAGTCAAGATTTCATCACCACGTCGTAAACCTACTAAGTCAGCCGGCCCCCCTTCTTCTAAATCAGCTACCTGAACAGCCGAAGTAATTAACTTGTCGTCCTTAAACCGAAATTGATTAGGTAAAGCTATTGGCATGCCAGTAATTCCCAGAATTGATAAAATTAGCCATGCTGTCAGAAAATTAACCACTACACCGGCAAACAAAATCTTAGTCTTGCCCAAATAGCCAGCTCGACCATAATCGCCTAGATTATTAGCAGCGTCATATTCGCCTTGCAACTTAACATAACCACCAATCGGCAGAGCATTTAGTTTAATTTCAACACCCGATTTAAGTTTCTTCGTCCACAAACTAGGCGGAAAGCCGATTGCGTATTCCTCCACTTTAACGCCACTGTGATGCGCTGCTAAAGCATGTCCCAACTCGTGTAGAGCCACCAAAAAAGACAATACCAGTAAACCAACAACGATGCCCAAGATCAACATTATTCTATCGATAACGACTAAATCGTCATTAGGTCCTTTTCCTTAGCGGCAAATTCGGCCTCAATTTTGGCCTGGGTTTCATCAACCAATTCTTGAACGTTTTTTTCTAATCGATGGGCTTCGTCATCGGAAATTGACTTAGAGTCTTTTAGTTTTTTAATATCCTTTATAGCATCTTGACGGAGATTGCGTACTGACACCTTTGATTCTTCAACTTTTTCGCGCGTTTGTTTGACAATTTCACGACGACGCTCTTCAGTTAGTGGCGGAATTGGTACTCGCACCACTCGACCGTCATCACTAGGATTAAAGCCTAAACTACGATCGGCTCGAATCGCTTCAGCAATTGTCTGTAAATTATTGGTATCAAATGGTGTCACAGTCAACAATTGTGCATCAGTCACCACCACATTTGCTACTTGGTTTAAGGGAAGTAAAGTGCCATAAACCTCAACTCGAACGCTATCTAGCATATCGGGATGGGCGCGACCAGTTCGAACAGTCTTCATTTTATCTACTAAAAAGTCAACCACCTTGGTCATTTCAACTTGATATTTTTTAAAGTCAAACATCTTGCGAACTCCTATCTTTCTCTTGAACATAGTATATCATAATCACCTTGTGTTTTTGGCCTTTTATTTTTTCTAAAAAGTGACATTACTATTGACTTTTCTGCTATTTTGTGCTAATATGAAAATATAGACATGCAAAAACAAACAAGGAACAAATAAATGTCAAAAAAGACCACTGACAAACTTATTTATAGCTCTTACACCTGTGAGCTAGTGATGCCACAATCGGATAAAGTCACCACTGTGACGGTCAATAAACTGAAATCAGAGAAATATCCTGAAAAGACCCCTCTTTATAAGGTATTTTTACCTAGTGAGAACGGCTTTTATCGTGGCCTAGAATATACTGAGAATAACACCCTATTAGGTTATGCCAATGACGTTTGGCGCAAATTAAAATCAGTTCAATTTGAGCCAGCTGCCGACGAAGTTTTCGGTGCTGATGAAATTAACACTATTGGTCGCTTATCCAAAGACGATAAACTTATTAAAGACGCTATTCTTTCAATCTCATAAACTGTTACACAAAAATACCCTAGAACAATTCTAGGGTATTTTTTATTGATTGTTTTGAAACTAAACGTCTAAACCAACTTCCATCCTAGCAAAACGACGAACAGTAATGTTTTCGCCTAGCTTAGCAATAGTTTCCTTAACTAAATCTTCAATTGTCTTAGTTGTATCTTTAAAATAAACTTGGTTAAGCAAGATTAATTCATCAAAGTGTTTATCAACTTGACCCTGGACAATCTTGTCGACAATCTCTTTTGGTTTTTTGTCTAGCTTGTCACCATTAGCGGCGATAATTTCAGCTTTAACGCGCTCAACCTCCTCCGCTGGCACCGCTTCGCGTGAAACATAAGCTGGATTCATACCGGCCACTTGCAAAGCGATTTCATGTGCCAAGGCTTTAAATTCTTCAGTGCGCGCTACAAAATCAGTTTCGCAGTTAATCTCTACCAGCACGCCAATACGACCATCGTGAATATAACTGTCGATTATGCCTGATCGAGTCTCGCGATCACCTCGTTTTTCAGCTTTAGTCATGCCCTTTTCGCGCATCGCTTTGAGAGCTTTATCAAAATCGCCATTGGCTTCGCGCAAAGCTTCACGTGCATCGGTTAAACCAACGCCAGTTAAATCTTTTAACTTCTTAATGTCTTCTGCTGTAAATTTTGCCATCTTTTATTTCCCTTCTTTTTTAGCTATTGGAGTGGCCGCCTTAACATTCTTATTAGCTGCCAAAATCACCTCTTCAAAATAGCCTAGTATAAGTTGTATTCCCTTGATTGCATCATCGTTGGCTGGGATAACGTAATCAATATCAACTGGATCAGTATTACTATCACAGAAAGCCACTACTGGAATGTTAACTTTCTTGGCTTCGTTAATTGCATTGCGTTCAACAATAGCATCGGTTACTACTAGCATTGCTGGCTTGCTGGTCATAGCCTTAACACCACCATAGCGCTCATTTAAGGAGTCGATTTCTTCCTGAACACGCTGCACCTCCAATTTAGAATAGCGCCGCTCTAACTCGCCCGTGGCAATTTGCTTTTCTAGTTTATGTAATTTACGAATCTGCAGACCAATTGTCTTGTGATTCGTCAGCGTACCGCCCACCCAGCGTTCATTAACGTAAAGTTGCCCAGTAGCTTCCGCCACACGTTTAACCTCGTCTTTAGCTTGACTCTTAGTACCAACAAAAAGAATCTTACCACCCTTAGCCACTGCTGCTGAAACAGCGTCTAGTGCTACGTCAAGCGCCTCGACCGTCTTGGTTAGGTCGATAATGTGAGTATCGCCCCGTTTAGAATGGATATATGGCGCCATCTTGGGGTGCCAACGACTGGTCTTATGACCAAAGTGCACGCCCGCTTCAAGCAAAGCTTTGATGTCAATCTTAACATCACTCATTTTGTACTCCTTTTACCTCGCCCATCGCCACTACCTTACTCGGCAGGAGAAAACGACAGACTGTGTCATTAAATTTATTACGTTCACAATTCTAACAAACAAGCCCACCCTAGTCAAGTTTGACAAATCAGATAATTTCCTCTAAAATCCGGGGATTATGAAAAGCAGTATACATCCTAAAGAATATCGGCTTGTCGTATTTAGCGACGAAGCAGCCGGTTTTAGTTTCTTGACTAAAAGCACCGCTCCTAGCGAAGAAACTATCAAGTGGGAAGATGGAAATGAATATCCACTAGTTAAAGTTCATATTTCCAGCGCTTCGCATCCTTTCTTCACTGGTGAAGAGAAGATCATCGATACCGAAGGTCGAGTTGACCGCTTTAAGAAGCAGGCTGAGGCTGCCAAAAAGCATCAAGCTGAAATGGCTAAGAAGGTCGCCGCAAAAAAGACTAAAAAAGTTGCAAAAAAGCCAGTAAAAAAGGTTAAGGAAGCTGAAAGCAAACCAGCTACAAAAGCTGAAAAACTAAAGAAGTCAGCTGTTAAGGCTAAAAAAGCCACAAAAACTGAATCTAAAAGCAAATAGCTTAGTTTTCTTGAAACACATCTCTAGTCAAGGAGATGTGTTTTATTTCATTAAATGATTTATACTAAAAACCAAATAAGAGACTTCTATGAGATTACAAATTGATAAAACTAAACTATTAGACGAGAAGAATAAGCTAACCGCCTTCTCAAGCGGGCCCAATGCCTTTAATCACCCTGACTATGCCAACAAAATGCGTCGTTTGAGTGAATTAACAGAGATCTTAGATCTCGTAAAACAAAGTGAATCACTTACCACACAGAGAGACGAGACGCAAAAGTTAGTGATTAGCGATGATGGCGAATTAGCCGAGCTGGCCCAACAAGAATTAACGGAAATTGAGCAAAAACTTAAACAAACCAATCAGCAACTAACACAGATTTTAACTCCCGCAGATCCGAATGATAATAAAAACGCTATGGTGGAGATTCGCGCCGGCGCTGGTGGTGACGAGGCTGGGTTGTTTGCAGCCGAACTTTACCGAGCTTATCTGCGCTACTGCGAACAAAATAACTTTCACACCGAACTGTTAAGCGAAAGTTTTAATGATGCCGGTGGTTATAAGGAAGTGATCTTTAAAATTAATGGTGTTAAACCTTATGGTACATTCAAGTTTGAATCAGGCGTACATCGCGTGCAACGTGTACCAGAGACTGAGAGTCAAGGCCGCATTCATACCAGCACCGTTACGGTCGCAGTCTTACCAGAAGCCGAAGAAACCGATATAGAAATCAATCCCAGTGATCTGAGAATTGACGTCTTTCGCTCGGGTGGACACGGCGGTCAGAGTGTTAATACCACCGACTCAGCTGTTCGCATTACTCATTTACCAACCGGTATTGTTGTAGCCAATCAAGATGAAAAATCACAGATAAAGAATAAGACTAAGGCCATGAGTATCCTACGCAGTCGCCTGCTTCAAGCTAAATTAGAAGAAGAACAAGCTAAATTGAGCAGTAAGCGGCGTAGTTTGATTGGTTCAGGCGATCGCAGTGAAAAAATCCGTACCTATAACTTTCCTCAAGACCGTATCACTGACCACCGCATCAGCTATACCCGCAGCAATATTCCTGCTGCCATGAATGGTGATATTGCAGATTTACTAGAGAAGCTCAAGCTCTATGAGCAAGAACTTATCGCTAATGATGACGAAGACAGCCACTAATCGTGGCAAATGGCTCGAGCAAGCTAGCCAGTACTTAAAGTCTAATGGTATTGTTACGCCACAGCTAGACTCTGAGCTAATTTTAGCCCATGTCTTAAACGTAGAACGTATTAACTTACACACTCATCCAGAAGCAACTCTAACTATAGACGAACAAAAAATAGCTAATCGACTATTGCAAAAAAGAGCTGTTAGCTATCCAGTGGCATACATTACTGGACAAAAGGAATTTTTTGGCTATGATTTTATCGTCTCGCCAGATGTATTAATACCCCGCCCAGAGACTGAAGAATTAGTCGAGCAAGCTATAAACATTTCCAAAACAATTGATGCTCGACCAATTAAAATCGCTGATGTTGGTTGCGGCTCGGGCGTAATTGGCTTGAGTTTATCATTAGAGCTTAATCAACTTGAAATACCTTATAGGACCACCTTATCGGATATAGACCCAAAGGCACTAGAGATTTGTCGACAAAATCAAATTAAACTAGGGGCCATGAACACAAAAGTTATTCGAAACAATTTGTTGGAAAATATTACTGAAAAATATGACATTATCACTGCAAACCTGCCCTATGTATCGACCGCGTGGGAGATAGGTGCAGAAGTTGAATTTGAACCAAAATCGGCCCTCTTTGCTGACGATAATGGACTAACTCTAATCAGCCAGCTGATTGATCAAATTAAAGATCAGCGAAATCTCCATCCCAACGGTTGGCTAATCCTTGAATCAGACCCGCGTCAACAAAAATTAATTACTGAGAAATTACAACGAAACGACTTCAAAAACATCAAACGCACCAACTACATCACCGCAGCACAAGCTCATTAGTCAGTATACTGACCAACCTCAACTTTAATAGCCTGCTCAGAGCCATCTCGTAAGATTATCAGCTCAACTATTTCACCAGGGCTATATTCGGCCACCAACGTTGCTACACTACCAACCACTCCGATATCACTATCATTAACTTTGGTAATGATATCACCTTCGCGCAGGCCAGCTGCTTTGGCTGGTGAGCCTGACATAACGCCATTTTGACTAATAATTGCACCACGTGATCGCGCTAAATTACGTTGTTTTGCTACTGTAGGAGTAATCTCCATATAACTAACACCAATATAACCCCGTCTAATATTTGAATCGTCTCGTCCTAATTGCTTGATTACGCCTTTAGCAGCACCAACTGGAATCGCAAAGCCAATACCATGTGCATTTTGCGCAACTGCCGTATTAATACCGATTAATTGTCCACCAGCATTTACCAGTGGACCACCAGAGTTACCTGAATTAATCGCCGCATTAGTCTGAATTAGGTCGCTCAAACCTTCAGATTTAACTGCACCATAGCCATTACCGCCCTGAGCGACAATATTCCTTCCAACCCCTGAAATAATTCCATCAGTTACGGTATTTTGATATTCACCTAGTGCATTACCAATCGCCAAGACTGGTTGCCCAACCTTGATGGTTTTTGAATCGCCAATTTCAATCGGAGTTAAGTTGTTGACATTATTGATTTTTAAGAAGGCCAAATCATTCATTGGGTCTAGAAACAGTATCTCAACGTCATCATAAGTTTCACCATTAGCTAAAGCCACCACTACCGCTTTTGCTCCACTCACTACATGCTTATTGGTTAGTATATAACCATCTTTTGACAAAATTATTCCACTGCCCGCCCCTTGCTGAACAGAGCTTTCACCCCAAAATGTCATTGAATTTGTGGTTGTCAAAATCGAAACCACGCTCGGTGACACCTTATCGACCACATCACTAATAGATATTTTCTGCTCGGCAAACTGATAGGAGTTTTTATCGCCAGACCCCGAGATGTTTATTTTTGACCGATCGGTCACTAATTGATCAGATTTATTATCTAGCCAACCGCTAAAATAAACCACTATACTAAGTATTGCTACCAACCCAAAAATTACCAAAGCAACTATAGTAGCTTTGTTGTTTGATTTTTTTCCTACTTCCGGATCCATACGACCCCTTTCTTATAGAGTTAAATGTTACCTACCAGCGGCTTAGTGAAGAATATCATCAAGATTAAAACTGTAATTAGACATAAACCAATCGGCAAAAGAACTGGACGTAAGTCATCCAGCCAGCCACTCTTAGTTTTTGCACCACTTTTTTCTGGTTCATTCAAGATAGATTCTATCACTAATTCGACGACAATCATCAATAAAACTAAGATTATCGCAGGCTGAACTAAATAAAGTCCTTTTAGCGGTAGATTATAGGACACGACCCAGTGGCCCAACACCCACATCACTTCCCCACTAATCATGGCACCCAAAGCAGCATAATAATTAACATTCTCTATGTCGTGAGCCGCCAATATATGACGCTGTGCTATAAAACAGACCAATATTGATGGACCTAATACTAAGAATTGGGGCCAATCTGAACCAATTATCAGTAGTGAACTCACTCCCATATACATAGCCGCCAGACCCTGCACCACCACCCAAACTCGACTAGAGCGTGGCTTTACAATCAATAACCAGAAAATATATAAAACCGTAACAATCCCTTGACTAATATAACTTCCCAGAGGAATTTGCGATAAATAAACGATGTATCCTAGACCCACAATAAAGTCAACTGCATTTGATTGCATATTAGCCCACCAGAAACGTGGCTTAACAGCAAAAACTCGCCACTTACTTAAGACTAGCAAGGATATTGCTAACCAAATTGATGAGAAAACAATCAAAGATATAGCTATACTCGCCACCAAAGCAATATTCAATGCAATATAAACAATCTTACTAGCCAAATCACGACGACGATTCTTTGAGGATGAATAAGTTAAAAAAGCCCTAATCATTCGTCGGCTCCAGACTATTAATGATGACTATAAAATCTAATGTTCTGTCATAATCAAACTCGAGTTGACAATCAATCTTACGACCACTTGCCACTCTGCGTAATCTAGCTAAAGTTTTAGGTTTAGAGTCTTCGCCTAACTGAACAATTGCAGTAGGTGTTTCGGGTGAGCAGGTTTTAGGAGCGTTGCCTACCTGAACCACATTGATATTATTTTCCTTTAGCTTGTCAGCCAAATTCTTAGCCACACCCGATTCGCCACTGGCGTTAAAAACACCTATTCTAGCAGCCTCTTCTGACAAACCAGCATCCAACAGCTCCTTGGTAACATGTTTCTTAATTGCTTCATAATCAAATAAACCGGCTTTTGGATAAACCGAAGATTTACCGTACATATTACCAGTCGTTAGTAAATTTACACCAGTACCAACCAATGTTATGGAGCGCCCACTGCTAAATTTAGCTTTTTTAGCAAGCCTAATAGCTGACTGAACCTCGTCTGAAGAGAAATTGGTGCGTAAATTATCACCAACTGTATCGAGAATCTTGGAGAATTTGTTGTAGTCACTCAGGGTACCGGCTGTCATCATCTTCGCCATCAGAGCATTAACCACCTTCTGTTGATTTTTTTCACGATCAAAATTGGAATTGGGCAAGCCATAACCACCATTGGCATTACGAGCACGAATGAACGCTAAAGCATGCTCACCATCCATATGATGCACACCAGGTTCATACTTAACGTAATAACACTTACCACCACATTTCCAGTCAAAATTACGATCTAAGATACTCCCCGGCTTAACTCCTCTTGGTACCGGCCCGTAACCCATCACATCGACATCAACCCCACCGACCGCATCAACTAAGCCAATAACTGCACTGAAATTCAAATGAACATAATATTGTAATTCAACTCCAGTTATTTCTGTAACTTTGCGCATCAATGCTTCAGCACCAGCCAATTCATTTTTGCCATCATCAGAAGCACAAAAATAGACTGAATTGAGCTTCTCCTGATAGCCAACAGTACAGATTTTTTCATGCTTTATCCAGAGGTCGCGTGGCAAATTCAGCATTGCCATATCATCGTCATCTTTACTGAAACTAATCACCATAACAGAATCGGTCAAGTTAGCCCCACCATGCTTGCCATCCTCACTGTCTTCAGCCGTACCAAAAACCAACACATTGGTTCTACCATTGCTGTCAGTCTTCAGTGGCTTATGCACAAACAAGCCAGCCCAGCTGCCAGTAAACACTTTGCTAGAAACTTGGGCAATCTTATAAGTGTACATGCCAGCATAAACCGCACAGGCGCCTACTACTAAAACAGTTAATGAAATTATAAATCGCACTAACCCGCTACGCTTCTTCTTAGTCTTACCAAATCCAGCTTGACGCTTCTTACGTAAGTGCCTAGAAGGCTTCTTATTACTATCGTCGATGTCAATCGGTGGCAGGTCTTTAATCTTTTCGCTAGCCACTGTTTTTCGAGTTTTAACTGACTCCAATTGAATCGATTCAGACGGAACCTTCTTGTTAACTATAGATTTGTTAGTTTGAATAGAAACACCGCCCTTAATCTTAGGCGCTTTATTTTGGCGTTTTACTGGAATAAAACCATCGACTGATGTTGGACGTTTTACTTTCATTAACAATCTATAAGTATAACGGAAAACCATAAAAAATAAAAATTAAAACGTAATTGGTATATAATGGAATAAGTATGAGCACAATCAATATAAATCGCTCGAATAAACTGCGCGACATTAGCAACTTAATGGTTTTTGTCGCTGCCGTAGTAGTCGGAACCCTGTTAGTTAATGCCTTTGTCTTTAGAAGTTACAGTGTAGTTGGTATAAGTATGGAAGACACTCTCGACAACGGTGAGCGAATTATTGTTAATCGCTTACCCCACACTTGGTCACAAATTAAAAACACTGATTATATGCCCAAGCGTGGTCAAGTAATTGTTTTTCAGAATTCTGGGAGTAACTCTGGGCCAAATGAAAAAAACAAATATCTAGTCAAACGCGTTATCGCCTTTGCCGGCGAGCGGGTTGTGATTGAGAATGGCACCATCACCGTTTATAACAACGACAACCCTGATGGATTCAGTCCTGATCAAGGCATTAAAGACCAGCCTCGTTCGCCTGTAGCTGGCGATTTAGATACTGTCGTGCCTGCTAAAACGATTTTTGTGGTAGGTGATCACCGCGACGGCAACAACTCATTCGATTCACGTAACGGCCTTGGCACTGTGCCAATCTATAACATCGTCGGGCCAGTCGTTTTACGCTGGTGGCCAATTACAAAGTTACGATCTTTCTAATTTATTTAATTGTTCAATGCTTTTTTTAGACGATTTAGTTCGGTCTGGTTCTTGTAGGAGATTTCAATTCGTCCCGAACCATCACGTTTTGGTTTTACCGTTACTTTAGCTTGAAGACGATCTGATAAAGATTTTTCAAAATCAGCAAAAACACTTCTTACTGGTTTTTTAACCAATTTCTTTGATTGAGTCCTCATCTTCTTGACTAAGTCCTCTACCTGACGTGCTGAATAATCGTGCTTCTCAATACTGTTAGCGATTTCCAAGGCCACATTTTCATCCAAGCCAATCAATGGTCTAGCTTGACCCTCTGTTAGACGACCATCGTCTAGTGCCTCAATAATTGGCTTTGGTAAACGAAGTAAGCGCAAGGTATTACTAATCGCCCCGAGAGATTTACCACCTACGCGGCGACCAATTTCCGCTAAAGTTAGATTAAATTGATCACGCAACTTTAAGTAACTAGTCGCTACCTCAATCACACTTAAGTCGCTACGTTGGACATTTTCAATTAATGACAATTCTAGTCGGTTTTGGTCGGATAATTTTCGTACAATTGCTGGAATAGTCTTCTTGCCGGCCAAAATTGATGCACGATAGCGTCTCTCACCAGCAACAATCTGGTATTTATCACCTTTTTGCACCACCACAATTGGTTGCAGAACACCATGTACTTTAATCGACTCACTAAGTTGATTTAGAGCCACTTCATCAAATTTTTTACGAGGCTGATCGGTATTTGGTTCAATTAGGTTGAGCTTGACTTTTATTAGCCGTGACACTCTCTCGTCTTGCCGACTAGTTGGGTCGAACTCCTCATCAAATAATTCCGTTGGAATTAACGACTCAAAACCACGACCAAGAGCTTTTTTCTTAGCCGACACGCTTTATCACCTCCTTGGCCAGAGCTTTATATGCCCGAGCACCTTTTGAAAAACGATCATATTCTCCAATTGGCACACCATGACTGGGTGCTTCCGCTAAACGTACATTGCGAGGGATCACGCTTTCAAAAACCCTATTCTTGAAAAAGCGCTTTATCTCTAGTAGAACTTGCCCCGATAGTGCTGTTCGGCTATCAACCATAGTTGGCAAAACGCCTAAAAGCTGTAAATCGGGGTTCATGCCACCGCGTATGATTTTCATCGTTTCAAGGAGCTGACTCAACCCCTCTAGCGCATAGAATTCAGTCTGCACAGGAAGAATCACATAATCCGACGCGATCAATGCATTGACCGTTAATAGACTCAAACTTGGAGGACAATCAATCAAAACAAAATCAAATTCGGCCTCCATATCAGTAACTGCACGACGCAATCGACCGAATCGTCGCTCTGCCTGATTTAACTCTGCCTCAGTATTAGCTAAGGTCGAGACAGCTGGGGTTAAAAATAAATTCTTGTAAGGTGTCTCAATAACCACCTCCATTAAACTTGCCTTGCCTAGCAACACATCAGACACGGTTAGAGTCATCTCTGATTTATTTGCACCAAAACCACTAGTCGTATTTCCTTGTGGATCAAAATCAATTAATAAGGTCTTCTTTCCTAATCTTGCTAAATAATAAGCTAAATTAACAGCTGTTGTCGTCTTGCCTACGCCGCCCTTTTGATTAGTTACTGCTATTACTGTCGCCATAATTCCTCCTTCCTATTGTACCACAAGCAGAATAAAAAATATTGCCCACCAATTAAAAACAGCCTTGTTAAAACTGGCTGTTTTCATAAGATTATTTTATCGAAACGATTTCAATCGCACTGTACTTTTGACGATGTCCCATTTCTTTATGAACTCGTTTTTTGGCTTTGTAGCGAATAATCCGAATTTTATCACCCTTAACCAAAGGTGCGGTGACCTTAGCCTTAACCTTAGCACCCTTGACCGTTGGTGTGCCGACCTTGATGTCGTCACCATCAATTACAAGTAGCGCATCAAGTTCGAGCTCTTCGGTACCTTCAGGGAGGAGATCCACCAAGAGGGTCTCTTTTTCAGCGACAAGATATTGTTTGCCGCCAACTTTGATGACTGCTTTTCTCATTTAATTCCTTAAAATATTACAACGCTGGATTATACCAAAAAAATAACCTTTTGGCAAACCCTACTAATCAAGTCAGATATCACCCAAAACTACTCGATTGGCGTGCAACCAACCCTCAACACTACCACCGTCCAAATACTGTCCATCAGCTGGCACCACTTTCATTTGGCCTCCCTGCTCAACATACTGGTTTAGTGGTACAGTAATATAATACTCCCCAATAATATCGTCACGTTTGGCATATTCACCAATTAATCTTAAGGCTTCGGGTGACAATAAATATTTACTAATGTTTATCATATTACTTGGTGCCTCTTCTGGCGTCGGTTTTTCAACAATTTGCACAAAATGATGTTGGTCGTCCAATTCAATCACACCGTAACGCCCCACTTCGGAGCGATCAATTCTAGCACCTAAAATAACTGATTGCCCAGCCCCCGCCTGATTAATCATCTTCTGGACATCACTTTTACCATCGGCATTATAGGTAAAGTCATCTCCCATCAAGACCACAACTGACTCGTCTTTATCTAGTTTGGGCAATACCAAACTAACCGGAATAGCTGTGCCATAACGTGGATCTCGATTAACATCCTGCTCTATGTAATGAAAATTAACGCCTTTTGGTGGACGAACTTGCTTAATATAATCAGTCTTATTGTTCTTTTCAAGATAATGCTCTAAATTATCATTCACCGAGTAGTAGTCTTTCAACTGAGTTACCCCGGGACTAATAATAAAATAAATATCTTTAACGCCAGCTTTGACACAATCCTCAACTACAAAGTCAACAATTGGTCGATTGCCTATAGGTAGCATACACTTTTCAATAGCTTTAGTGATTGGCAGGCGGCGAGTCCCCCATCCCGCAACTGGGACGATAGCTTTAGTAATTGGTTTCATAGTATTACATTCTATCACAAAAAAGCACTCTGAGTTCAGAGTGCTTTTTATTTTATGAAATATTCTTAGCGCTTAATCTGTTTAACTGCTTGAGCTGATTTATACCAGTAGGTAATCGACAAGCTAACAGCGGTGATGGCAATCAATGCAGCCACGGTTTCCAGTGGACCAGTTTTTGGCAGTTCAGCTGGAGTCGAGAGACAGTCTTCATGATCCTTGGAATATTTGGTTTCATCAAAGTCTGCCTCTTTGATAGTAACTATCTGTTTAGTGTTTAGGTCACAAACTTCGATTTTCGGAATACAATCTTCTAGATTCTTTGAATGTTTGACGGAATCAAACTTTGTTTCGTCGATGATGATGATATTCTTGGTTTCCAACTCACAAACTTCAATCTTAAGATTACAGTCTTCTAAGTTGCGTGAATGTTTAGCTGGATCGAAAGCTGATTCTACAATCGTAATTACTTTTTTACTATCCAACTCACATACCTTAGTTTCCGTACAATCATCCCAGTTGTTAGAGTGTTTGGTTTTATCAAAGGCTGTTTTGATGATGGTAGCTGGTTTGCGGGTTGTTAAATCGCAGACCTCGATGCTTGTACAATCATCCCAGTTGTTAGAGTGTTTGGTTTTATCAAAGGCTGTTTTGATGATGGTAGTAGACTTACGGGTTGTCAGGTCACAGACTTCAATGCTTGTACAGTCGTCTAGGTTATTAGAGTGCTTAGTTTTGTCAAAGGCTGTTTTGATGATGGTAACCGATTTGCGAGTTTTTAGATCACAGACCTTAATCGACTCACAATCATCCCAGTTGTTAGAGTGTTTGGTTTTATCAAAGGCTGTTTTGATGATGGTAGCTGGTTTGCGGGTTGTTAAATCGCAGACCTCGATGCTTGTACAATCATCCCAGTTGTTAGAGTGTTTGGTTTTATCAAAGGCTGTTTTGATGATGGTAGTAGACTTACGGGTTGTCAGGTCACAGACTTCAATGCTTGTACAGTCGTCTTGATTTTTAGAATATTTTGCAGAATCGAACTTAGTCTCTTCAATTGTCACCATAGATCGACTAGTTAAATCACAGACGGTTATTTTCTTTACAGCGGTATTCTCTATGGTTAGTACCTTTAGGCTATCGCCTGGGTTAATAGTAAAGTCATAAGTGTTGGTATTATGATAATAGCCAGCAGGTGGCTCAACTTCTTTGTAAGTATATTTACCAGCCTTGAGCTGGCCAACTTCAGCTATGCCATTATTGTCGGTTAGACCTGAAAATACTTTGACATTATTAGAATTGAGTACTTCAATCTTTGCACCACGCAAGACTGTCTTAGTGTTAGCATCCACTTTTTTAATCTGAATAGGTGTGTCTGGAATTGGTTGATTACTCAAACTGGCGCGCACCAACTCGCCATTAGTTTTAATTTCAACTGTGCCAACTCTATCATTTAGATAATAGCCCGATGGCGCTACTGTTTCTTTGAAAGTGTATTTACCAGCGTTTAAATTTGAAGAGGTAATTTTTCCACTATTATCAGTTACGGCTGAATAAACTTTTTGTCCAGAAGAGTTATAAATCTCAAACGTCGCACCAGAGAGGGGTTTTGAAGAAATAGCATCAATTTTAAGTATTTCGACACGACCAGATGGAGTCAATTCCCATTTAGCAGCTGTATTTAAATTGGCGGCCGTCTCAACAACCTCCAATGTCGCCATGTCTTGCATATTGCTTTGCGGTGGCTTATAAATCAATCCCTCTAAGTAAGATTGCTTACCGCTTAGATTAATGTTTGCCGTACCCTTTAGACTATTACCTAGCTTAGGAAAACTTATGTAAAATTTCTGTCCAAGACCAATATGGGTAATAGTTTGATTTTGCTCATTGTAAAATCTAGCGTTGTTAACACCGGTTGCACTCAGTGCGAGATTAGCCGACCTGACGTTTTTGCCAGTAACTGAAAAGGGGCCTGCTACAAAGATATCGCCCTTTAATGTAGCCTGAGGCGCCGAATTCAAGGTTAGGCTTGGATTAAACTCAGCAATATTGGTGCTGACAGCGTGATTATAAAGATCCTTAACTGCCTGCAAAATCTGTTCATTTCGAGCCTTGCCGTTAACATATGATGTTGCACGCAAATTCCCGACTGTGTTTTTAGCGTTTACTACATAATTAGTTGAGCTTGCCCAGAAGGCATTTTGCGTAATATGGTACTGCTCGCTCTCGTTAAAGCCAGCTATCTGACGATTTGGATAACCTAACAAAAGGACCTTTTTGGGTAAATCACCCATTTTTTGAGGCGAGGTGTATGTGCCATAAGAGCCGCGCGATAAATAGTCCGGTCCGCGCAACCCCTTATTGGCGCAGAAATAAACCTCACCATTTGGCCCAAGCATACGATTGGCCGTCATATATTTGCCAGTAGCAGCATTTCTTAAGTATTTTTGACCATCACTGATCATGCGGATTTTCACGTCACCAGCCGCACTAGTCGCTATCGGCAATAAGATTGCAATAAATAGCGAAAACACTAGCAGACGGTGCCGACCGATGAAACCGAGAATCTTTTGTTTAATTATTGACATATTTTTGTTTTCCCCTTCTACTTCGCTAACCTTAAGCTGCTTCTACTTCCCTTGCATGATTATATTCAAGTGCTAAAGCAGTTGCTCCCACAATCATTTCGGAAAATTCTTTGAACTCTCTAATTCGCTCTTGATCTTCTGCAAATTCTTCAGGCGTCTGTTTTGATATCTCGTTCCGCTTTGACTTATCTGCTTCTTCAAGGGTGGTGTAATCGGTTTCTCCTGATTTGAAACCAACCTTTGTAAATTTTTCTGACATTTATTGATCCTTTTTGTTTTTGTTTGTTAGATACTTCTAATGTATCACAAAAACTATAAAAAGTCAATGGCCGTACCATTATCTAACACGACTCGCAAATTGTTTATCCTAGCCCCCTACTGCGTCGTAGCTGTATAGGTAACAGTGCCAGTATAGGTACCAGAGGCTTGGGTGTGGCTAGCCTTTAAGCCATAGTAGACTGGGAAGGTGTGATTGCCTGTGCCAGTGTAGATGAGGTCTGGTGTGGTGCTCTGTTGAACTTGAGCCCAAGTGTATTGGCTATTAGGGACATTAGTCTCTATGGTAGTAGTGGTGCCAAAGGTAGTGTTATTGAGTCGGTAACCCCAAGTGTTGGCTGGGAGGTCTAATTGAGGATTGGAGGCATTAGCTGATGTGGGGTTAATGGTGTGAGTGCCATTGGATAGAGTTTGGGTGGTACTAGGCATAGATAGTGTGATGTTGTAGTTGGTGTTAGAGTTGGCTATGAGATTATGGGTAGTGGATGAGAAGGTATTAGTACTACCACTGGCTGATGGGTTGATGTTAATAGTGACAGTGTCAACTGATGAAGACAGTGTGATGAAGCTAGTTTGGACTGTAGGAGTGTTACTAGGTTGGCTAGTGCCGATGTTGTTAATAGCTGAGACTCTGAAGGTATAGTAGGCTGATGGGCTAGCTGGGAGAGAGCTTATGGTAGTACTGGTATTAGTGCTGGTGCCATCATTGTAGATAGTCCAGTCCCCTTCTGGAGATGGGTTACAGACACCAGAGCTATTACTAATGCAGTACTCTATGAGATAGTCAGTGATAGGACTATAGCCATCACTGACTGGTGCTGTTCAGCTTAGATTGATGTTGTAGTTGATGCCTTGGTTAGTGACTGGTGTAGCATTGGCGGTTAGGTTAGTTGGGGCATCGGGGACACTGGTGTAGGTGTACTTATTAGAGTCATCAGCGGCGATGGTGTTAGAGCTAGATTGACCATCAGCGTTCTTAACTACTACGGCTACGGGACCAACAGAGTGGGCTGGAGTGTTAAGAGTTAGTGTAGTGGTGCCTGGGATGTAGTATTGGCCATCGGGTACGGTGAATGATGAGACGGCTGTAGCTAGTCCGGCTGTGCCGGCGGTGTGTTCAGCAGTGGTACCAAAGCTTACTTCCAGTGGATCGGACTTCATCATGACATAGGCGGGGGTGTAACGACTGGCTGAGATGTCTGTGAGATCGTCTGGGTCGCCTACTTGGTTGGTGCCGAGTTGACCATATTCGTTGTGTCCCCAACAATAGGCTTTACCAGTTGAGTCGAGGGCACAGGTGTGAAAACCGCCACCAACAATTTGTTGAAAAATAACATCCATAGGAATAACACCCGGAAGGATGACCGTAGGGACATTACGTTGAGTAGCAGTACCATCACCGAGTTGACCGTAGCTATTCCAACCCCAACAATAGACACGATTGTCTGAACCAAGAGCGCAGGTATAAGCATTGTATATTTCTGCTCCGAGAGCAAAAACTTGCTGAATCGTTACGCTAGTAGGTATATCACCAGAAAGAACGGCAGTTGGACT
The DNA here is from genome assembly GCA_050950465.1 of Candidatus Nanosyncoccaceae bacterium. Classification (GTDB taxonomy): domain Bacteria; phylum Patescibacteriota; class Saccharimonadia; order Saccharimonadales; family Saccharimonadaceae; genus CAZRIZ01. Next base: position 55,477 of record JBMNHQ010000002.1, on the reverse strand, counting down.
AGTGCTATCGATCGTAGTGCCATCACCGAGCTGACCGTAGCCACCATGTCCCCAACAGTAAACCTGGTTATTTGAGTCAAGAACACAAGCATGGTTGCTGCCAACTGAGAGTTGCTGAATCGTTACACTAGTAGGTATATCACCTTGGGAAACGGCGACAGGAGTGGTGCGATTAGTCTTGGTGCCATCACCAAGTTGACCAAGAAAGTTGTATCCCCAGCAATATACTTTATTGTCTGAACCAAGAGCGCAGGTATGAGAGGTGCCAGCCGAGAGTTGCTGGATAGTGACGCCAGTTGGGATGGCGCCCTGAAGAACGGCGACTGGAGTGGTTTTATAATCACCAGCACTACCAGCGCCATCACCAAGTTGACCATGATTGTTATATCCCCAGCAATAAGCTTTATTGTCTGAACCAAGAGCGCAGGTGTGAGAGCCACCAACCGAGATTTGCTGAATGGTGACGCCAGTTGGGATGGCGCCCTGAAGAACGGCGACTGGAGTGGTTTTGTTATTAGTAGTGCCATCACCAAGCTGACCACCCCAATTAAATCCCCAGCAATAAGCTTTATTGTCTGAACCAAGGACGCAGGTGTGAGAGCCACCAACCGAGATTTGCTGAATGGTGACGCCAGTTGGGATGGCGCCCTGAAGAACGGCGACTGGAGTAGATTTATCAGCGCTAGAACCACTATTGCCATCACCGAGTTGGCCATAATTGTTCCGCCCCCAGCAATAAGCTTTATTGTCTGAACCAAGAGCGCAGGTATGAGAGGTGCCAGTGGTTATTTGCACAAGATCATCAGCTATTTTAAGGTTCGACGAATTTTCAACTTGAACTGTCGCATTAATGTTACCAGCAGACACTCCAGTTTTAGGATTAACTGACGCAATTACAGGTGCTGACGGATTAATATAGTTATACGCACTGGATAATGTGCTACTCGTATGATTCATTATAGTATGAGTCAAACTAATATCTTTGACACCAAATTGATGAGCTGGCGCAACAACTTTCACTTGAGTATTAACTAATGAGACAATTTGTTGAGTTGAAATATCACCGAAAGCAACCGAATAATTGGCGGTTTTAACAGGTACTGGAGTAATACGGTTGGTTATAGTGCTATCACCAAGCTGACCGTTATTATTATTCCCCCAGCAATAAGCTTTATTGTCTGAACCAAGAGCGCAGGTGTGAGAGGTGCCAACCAAGATTTGCTGAATGGTGACGCCAGTTGGGATGGCGCCCTGAAGAACGGCGACTGGAGTGGTTTTGTTATTAGTAGTGCCATCACCAAGCTGACCACCCCAATTAAATCCCCAGCAATAAGCTTTATTGTCTGAACCAAGAGCGCAGGTGTGAGAGGTGCCAACCAAGATTTGCTGAATGGTGACGCCAGTTGGGATGGCGCCCTGAAGAACGGCGACTGGAGTAGATTTATCAGCGCTAGAACCACTATTGCCATCACCGAGTTGGCCATAATTGTTCCGCCCCCAGCAATAAGCTTTATTGTCTGAACCAAGAGCGCAGGTATGAGAGGTGCCAGCCGAGAGTTGCTGGATAGTGACGCCAGTTGGGATGGCGCCCTGAAGAACGGCGACTGGAGTGGTTTTGTTATTAGTAGTGCCATCACCAAGCTGACCATTACTATTACTCCCCCAGCAATAAGCTTTATTATCTGAACCAAGAGCGCAGGTATGACCGCCACCGACTGTAATTTGTTGGAAAACTATATCGGTAGGGACATTATCTTGGATAACAGCAACTGGAGTTGAAGAATCAATATTATTATCGTACGAGAATTGACTACCACCACTCTTGTTATTACCAAGCTGGCCATGGTAATTATTTCCCCAGCAATAAGCTTTATTGTCTGAACCAAGGACGCAGGTGTGAGAGCCACCAACCGAGATTTGCTGAATGGTGACGCCAGTTGGGATGGCGCCCTGAAGAACGGCGACTGGAGTAGATTTATCAGCGCTAGAACCACTATTGCCATCACCGAGTTGGCCATAATTGTTCCGCCCCCAGCAATAAGCTTTATTGTCTGAACCAAGAGCGCAGGTATGATAGCTGTCAGCCGAGAGTTGCTGAATCGTCACACTAGTAGGTATATCACCTTGGGAAATAGCAACGGGAATATTAGAGTTGTTGTTGTTACCATTGCCAAGTTGACCAAAGCTGTTTAGTCCCCAGCAATAAACATTATTATCTAGTCCAATAGCACAAGCATGAGAGCCTCCAGCTGCCACCTGTTTCCACTTCATATTATCTAAATTAATGCCAGTGATAGTGACTTCTTCGCCACCGTAAATCAGACCTTCGCTGGGTGAGATGCTAGTTATCTCTGGTGTGGTGGGGTTTTCGTAGGTGTAAGAATCGGCTTTGGTGGTAGTCTCGCCAGTGGAGTTGGTAGCGGTGACACTTACTATACCCTCATCGTGTGCTGGGTTTCTGACTCGTAGTTTATATGGTGAGATGCGCTCAACGTAGGGTGCGTAGGTGTTGTCGAATTTGACTTGGTTAGATGAACGACTGGCGCGGACAGGAAGAGGTTGATCTCCCGACACAATGTCGCCAAGAAAGCCACTGGCTACTCCCCAAGCGTATACTTGATTGTTAGACAAAACAGCGACACTACGAAAGGCAAACTGATCCATACTGACAACCGTGCCCAAGCTATATGGCAATAGAGTCAGAGTTGGGGCGCTTCTGTTTGTAAAAGTCCCGTCACCTACCGAACCACGTTCATTGTGTCCCCAGACATAGAGCTTATCGTCGGAGCCAATAACATAAGTATTCCGATAACCAGCCACAACTTGCTTAATGTCTTGATTGGGCATATCCCCCTGAGTAACAGCTGTTGGGCTAGTTTTGTTGAACAAAGTACCATCGCCAAGTTGACCATAGGTATTTAATCCCCAGCAGTAGCTCTTATTATCACTGTCTTTTATACAGGCATGGTGGGCCCCTGTAGATAATTGAGAAATATTAAAGCTCGGATCGCGCTGGCCCTGAGACAAAAGCACTGGAGATGCCTTACTGCCAGTAGTACCATCACCAAGCTGGCCGTATCGATTGTCTCCCCAGCAGTAGACATTATTATCGCCCGCTAGGACACAACTAGACATCCAGCCTGTTTGTAGACTTCTAATTCTCACCGATGTAGGAATGGCTCCGCGATTAACCTCAACTGGCAGAGGACTATTGTCGGTAGTGCCATCACCCAGTTGGCCAGTATCATTTAGACCCCAGCAATACATTTTGTCATCTTGAGTTAAGACACAAGTGTGATGAAAGCCGGTCGAGATACTGGCAATTTTAGCACCAGCTGGGATAGCACCTTTGTTGACTTTGGTTGGAATATTACGATTGTCATAAGTGTTATCCCCTAGTTGGCCATATTGATTGTCACCCCAGCAGTAGATTTCGTTATCGTCGCCAAGGGCACACATGTGATACCAGCTATTAACGATTTGTGTAAAAATTGTGGTAATAGGAACTTCACCTTGAGCGATTGGACGTTTGTCAGATCGAGAAACGAAAGTACCATCACCTAACTTACCACGGCTATTATCACCCCAGCAGTAAAGCTTGCCGCTTTTAGTCATACCACAAGTACCAACAAAGTACTCAAACTCATCGTTAGAGAAGCCACTGCCACGTATAGTGATAGTATCACCACCAGTGGTTTGACCAATGCTAGGTGTGACGGATGTGATAGTTGGATCAAGGTTATTAGCCGTAAGGGTAACTGATTGGAGTTCAACTTGCTGTGTGCCGTTGGATTCTAGGAAGGCTCGCCATTTGAATTTGATACCATCGGTAGCTGGTAATTTGTTTAGGTTAGCGTTGATTTCGTCGATAGTATTGGCTTTGTTAGCACCATGGTCACGAATAAGAGGAGTACTATAAAGGTTCTCTGTGTTAGCTATGTGCTGAGACAGGTCACTTTCCCAGGCGTTAGTGGTTGTGTTGTAATACAACCAACTTTTGCCATCATCTAATGAGATTTGGTATTTAACACTGTCTGATGAGCCAGAACCAAGGGTATGACTCATGGATATTAGTTGGCCACTGACATACTGACTATATGGTGGCCCAATAGCTGGTGACTGCCATGAATACATTGGTTGAGAGCCAGTGATGGTGAGAGAGATGTCGTCGAAGTTAGTAGTGAAGTTTTCGTCCTGATTATAATTTAATATAAGGCCTATTTTCGCCCAATTGGTCTCGTAAGGAAACAGATTGTGTGCAATAATTAAATTAGTATTTGTGCCAGTTACAGCACCAGAAAAGTTGGCATACGACGACGTGGGAACTAATGAGTTATAGGCTGCCGCATAAAGATAAGCTGCACCATCCGCATGGTTCTTAATTTTAGTTGTTCCTGCAATTATTTTAGTCTGCACTTCTGGTGGAATCGGTACGTTAAGATTGATAGTCGTGCCACTAGCAGTCGAATAAGCTCCTTGAGCTGGGTCAACATCACTCAGAACCATTCCCTGAGGGCGTATGATAAAATCTGGTAGCTTATTGGTCTGACCGTCAAAATAAAAGCCTACGAGGCGTCTATGACTGACATCAACCCCACCCTGGTTCCAAGTCGACAAGTCAGCGCTAGGCTGAACTGTAATAGTTAAATCGTCGTAATTAGAAATGGTAGCAGTATCACCAAAAGCCAAATATTCGCGACGACTATGTGCACTATACTGATTATAGAGCTTAGTGCTAGGATAAAGCCCAAAATATATCCTAGATTCCCCACCCACCCCAACTGATTTGAATCTACCATTTAGGGTATAAGTGAGGTCAGGGTTAATCGGTATATAAAATTTGGAGTATAAAGTATTACGACCAGTGGCGCTATAAACCTTACCTGTGCCGCCACTAGATGGGTCGTCGATAATTGAGACAACCCCAGTTCCAGCGCTTAGACCCCAACTCTCAAGCAAATTATCCTCATCCGCAGTTAAAGTAATCGAACTTGGTAGTTGTTTAAGCTGAGCCCCAGTAGCAGTTTGTTCGATTTCGTAGTTGTTGTAGTCGTAGTTATAGCCAGAGTTTTGATTTAACTGCCAAGTCTTAGTGACAGTTTCAGCACTGACTGTTTGAGGTTGAAACGTTTTCTTTAACATGGGTGTTAAGAAAGTAATAAGTATAAGAGAAGTTAATATAATACCACTACGTAATATTTGTGAGGTTTTGTGTTTAGTGTGAATCTTGAAGCCAAACTTAAACCCTAACCTAAAACTTGATTTAAGTTTAGGTTGAAACTTAGTTAGTTTGCGAGTAACTAATTTCAACAGAGATAACCCTTCCCCTGAATATTTATTGTTTACACACTACACTTAGTAGCTACATTTAATCTAACACGAAAAGTAAATAAGCACAAGGGTTTTGGTACAGATTTTTAAGTAAGTTTATTGTGTAATATGTAATATGGAGATTAAGGCTGATTATAATAGCTTAACTCACTAATACGAGGTAAAGGTAGGCCCCGCCACATCTGCTGCATTACACCAGAATAGTCAATCGCGATGAGAGTCGGATACTCGACGATTCCATAAGCTTGACAAAAACCAATTCCCTCACGCGTATCAGGATCAAGAGTTTCGATTTCGCCACCAGTTTGGTACTTAAAATCATGCAAAAACTCTTCCACCGTTCTAGCGTAGTCACTACGTTCACGATAAACAACTATTATTCTCATAATCACTTCTTTTTATTACGACGACGCAAAAAGGCTGGAGTGTCTGACTCATCGTCATCGGGCGTTACCCAAATATTAGATTCGTCATCATTAGCAAAGTCAGCTTTTATCTGCTCACGCTCGTCTTTATCAAGATCTAAATCAATTTCTGTTACATCGGGTTCAACCGCTGGCTTTTCTACCTCCTCAGTAGTATCCAGAACTGGAGTTTCAATGTCGTCGTTATAGTAGGCCGAATCAAAGCCAGTTGCAATCACTGTGATAACCAGCTCATCTTCCATCTCAGGCTTAAGCGTTGCACCAAAGATGATGTTGGCATCTGGTGCCACCGAAGCAGTAATCAGGTCGGCCGCTTCCTGGACTTCGCTCATACTCATATCATAACCACCTGTGATATTGAATAGAACACCCTTAGCACCATCAATTGAAACCTCAATCAGCGGTGATTCAATCGCTTGCTTGGCAGCTTCGGTCGCGCGATTATCGCCGCTAGCTCGACCAATACCCATGAGAGCTGATCCAGCATTGCTCATAACAGCTTTAACGTCAGCAAAGTCGAGATTGATTAAACCATGCTCAGTAATAAGTTCGGAGATACCCTGCACACCCTGACGTAAAACATCATCGGCAATCTTGAAGGTTTCCAATAGTGGCGTACGGCGATCAATTGTTTGCAATAGTCGATCGTTTGGAATAGTAATCAATGTGTCTACTTGCCGACGCAGACGATCGATAGATAAATCAGCATTTTGTTTGCGCTTAGCACCCTCGAACGAAAATGGTCGAGTCGCTACACCAACCACTAATACGCCCAATTCACGAGCAATCTCGGCTACAATTGGTCCAGCGCCTGAACCAGTACCACCACCAGCACCGATTGTTACAAAAACCATGTCGGCACCCTCTAGAGCATCCTTAATGGCGTCACGTGATTCATTGGCAGCCGACTCACCTTTCACTGGGTCAGCACCGGCACCCAAACCATTGGTTGTGCCTTTGCCTAAATGAATTTTCTCATCTGCTAGAGAATTATGCAGTGCCTGAGCATCAGTATTCATCGCAATAAACTGCACTCCCTTGAGCCCAGCTTCTTTCATGCGGTTAACAGCCGATCCACCGGCACCGCCAACACCAACAACTTTTATGCTGGCGTAGGTTTCAATTTCTGTTGGTTTTACTTCAGGCATTTTCTTCTCCCATTTATCCTAGTATATCATTTTTAATGATTCGATTTAAATATTCCAAACAACTTGGCAAATAAGCTAGGTTTATGCTCACTAATACTAGCTGACACCGATTCAACACTATCCATTATCATCAAGCCAACCGCCGTAGCAAAATCAGGTGACTCAACCTTATCCGCCACACCCTTCAGTCCAACTGGCTGCGCTAGGCGAGTCGCTAAACCAAGTTTTTCCTTAGTCAAATCGGTAATGTTTTTCAACTTAGCGCCACCCCCCACTAGTACCACACCACTTGGCAGTTTGCCAAGATAACCAGCTTTCTTGAGCTGCGATATAATCATCTCATAAATCTCGTCTAGCCGAGCCTCGGCGACTTCATCAACTACACCTAAATTAAATTCGTGATTAATTTTGTTGTGCCTAACTGAAACTTGTTTGTCACGCGCTGTTTCTATCGCATCAGCGTGACCAAGTTTTATAATCTCTGCCACTTCTGGCGTAGTTTGTAAACCAATTGCTAAATCGTTCGTCAGATTATTAGAGCCAACTGGCAAAACTGAAACAAATTTTAAGTCGCCCTCCTCATAAATTGCCATTCCAGTTGTAGCTGCCCCAAAATCTAATAGCAAAACGCCATTTTCACGTTCAGCCTCGCTCAACACTGCCTGCGCCGCTGCTACAGGCGATGGTACAACTGTGCTGATTGCCAAATTAATAATTTCTGCTACCCGTGTGACATTTTGAAACTGTGGAGTCATAACCGAAACAACACTTGCCATAATCTCTAGTCTTGAGCCAACCATGCCGATTGGATCTTTAATATCAGACTGACCGTCAAGCGCGTAATCATGCGGTACGATTGACAAAATTGTCCGGTTAGCCGGTACCTTACCAACCTTAGCTACATCTTCTAATCTAAACACATCCTCTTCGGAAACTTCATTACCAGCAACTGCTACCATACCAGATGCTTTAGTTGATAGTATAGTTGAGCCATTGATGTTAAAGGCGGCTTGGTTAACTTCTACACCACACATCCTCTCAGCCTGCATCAATGCTTCGTCAACAGCTTTAGCGGGACCGTTCAAATCAACCACAGCACCCTTGCGCATACCAGTAGTCGGCGCTTCGCCAACACCAACAATTGAATAATCACCTTCATTATCTTTTTGTCCGACGACAACGCGTACCCGACTAGTACCGATATCGATGCCGACCGACAGTCTAGGATTGTTGTTTTGCATGCCTATATTATACTCCGTGTAATATTTCGTATCCGAAAAAGAAAATGACTTTTCTTTTCATTTATACGTCTTATTATATCGCTAAAGGCTATCTTTAACAAACTATAATTGCGTCAAAATTTCACAACCGTCAGCTAAAACTAACACAGTGTGCTCAAAATGAGCCGCCAACGATCCGTCGGCCGTTACTACATCCCAACCATTTGGTTGAACTATGATTCGATTACCACCCAAGGTTGCCATCGGCTCGATCGCTAGGGTGTCACCCACGGATATAACCGGTCCAGTTCCTGCCTTACCATAATTAGGAATATCTGGCGGCATGTGCATGTCTTGCCCAACACCATGACCAATTAACTCACGTATCACACCCAATTTTGCTTTCCTTAAGACCTTCTCAATCGCTGATGAAATATCACCGACTCTCGCACCCGCCTTAACCGCATTAATGCCAGCGTATAACGCTCGCTCAGTCTGCGTGAGTAAAAGTTTTTTAGCCCCCTTTGGCTCCTCACTCAATGACACCGTAAAGGCTGAATCAACTTTCATATTTTTATAAGTGATTGTTAAATCAAAACCGATTAGATCACCAACTTCGAAAGGCAAATCATTTGGTATCGAATGGACAATATGATCATTGATTGAAATACAAATATTGCCTGGAAAATTAACGCTTTTGTCCTTATAAGTTGGCTCGGCACCATGCTTGGCAATTTGTTTACCAACCCATTGGTCAACCATCACACCCGTCATACCAGGGGTAATGTAGTCTTTTAAATCATTTAAAATGGTCGCTAAAATTCGACCACCTTGACGCATTGCTTCAATTTGTTCAGGTGTTTTTTGTGGCTGCAACATGTTCTTTGATAATTTTCATGAGTTTTCTATGAGTTTGTTCAATCGTACCATTGCCATCAACATGATAAACCGGAATTTGTTTTTGCTTGAATTGCTCAATTACTTTTACAGTTTCATTACGAAAAATATCAAAACGAAGCTTAATTGCTTCTTCGTCGTTATCATCTACTCGACCACGGTCTAATAACCGCTTACGAATCTCTGCTTCTTCTACATCAATTACTACTACAGCTTCTACTTTATAAGCGTCTGCGTTCTTGATTAACCAGTCAGCTTGACTCTTTTGACGCGGATAACCATCGATCAATAACTTTTGCCCTGACTGAGTTGCCATCTCATAAGCATCGATTATGGCCTGATTGGTAATTTTGTTGTCTACCATCTCGCCAGTAGCAACTTGTTTCTGAACCTTTGGATCTTCAATCGAGCGCAAATAGGCTCCCATACTAAAGTGGATCCAATTCATCTCCTCAGCCAACAGCTCTACCTGCGTGCTTTTACCCGAACCTGCTAAACCAAAAAACAAAATCATTACTTTAATCGCTCCTTAACTAATCGCGCTATCGTTGCTCCATCAGCAGCCAAGCCGAGCTTGGCTTTAACTGCACCAATTATTTTCCCCATATTAGGCATAACCGGTTCGATGTCTTTAAAAATTTCTTCAATCGTCGCTACAACCTCATCATCCGACAGTTGATCTGGTAAGTACTTTTCTAAAATTGCCAACTCCGCTAATTCGTTGGTAGCTAACTCATTGCGACCAGCTTGCTCATAAAGCTCTGCTGCTTCGCGACGCTTTTTAGCCTCTTTAATTATCAATTGCTCAATTTGTTCGTCCGTCAAACCTGCTTCGCGCACACCCAAAGCTATCTCTTGATTAGAGATTTCAGCTTTAAGAAGCCGCAAAGTGTCACAGGTGGAATGGTCACCGCTTCGTAGAGCGACCTTCAAATCCTGATTGATTGTCGCTTTTAAGCTCATTAGCGTAATCCGAGCTTAATTTTATTTAATTTATCAGTTTTGCGCTGTTTTGAAATAATTGCTTTAGTGCGTCGTTCAGTCTTGGAAATTGGCTTTTCAAATCGCATCGTTTCCTTTTTAGTTGATAAAACTCCACTTTGCAATACCTTTCGGTTAAAGCGACGAATCAAATTTTCGTTAGCTTCTTTCTCATCTTTTCTTGTAACTTGTACCATATCTTATAATTTTACTAGATAAAACAACTTTTGACAACCGAAAAAGCTACAAGAACGCATAACGTCAATCAACCAATCAACAAATCGATTAAACGCCCCTCAACTGATTGTCGCCCCTGCCATTCGTTTAAAGTGAGATTAAAGACAGCACTAACTGAGTCACCTTCTTTAAGGTTAGTATAGGTTTCTGCCAAATTAAAACCTAGAAAATCCATCACCACACCCTGCTCATCAACTAAATTTAGCTTGAGATGCTTAGCATCACGACCAAGTTTTTGCACTCGCTTAACTCGCAAATTTTGAACTTCAAATATTGGCTCAGGATTACCGACGCCAAATGGCGCTAATTGTTCCATTTGCCGATAAAAACTAAGAGTTAGAAGATGTAAATCAGGCAAATTTGCATCAACTTTTGGTTGAAGAAATCGCAACTGGTTAGTTAACCCTTGCTCTTTATAAAAGGCGTTAATTCGTTTGGTGAACTCTAGTAGATTATCAGCTTTCAAAGTCAAACCGCCAGCTGCAGCATGACCACCACCCTTTTCAATTATGTCGGGCATCGATTGAAGCGCCGCAGCAATTGAAAAATCGCCAAAGCTCCGCGCTGAACCTTTGATAACATTGTCTTTGTTTTGCAATATGAACACTGGTTTGCTAAACTGCTCCATGATTTTAGAAGCCACAATACCAACCACGCCCTCATGCCAATTCTGACCACTCAAGACTAAAACAGCGTCATCATTTTCCTCAGCTTGCTTAAACGCTTCCTGATAAATTTTATCCTGCAAGGCGCGGCGTTTCTGATTCAAATATTCCAACTGCTCTACTGCCTCCTTAGCCTTGGCAGAGCTTTTAGCCATTAGGACATTTAGTGCTAATTCAGCATTGTCCAGTCGCCCTGCTGCATTAAATCGTGGCCCTAAACCAAACGCAACCATATCAGCACTAGGATTATCAGACGTTAAGCCACTTAAACTGAGTAGATATTTTATTCCTAGACGACGAGTCTTCTTCAATACTATCAAACCATACTTTACTAAAATTCGATTCTCCCCCAATAAAGGCATTAAATCAGCCACTGTGCCAATTGTCACCAAGTCAAGCAACCATTTTTCTTGCCCCTGAGGCAGAGTTTTAAGCCGCTGCTGTAAAGCTCTAATAAGACTAAAAGCCACACCCACGCCAGAGAGGTGCGGATTGGGATATGTGTTTTCGGGACGATTTGGATTAACTACAGCTATCGCCTTAGGCACCGTATCGCCAATTTGATGATGATCGGTCACGATCACGTCAATGCCACGCTTGTTAGCTAAATCAACTTCCGAAACATTAGTGCTGCCACAATCTACTGTTATAATAACGTTCGGTATCGGATTAAGATTTTTAATGACTTCTGAATTCATACCGTACCCTTCAGTAAATCGATTAGGTAGGTGATACGAAACTTTTTTAAAACCAAGACTGGCAAGACCGTCAACTAGTAAGGCTGTAGCAGTCACGCCATCGGAGTCATAATCACCGTAGATTAAAATTGATTCTTGTTGTTTATAAGCCACCTCTAGTCGCCCAACTGCTTTTAACATATCTGGCAAACCAAATGGGTCTGATTTCTCTATGGCACTATATTTAGGCTGCAAAAAATCTATCCGCTGGTCGGGCAGAACATGGCGATTATCTAATAATAAATCAATTAAATCTGACCCATCCACGCTAGCTAGCTCTTCTTGAGGCTCTTTTCTTAGCAGCGTGTTGCTGAGTTTTTATCACAATACTTTGTAATTCTTTAAAAATTAAAAATTGCTTATTAGCAGAGTAGACTCGCGAATTACCCTTACGTTCACATCGCAGGAAGCCGACATTCTCTAGTCGTTTTAATTCACGCTGAATATTACCCGGATCCTCTTTGATAAGCTTTGCCAGTCCCCTAACGTGGGTACGGAAATCGGGGTACTTTGCATAGACCACCACAATTTTGCGGCGCACCCTCGATGTTATAAATACGTCTAGCATAAGTCCCTTTTCTTCATTAATTCTAGTTTACACTTTTTACAACATTTTTCCAAGACTTTATTGCCAATTTAATATATTTTGGCTAATGAAGCTAATTATTTCTTCTTGTTCAGGAATGTTATTGTCGTCATAATAATGGTTTGTGCTAATATAATTAGCCTTGACGTCTAAGATGTGAATCTCATCCACTAGAGCATGTAATTTGTTTACCGCTGCTGTACAAGAAACGGGAGAAGCAGCAATAATTCTTTGCACCCTAATTGGTTTAAGAAAATCTAATACCGCCTCAAATGAAGTTTTAGCATCAAAGCCATCGCTAACTAAAATAACGTTTCGACCCCTTAGCATTGCGGTATCAACTGTACCAGCATCACCAATCAAACGATTAATTTTTTGAAAAGCCTCGCGTTTCTTCTCTTGTAGATAACTATTAAACTCACTAGTATAGCCCGCAATTTCAAAGCGAGATAGACCACCATCATAAGTGAAATTACCACTTTGCGAAACCGAGCCAAATGTTAAACCTTCGCCTGGCACCTCGATACTTTCTGTTACTAAAAGCATCAGGAGAGTGCGTAGATGAGAAGCTATTTTCTGTCCCACTAATACACCACCGTTATTCATAGCCAGAACCGCACAGTTTTCATAACGATACTGCTCGTATAACTTCTTTCCCAAGATCTCACCAGCCTCAGCTCGACTCTCAAAATACATATGCTTATTTTATCAGATATGCTACTAGTATTCGAGAGTAAAACAAAAGCTTGTTTAGTCTTTTCGAGAATTTAAATTACCGCACGAGGTATAATACTAGCCATGCACTATTATTTAGTGGCAACCAGTCAGCTGGCAGTTAAAAACCAAGATCTTCTGACATACCATTATGTCAGCAAGCTTCCAATTGGGCAGGTTGTCGTCGTTCCACTAGGTAAAAAACTAACTACAGGTGTAATTTTCGCAACCGCTACTAAACCAAACTTTACCACTAAAGAGATTGTCACTACTGTTGATTCCACCCCTCTGCCCCGTAGTTTAGTAAAGACCTTAGATTGGATTAGTCAATATTATTGTTCACCACTACCACAAGTTCTAAAATCTGCCCTGCCAACTGGGTTGACTAAGAAACGTCGATTTAAAAAGCACGACCAGTCGATAAAGCACAAAACCCATCAACTTATACCAACTCCAGAACAGAGAATTGCTATAGATAAAATTATCCACTCAAATAATACCACCACATTGCTGCATGGCATAACCGGTTCGGGTAAAACAACTGTTTATCTTGAAATTGCTAAACAAATTCTTAATCAGCAAAAAAGTGTAATTATTATAGTGCCAGAGATTGCCCTCACTGCACAGTTAATAAACCAATTCGAGTCGTATTTTGAGAAAATTATTCTACTTCATTCTGGACTAACCGAAGCCGAACGGCATATCAACTGGCAGACTTGTCTCAATTCAACAAATCCCGTAGTAGTAATCGGCGCCAGATCGGCAATTTTCGCACCCGTACCAAATCTAGGATTAGTTGTGATTGATGAATTTCATGAATCTAGCTTAAAGCAGGACAAGAACCCGCGCTATCAAACCAGCCGTGTAGCCGCCGTATTAGCAAAGCACTCAGGAGCAAAACTGATTCTAGGCAGTGCCACGCCACCGGTAGCTGATTACTGGCTAGCAAAAGCCACTGAAAATCAGATTATCACTTTGACTAAACCAGCTAAAATTGTTCAACCACCTCAAATGGAATTAGTTGATATGACAAAAAAATCTAATTTTAGCCACCATAGTTTTCTCTCTAATCAGCTACTCAGCTCCATAAAAAACTCCCTGATTATTGGTGAGCAAGCCCTAATTTTTCATAACCGCCGTGGTTCAAGCAGTGCCACAATTTGTCGTGATTGTGGCTGGGCAGCCACCTGCCCAAAATGCGACGTGCCACTGATCCTGCATCACGATTACTTTAAGCTAGTTTGCCACCTTTGCGGATACAAGATGCGAGCCCCTCTTAATTGTCCAGTCTGTCAATCAAGTGAGATAGATAACACTGGTATTGGTACTAAGCTAATTGAGCGTGAAGTAAGACGTCAATTTCCTAAAGCCAAAATCGCCCGCTTTGATGCAGACAGTAGTAGACTTCAGACAATCGACAAGATGTACCGACAATTAGTGGATGGTGAGGTTGATATTTTAATAGGTACTCAAGTTATTACTAAGGGCTTAAATTTGCCCAACCTATCAACTGTTGGTATTGTGCAGGCCGATGCCGGCTTGTCTATACCAGACTACATTACTCAGGAACGTAATTTCCAGCAAATCGCCCAAGTAGTTGGTCGTGTTGGCCGCGATGACAAACCCACTCGAGTCATTGTCCAAACTTATCAACCACAGCAGACCAGTATTCAGCTTGGTCTAGAACAAGACTATCAAGCATTCTATAAAGAAACTATTAAAAAGCGGCAACAGTTAAATTATCCCCCTTTTACCTATTTACTAAAATTAAAAGTTGCTTATAAAACTGAGGCTAGTTGCATTTCTCAAACGGCTAAGCTGGCTAATCAAATCAAAAAAGACTATCCGCAAGTCGAGGTCATTGGGCCTGCACCAGCTTTTTACGAGAAGTTACGGAATCGCTACAATTGGCAATTGATTATAAAATCTAAAAAACGTGCTACTCTGCAGGACATTATCAAATTATTGCCGAATACTAATTGGCAATACGATATCGACCCCGAGAGTCTTCTCTGATATACTTAAAGCTATGAAAAAATTAATCGTCACCTTACCCGATGAGAGACTTAGGCAAAAATCTAATCCAGTAATTAGAATTGACGATGGCGTACGTAAAGACATCGCTGCTATGAAACAAGCCGCGATTGATTGGGAAAATAGTAGACCAAACGAAATTAGTAGCGCTCTAGCAGCGGTACAAATCGGCATAATGCGACGGATTATTATCATTCGAGAAGATTCTACCAAGCAAGACTTTACCGCTTTAATTAATCCGGAAATTATTAAAGCTAGCGGACGAAAAGAAGTCGATTTTGAAGGCTGCTTAAGCGTACCTGATTTCTACGGTAAAGTAGCGCGCTTCCCTAAAGTTAAGGTTAAAGCCAAAACCGAAGATGGCAAAACAATCTTTTTTAAAGCTGACGGTTTTATGGCGCGCACACTGCAGCACGAAATTGACCACTTAAATGGCATCCCATTTGTCGATCACATCAAGGATCAACCTGATGCTTTTTATAAATTAAACAAGGAAGGTAGATTAAGAAAGGTAAATTATGACAAGGTTGTCGCCGCTGGTATTTTTCGGGACTGAAGATCTTAGTGCAGAAATTCTGCATGGTTTGATAAATTCAGATTTTGAAATTGAAGCCGTTATTACTAAGCCTGATTTGATTAGCGGTCGAGGACGAAAAAAACGACCCACTAAGGTTAAGCAACTGGCTCTGAAATCAAATATAAAAGTTTTTGAGGTTGCTAATAAAGATGACATCCGTCAGGCTGTGGCTAATACAACCGGTCAAACTGGCATACTTGCTATGTTTGGTAAAATCATCCCCGAAGATGTTATTACTGCTTTCAAGAACGGGATAATCAACGTTCATCCATCACTCCTGCCCAAGCATCGTGGCCCATCACCAATCATCAGCTCCATATTGGCTGGCGATAAAGCAACAGGGGTTAGTATCATGTTACTTGTCAACGAAGTCGATGCTGGTCCAGTTTATAGCCAAGCCAAACTTAAACTAACTGGCAAAGAAACAATTGTTGAATTAAATAACAAACTAATTAGTCTAAGCAATGACCTGTTAATTAGAACTCTTGCGGATATTGAAAATGGACTCGAGGCTAGACCGCAAGACCACAATAAGGCCACCTTTTGTCACATGATTAAAAAATCTGACGGAATTCTCAATCCTACCTTATACACCGCACAAGAACTGGAACGTCAAATTAGGGCTTATAATATTTGGCCAAAATCCCGTCTAAGATACCGAGACAGAGAGATTGTTGTATTAAAAGCAACGGTTGGAGAAAAGCCAGATACGAGATTATCCATCCGCTGTAAAGATAACAACTACTTGAATATTAAAACTGTTCTAAGCCCAAGCGGTAAACCAACTACCGCCCAACAATATATCAACAACTTTTTATCCTAATAGCTGATCACGGTTAGCAATAATTTCTTGTCGAATAGCCTGCATATTATCAGCCACTACTTGGGCATAGTCTGGTCGGTTTAAGGTTAGCCATCGTGCTGAGGCATACTGTAGTAGCAACTTCGGGTCAGCTGGGTCTAAACCTAGAGACTCCTGCATATTCAAAAACATATCACTCGAACTATAAGTTGGATCATATTCAGTTAGCCACCGAGCTACGAAGCTACTATCGCCCTTATTGAGCATCTTAAATTCATCAATTTGACGCTGCGTCATACCAATAGCTAACTCACGTCCCACTCTATCCTCTAATGTATTTAAAACGTATTTGAGGAACTCACCCTTTTGATCCTCTGGCATACCTGCAAGACCCAGTTCGGCTAAAAAATTATTGTCTAACTTTAACATAACTAAGCACTATTCTAACACAGTTTATTTAATTTTTCGTGCTAAAACTTCGCGTTTAACAAAAATGATTTGATCACCAATTTCAGCCGCTACCTTGCCGTGTGTTTTTAACAACATGCCACACATATCACCCTCAATCACATCCTTCGCGTCTTGTTGATTCTTTTGTACGTTCATAACCTCTGCCTCTGCTATCAATCCTCTTTTACGCATAATTTTAGCCACCAAGCCACTAGTTATTTGACCGCTTGTTACCAATCCGCCTAAAACAAGCTCATTACGAGCTATCTTAAACACGCCCTTAACTTTTAAGCGACCGACTTCCGTTTCTCTAATTTCTGGAGAAAGTAATTTTTCCATCTCTGACTTAACATCGTCAATCAACTCATAGATAACCTTATAAATTCGAATTGACACACCTAAACGTGCAGCTAGTTGCTTCATAGCCGATGACACCGAAACATTAAATCCATAAATAATGGTATTATCACCAACTGCTCGACGAATATCATTTTCGGTTATGTCACCGACTCGACTTTCAACGATATTTAATTTAATCTCACTACCAGCATCAATTAATTTAAGACTGTCAATCACTGAAGTTAAACTGCCCTCTACATCTGTTTTTATTACAACATTAAAGTTCTTGGCTTCATCAAATTGCTTCATCATTTTCAAAAGATCGCCACTTGTGATATTACTACTGGCGGCACTTTCTTGATTACGAATACGCAAGTTGTTAGCTAATTGCTTAGCTTCTTTCTCAGTCTTAGTTTCAACAAATAACTGGCCAAACTGTGGTAAAGATTTGAACCCAGTCACCGTAACTGGAGTTGACGGTCTAGCAATACGCATTGGCTTACCAAGATGATTAACCATGGTTCGAACTTTACCATAGGCTTCACCTGCTACGATAAAGTCACCCACCTTTAGACCGCCCTGCTGAACCAATAATCTAACCACTGGACCACGCCCATGCTCAATCTTCGATTCAATCACCAATCCTTCGGCATCAACATCATAATCAGCCTTGAGCTCTTCCATCTCTGCTACTAAGAAAACTGCTTCCATTAGGTCATCAATACCCTGACCAGTTTTAGCACTAATCGGCACCATGATGGTATCGCCACCCCACTCCTCTGGTGACAAGTGATGATCAGTTGATAACTGACTCATAACTCGATTGATATCAGCTGTCGTCTTATCAATCTTGTTTATGGCCACAATAATTTTGGCGTTGGCACTCTGAGCAAACTTAATTGCCTCAACTGTTTGAGGCTTTACTCCGTCGTCAGCTGCCACCACAATAATAACTAAATCTGTCAGGCAAGCACCATGTTGCCGCACAGCCGCAAAAGCTTCATGGCCTGGTGTATCTAAAAAAGTTACTGACTTACCTTTCCATTTAGTTTGATAAGCTGAGATATACTGTGTAATACCACCAGCTTCCTTTTCGACTGCCTTGGTTTTTAATAGATAATCAAGCAGTGTTGTCTTGCCATGATCAACATGTCCCATAACAGCCACAATCGGTGGTCGATCTTCAGCATTTTCTGACAGCTTGTGACGCTTAATAATATCGTCTGAGAGAGCAACCTTCTCCAATGTAACGTTGGTTATACCTAGCTCGCTAAGGATAATTTCGACAGTCTCAAAATCAATCTTTTGATTGATTGTTGCCACGATACCGTTTTTAAATAATTCACCAATCAAAGAGCCTACTGGGATATTGAGGTTGTTGGCCAGTTCATTCACGGTGATAGCTTCCGTCATTTTTATGATTTTTTCTTGTGCCATTTCTCTCCTTTCCCAGTAGGCAACTTGCTGTACTTCGATTAGTTAGCTAAGCATAGCGAGATCTTACGATTTGATTTATCAATTTCCAGAACACGAAACTTCTTCTTTTCATTTAGGGTAAAGACGCTCTCTGGATCAACATCATTACCTTTACCGAGCTCTGATACATGTACCAGAGCTTCTACAGCTGGGCTTAGCTGTACAAAGGCCCCAAATGGTGTAATGCGTGTAATAGTACCCTCGATTTCGGAACCCTTAGAAAACTTCTCGACTTCGCCTAGCCACGGATCTTCAGTTAGCTGCTTCATACTAAGACTTAAACGATCCTTGTCAATATCGATTATTTTAGCATCAACCTTATCGCCAACCTTTACATAATCGGCTGGATTCAAAACCCGCTCCCAGCTAATCTCCGAAATATGAATCAACCCTTCAATACCCTCAACATTAACAAAAACACCAAAATCAACTACACCAGTTACGACGCCCTTAACAACATCACCAACCACTAGCTTATCAAAGACTTCAGCTAGGTTATCCTTAACAGCAGCCTTTTCACTGAAGATTAGTTTATTAGTTTTGCGATCAACATCGATCACCCGAACTTTGAGCTTCTTACCCAAAAGAGCGTTTAGCCGCTGCAAAATTTCGTCTTTGTCATTTGACGATAGTCGTGGGTAATGTTCAGCTGACAACTGAGAAACGGGCAAGAAGCCTCGTACACCCTCGTATTCAATCAGCAGACCGCCTCGGTTGGCATCAAAAGCCTCAACCTCAACAACCTCCTCTTCCTCCATCGCTTTAATCGCCTCTTCCCAACCCTTATCTTTTGCGGCCTTACGAAGAGATAATAAAACACGACCGTCTTCCATCTCCGAATCAATCACACTAGCGTCAACACTGTCGCCAACTTGTAAATTTCTTGAGAACTCGACTTCACGTCGTGGAACCATACCAATTCCTCGTGCCCCCAAATCAATCAAGATTTCGTGTTTTTTTACTGACAGGACCTTACCCTCAATAACCTCACCGATTACTAAAGGATTACCTCCGTCATACTGAGCCAACAGCTCATCCATTGTTAAATCATTTTTGGCTTGTGCCATAAGTCTAAAAAGACTCCTTCCTTAATTGTATTTCCTCAAGTGTAATTCAGGCAAAACCTAAGAACACCCGATGATTAATAATCATTTTACCTGATTAAAAGAGTTTTTTCAAGGTTAACGACGCCTATTAGAGATAATATAAGTTACACTATAAACCATGACTCCGAGTAGGAAAGTCTGTGATACAGTGTTTAATGGACCAGTTCGTGGCAACGACCCTGATGCAGAAGCAACCTCCGAGGAGCCCTCGTCAATATTGTCAGACGGCAAGGTGTCAGAATTACTAGGCCGACTAGAGTTATTTGAAACCTTAGCCTCATCATCAGAGTCAACTGTCACCATCGGCTTATCTTTATTTTCACCCCCACTATCAATAAGCTGCGTTGACATATTGTTATCATCTTGACTATCGGCTACCGGTTGAGACTTCTTGACAAGATAAATTCCACCACCTGTTAGAGTCAATAGAATAATTCCGCCCACCAAGAATTTTACAAATGACCTATCGCGCACTGCGCTTTTGATACTCATATTCAAACTCCCTTTAGCGTAATACTGAGTCTATTATAGCGTAAATTAGTGTATAATTAAAGCCAGTGAGCGAAAAGAAAACAATTTTTCTTTTCCGAACGACGCTTAATTACACGTAGTACTAAAGCAAGAGAATGAGGAGAGAAAATTAAATGATTATAGCGGTGGACGTCGGCAGTGCTAACACGATTGTGGCTAGCCTTAATAAAAACGGCGAAATTATCAATCATATTAAAATGGCGACACCAAATAGCGCCACGGATGCAACAGATGTTATTACGGCCGCAATTGCCAGTCAATTCTCTAAACTAAATTTTGACCAGATAATTGTAGGAGTGCCCGGGCCGGTTAAAGATAACCGTGTGGCTTGGTGTAGTAACCTAGATGACAACTGGGATAACTTTGATTTAGCTGGAGCACTTCAATCAACCTTTGAAGTACCAGTCACACTTGAGAACGACGCTAATTTAGCTGGATTAGCCGAAGTAGACGCTCTAGCACAAACGCCTCGTTCAGCCGTCTATTTATCAATTGGAGCTGGTATCGGGTCAAGTATTATTATAGACGGTAAGTTGGTAAAAGGGCTTCTTAACTCTGAAGCCGGAATGACCGAGTTGGAATACGACGGTAAAATTAGAACCTGGGAATCATTTGCTTCTGGCAAGGCTATTTACGAAGCTTATGATAAATTAGCTGAAGAGATAACCAGCAGACGTATTTGGCAAGCCATTACAGACCGAATTGCTCGTGGCCTCTTAGTGTTAGTACCAATTATTCAACCAGAACTAATAATAATCGGTGGCAGTATGGGAATGAGCTTTTCTAAATACGGACCGCTTTTAAATGACTTGCTGGATGAGAAACTGCCCATCAAACTAGATCGCCCACGTATCATTGCTGCATCGCAGCCTGATTTGGCCGTCATTTACGGTATTGGTATTTATGAAAGAACTATCCTCAGAAAACAGTCTTGAGCAATTAGTTAAACAATTAAAATCTGATCACCCCGAAATAAAATTCATAGTGGGTGACAATTTCTGTTGGTCGCCAGCTAGTCAAACTCTTTTTTATAAAGACAATGATCAATCGCCAAAATCACTTCATCTTCTACTGCATGAATTGGCTCATGCAAAATTAAAACATGAGGGTTATTTTTATGATAACGAATTAGTTAAATTAGAACTAGCCGCTTGGGAATATAGTCGCCACAACTTTTACCCTAGGTACGTCAAAAAATTTAATCAAGCTCTTGCGGACTACTATCTTGAATATTATCGCAACTGGCTCTATAAGCGTAGCTTATGCCCAAATTGTCAATCAACTGGCCAACAAGCCGATGATTTGATCTATAACTGTCCAATTTGTGGCCAAAAATGGCAATCCAATGAAGCCAAATTTACTAGAATTAAGAAACAAAAACTAAAATAGGCCCCAATTCAGGGGCCTATTTTGTGCTTTAACTGGCTTAAGCATTAGTTTTAGCTTTAGCTTTGCCACGTCGAGAAATTCGACCACCCTTAGCACCAGCAATCTTTGCCAGCTCAGGATTTGCAGCAAAACCACCAGTATTGCCGTTCCGGCCACCAATTGCGCCAATTTTAGCGTAAAAGTCACTACCGTAACGTTTCTTATTGGTTAAAGCAGCCTTGCGGCCACCTTCCTTAGTTCCAGCCATTTTATCTCCTTATTTACCTCACATTTGATATAATGACTCTATAATAATAGCATAACCAAGACAAAATGTCAATGGTTATTATGAAATAAAGTTTTTGAAAAAACAAGCATAAAAAGTCTTGCATTTATGCAAAGTGTGCGATAATATGAAAGTACCCTGTTTTTAGTTTAAAAACAGACTTACACACACTTTCCAAAAACGGCCCATTGCGAGTAGGGCTGTTTTTGGTTGTGTAGTAGAAATACAAATTATAAATGAGAGAATGGCATAAAGACTAGGAAACGTTTAAGAACTGATATGTCGTACAATATGCTTAATTACTGGGGACTCTAGAAAATCAGATTCCCCATTTCTTTCTTCTTAGCTCAGCCCTTGCTTCTCTTTCAAATTTTCTTTCCCATCTCTTTACGGCTTTAGGGTCTAATTCAACAGGAGTCAAGTTTGCATTTATTTCAGCCCTGAGTTCAAGTAATTCAAATAGGGTATCAAAATCAGCGTGCCGTTTTAGGCTATCGAGATGTGCACAAACCTTAAGTAATTCTTCGTCACCATTGGCATTACGAAACTCACTCTTTAGGGCAGACACATCAATATCTGGCACCTTGAATGCTCTTTCTTTGTCAGCATCTAATAAGCTTTCATTTTCAGCAGCACTATCGGAAACTCTTTTTTGGATTACCTCCAATCGTAGGTGCGGATAAATAAAACGATCGATTGCCGCCCCGTATTCATCTTGCCCTAGCTGAGAAATATTGGGAGATGTGACCCCCCATTCTAGACATTCCTTCAAAGAACGCAATCCCCCATATTCATCTTGAATACTCTCAGGAACATTCTCAGGAGCTGTTACTACATCAGGAAATTCACTAGCTATAAACGCCTGTCTTTCATTAAGGGTGTTAAATAACTCTCTGTTAAGATCCTTACGAACTTCTGGATCGGAAAGATCTAGTTCGACATTTTTCAACTCTTCTGGACTACGCTCTCTTAGTTTTTCGCTCATTTTGTTTTTTCCTTTGTGTTTGTTTTAAATAATTAGCTATATCCTTATTATAACAAAACATTTGCAAAAAGTCAATCCGACGTAATAACATGAATACTTAGATCGCAACAAGGCTAAAAGCAGACTTACACACACTTTCCAAAAACGGCCCATTGCGAGTAGGGCTGTTTTTGGTTGGGAAAGGAACGTTTTATTACGGGTGTCGCTGGATTTGGCTTATCCCTGCTTTAGTATTGCCTGCAAAATAATTTAACAGGTGGTCTTCTTTGTTAATCCCAGAATCAACAACAATGTCAGCAAACGCTATGGTAGACTCCATCAACATTTTTGCGGCCAAGCCAGCCGATTCTGGTAGCATAACATCACCACCATAAAAAGCTCTTTGCATATCATGCAAACCACCCATCTCACTCGCGTCACCACCGCAAGCTACCACTAAGGCTCCCGCTCTACGATCCACATCCATTAGTTTTTGGATATTTTTATCCTCAGGTAAAAAACCAGAAATAGCTTCTTCGCGCCTTATACGATCGGCAAGCACCGCCACATTTCTCAGCGCCAACTCAACGCGACCACCACATCTTTGTACGTTTTCTGGGTCGCTTAATAGCAGTTTTGACACATCTTCAGCAACAGCAATCGACCCAATAGCCAAACCATTCTCTGTATTTAAGTCCAATTCATGTAAATCTATTTTTTCTAAAGCGTCAGCTTTAGCTTCACTAACCCTATCTCGTGGCGATGATTTTTCCATTTTTTCCTTTGTTCGTTTTTAATAAATAGTTATACTTTTATACTAGCACAAAGCATCTAAAAAGTCAAGTCATGTACCTCTGTCGGTGTTTGTTGATAGAAATTTTTCTTTTTTGCAAAAAAGAAAAACCCTCCTTTCGGAGGATATTTCTACAATAAGCTTCGTTGATTATACAGATTTTACTTCGTAAAACTTTGTTTTTTAACAAAAACAAAGACCACCCTTTCGGGTGGTTCTCTGTAAATGGGCTACGCCAATTATATCAGTATTTGCTAACGTAAATATTTCTTTTTCTGCGAAAAAGAAAAGTTCCCCTTTCGGGGAACCCTTCTATAATTCGGCACCGTGCTACTTTTCCACTTTTGGCAGTATAATCGCCGCTGTCAGGCTTAACTTCTGTGTTCGGGATGAGAACAGGTGTTTCCCTAACGCCATGGGCACCGAAGTGAGATTTCAATCACGCGATACTTCCTCAAAAGGCAAGTGCGGTGAAACCTCGCTTCGGAGTCCATTTGGCACGGTAAGTAAAATGTCTTGACGACAGGTGTTTATAAACACCAATCACTAGTTAAAGTCTACCTCATCACCACCAGTTAATGCAAGCATTAGCTAATAGATGATAAGGACATAAAAAGGCAATGGGACTGTTAGTACGCTTCGACTCCATACATTGCTGCACTTCCATCTTGCGCCTATCAAACAGATAATCTTTCTGTGTCCTCATAGGGAAATCTAATCTTGGAGTAGGCTTCGTGCTTAATATGCTTTCAGCACTTATCCCTTCCAAACATAGCTACTCGACAATGCGGCAGGTGGCCACAATCGATACACCAGAGGTTTGTTCGCCCCGGTCCTCTCGTACTAAGGGTGAATCTCCTCAAATTTCCTGACGTCCATACCGGATATAAACCGAACTGTCTCACGACGTTCTGAACCCAGCTCGCGTACCACTTTAAACGGCGAACAGCCGTACCCTTGGAAGGTACTCCCCCTCCAGGATGTGATGAGCCGACATCGAGGTGCCAAACCGCGCCGTCTATGTGAACTATTGGGCGCGATAAGCCTGTTATCCCCAGGGTAACTTTTATCCGTGTGCGCTGTCGATCCCACATTCATGAACAAATGTTCGTACAGCGGGTCATTTACTCCGACTTTCGTCTCTGATCGGAATGTACTCCTCACAGTCAAGCTGGCTTATGCGTATATACTATCGTTACGATTTCCATCCGTAACTAGCCAACCTTTGAACGCCTCCGATACTCTTTAGGAGGCAACCGCCCCAGTTAAACTACCCATCATGCACGGTCCCACTGCCGGATAACGGCAATAGTAAGATCTCGATTACAACAAGGGTGGTATTTCACTTGGTGACTCCACAAATACTTGCGTATCTGCTTCAAAGTCTCCCACCTATTCTACACGTGCTAAAACCGAAAACAATGCAAAATTGTAGTAAAGCTCCATGGGGTCTTCTCGTCCTGGTATGGACAGACGGCATCTTTACCGTCAATGCACTTTCACCGAGTCCTTCGCTGAGACAGTGCCCAAATCATTACGCCATTCGTGCGGGTCAGAACTTACCTGACAAGGAATTTCGCTACCTTAGGACGGTTATAGTTACCGCCGCCATTCACTAGGGCTTCAGTTCGCGCCGTGAAGCACTCCCCTTGACCTTCCAGCATTGGGCAGGCGTCAGCCCCTATACATCCTCTTTCGAGTTAGCAGGGACCTGTGTTTTTGATAAACAGTTGCTTGGGCTCTTTTGCTGAGGCCTCCACATTACTAGATGTGAGTACTCGCATAAGAAGCTTTGTCTCAGTAAAATGAATCTTTTTGAAATTTAAAAAGGTATCTTTTAACCATACTTTGCTAACTTACGCGGCTCATATCCACTAATGTGGAGGCGGACCTTATTCCGAAGTTACGGTCGCTGTTTTGCCGAGTTCCTTAGCGAAGGTTCTCTCGTAAGCCATTAGTCTTCTCGACTCGAGCACCTGTGTTGGTTTGCGGTACGGATAGATTTACTCACGCGCTTAGTGCGTTTCTAGCCAGCGCCCTCGCCAGAATCGTTGCCCTAAAAGGACAACTTTCACTCACTCAACCTTCCGATTGAGCTTGGACGGATGCATACCATGAATCCGCTCCGACTGCCTCGCTGTAAACACTAAGCAAAGTAAAACTAGTTCAGGATTATTAACCTGATGTCCATCGCCTACGCTACACGCCTGGGCTTAGGACCGACTAACCCAGAGCCAATTACTGTCGCTCTGGAAACCTTGCTCTTACGGCCGATAGGATTCTCACCTATCTTATGGTTACTCATTCCAGCATTCTCACTTCCTACCGCTCCACAATACTTTCCAATACTGCTTCACCGCAATAGGAACGCTCCTCTACCGCTGCAACTCAAGACGAATCTTAAGTTACAACCCATGTCTTCGGTATAATACTTAGCCCCGTTAAATTTTCCACGCAAAATCTCTCGACTAGTGAGCTGTTACGCACTCTTTAAATGAATGGCTGCTTCTAAGCCAACATCCTAGCTGTTTAAGAAATCTTACTTTGTTTCCCACTTAGTATTATTTAGGGACCTTAGACGATGGTCCGGACTGTTTTCCTTTTGAGCGTCGAGCTTAGCCCCGACGTTCTGACTGCCACGCTTCCACAATTGGTATTCGTAGTTTATTAAGGACGGGTATTCTTGCGAACCCCTAACCTTGACAGAGCTCTACCCCCAACTGCTAATACGTGACGCTAGCCCTAAAGCTATTTCGAGGAGAACCAGCTATCTCCGAGTTCGATTGGAATTTCTCCGCTAACCACAAGTCGTCCAAACACTTTACTACGTGTCCTGGTTCGGCCCTCCACTGCGTGTTACCGCAGCTTCAGCCTGCTCATGGTTAGGTCACCCGGTTTCGGGTCTAATCCTATCAACTATATCGCCCTATTCAGGCTCGCTTTCACTGTGGCTCCGTCAACTGACTTAACCTCGCTGATAAAATTAACTCGCTGGATCGTTCTACAAAAAGCACGCCGTCATCCCTCACCACTTTCATCAACTATCCGTTTAATTAGCTCTTGAAAAGCACGAGATCTTGGTTTTAGTCGTGATTCGCGTTTCATAGCTAAGCTTCTTGATGTATAGGCTTCATAATAAACCAAATTCCAATCGTGACTACGCTTGGTATAAATTGATTCTCCTGTTTTATGTTGCTTAAAACGTCTACGCAAATCACTTGTTTGACCAACATAATATTGGCCTAAATGTTCACTGTGTAAAACGTAAACATAAAACATACTTAATCTGATTATACATCAGTTGATTAAAGTGGTGAGGGACTCCGACACCTTGTAGGCACACAATTTCAGGCTCTATTTCACTCCCCTCCCGGGGTTCTTTTCACCTTTCCATCGCTGTACTTGTTCACTATCGATCGTATATTATATTTAGTCTTGGCTAGTGGTCCAGCCAGCTTCAGACAGGGTTTCTCGTGCCCCGTCCTACTCGAGATAATTTGAAATAAGGTCTTGGTGCTTTCGCGTACACGACTCTCACGTCCTATGGTTGAGTTTTCAAACTCATTCCGCTAGCAACCAAGATTTCTTACCTTATACTACCAGTGATAGCCAGTAGTTACAAATCAGCTGATTCGACTCGAAAAGTCGAGTCGACTGACTTGAAATCAAATGTCTCACAACCCCTTATAAATATTCGCCTATCAGCTTATTCGTCTGAGTTAACAGACGAAAACTTAAAAGGTTTGGACTATTTCCGTTTCGCTCGCCACTACTCCGAAAATCGTTGTTTACTTTTTATTCCTCAGCTTACTAAGATGTTTCAATTCAGCCGGTTCCCTCACAATAACCTATGTATTCAGTTAATGGTGACATGACATAACTCATGCCGGGTTTCCCCATTCGGAATTTCTTGGATCAAAGCTTGATGACAGCTCCCCAAGACTTATCGCAGTCTTCCACGTCCTTCGTCGGTAATATACGTCAAGGCATCCTTTGTGCGCCCTTGAGTACCTTTTTATGCATTGACTTCAACTAGTGATTGGTAATTACCAACCTTCGCCGTCGTCAAATTGTCATTTACTTAAACCAAATTGTTAAACTGCCGTATTCCTTTTCCTCCAGAACACATTACAGTTGTGGTTATTTTCACAACTCTAATCTGTTCTCGAAAATTCAGATTTCAGTTTATCACTCGGTTTTCGAATTGTAAAGCCCGAAATCGGACTTTCTTTTTGAACGATTCAAACCCCGAACGAACTTTTTAAACTTGCTCGCCAGAGGTTCAAGGAGAACTTTAGCTTAACTGATAGCCCATTATACAGATAAAAAAGTAAATGTCAATACTTTTTTGTGATTTTATTATAATTTTTCTAGCCTCGGCTATTAAATTAGGTTTCTTATGTTTTCTACATCAACTTTTATAACTTGTGCATTAGGGATTTTAAACTTGTTAAAATCTATACTCACTCCTGTAGCCACAGACAGAAACCGCATCCCAATGCCAGCATGAGACACTACTAAGACATTCTTATCACCGTAGCTCATTACAAACTCCAGAAGATCACGAGCTCGCTCTAAAACAGACTCATCAGACTCGCCATCTGAGAAGAAATCAGCCACCTGATCTTCAGTCATAGTGTTTAAAACCTCATATGGCACACCTTCTGTCTTTTCACCACCAGACCGCTCCTTAGCATAATCGCTAACAACGATTCTATCTGGTTGAATTCCTAGTTCCAAGGCAATTAATTCAGCCGTTCGATAAGCCCTTTTTAGTGGCGAGCTTATAATTGTGTCGATTTGGATATTGTCAAGCTTAGCCTGCCTAACTGCTTTTATGGCTTGCTCTTCACCCAGATCGGTAAGATCAACATCCCAATGCCCTGCAAAAACCCGATCACGATTCGCAGTACTTTCGCCATGTCGAATGAAATATAAACTCATACATTAAGATATTATCATACCAGCTAAGATGCGACATCAGGTCAGGGTTTTTTAACTAATTTGAATCGCGGGACAGTTTTTCCGCTTTTTTCAACGTTTTCTAAGAACATCTTCTTGGGACGAGCCCATATATCTCCATCATCGTAAAGAGCCCTGTAAATGACTAACTCTTCTAGAGTTTCGCTATGATGAGCTATCCCAATAACAACATACTTGCCGCCCCTATTATAGTGGGTGTAAACACCGCCGATAAATAATTTATTATCCATAGCGATATTATATCACCACACAATAATCTGTAGATTTAGAACTCATCAGCCAAAAAGAGAAACCTCATTTTAACCGTTGACAAAAGTGCAACAAAAAACTCCCTTAGGGGTTTATTGTTAAATAATCTTTTATCTCTGGTGGGCGGCGAGGGACTTGAACCTTCGACC
This sequence comes from Candidatus Nanosyncoccaceae bacterium, assembly GCA_050950465.1. Taxonomy (GTDB): domain Bacteria; phylum Patescibacteriota; class Saccharimonadia; order Saccharimonadales; family Saccharimonadaceae; genus CAZRIZ01. Next base: position 26,429 of record JBMNHQ010000002.1, on the reverse strand, counting down.
TCGTCCTTATCAGAGACGCGCTCTAACCAGCTGAGCTAGCCGCCCACAGGGATAAAAGATCATGATTGTTGTAATTTTTAACTTGCTTATACTGTGCTTCAGCTTATGTTTGCAGAGACGCACTTCCAGAGCTGAGCTAACCACTCATATCCCACTATTTTAACATAAAATATGGTGGAGCAACAGGGATTTGAACCCTGGACCTCCTGCTTGCAAAGCAGGCGCTCTAGCCAACTGAGCTATTGCCCCATACGCACTTGCAGCATTCTACCCCAAGTTAAGATTTTTTTCAAGACCGAGAGGTGAAAACCTAAGCAGCTTATGTTATAATTCATTCATGACTGAACTTAATTGGACATCCTTCTTTATTGGGCTAGCTATTGTCGCAGCAGGAGCGGCTATGGTTGGATTTTATAGGCAGATATCTCACGGTATCGCAGGAGGACCATCTAGCTACGAAAAAGTAAAGCTATGGGGAGTAATTGTTTGTGTAATCGGCTTCGTAGTTATGTTTAACATCCATACTGCTATTTTACACTTAATCTTTGAACCAATCTTCGGAAAATAGCAAGCTACAAAGAAGAGAGAAGAGAGCAAACGAAAACAGCCTCAGTGGGCTGTTTTTCTAATTAACAACTTATTTGTGCAATTTATCTTCTTCATCTATATTTTGTAACTTTGTTGTGAGCCCATAATGTCTCGTTTTAAACCGAAGTTCGTTGTTATATAAGCTCGTTATAACAACCGAGACCGACCTAGCCTACCTTATGAGAAAGGCAGCTTAGTAATTCTCCCTAGAAAGGAGGTAATCCATCCGCACCTTCCGGTACGGATACCTTGTTACGACTTAACCCCAATCATGTCCCCCACCTTAGGCCGCTAGAGCGGATTTTGGGTGTTGGCCACTTTCATGGTTTGACGGGCGGTGTGTACAAGACCCGGGAACGTATTCACCGCAACTTGCTGATTTGCGATTACTAGCGATTCCGACTTCATGGAGGCGAGTTTCAGCCTCCAATCCGAACTGGGATCGGTTTTGATGTGATTTGCATGATCTCGCGATTTAGCTGCACATTGTACCGACCATTGTATCACGTTTCTAGCCCAGGACGTAAGGGAAATAATGACCTGACATCGTCCCCTCCTTCCTCCTCGTTACCGAGGCAGTCCAACTAGAAAAATACAACTAGTTGCAAGGGTTGCGCTCGTTGATGGACTTAACCAAACATCTCACGACACGAGCTGACGACGGCCATGCATCACCTGTCATCGAGTTCCTAAAAGGCACAGTCTCCTTTCGGAGGCCTTCTCGAGATGTCAAGCCCTGGTAAGGTTTCTCGTTTAGCATCGAATTAAAGAACATGATCCACCGCTTGTGCGGGTCCCCGTCAATTCCTTTATGTTTTAATCTTGCGATCGTACTCCACAGGCGGGATACTTAACGCGTTAGCTTCGTTACTTGAGGGGTCGATACCTCAAAAAACTAGTATCCATCGTTTACAGCGTGGACTACCGGGGTATCTAATCCCGTTCGCTCCCCACGCTTTCGTGCCTTAGTGTCAGAAATAGCCCAGTAACCTGCCTACGCCATTGGTGTTCCTTCTAATATCTACGGATTTCACTCCTACACTAGAAATTCCAGTTACCTCTACTACTCTCTAGTTTGTCAGTTTGGATAACAATCTGTATGGTTGAGCCACCAGCTTTCACCACCCACTTAACAAACCACCTACGCAACTCTTTACGCCCAGTCACTCCGAATAACGCTTGGATCCTACGTATGACCGCGGCTGCTGGCACGTAGTTAGCCGATCCTTATTCATTTATTACTGTCAAATTCATCATAAATAAAAGCAGTTTACGACTCGAAAGCCTTCGTCCTGCACGCGGCGTTGCTCCATCAGGGTTGCCCCCATTGTGAAAGATTCCCCACTGCTGCCTCCCGTAGGAGTCTGGACCGTGTCTCAGTTCCAGTCTGACTGATCATCCTCTCAAACCAGTTACGGATCGTCGACTTGGTGAGCCTTTACCTCACCAACTATCTAATCCGACGCAGGCCGTTCCCAAAGCGCATAAAGCTTTAATCCGAAGATCATATGCGGTATTAGCCACCCTTTCGGGTGGTTATCCCTCACTTTGGGGTACGTTCCCACGTGTTACTCAGCCGTCCGCCACTCGTCAGCGTTCTCACTCTTTTCTCGACGACTATCGAAGTAATAAGACATGAGTTGACTACTCAGCTTCATCTCTTAAATAAAGGAAGCGGCTGATTTTTCTTTCAGAAAAATTCCCGCGTCCAGACTCCGAGTCGAGAAAACAGTGAGAACCTGTTACCGTTCGACTTGCATGTGTTAGGCACGCCGCCAGCGTTCATCCTGAGCCAGGATCAAACTCTCCATAAAAGACGCATTCCCTACGAAATGCTGTCTATAAATAGACTACTGACGATATAATTGCACAAATAAATTGTTAAAGTATTTCTTTGAGAAACTTAAAGCATTCAATCGGTCCGACCTCTTGAAAACTCGCTGCGATTTCAAAGACTGAAATGCATTTTAGCGCACTTTCGCGCAAATGTCAACAACTTTTATTAAAAAGCTGGGACAAGGATGAAGTTGACGCTAGCAGCAACACCTCGGATTATTAACTATTTCTTTTTACTTGCACTAGATTTGTTGGCTTTTGACCCGCTGGCCTTAACCCTTTTTGCTTTATTCTTAGCTGTCACTCTAGTCTTGCTGGTCTTTTTTGTGTCAGGACAGCCGTTAGACTCCAAGCATTCATCTTTCTCAATAAGACCAATTGATGCCACTTTGTCTGACTGGTTAAGTCGCATTAGCCTAACTCCCTGAGTTGTACGTCCTAAGGTTGGAACATCATTTAGCCCAACTCTAATTGCCTGCCCTTTGTTAGATATCATGAGAATCTCGTCATACTCATCGGTAATAGCCCTAGCTGTTAAAATTGAACCAGTTTTGGCTGTCACAGCAGCTAGTTTTATGCCAACACCACCACGCTTGTGGGTGGGGAAATTAGCCACCTTCGTCATTTTCCCATAGCCATTCTCACTAACCACTAGCACCTTTTCAGTCTTGTCGGTTATTACATCCATGCCAACTACTACGTCCTTTGGTCGCAATCTCACACCACGGACTCCTCGCGCCGAACGCCCCATTGGGCGAACATCTTTTTCATTAAACCGCACCGCTTGACCAGCAGATGTTGAAATAATTACATCACTTTCGCCAGTAGTCGGCTTAATCCAACGGAGTTCATCGCCCTCGTCAAGCTTTATGGCAATTATGCCACTAGAGCGGATATTAACATAGTTACTAATGGCTGTCTTTTTAACGGTGCCTTTACTAGTACACATAAATAGATAACCGTCATCTGAATCATCCTTGCTAAACCGAATTATCGACGTAATCTTCTCATCAGGCTGAAGCTGTAATAGGTTGACTGCTGCTGTACCTTTGGCCGTCAAGCTAGCGGCCGGCACTTCAAACGCTCTTAATTTGAATACGCGTCCTTTGTTAGTGAAGAATGACAAGAAATCGTGGGTACTAGCTGGCACAATCAAATCGATTACATCCTCTTCTTTGGTGGTCATACCACGACGACCCTTGCCGCCACGATTCTGTCGACGATAATCAGTCATTAACGTGCGTTTGATATAGTTCTCACTGGTTAGGATGATAGCGGACTGCTCTTCTGGGATTAACTCCTCATCGGTAATTTTACCTAATTCGTGATTAATAACCTTAGAGCGCCGCTCATCACCATATCGCTCTTTCAAGTCTAGCAAATCTTCTTTAATAATTCGCATAATCTCTGATTCATTGGCTAAGATATGCTCATAAAGGGCGATTTGCTTGATTAACTCAGCCAGCTCATCTTCAATCGTCTGACGATTCAGAGCATTAAGTCGACGCAACTGCATCGCCATAATAGCCTTAGCTTGAATCGAAGTTAAACTAAAGCGCGCCATCAAGTTCTTTTCAGTCTCCTCATCGTTTTTACTAGCTCTAATCGTCTTTACAACCTCATCGATATGATCTAGGGCTGTCTTCAATCCTTCTAGAATATGCGCTCTATTTCTAGCCTGTTCAAGCTCATACTCAGTTCGACGACGAACCACAATCTTTCGGTGCTTGACATACTCTTCCAAGATATCAACCAACCCTAGAACTTTTGGTTGAATACCGTCAACCACAGCTAACATATTGTAGTGAAAGTTAGTTTGAAGCTGCGTTAATTTAAACAGCTGGTTTAGCACTTTCTTAGGATAAGCATCCTTCTTTAATTCAATCACAATACGAACATCACCCCTAGCGCTCTCATCCCTGAGATCACTAATTGTAGTAAGTTTTTTATCTTTTACTAATTCGGCAATTTTCTCAATCAGTGTTGCTTTGTTAACAGTATATGGTATTTCAGTCACAACAATCTGATGTCGGCCTCGTTTAGTCTCTTCGATATTTGCAACCGCTCGAATCGTTACACTACCGCGACCAGTTAAATAAGCTTGACGCATGGGTGCACCGCCATAAACCACACCACCAGTTGGAAAATCCGGACCTTTAACAAATTTCATTAATTCATCAACTGTTGAATCTGGATTATCAATCAAAGCCACGGTAGCATCAACAATTTCTGATAAGTTGTGAGTAGGGATACTAGTAGCCATACCAACAGCAATACCAATTTGGCCATTCAGTAACAGGTTTGGTAACTTAGCTGGCAGGACTGACGGTTCTCGCTCTGAACCATCATAATTATCGCGGAAATCAACAGTGTTCTTATCAAGATCGATTAACAACTCGGCCCCAATTTTACTCATACGGGCCTCAGTATAGCGAGCTGCAGCTGGCGGATCGCCGTCCATCGAACCAAAGTTACCCTGACCATCAACCAGTGGATAGCGCATCACCCAATCTTGAGTTAAGCGCGCCATTGCGTCATAAATAGCTGTGTCACCATGTGGATGATATTTACCCATTACATCACCAGTGATACGAGCTGATTTGGTATATTTAGTACCATAACGCCAACCGTTGCGATCCATGCTGTAAAGAATACGTCTATGCACTGGCTTTAAGCCATCACGTACATCAGGCAGAGCTCGATCAATAATAACACTCAAGGAATATCGCAAAAAGCTATCTTCCATTACATCTTCGACAGTACGACTCTCCACCGATCTAGAATGATCTGGGACGGAAATAGGCTCATTTACTAGTGCATCATTATTGCTTACAGACATGTCTGTATTTTCTCCCTTAGTCTTAGACATCTAAATCCTCCATATTTACCGTATTAGCACGGTTCTGAATAAAATTCTTTCTCAATTGAGGCTCGCTACCCATCAATTTTGAAAAGATAGCGTCAGCTCGCTCTACATCCTCAATCTTTAATTGCACTAAAACTCGATTTTTAGGATTCATGGTAGTTTCCCACAGCTGAACGGCATCCATCTCGCCGAGACCCTTGTAGCGTTGTAACATGGTGACTCCCGCTTGTTTCAAGCGATCATCATTTTCATCAACATTTATACCACGCGACTTACGATCTTCGATAAGATTTTCAATTATTTGATCGCGCTCTTCATCACTATAGGCATAAACTTGAGAGTTCTTGCCAGTTCGAATCATATAAAGTGGTGGCTTAGCTAGGTATATATGACCATTCTCAACCACTGGGCGCATATATCGGAAGAAGAAAGTCATTAGTAGCGTAGCAATATGACTTCCGTCTACATCGGCATCAGTCATAATGATAATGCGGTCGTAGCGCAAACCAGACAAATCAAATTGTTCACCGATACCTACCCCCATACCGCGAATTAGACTAACAATCTCATTATTACTGAGCATTCGATCCATACGAGCTCGTTCAACGTTTAGAACCTTACCACGGAGCGGTAAGATAGCTTGCGTACGACTATCACGACCAGATTTAGCTGAGCCACCAGCTGAGTCTCCCTCGACAATATACAGTTCGCATTCACTTGGATCTTTACTTGAACAGTCAGCAAGCTTACCGGGAAGATTTAAACCGTCAAGCGCACCCTTACGAATAACATTATCACGGGCAGCCCTAGCAGCCTTACGTGCTCGAGCAGCAATGACGGACTTGTTAATGACTGCTTTAGCAGCGGCCGGTGTCTCTTCCAGAAAATAGCCGAAGGCCTCACTCATTACTTGATCAACATAACCTCGAACTTCGGGATTGCCTAATTTATTTTTAGTCTGACCCTCAAACTGTGGATCAGTCAACTTAACTAAGATAACTGCAGTTAAGCCCTCTCGCACATCATCGCCTGTTAGATTCTCGTCCTTCTCCTTCAGAAAACCATTTTTACGCGCATAATCATTAATCGTTCGTGTTAAAGCGGTACGAAAACCAACCACATGGGTTCCGCCGTCAGCATTTAGAACATTATTGGCAAAAGCCTGCACATTCTCGTTAAAAGTTTCGTTATACTGAACTGCTATTTCAACCATCGCCCCTTTTATCTCTTTTTCAACATAAAAGATATCATCCGTTAATGGATCTTTGCCACGATTTAAGTTTTTAACATAGCTTTTAATGCCCCCCTCAAAATAATAAGACCGACTTTGATTATTATTGCGCTCATCAATGACTGTCAGCTTGACTCCCTTAGTGAGATAAGCCTGCTGACGAATGTAGCGTACTACCCAAGCATAATCAAATTCAACTGTTTCAAAAATTTCCGAATCAGGATAAAAAGTAATAGATGTGCCGGTATCGTAAGACTTTCCAACAACTTCTAATTCAGTCACCGGGCGCCCTTTTTGATACTCTTGACGATAAACCTTACCCTTTTGACTAATTTCCGCTATCATCTTACTGGAAAGAGCATTGACTACGCTAGATCCGACGCCGTGCAGACCAGAAGATACTTTATATCCTCCGCCACCAAACTTACCACCAGCGTGCAGAACAGTTAGGACTGTTTCTAGAGCAGACTTGCCAGTTTTTGGATGAACGTCAACTGGAATACCACGACCATCATCGATTACTTTCACCCCACCGTCTGCCTGAAGTACAATTTTAACTACATCAGCATAACCAGCGATAGCCTCATCGATAGCATTGTCGGCAATTTCTTTAATTAGATGATGGATACCATCATAGCCAGTACCACCAATGTACATACCGGGTCGCTTACGGACTGCATCAAGCCCCTCTAGTACTTGGATTTGAGCCGCACTGTAAGAGCCGTCATTTGTATTTTTACGCATCTTTCCTCACTGAAATATCTTTACTACACCTGCTCATTCTAGACTATTTAGCTTTTTTTCTCAAGCCAACTTATAAACTTTAGCATTTTGTGCTAAAATTTGTTTATTATGCTTACGGAGATTGGTGGTGTTTCGTAAAATAGTTTCCTATCTGGCTTATAGTCCAGCTATGCTCTGGAAGCTTAGCGAGTTGGATAAGAAAAACAAGAAAGACCTAAGTGACACGAATTGGTCTATATTGCTTTTAATCGTGTTTATTACCATTTTGTCAATTCTCTGGGTAGGACAGCCACAGGACAAGCTAAATGACAATACAGACGAAGCAAGGGCATCCAACACCTCTTCTTATCAAGCAGAAGGTATTGCTACAAAAATTGAACCAGAACGACATATCCGTCAAATTGATTCGAAACAGGCTATTAACTTTATTTTGACAGCTAAAAATAATGGCAAAAAAGACTTTACTGGTGATTTATTTGTCGATTTATCCCAGTCAAGCAATTATTTAACAATCATACCAGCTGCTGATAAGGACCTGTCTATAAAAAACAACTTGGTCACTTGGTCTATTAAAAACTTAGAACCAAACAATTCCATACAAACCACACTGAGATTCCAAAGTCTAAATAAGTTTAGTCCGATACTAAATAATAAAAACGACAATTGTGTGGTAAGTATAAGCTTTAACAACAAGATTAGCATTCCTGTTAAGTGCTCTAGAATAAAATTAGTTCAAGTAAAATTAACCAAATGGGGAGCTAGTGATTTTTATTACATATTAATTATTGGACTTTCTTCACTAGTTTTGTTAATAAAAATTATATTTCGTACTGAATTAAAAATCACCATCAAGGAAACTCGACTAATTCGTCGAGAAATTAACAGCGGAAGAGGTGTTCTATGAAAAAGGAGTCAACCTCAGATACAACCAATATTGTTAGTGACTTCCTGACAAAGAAGAAGGCAAAAAGCAATGACACAACGTCACTAGGTAAATTAGCCGTATCAAACTCTAATTATTTTGACTTAGGAAATAAGAATATTAAGAAAATTGATTTTGATAAATCACTTTCGTTAAGCCAGTTAGATGCTGGCTATAAAAAGATAATCGATTTAATTGAGAAAGACCTTGATGCTATAGATAGTATTAACGAACTTGTACTACATTCTAAGTTAATGACAAAGATATCATGGTTTCTAAATAATCTATTGTTAAAATCCTCCGTTATAAAATTTAATGCCGCCACAACAATCATCCTGTCTCTAATTTATGCTATATACACCCTAATCAAAACCGACTTATACCCAAATCCATTAATGTTTATGTCTATTGGAGCACTGAGTTGGTTAATAGGAGCTATAAGGTCCCTATTTAATAAAAACTAAAACTGTGCTTTAGCTCAGTTAATTAATTACTACGACGTAAGTCAACCGCAACAGCATCATCGCCAGACCCAGACCTAAAATTAATCTCACCCGGACTAACAGTTTTTTGTAACTGTGCTGCTTTAGCTGGAGGGTCCGCAGACGTTATAATTTTGTTGTGTTTAATACTACTTCTCCCCTGTTTTGTTGTATTTTTATCTACAGTTGATGTAGCCTTTTTTACAACTTTATTACTTTGTTTGCTCGGGGAAGCACCCAATTGTTTTCGACGCTCTAACCAGTCATCAAGAAAACCTTTATTCTTCTCCGAACTTAGTTGTTGCATCTCCTGAGTTATATTAGCTCGGTTGGCAACCGAGCGCTGCCAATCTCCAACCGAAAGTCGTTGTTTAATTTCCCGATCAACAACATGCCTATCTTGTCCATAATTGGTGCGAGAAAGTTGCTTCACTGCATCACGCAATCTAGCGTCAGACGTTCCCATAGGTGGTATTAAGTTCATGCTAAATGGAGCCGACGGGACATTATTGATTAAAACCGATGCAATCGTCTGATAGTTTGGCAATTTAGTTAGATCTTCTGCGTCGAAAGTCGGAGAGAATTTTTTAACTAACAGCTCGGCATCAGTCACACCCACCCTACCAGCAATCATAGTACCAACATTGCCAATAATTGCTTCGCGAATCTTATCAGTCAATTGAGTCATAAATTGGTTTGCTACGATAATATTAAGTCGATATTTTCGCGCCTCAGATAAGATTGACTCGAAGCTATCTGTGGCAAAGTTTTGAAACTCGTCGACATATAAGCAAAAGTCCTTACGCTGATCTTCAGGTATCGATGCTCGCGACATAGCCGCAACCTGAAACTTCATTACAAAAATCATACCAAGAAGCATTGAATTTAGCTCACCAGTTTTACCTTTTGATAAGTTAACTAAAAGAATTTTTTCCTCATTCATAATATCCTTGATATCAAAGCCAGATTTAGTTTGCCCAAGTATATTACGCATCATTTCATTAGATAAGAAGGCGCCAAACTTGGAAGCAAACCAACCTAGGACATCCGATTTCGATGATTCAGTCGTTTGAGCCATTTCCTTATTCCAAAAATCTAAAACAGTCTGATCTTGCACAAACTTTAATTTATAATCAGCAAAGGCTTGGTCGTTAAACACCTGTGGGATATCAATAAAGGTTGACCCACTAGGGTCTGACATAATAGTTAGAGCAGCATTACGAAACCAATGTTCAAACCTAGGTCCGACTATACCTGTGTGACCTGGATCATACAGACGATACAGCATCTGGATACCTTCTTGGATTAAGAAATCTTTTTGATCATGATTTTCAAATTCAAACAGATTGAGTCCAATTGGTCTCTCGACATCACTAGGATTAAAATAGATTACATCTTCAACCCGCTCACGCGGCACCATACCAAGAATCTTTTCTACTGAGTCACCGTGAGGATCAATGAAGGCAAATCCCCTTCCCGCTAGCATGTCTTGATAAGCTAGATTTTCTAGCAAACCAGACTTACCAGTACCAGTTTGACCGATAAAATACATATGACGGCGACGATCGTTAGTACTAAGTCGAATCGGTTTCTTTACACCCCTATATTCGTTAACACCAATTAAAATACCTTCCGTCATTAAATCAGTAGGGCCATCAACCTGCTTAGTAGCTTGACGCACCACCTGAGATGTCGGTATGTCTTTTTGGCTAGGTAAATGAAATATCGACGCTAACTCGATACTATTCAGTATATTATTTTTCATAGATTGTGGGAAAAAGCGCATAACATACGCTGTAACTAAGGCGTCTACGTCCTGTGTATAATTAAACTCTAAGCCGTTATATTGTGCGCGATCAAAAACTGAAAACGAGGCCGTTATCCCCTGCAGCAAAGTTTGAGAACGAGCTAATGTGTTAGACGACACTACTAAGCGAATCAGGGTCTCAAAACCAGGATAGCGTGTCTTTTCCTCAATAGCCGATATCTCTTCTTGTTCCAAATTAGTTAACTGATTTATTTTAGGTTCGTCCTTAGATTCTGTAACCTCTGGAGGTTTCCACAAGGCTTCTAACAGCTCGCCTGGTGAGAACAAGAAACTTACACCCTTACCACCAGACTCTTTTTCCTTCTTCATTTGTTTAATGTGAGATTTAGCATTGTCAACCCAATTACTGGACGCTGGTCGCAATAAAATTTGAATCGCAACCCCATCACCACCTTTAGCAGCACTTAGAGCATTCAAAATTGATCGAGAAGAATCCTGTTTATTATCTTGATACGTAGCAATCGGATAAAAAAAGTCCTTCTTCAATGAGAATTCTCCACCAATTGTACCAGTAACCTTACCAACTTCGCTAAATATATTGTCCCCTCGAGTTTCTTGTAATATAGCTGAAGGATAAGCAGTGGTTACAGACTGCTTAATAACATCAACCAGACTAACTGGGGTAACCACATAGTATTGCACCAGTCCTTCGTTGGAGATTAATTCAAACGATATATGTCTTTGTCCATGTAGTTTAGACTTAAACCCTTTTGTGGCTGTCGAGGCAATAATGTTGTACATCACTTGGGCTTGAGAGATCGCCTCATCTGTAACATCTCTTTGATCTCGACCGCCGGTGTCCAAATCTGTGCTACTTGGCGGTAGACTAATATGAAGTCGAACCATCTTCAGACCACGTTCATAATTTTTAGCCTCTTGTCTGCCTTTTTTATAGAATCGCCACACTACAAAACTAACAACACCTATGACAACTAGAACAAAAATTATATACGCCAACACCAACACTGCTCTATTCATATCTTAGTTTCTTCAGAGCTATTAAACGATCCTGGAGTCCGCCCGTAGCGTTTTAGTAAATAATCTGCCTGCAGGTCTTTAATTTTTTCCTCTCTGACTCGTGGATTATCAACTGTTGAGGCTAAAACCTGCTTCGTTACATCCACCCACCCCTGTTCAATAACATCTAGGTTAGCGGCCACACTCGGAACAGCAAAACCGCTTAATGAGTCTGTCTTATTCAACGTCAAAGGCGCTGGAGTAGTCTGGACCATCGGTCCAACAGATCCGCTACTAATATCAGATATAGCTGCCTGTGCGTCCGCCTGAGCCTCCTTCCTCTCAGACTCTGCATTTATTATTGGACCAACTTCTGGACCAATATTAGGACGAAGCAAACTCAAATCAACCTCTGGTAGAGATTGGCGATTTTGCTCTGGGCTTAACCGTTCAGGATTAGAAATTTGACTCTCTGAATTCACACAGATAATTATACCATAAGCTCTTACTATTTCTTATGAACAACAAAGCAAGCCAAGGAAGCTAATAACAGGACTAATAACAGCTCAAAACCGCTAATCGGCTTAATTGATTGTACAGCTAATATGAATATCGGCACACAACTAACTATAGCAATATAACTATATGTCTTTCGTAAACTACTAGGTTGTTTCTTTATAAAATCAGGAAAAACTAGCTTGCTAAAATTTTGAAAGAACACTACAGCCACATTAAATAGACCAAATATCGTACCATACATTAGAACAAACATTATCAACAGTAGAGCTGGGGAGGTATTGTCAGGTGAAGTGACATTTAACAAAATAAACAATAATAACATGCATACAAAAGCAGCGATTAGCACTAATTTGTGTGGAAATGTCTTTTTTTCTTTCACTATTCTCTCCACCTTGCACTTATTTACTTATTTATATTAGAGTATTTTTTCAAAAATAAAAATACCTCGGAGCTATACGCAACCGACACTATTCATTCAACTATTAGCCGGGGTGCTCCGAGGCATGACCGCTCCGCATCGCGTATGGCGCGAATTGGAACTTATATTTATAAAGGTAGGCTTTTCCAGCCAACAATAGGTCAGCGTACTAAACTTACCTTTTAAAGAACCAGCCATTGGCCAGTCAGACCCTGCTGTGCCAGTGTGACACACCAAGGCCAGTTCCAGCCATTGGCAAAAGCATTAATTGTATAAAGTGCTAAAGTTTTATTTTGGATAAATTATTTTTGTTTGTTTTTGTAAAACTTATGGTTCCATACTAGCATAAGCGTGTTACAATGTCAATACCTTTTTATTACATTTTTATTTCTAAAAATTTTAATCTCACTATTTTTATTGAGCGATGAAATCTTTAGCTTTAAAAAAGTTTTCCACAGCTAGAAAACTTTAGCAAAGATTTTTAAAAAAACCATTGACATAACCATTTTTTTGCCATATTATAGGGGTAGCTCTTGAATAAAAAAATTGTGCAGGAGCCAAAAACAAACAACAGCATTCCAAACTCCATGCAAAATGACCGTACCTCGCAGGCGGTCATTTTGTTTGATAAACGCAACAAAAAATACCGCTTTTTAAGCGATATTTTAATTATGAAATTTGTTTCTGGTGGAGCTGCGGGGTACTGCCCCCCGGTCCAAAATAATTGCCATATATCGTCTACGAACATAGTCATTTTTAGTTAATTTAATGTTCAGTATTTCTATAAAAAATAACAAAAAATAAAACACTAAACAAGGCTGAACTGTCTGCACTAACCTAGCCTACAGCAAGTACACGAGCAACGTTTACTAACACCAACCAAAAAGTCCGTTGCTAATTTTATGGCTGATGATCGCTGAATTAAATTAGGCAGCGATTGGCGCATAAGCCAACTTTGGAGCAAAAGCGCTCTTTAGACTAGCAAATGCTTTAGCAATTTTGTTTGCATTTAAGGTTAATGGTTACGCCATCAATCGATTCGCAAATATATGTTAACTCATCTCGTCTAAAGCTATATCAGCCCCAGAATTGTTACATTATACCATAAAATTTAAGAACCATTAACATTTTAATTAAAATATGCTTAACTAAGGATATATGGTAAGTAAAGTGCTTTCAGCCATACCACTAGGATACGGTGGGAAAATTATCGAAGTAGAAACAGATGAAAATCGCGGACTACCTGGTTTGCAAATTGTCGGAATGGGTAATAAAGCTATCGATGAATCAAAAGAACGAGTTCGAAGTGCTATAAATAACTCAGGGTTGTCTTTTCCAAAACAAAAAATTATTGTTAATTTAGCTCCAGCTGAACTGCCAAAGGACGGAACTCACCTTGATCTGTCTATAGCACTATCTATTTTGACAGTCTCAAAACAATTAGCAACAAATGAGATTTTAAATAAACTGTTTATTGGTGAATTAGCGCTAGATGGCAGACTGCGCCCAGTAAGGGGCATAATTAATCTAGTGGAGGTAGCCAAAAAAAGTGGTGTCGAAGAGGTTTATGTTCCACTAGATAATTACAAACAAGCTAAGTTAGTTTCTGGTATAAGAATCTGGTCAGCCGATAGTTTAAGGCAGATTTTCTTACATTTGAAACAAATAAAACCTATTAAGAATCCAACCACTGAATTAATTAAAGAAAGCGACACTCAAAACAAGAATTACAATCTGCTAGACGATGTTTATGGGCAGGAAGTAGCAAAGAGAGCTATCACTATTGCCACTGCTGGTAGGCACAATATTTTATTAACCGGATCGCCAGGAACTGGCAAAACCATGTTAGCTAAAACCATACCTAATCTCATGCCCAAACTAAGCAAGAAAGAAATTATCGCAGTCACAAAACTCCATAGCCTATCGGGAGACGATCAAGACAGTGTAATCTCAACTAGGCCTTTCAGGTCACCACATCACACAGCTAGTCAAATATCGATCATAGGCGGTGGCGCTAGTCCAAGACCAGGAGAAATAAGCTTGGCTCACTTAGGCGTTTTGTTCCTAGATGAAATACCAGAGTATCCTCGTTCGGTATTGGAAGCCTTAAGGCAGCCACTGGAAGATAAAACCATAACAGTAGACAGGTCAAAATATCGCCTAACCTACCCTGCAAATTTTATGTTGGTAGCAACTATGAACCCATGTCCGTGCGGTTTTTATGGTGATGCTAAACAACACTGTAGCTGCACATCAGCACAAATCATTAACTATCAGAAAAAACTTTCTGGACCATTGCTAGACAGGATTGATTTGGTTATAAATGTTGAAAAGGTACCAAGCAACAAAATGTTAGTCAAAACGAGCTCTGACCGGCAGCATAAAGAAGCTGTTTGTAAAATTAACAACGCTACAGTGGCGCAATTTACTCGCTACAAAGGGAGTAATATATACAACAGTGACCTGTCAACTCGTTACATCAAAACAAAAGTTAACCTAACTCGTGAGGTACAAAACATATTAGTGAGCGCAACTGATAAATTCGATCTTAGTCCACGAGCCTACTTCAAAACCATAAAAGTTGCCCGCACAATAGCTGATTTAGACCTATGTGAAGAAATTAAGCCAGAGCATATGGCCGAAGCTATTCAATATCGGCATAGACCAACGGCATAGATATTCAATAAAGCCTTGTCTAACTAGAGATAATTTGATAAAATATTCTCCGAGTTATATTTCACTCAAATTTTTAATGCTAAAGTGAGGAGCTATAAGTACAAATATTCGTATTAATCAAGAGATTAAATCAAAAGAGCTGCGAGTAGTTGATGACAGCGGCAAGCAGTTGGGTATAATGAAATTATCCGAAGCGCAGAGGTTAGCTCAAGATAAAGACCTGGATTTAATCGAAATTGCGCCAAACGCAAATCCACCAGTTGCTAAAATTATGGACTGGAGTAAATATCAGTACCAAAAACTCAAAGAGCAGCAACGAAATCGGCGAAAGTCTAAGGTTGCCGATCTAAAACAAATGAGGGTCGGGCTAAAAATCGGCGAAAACGACTTAAACATTAAACTTAACAAGGTCAATAAATTTCTTGACAATGGTGATAATGTGCGTATCACAGTCGTTTTTAAGGGACGAGAGATGGCACATAAGGAACTTGGCTATAAAATGATTGATCGAATTAAAGAAATACTTGGTGATAAAATCATCATAGACCAACAACCAAAAATGAGCGGAAGAAACTTGAGTATGTCAATAAGGAGAAAATAATGCCAAAACTAAAGACCCACAAGGGAACTGCGAAGAGAATCCGTATTACCCCGACTGGTAAACTAATGCGAGAAAGGGCTTTTGGAAATCATATTCTGTCAAAGAAGAGTCAACGTCGCAAGCGAGTTATAAAGACGGCTGCCCAAGTAAGTAAAGGGCACGGAAAAAATGTTAAGAAAGTACTAGGAGTATAACAATGAGAGCAAAACGAGGCGTTAACGCCCGAGCTAGGCATAAAAAGATTTTAAAATCAGCTAAAGGAATGGACCACTACCGACGCCGATCATTTAGACTAGCTAAACAAGGGCGAATTAAGGCCCTATCTTATGCTTACCGAGATCGACGCAACAAAAAGCGTGATTTGCGTAGCCTATGGATTAATCGCATCAATATCGCTTCTAGGAATAGCGGCACAACCTACGCCAAGCTTATTGCTGGTATGAAAGCCAATAATCTAGAATTAGATCGGAAAATTTTAGCAGAATTAGCTGTTAATGAGCCAAGAGCTTTTAATGCAGTATTAAAAGCTGCTAAGGTACTATAATAATCAAGATCAAAACTAAAAAACTCCCCTAATGGAGCGTTCACTTAGGGATTGAAGAAAAACTTAAATGAACAGCTTCAAGCGGGGCAAAAAAGACCACATAAGAGTTTTTTACTCCTGTGTGGTCTTTTTTTACATTCAGCTAATTTTGTCCCAAAAGTTCTATAATTAATAGTTTATCTGCAATATCCTTAATAAAATGAGGAATTTCCTCTATATGTTGTGCTATAGCTTTAGCTTTTCCTGGTTTTGAAGAAATATGATATTTTTCAGAAATGGTTTGTTCCATTGAAGTATAGTCATCTATTGCTGTACGCAAATAGGATTCAAAGTCTTTACCGAAGTATGCATAATCGGCTCTAACAATACAATTTTCAGTTTCTGTATCCCATTCTTCTTCGCAAAAGATGCCATTAAACACATCCCTAGTCTTTGATGCATTCCTGTCACAATCAAATATGGCATAACAATTGTAACCGTATGCTTTAAATAACCTCCAGTACAAAGGGATTGCCTCCTTACCACGACAATTAACAATTTCGGTTCCATGTTCAGCTAAAGAATACCCACTACGTTTTAAATATACTGGCAGAGCAAAATATTCAGTAGCTCCCTCCACTAATATGATTGTTTCTGCAAACATTCCTTTTAACTGGTCTGAAAATAGTTTTGTTGAGTAAAAATCAATTATGTTTTCTGGTGACACACAATTCTCTGGAACACCTGACCCTATACAAAAATCGCAAAGTTGTTGAGCGGATAGTTGTATTGCTTTAGTAACTCCACCTTCTTTATGTACTCGTACAAGTCCATCTAAGTATTCTGCATCTATGAATTCTGCGGAATGTGTTGAAATGATTACTTGAATGCCACATGAACACATATCTACAACATATTCCTTTAACCATCTTTGAGCTAAGGGATGGAGATGGGCTTCTGGTTCTTCAATAATCAACACAAAGTTTTCACCAGTGAATACTTCCATATATGCTTTAACAAAAGCCATTAATAAGACTTGCTGTTCACCAGTGCCGAATTCTTCAAATCCACGAATATTATCTCCCTCTTTTGCATAGATCCGAAGTGACTTTGCATAATTGTTTGGATCATAGGCTGAAAAATCCACAGCCAATGAATGAACAAATCCTTTTACCGCCCCCTTTAGAGCTTCAGAAAATCGATTAAAAAAACCAGAGAATTCATCAGTCTGTTCAAAGGATGCTGTAATTTGATTAAAGGCTTGTGATAATTCATCTTTATGCTCTGTACTTAAGGCTTCATGTATCTTCTTTGAAAACTTACTTAACAGAGAGTAGCTACTACTATAATTAAAAGCACTCTGGATATTTCTTTCAGCATCAATCAAATAGGACTGACAGGCAGAACGCTGTTCGTTTGTGGGATATATTTTATTTCCACTGCCATCGTGCAAAAGATTATTATTAGCCTGTCCATTATAACCATAACTTACAGCTATAACGTCATATCCATTTCCTTTATTATCATAATATAAAGGCTTAGTAAATTTAGCGGTAATATGTGCGGTAGGATATTCATTTTGATTACGTTTAAAGTAATCACTTTCCAACATCTCAATATAAGTTGGATATCTTTCACCAAGTATTCTATTTATAGCTGATAATATATTAGATTTTCCTGCGTTATTCGGTCCGAATAGGACAAGTGGCTTATTTGGAGGAAGTTTAAGAGCCACTCTTTCTATCGATCGATAATGTTTAATTACAATTGCTTCTAACCTCAACCTTTCATCCCCCTAAATTAAATTACTCTGCCAATACTTCTTTAATAATCTGAGCCATCTGTTTGTTGTTTAACTGATCACGGAAATAAACAGTGTACCCATCTTTCGAGAGCATATCAAAGAAAACACGAGCACAATCAATTTTTGCTTTTTCTGTACCACGTAAGTCGGATTTATTTTCTACGTCTTTTGTTTCGACTACAATGTTAAGCTCTTTCTCACCGGAAGCCTTTCTTACAACATACATGAAGTCTGGACTGTACATTCCACCGGTAATAGTTGGTATGGCAATGCTGCTACGTGGAATTTTTCCATATACAATGACTTCTTCGATGTCCGACATAATATTTTTTTGTTCCAACGGTGAGTCATAAGCGAAAGCATCATATAAATACTTCTCGCTTGGTGTTCCCGGAGCTATCTTTGTGCCGATACGTCCCTGTGCGATATCTTCACGTGGAGAACCGTCTGAATAGGTGAGTGCTGTTGCACCAACAGGTGTATTGCTTTTTGCATAATGGAATCGACCTTGCAAATTATTGCTTCTCCAGTCATGAAATTGTTGGATAAACATGCTGACAGAATTTTCATTAATATGTTCTGGATTAATAGTTCCATTCCTCTTAACATACTCACACAATGCTTCATGCAATATTTTAATTGGAATGTTTGTAGCATTTGTGATCCTCTTAAGAAATTCATTGTAGGGAATAGGTTTGGATACTATATATTGAGCGCCTGTATCTGAAACAATCATCATCTGTGAGCCATCGCTCTTAACGATATCTCTGGAGCTAGTCATGACAATGTCTGTAAAAACACCGGGTTTTTCCAGCAAAGATAAAACAACTTTAGCCATATCAGCATCCAGATCATCATCATAGAAAAGTAGGTATCGTTGATTGATTGCTTCCCATAATTCGCGTATTTCACTGTAAACAGCTTTGCGGATTTTTACAGGTCTTGGTTTTGCTACATTTCGGTCTTTTACCTTACCTGAAGACAATCCTGTAGCAAAGTCCGGGTATTCTGCAAAGAAAGCGTCCCTTGTATCGGGTTTTATATTTAATCGCCTGTCTATGTAATGTTTATCATATAGTGCATCAAAAAGTTCATCTGAAGTCATGCCAAGCTTCTTGGCCACTTGTTCCAATCTTTCTTCGCTAATAGAAGAAGCTTGTGGAATTTCTCCGTTTATTTGGTCTATTAATCGTTTAGCAAAGTCTGCCTCTGTGAAGTCAACAATATAATTAAGCTGGAATTCTTCATTGGAGATTCTATTACCATTCTCATCTACAGGTAGACGTAAACCTCGTCCAACCTCTTGCAGTTTACTATTTTCACTTCCGCTAGAACGAAGTTTAGCTATCGTAAATACATTAGGGTTATCCCAGCCCTCTTTAAGTGTCCATTTTGAAAATAGAAAACGTAAAGTGTTATAGCTACCGTCTTTATTCTTGAAAGAGAGAAGATGTTTTTTTCCATGAAGGATGGTTTCTACTTCTTTTGCTATATCTTCATCCGAATCGCTATTGTCCTGTGAAAAATAGCCTGCATGGCAAGCAGAAATATCTGCAAGACTTGCTTCCAGATATGCCCGATATTCTGTATCATGCTCACTGAGGGTAGATAGCACCGATTCTATCCGTTCCTTAAGCAATCTCTCAAAAGCTTGCAATAGATAAGGGGTTTTACCTTCCTCGTTTGGTCGATATGATGATATATCATCGATAAAAAATAATGCCAATGTCTTGATCTTGAAATTGCGACCACAGAAGTTTGTTTTTTCTGTCTCAAAATGACGCTCAAGGGCAAGACGCATCATCTGCTCTTGATAAGAGGTCATATAGATATCCACATCCAATTCCTCACCAGTTGACTTTTGAATACCATTAGAAAACTCAACTGTTGATTTGCCAATAGCATGAACCGTAATTCCTTCAAAAGCTTCATTAATGATAGATAGTGAATCTCCAGTTTTAAGAGTAAATGTTTTTGTCGATTCATCGCGCTTTTTATACTGAAAGGTAACAGAATCCTTGCTTGTGATGGAAGTGATTTTCACCTTTTCTTCACGCTTAGATACCGGTTCAAAATGCTCCTTCGTTACTCCCTTTATCAAATTTTGATTAAAAGATTCACAGGCATTTAAATCATAGAGCAGGTTTTGGTAGTCTTTTACGATTATTTTGTTCTTTCCGCGTCCACTTGTAGTTTCAGGGAAGGTAGCACCAAAGCGTATAATACACTGTGGTTTTATTTCATCAACGATAACCTTAAATGCCTTCTGGTCACGAGAAAATCTGTGTGGCTCATCAATAATAACAACAGGGTTTGTTGCACGAATAGCATCAAGTGGTCTATAAAAACCTTCTACTCCATAATCATAGTCGTCACGGCTAAGCATACCATTTGATCGGACAACAAGTAGTTGCATATTAACTAATAATACATAAATCTTCTTCGTGTTCTGGCAAGAACCTTTTACAAAGTCGCTCACAACACTCGGGAAATAGGAGCGCCCCTTTTTCTTGTTTTTTGGTGTTTCTAGTACTCCAACCTCAATTTCTGTACCATAACCACAAACATCGGAAAAATGTCGCTTTACATATTCATCACGCAAAAACTGTGCGGTTCCTGCTTTAATCGCAAGTGAAGGTACAGCGATAATAAACTTATTAAGTCCGTAACGTTTATGAAGCTCATATATAGTATGAGTATAAACGTAAGTCTTTCCTGTACCAGTTTCCATTTTAATATCAATATTCAAGCAGTCACTAATAGGCATACTGCTTCGATATTCTGCAGGTATATTTTTTTGAATTTCTCTAATATTTGCAGCTAGTTTAGGGTCAGAAAGAGAAATACTTGGATTTTCATAAAATTGTACAGGAGAAGCTATCTGTACCCCATTCAAAGCAGCACTTACTGCATCTACAGCTTTTTGTTGGTGTGGTAATCCTCGTTGTAGGATAAGTTCCATAACATACCCTCCAATCAATAACGGATATCGAAGTTGATACGCAAGTTTTTCTCTGTATCCTTCAACCGTTTCAAATTAATTTTTAAAGCTTCCATTTCCGTCCATGTAAAACTATAACCAAATAACACCACGTTCTCAGGATTAAAGCTACCGTCAGTTTCATATTTTACTACAATGGCTTCAATCGCCTTATTAGACAATTCCGGGTCAATTAGGTAAAGATGTTTTCCTATATAATAGCCATTGTATCCAGCAAAATTTAACTCCTCAGCATCTGCTGTAAGTCCATATCCATCTCTAACAAGCCACGTTGCAAGGACGGTAGGTTTTCCAAAATCACTAAGAATGTCTTTATTAGCAAATAATTTATTCTCGTTAGGGTCAAACTTTTCAAGTTTGTCTAGAGTGTTTTGCTCAGGCTCAACCAATGTATAGTGCTTAAAGCCTAGGTCAACTGTTGTATCTGGATATTCTTCCTTTAGTAAAGTAGCGGCTTTTTTTATGCGATCAATACCAATATCGCATATAGTCCTATAACCATTTTTATAGGCTGAACTTGTTTCTTTACATTTTTCAGGAAGTTGCACCATGATATATTTTCTTCGAGTGTTTTCATCGCAATTCAATTTCATAATAGCTTCTGCAGTTGCGGCTGAACCTGAAAAGAAATCCAAAATAATATCGGAATCCTGAGTACTAAGCTTTGCTAGTAAAGTCATTAGTGCTAATGGCTTTGTATGATTAAATATTTTTTTCCCAATAGTTAAAGCAACATCTTTTGTTGCATTATCATTGGAATACATATTATCTGTCGTCTCTAAGGTCGATAAACACTTAGTACGATCACCATATTCGATGTAGTATCCGTCATCATTTTCTTCAATAGTAGCTTTTTGATAAGTTTTGGTATAAAGCCTACTACCATTTTTACTGCGCTTTACAACAATAAATCCATTTTTGTATCCAAATTCAAACTTTGCTTTACTCCAGCGCCACGCCCAGTCAGCTGTGTCATGAATTCCAGATTGTCGTTCATTATATAATTCTAATGATGAACCAGGATAAAATACTTCTCCATCTATCTCAATTGGATAATCTAAACTCTTACTATATTGTAAACTATCATAGTCAAGAGTTTGATTTAATTTGTAGTAACCTCGTTCCTCAAAAAACTCATCTTTGTGTTTAAAGGCACTGTCATTATGGGCTATTGGAAACAGAAGTGGTGCATTCGTTTTTGAATACATAAGAACATAATCATGATTTTTAGCAATTATTTCTGATGATTTTCCACCACGCTTAGTTATTCTAGGAAACTCAGCAATAAAATTTTCTTCGCCAAAAACATCATCACATAATAATTTTAAATTATGGCATTCATTATCATCAATACTAATGAAGATTACGCCATCATCTGTAAGTAAATCCCTAGCAAGTAAGAGGCGTGAGTACATAAACATCAACCATGCTGAATGCGATGCCGAACCTCTCTTTGTTAAGTCTAAAATGCGTTGTGCCTGTTCTTCGCTAATACTTAGTTTTTCCGAAAGCTCTTCCACAGTAAAATTGAACTGGTCATTATACACAAATCCATCTGTTCCAGTGTTATAAGGAGGATCAATATAAATACATTTAACTTGACCTGAATAGGACTTCAAGAGATGCTTTAATCCATCAAGGTTGTCGCCACTTATGTAGATATTTTCACTGTTCATATTTTCAGGTTTTGAGTTATGTTCCTCGTCTGGCACAACAACTGTTGTAGTATCAATTGAAGCCAGCAATCGGGCATAGTTTTTACCCAAAAACTTAAGTTCATAACCCTCTCCCGTTACAGCAATCTTATCACTTAAAAATTCCTTAAACCGCTCAATATCAAAGGATCCATCTGCCCTAAAACATGAGGGGAAATTTTCTTTTAATACAGCCATTTCTCGACTGTTCGGTGTTGCACTATCATTGGCATTCATAATATCCTTAATCATTGTTATCATTCACCTTGCCTTTCTCAATTTTATCAGGTACAAACTCTAAAATATCACAAATATCACATTCTAAAGCTGTGCATATTTTTTGAAGTATTTCTGTATTTACATTTTCGTTTCTGCCAAGCTTTGTGATAGTTGCCGAGCTAACACCGGAAAGGCGTTGCAAATCTTTCTTTTTCATATTCTTATCAATTAGCAGCTTCCATAGCTTGTTATAATGTATTGCCATTTTTTGCACCTCCTACAAATATTAATAATTATATCACAAAAACACGCTATAAACAGTATAAATTTTTAATCTCACATTATTTTTCGTCTATTTCAATCACAATTTTCTATTTACGCATTTATCTTAAGATGTTCGAATTAAAGCTTTTAGACAAAAATGTCTGTAAGTCTATTTGTAAAACCAAAGGCAAAGTTAAAACATTCAGACTTCTTAAATTCAATACCACTTTCGCTCAAATTTGAGCAAAAACACAATC
This sequence comes from Candidatus Nanosyncoccaceae bacterium, assembly GCA_050950465.1. Taxonomy (GTDB): domain Bacteria; phylum Patescibacteriota; class Saccharimonadia; order Saccharimonadales; family Saccharimonadaceae; genus CAZRIZ01. The sequence continues at coordinate 2,999 of JBMNHQ010000002.1, read as the reverse complement.
ATTACAGTCGTCTTTACCTTAGAAAAAAGACAGGCTGTTTTTTTTATTTTAGGGGTTCGAATCAATAGAATTCTTCGCTTATGGATGAGGAAGAAAAATATTTTTAGAAAATCCTCAACTAATGTGTTCTACCAAGGCTATAAGATGAGAGGAAAAAAAACCACCAATGAAAGCATAGTTTTTCTCTCACTGCTCCTTGACAACTGAATACCCCGAAATGCAAGAGATACTTCAAGCAGAATATGCCATGACGATAATTCCGAGCGTATTCCTTGAAAGATAACGAGGTTGTGTCAAACAAGGCAAACCCTCTGGAACAGTAGTGTTTCGGGTCATTTATAAAAGGCAAGGAGGTGAAATAACTGAAAACACAATATGATAACTTGCCACAGATACTTAAAAGTAAGCCACAGTTTTGCTGTTGGAAATATGAAGAGCGAAGTGGCAGAAAAACCAAAGTTCCCTATAACCCGGTAACAGGAAAAAGGGCAAAAGCAGATAAACAGGATACTTTTAAAGATTTTAGTTCGGCGATAGCTACTATAAGTAAATATGACGGTATCGGATTTTTGGTGGGTAATGACATATGTGTTATCGACTTAGATGATTGCTTTGATAGCAGCGGTAAGCTTAAGCCTATTTCCCAAAGTGTTGTAGACGCTTTTAGTGGTTGTTATATGGAACACAGTCCATCTGGAAAAGGGCTTCATATTTTCTTTAAGGCCACCGGCTATGGTTTTGACAAAACAAAATATTATATCAACAACAAAAAGCTGGGAGTTGAGGTCTATGTGGCTGGAGCAACAAACCGCTTTGTTACCGTAACCGGCAATGTATTTGCAGATGGTGATATACCGGAGAAATCGAATGAACTACAGATGATACTGGACAAGTATATGCTACGTCCTGCCCCTGTGAGACAACTTCTGGATACAGAAAGTCAATCCTATCTGTCTGACAAGTCTGTTATTGAGAAGGCTTTAAAATCGGTAAACGGAGGAAGGTTCAAAGCATTATGGCAGGGTGATACATCAGGCTATGCTTCTGCCAGTGAAGCTGATTTGGCACTTTGCGGTATGCTGGCATTTTGGTGTGGCAGGGATATTGGACAGATGGACAGACTTTTCCGGCAGAGCGGCCTAATGCGAGATAAATGGAATAGACCACAGTCTGGCAGTACTTATGGAATGATAACCATAGAAAAAGCAATCGCAAATGTTACCGAAATATACAAACCAGGTGGCAAGCGTTCATCAGCTACAGAGGGTTTTGGTGAATGTTCTCTTACTGGCTTTAAGCCTGAGAGTAACGATCGCTACCCTTGGACGGATATTGGGGCAAGCAGGCTGTTTGCTGATTATTATAAGTCTTTTGCCCGCTTTGTTCCCGAAAGGAAGATGTGGTTTTGCTATGAGAATGGCATTTGGATTCCTGATGTCGGTAATCTCAAAGTAATGGAAATGTGTAAATCATTGGCTAACCAACTACTAACCTATGCTTTGACTATTCAAGATGAACATCAAAGAAAGGCATACATTGACTATTGCAGAAAGTGGCAGTCAAGAAGATACCGAGAAACGGTACTTAAGGATGCACAGAGCGTATATCCCATATCAATGGCTGAATTTGACCAAGACCCGCTTATGCTCAACTGTGCCAATGGCACTTTGTTTTTAATGTCTATGGATTTTCGTCCCCACAACAGCGAGGACAGACTTACAAAGATATCTGGTGTTAAATATGACCCAGAAGCAAAAAGTGAGCGATGGGATAGATTTATTCATGAGATTATGAGCGGAGATGAGGAAAAGGCAAAATTCCTCCAAAAAGCCTTTGGCTACAGTATCAGCGGAGACACTCGGTATGAATGCCTGTTTGTTCTCTATGGTGCTACAACTCGAAACGGTAAAGGTACGCTATGTGAGAGCATTCTTAAGGTATTAGGCAGTTATGGCTGTACCGCAAGGCCAGAGACTATCAGTCTGAAAAAGAACAATAACAGTTCAAGTCCAAGTGAAGATATTGCCCGGCTTGCAGGAGTACGCTTTGTGAATATCTCCGAACCTAGCAGAGGACTTGTCCTAAATGCTGCACAGGTAAAAAGCATGACGGGTGGTGACACCATCAACGCAAGGTTTCTACATGAGAATTCTTTTGACTTTTCACCAAAGTTTAAGCTGTATATCAACACCCAATTATCTGCCCGTTATTACGGATATGACGCTGTTTTCCAGTGGCAGAGTGGTGATTATCCCTTTTGAACGACACTTCGATGAAAGCGAGCAGGATAAAAACCTAAAACGCGAATTCGCCAAAGCGAAGAATCAGAGTGCTATCCTCAACTGGCTAATTGAAGGCTATCAGCTGTTAAAGAAGGAAGGCTTGACTTTACCTGATTCCGTTAAGACAGCCACGGAGGCTTATAAGCGTGACAGCGATAAAATAGCATTATTTTTCGAGGATGCCTTGGAGGAAAGTCCTAACAGTGAGGTGCGGACATCCGAAGTGTATGCCCGGTATCAGCGTTGGTGCAGTGCCAATGGCTGTTATTCGGAGAATGCAAGAAACTTCAAACAAGCATTAACAGCTATCGCCCGTGTAGAACGGAAACGACCACGTTCTGGTGGTGGAATGACCACAATGCTTATCGGATATAAGCTGACAGAAGAAGAATTTCTTCTTATTTAAACACAGTGTAGCAGCTTGTAGCAAGAAAAACAGGTTATATAAAAAATCGCTCTCGTATAGAGAGTTTAGTTTTTTACCTGCTACATCTTGCTACAAAGCTTTAAACCACTAAAACACTGGATACAACTCCATGTGTTGATACCTGCCCCTAGGGGAGGTCAAATCTCCACACCTTTTCATCTGGACAACGGGCGTGGGGCAACGCGTAAAAAAACGCGGTTTCAAACGGGGTATATACCCCACATTCAATTTTAATTTAGGAGGTAAAGGATTATGGCAACATCAACAACTTATAATAGAGCGTTTTGGAA
>JBMNHQ010000001.1:0-375974 GCA_050950465.1 Candidatus Nanosyncoccaceae bacterium | reverse complement strand
CTCCCCTAAGGGGAGTTTTTTAGTGGCTTGACATAAGCCGGATTCTGTCTTGCGTAATTATCTATCTGGGTCGAATATTGCTATGCGACTCTAGCGGATTAACCTGACGAGACGACAGCTCATAGTCAGATTCCTTGCAGCTGATGGGGTTTACCACCCTAGTATGTCACCACACTCGGCTGTGAGCTCTTACCTCACTCATTTCACCCTTACCCCTCACCACTTCAAGGCGCCCCACAATCTGATTACAGACTGTTTCGCCCTGAAGTGGTGAGAGGCGGTATTGTTTCTGTGGCACTTTCCCTAAGATTACTCTCGGTTGCTGTTAGCAACCATCATTGTCGTTGCTGTCCGGACTTTCCTCTAGATCATCAAATGAACTAGCAATTACATGTCAAGCCAACTAGATTATACTACACTTTAGGGATAACATAGTTATCTAATATATTATTTGCAATTTGATCAGCCTCTTGATTATACTCACGATTAACGTGCACAAACCTTACCATCTGGAACTTTTTCATTAACTCAATGATATTCTCATGAATTGGCCAAGCATCACGATTCTTGACATCATAAACACTATTTAACTGGTTAACTAAAGATAAGCTATCAATACGACATTCTATCCTTCTTGCGCCCATTTCAATAGCAGCCTCTAAAGCGAGTTTGACGGCATAGTATTCTGCTACTATAGATGTCGTTATTCCAAGATACTCACCACTACTAATAATCTGATTACCGTCGTTGTCGTATACCGCGTAAGCTGCTGCTGAATGACCCGGATTACCTCTTGAGGCACCATCTGTATATATTAGATAATCAATACCCTCTTCTTGACGAATTCTTTCAATCACACCGCGCCCTACCGACTGGGAAAAAATATGGTTGAAAGCGGAAATAGACGCACTATCGGTGAGTTTTTGAGCAGTCTTCTTATTGATACCTCGCCAAACAACACGCATAGCTGAATCAACCTTAATGTATTTTCCTGATAGATTTACACGATAAATCAAGTTAACTCCCGGTGTATCTGATTCAGGATCATTATTTACCGCTCCAATTATATCGACTTTAAAGCCCGCCACGCCAAAGCTATTTGATATAAAGTCTCGAACTTTCTCTAGTGGCTGCTCTCCCTTGCTTAAAGTTAAGAAGGGTAAGAAATAGCTAGAACGACCGTCGCCACAAATCGCTATTTTCCCGTTGTCCATAGCCATGACTATAAGTCTAGTTTTTTGTTTCATAAGACGCTAGTGCTTATTATACCATCTTCTTAACACAAAAAGCCTCGTCAAAGCATTTTTGAGTTTCCTTGCTTTTGAAAACAAGGTGGGTGTTCGCAAAACAGTTCCACAGAACTGAATCATTAGAACTCCCTAGATTTTGGTTGTTCAGGAAAATCTATTATGCTAAGCCGAGGCTCAATAGAATTATAACACAAAAATACGTGAATAAAGCCTCAAAAAGAATCCTACAGACGAACTTATATAAGCGAATAGGTATGGTTGCGCGATCAGCACTAATCCAAATATAATCCAAATACCATAATGCTCAAATCGATCCATTAGATCCTGGAATCGGCTTGGGGCAAAAGCATATAACAACCTTGACCCGTCGAGTGGCACAATTGGCAAAATATTAAAAAGAAAGAAGCCTAGGTTGACTATCACGACAATCATTAAGACATTAACAAGTGGAATCAGTTCTAATTTAGTAAAACACCAAGCCAAAGCGTAGAACAGGAAAGATAACAGTAGGTTAGCTAATGGACCTGCCATAGCTACTATCGCCATCCCCCAATCACCATATTTCAGTTTTCTTTTGTTAACCAAAACAGGCTTAGCTCCACCGAAAACGGGTGCACCCGAAATTACTAGCAAAATAGGTAATAATATAGTCATAAATGGGTCAATATGTCGTAACGGATTGAGCGACAGACGATTATATAGCTTAGCCGTATCGTCTCCCAACTTATTACTAGCAAAAGCATGGGCCATCTCGTGCACAACCATCGACATAACAATAATAACTATATATATTAAAATTATCCAGAAGTTCATACAATCTATCATTATACACTAAGTTTGCTATTTGACTTTTTGCCCACTCCTAGGTATAATTCATTGTCAGCATAATAGAAAGAAAAAATATATGGCAGCAAGATGTGAATTAACTGGTAAGGGAAAACAGTTTGGCCACAAAGTTAGCTTCTCGCAACAACACAGTAAGCGAACATTTAAGCCAAATTTGCAAAAAAAGACTCTAAATATTGATGGTAAAAAAGTAACTATGAATGTTAGCGCCCAAGCCATACGAACACTGAGGAAGAAAGGTGTTTTATAAAATAAGCTCCGATTGGGGGCTTATTTTGTTATATTGCATTATCGCCTAGCTACTTAATTTTCAGCTTTAATTTGATTATTTCAAGAGATTCTGGCAGTGCATCGATTTTTTTAATTTTGTACTTGTCTAATTCTTGAATAGGCGTGCCTAATTCGTTAGAGAATCGATCAAAACCGTCCTGTGGAACTTCATATCTTAAACTCTCATGTTGATAATGAACCGGAATTACCAGTTTCGGGTCTATCTTGTTGACAATATCGCCAGCAATCTTAGCATCAAGAGTATAACCGCCACCGCCTATCGGAATAATTAATATGTCTGTCACGCCCAATTCCTCTAGCTGTGCTTCACTCAACTCGTCAGCTATATTGCCAATTACAACAATATTAACCCCGCTACTACTAATAGTATAATTCGTAACCGACTGCTCATTGTTAAAATCAGTTTGGCGATTAGCGGAAAAACCTCTAATTGAGAAATCTGCCACCTCATATTCACCAGGCCCGTCTATCTGCAAGAACGCCTTATTATTACGAATAGCTAGGCGAGTTTCCGTACTTAGTTCAATCATACCATCAGAAGAAACATCATCGAGTCCAAAAACCGAACGTTTCGGATCAACAACTATAGTCTGATCTTTGGATATTATCTTTACACAATTACCACCAAAATATTCAATTTCTACCATACACTAACCCTCTGCCTTATCAATTACTCCCACTATATCTTTTATTACTACATACGGTCCAGACAAGACCTGCATGACAAATTTATCACGAATACTCTGTCGATAAACAAATTCATCATATGGTATGACACTATAGGCTAGTCCCTTGCCATAAACTTTCTCAGCACTAGTAGCCCAAGCTGATATCTCTCGTTTAGAGTTGTCGCCAACTAAAAGCATGTCAATTTCTGATTCGGAATCTGGCACTAAGCGCCCCGCCAATATCGCCACCTGTAAATAATCATCGCTTCTAGCTACAACTTTTTGCCAATCAAATTTATCGTCTGCAGGTTGTGGGGCCACATTAGCTTCCTTTTCTAGTTCACGGATAGTGCTCCTAGACAAGCCTTGATGATCAAAATTCTCATCAAAAATCATCGCAAACGCTACGTAATAACGAAACTTCTGATCAGCGCGGTAATAAACTTTGTTATCCTTCTCAGTCTTTTTAACAACACCAATCTGTTCAAGGTTGGCTAATTCTCGACGAACAGAGTTAATTTGCTCATTAATGAGACGAGTTATCTCTCGAACGTAAAATTGTTTATCAAAATTGGTAAAAAACAGCTCCAAGAGCTTTATTCTGGTTGTGGAGCCAAATAGGTTTTTTATAGTATTTTGTGGCTTCTTTGCCATACCCTTATATTAACACACTCGAAACTTTTTGAATAATTTTTTCTTCAGCACTATCGAGGGATACCCAATCTATAAACGGATTGCGCTTAAACCAAGTTAACTGCTTTTTAACCAATCGCCAATCAGAGTTTTTAAATAACTCAATCGCCTGAGACAATTCAATTTCACCATTAATATACCTTCTTAGTATCGGGTAAATATTGCTAGTCATAGATTCATTCTCCCAACCGTATTTTTGACCACACCACTCAGCCTCCTTAATCACACCAGCCGCAAACATTTTTTCAGCTCGCTCCGATACTCTCTGCTTCAGAACATCTCTATCTGTATCAATACCAAACACAAAACAGTTGTCAACAATACTATGTCGGCGAGAGTGAGTCTTTCCAGCTCTAATAATTTGATTTATTACGTAACGACGATTCTTCCAATTATTCGGTAAACTGATGTTGTTGTTATTACAATATGACCACAGTTCTTCTAGTGATAAGTGCTCGTATTTTTGGCGCTCCAAATCATAGTCCAAACCATTGACCAACTTATAATCAAATATAATTGAATCAATATAAAGCCCCGTGCCACCCACTAAAAATGGCACCCTGCCACGACGGCGAATGTCTTTTATCTTTGCCTTGGCGTATCTCTGAAAATCCGCAACAGAATATTTCTCGTTTGGCTCCACTAAATCAATACCCCAATGCGGGACTCCTTCACGTTCAGCTAAGCTTGGCTTGGCTGTACCGATATCCAAATATCTATACACTGCCCGTGAATCGGCTGAAATAATTTCACCATTTAGTCTTTTAGCTAATCTAATAGATAAGCCCGTTTTGCCACTAGCAGTTGGGCCAACAATTACCACCAGAGGCTTGCTTGTGGACTTAGATGCTGCCATGACTTACTCTTTTAAAACTCCGCCTTGGGCAATTTCATTGATAGTACGCTCAACCTCTATCCAACTCAAACAACGTACAACTCTAGGAGGTAAATGATTAGCTCTATTCCACTCATAATCTCCAAACACTATTGCATATCGTCCCGTCTCAGCAACGGCCACACAATGTTTTAACTGGTCATCTATTAAAACATCAGCTTCGATTTGCGAAATCAAATCGGCTTTGGTAAGCATGTGAGAGTCAGTTGTAATTTTATCCCAAGCACCCGAAAAATAGACCGCGCTACTGGTAAAAATTCCCGGAAAATGCTCATCAATCCAAGCTAGAGTATCAGCCTTCTCATATAATCGGCGCGAGGTAGCAATCACCAACTGATGGTGACGAGATAGTTGAGTTAACACTTCGCGACTTCCCCCAATGTGACCATAATGACGTTGTGCGCCCGAGGCGTAAAACTCCTCGATACGACGCTCCAATTCAGCCAAATCTATGCCCCACATTTTCGCCCAGTGCTCATCATAATCATCAATTGTCAGTGATGTCCCCCAACGCTGATTGCTAAATTCCACAACTCCAGCAGCGTTAGCCGCCAGAACATCGTCAACATCTATCGCAATTTTAAGTCGGCGCATTGTTTTAGACAAGACTCTCCAAAAATCCAGTTATTCGATCAAAAGGCACCTTCTCTTCTTTATCCTTAGTGCGCACACTAACCATATATGATTCTTGGTCCTTTGGTCCAATAATCAGCTGAACCGGAATCTTCATTTTGGTTGCTTCACGTATTTTTTTACCCAAGCTTTCGTTTCGATCATCAACTGAATAGCGTAATTTATTGAAAGCTAATGGTTTATCTAGAACTATCGACTCTATTTTTTCAACTATTTCTCTAACATATTCCCCAACTGAGTCATTTACGGTCAACACTCTTACCTGCTCAGGAGCACACCAGAATGGAAACCAACCAGCTGTATGTTCAATAAAGACACTTAGAAAGCGTTCAATCGATCCCAAGATGGCACAGTGTATCATAACTGGTCGCTGAACAGCGCCATCTTTATCAGTATATTCCAGCCCAAAGCGCTCTGGTTGTACAAAATCTAATTGAACTGTCGCCACCTGATGCTCTCGTCCCAAAGCGTCTTTGGCCATAAAATCAATTTTAGGTCCGTAGAAAGCCGCCTCCCCCTCAGCCTCATAAAAATCCAAGTTATTAGCTGAAGCCATTTCCTTAATCATCGCCTGACTTGACTCCCACAGATCTTTGCTACCCAAATAAGCATCACCGTCGTCACGATAACTTAAACGAGCCCGCAAATCCATACCAAAAGTACCATAGACACTACGAGCAACATTTATTAGATTATTAACTTCTTCACCTATCTGGTCAGGACGGCAGAAATTATGACTATCGTCCTGTGTTAAGGCCCGCACGCGACTCAATCCACCCAATTCACCACTTTTTTCGTCACGATAATCCGTTGTCGTTTCAATATATCGTACTGGCAAATCCCTATAACTACGTGGTAAGGCGGCATAAATTTGTGCGTGATGTGGGCAATTCATTGGCTTTAAAACAAATTGATCACTAGTTTCTTGACTTTTTACTAAGAAAAGCTCGTCACCAAATTTGTCCCAATGGCCAGATTTCTTATAAAGATCGTTTTTGGAAATATGAGGAGTCCAAACTTTCTGAAATCCTACACGCTCCCGCTCTTGATTAGTCAATCCAGCCAATTTTTCACGTAGAATCGTCCCACGAGGCGTAAACATTGGTAAACCAGAGCCAACTAACTCGGATGTCGTAAATAGCTCTAGCTCTTGCCCAAGCTTGCGATGATCGCGCAAACGGGCTTCTTCTTGTTGTTTTAGGTATTGATCCAACTCTGCCTGCGTGGCAAAAGCCACACCGTAAATTCGTTGCATTTGCTGCTTAGTCTCATCACCACGCCAGAAAGCACCAGAAATTCGAGTTAATTTAAAAGCCCCCACCTTGGAGCTGTCTTCAACATGAGGACCACGACATAAGTCAACAAAATCACCAAGTTGGTATAGCACAACCGAACTTATCTCATTAACTTTATCGTCCTGTCTCGCACCATACTCTGTTGTACCAAATTGACTTAAGTCGTCAAGTAGTTCAATTTTTAGATGTTGTCCAGCCTGCTTTGCCCACTTAATTGCCTCTTTAATTGAAACTTCACGACGGATAAATGGAATCTTCTGTGAGATGATCTTACGCATTCTTTTTTCAATTTGGGTCATGTCTACCTCACCCAAGGTTTGATTATCTATATACACATCATAATAAAACCCATTATCAACTGCCGGACCAACCCCAAATTGAGTATTTGGCCATAACTCACTAATTGCCGCCGCCATAATATGAGCCAAGCTATGACGCATTTGTTCTAATTCTTGTTGCTTTTGTTTCATAAAACCTCTCCTTAATAAAAAATACGCAAAAACTTGCGCGTTCGGACCCAAGCGGGCGGTTCCACCGGACTTCTCTGCTAGACAGAGCTCTCTTGTTGACACAATTTACCCAGATGTGCCTCGGGGACTCCAGTGTTTGGTGGACACTATCAACGTCAATAGGGATATTGTATCACAAAAATTGAAAAATTAATGATTTTCTGATAAAATTACTCTACCTAGGGGCGATTAGCTCAATTGGCTAGAGCGCATCCTTGACGTGGATGAGGTTAAAGGTTCAAGTCCTTTATCGCCCACCATCCTCCATCGCGACTATTCAGGTCGATATGGAGGATTTTTATTTAAGAGGTTAATTCACTTACCCACAACCAGTTAAAGTTTTCCACATATTTTAATCTTGAGTAAACTGAAAAATATCTCACGTTTGATATTTTGTATCAAAACATGTTCTCTTGACATAATTTAGCATAAGTGATATAATGGGAAGTATGAAGCGTCATAACACTAGTGAACTCGAAGAATTCAAGTTGTTTTTTGAATACAACATGTCTTGGCGTGACTTAAAACAAAGCTTTTTGGACAAATAAAGCATACAAAATTAAACAATTACTTATAGCATCCTAATCTTGTTAGGACGCTATTAATCTTTTATTACCGTATTTTTGTCTGTGACGTCGAACTTAGTTAAGTATCTGCCGAACATTAAGCGCATTTGAGAGTAGAAAGCGGCGGCTGAGCCATAAAAAAAGGCTGTTATTGGATAAATTACCCATTGCAACCACATCGACAAGGTGCGCCATTTGTTATAGCGACTGGGGCGAATCGGTAGAGTCTGAAAGAATAATATAATTGTCGAAATAATGCCAACAACCGCGATAGTTTGAATGGCTGATATCGTAAGCGGCAATTGATGCACAAACACATTATCACCTCGGCCAAACAATAATGGTATCCAGCCACCCAATAAGACAACTATAGCAGTTGATGACCAAGCAACATGCCCCTCTGTTAGCTCAAGAAATTTAAAAATAGCCTCTCCTAGTGGCACATTCTTATTATGACGACGAATCATTTCTGCCACATATGGCACGTCAGAGGCACCATAGGCCCAGCGCCTAACTTGAACAAAACGATCAGTTAGCGTTTTGTAATACCCACTTGATAAGACAGCATCCTGATAAATCGGAACACGAATAGGAATGATATCATACTGGCCACCAAGAAAGAAGAAACTACGCCAATACTGATGGCCATCCTCAACAATAGTGCGAACACTCCAGAAATTCATTTTCTCAAGTGTCGCCATTGGTTGGGAATGTGCAGCAAAATTGCGAATCTTATGTATCCTTGCCGTATTGACGGTATTAAACACTGAATCGCCCGCTGCACTAACTCGCACAGGAGCTGGTGTGTCCCAGATATTATTGAGAAACAAAGCCACGGGCTGGAAAGCTAAATTTTGACGATTGCGTCTAGTAATAAATTCATATGCCACATAATCAAAATAAGCCTGATGAGGTCGGTTATCCGCATCTAGTGTCGTAGTGATAACATTATCCGACTTGATCTTTTGCTGACGCAAATATTGACTCATTTTACGACCAGCAAAACTAATATTTCCACCCTTTCCTATTATTTCATTTGGCAACCCTTTCGGATGCTTAACTGCTACGAAATCATAAAAATGTTTTTTGTATCTCTTAGATATAGATAATGCAGTTTGGCGTATTGATGCACCGCCACGCTCCTCGTATGCCAAACAAACTATCATCCGCTTTCTATCACAACTAGAATTTATTAGACTTTGAACTGTTGGTTCAAGCACATCAGCTGTCTCATTGTAGGCAGCAATTATAACTAAATGATAAACACTACTCACCCTCGGGTATAATTTTGGGTACTTCTGGTAATTCTTGATATTTCGCAAATGATTAGCGTAGTAATATTCTGTATCATCATCATGAAAAGCCTCTCCAGCCTCTAGATCCGCAAGTCTTTGATGCCAGTTTACAATAGTAGCTCGCCGCATAGCACGAAAGCCCACCCAAGAATTAGCGATTAATGCCAAGCCTTTAATAAAAACAATTATAATAATAGCCAGGATGTAAATTGAGCCCCATAGTGGATTTATAGCCGATAGAATGAATGTTAAGGCCACCATGGTTAAAGACAGAAGCCCTGGTAGCATCTCAAAAAATCGATAAAACCTAGTCTTATCTAGTGGTATTTCAAAGTCCTGTTCTGAAGGTAACCTAGCCACACCACTACCTTGGAAGTTTCGTTATGCGACTAACCACTAGAAAGGCCAAGAATATAATCACTAGGGCAGCCATGATAATTACCATCGCTAGTCGATTCTTACCACGCTTCAGACTCTGATTGGCCAAAATAGTGTGTAGTGCAGTTGTCGTGATACCAAACAAAGGCCAAGCATAAAAGTAGTGCCACTTATCACGATAAAAATGAGCAATACCAAAATGGGTATAGCGAGACCAGACAAAGGCATCATTGGCATTAACTAAAAGTAGGGTATAAATAGTAAATGACACACCAAAAAGAATCGATAAAAGCATACCGATATAAAAAAATCGATTTCTCGAGATTTGGCGCAATAAATTAATACGTTGCTTCTTTTGCATAGTCTTTATGGAGCCACCGATCAGGATTGAACTGATGACCTACGCGTTACGAATGCGTCGCTCTACCAACTGAGCTACGGCGGCGCAATTAAAATTATACTGGTTTAGGTGTAAAGTTGCAATTAAGCGATATATTTGCTATCATGACTTAGTCTTGGGTCCGTAGTGAAGTTGGTCCATCACGCCTCCCTGTCACGGAGGAGATCGCCAGTTCGAATCTGGTCGGACCCGCCAAGAAAAAATCGACACTAACGCATGAAAGTGGCGATTTTTTCTTTTAATGATTAGATGAGAGATAGAACTTCGGTTAATCAAGATTTATATCGATATTGACATAGGTCTTGATACGACCGTCGCGCTTAATATCCTCTAGCTGCTCACTAAACTCTTCTAAGGGAACTAGGATTGAGTGATAACGTAAAGTCAGATCGTCTTTTGAGATTAATTTAACAAAATAATATCCGCTAGAATCAGTTGAAACAATTGGACCAGACACTTGATTTAACTCTAAAGACAGAGCTGCTCGAGAGCGCCCGCCATCACTATTGGTGTGTTTCACCAAACCTGAATCAGAAGTTATTATACGACCATCACTATATTCCTCAGCCAAAGCTTCAAAATTTGACCCATCAGAGGCGATTTTAGCTGCCAATTCTTCTGATAATAAACGAGCTCCTTCATCAATTGCAAACATTACTTTACGCACCAATAATGGATTCTCGACAAATAGGCGTTCATATTCGACACGGTTCAATCCATAATTTTCCATCATAATTTCATCATAAGATTCCTGAGACAATCGACCGCCACCATGACTCAACTTACTGTTAATATCATCCCTTCTTTCTTGATCAGTTACCACAATGTCATTACGTGTGGCTATCTTTTTAGCAAAAGACACTGTGGCAGCATTAAGAAAGGCTTGATTACGAAATTGCCTCTTAAGCTCCTCCAAAGAATCTTCGTCGTCAGGTAAATTTTCCTTGGTCTGGTAATAATGCAATGAACTCCGGTATTGAGCTAAGTAATCGCCATAGTTAATAACTTCGTCATCAATCACTCCAGCAGGAATAGGTAGAACTTGTGTTAATTTAAACAAAACTAAATTATTAGCATTGGAGCGGTATAGACCCCACCAAGTTAATACAACCAAAATAATTAATGCCAATAAGGCAACGATGCTGGCATTTATAACTACCTTATGACGTTCATATTGTATGGGATACTTAAATTTCCGCCCCTTTTCAATAACACCCTGGCGAAAATCATCAAGGGTTTCGTTGGTAATTCGCTGATCCGAATCAACCAATTTTTTACTTTTTTTTCTAAACGGCAATGAAGTCTTGCGTTTTTTTGCCACTTTATCCTACACTCCTACGTAATTACTAAACTATTGTTGTTTTTACATCAATTTATGTGCGTGTTGTAAAAAATACTGGTGCCCCAAGCTGGAGTCGAACCAACAGCTACACCTTAGGACGGAGTTGTTTTATCCATTAAACTATTGGGGCGTATACTGTCATATTATACTATCGTGTAATATTTCACATCCTCGGAAAAGAGAGCAAGCTCTCTTTTCTCTCAGATACTCATATTATAACAGCTAGAGAGGCCTTAGCGCGTATACTTATCGCTAAGATCTTCGTAATCGAACAGCTCCTCCTTTTTAAACCACATAGAAATCTCCTGCTCCGCTTCTTCTAAATTACCTGAAGCATGAATTAAATTAGGGATTGATTTATTACGAGGGTTAGCATAGCCGAAACTAATATGAGCATAATCACCTCTAATGGTACCTGGTTGAGCTGCCTGAGGCTCAGTTGTACCAACAATTTTACGAATTACTGGCACAGCCTCTACTCCTTCAAAAACCATAGCAATAACCGGACCTAGTGCCATATATTCAAGAGTTACCTCAAAAGCATCCTGACCCCGTCTAGTAATCAGCTTACTAATATCTTCATAGTGCTTGTAGTAATGGTCTTCATCCGGCTCAACCATCTTAACCCCGATGATTTTAAGACCCAACCTTTCAAAACGCGTTAAAATTTCTCCTACGACACCACGCTGAACCGCATCGGGTTTAAACAGGACCAAGCTGCGCTGGATTTCTCCGTTCAAATCAGGGTTTTTCTCCGGTTTATCACGATAATCACTGTCTTTCATAGTATTTCTCCTTTTTTGATTATTACCATTATACTACGTATAATAAATAACACCCGAGCGAAAAGCGAAACTTGCTTCAGTTTTTCCGAAGGTGAGAGTTATTACATGATAATATAATAGAAGTATGTACCTAAGTGATCTGAAATATGATTTTTTAGAATCAATGGAGTTGGAGCGTGGCAGTTCAAAGTATACGATCCGTAATTACGAATTATACATCGATCGACTACTAGAGTTTGCACCCGACGACGTCAAGCCACAAGACATCACCAGTGAATTTGTTAGAAAATACCGCCTCTGGTTAAATCGTTATGAAAATTACAACGGTGACGCGTTATCAATCTTAACACAAAATTACCACCTAATTGCCCTACGTAACTTTCTCGGATATCTTCAAGATCGTGATATAGACTCATTAGAACCTAGTAAAATTAAACTGCCTAAAATAAGCCGAAAACAAGTTACTTTTTTGGAGCCTAACGAGATTCGTCGTATGTTAGACGAGATAGATTTAAGTACTGAGCTAGGTCTAAGAGACAATGCCTTAATACATTTACTCTTTTCATCCGGCCTACGTGTATCTGAGTTAACATCCCTAAACCGCGATCGTATTAATTTAGATCGACGTGAGTTTGTGGTTCGCGGTAAAGGCGCCAAGGATCGACCAGTTTTTATAAGCCAATCCGCTACCAACGCACTAAAGAGCTATCTCGACACTAGAACGGATATTCTACCTCCGCTCTTCATAAGTTATAGTAGAAACTGCCGACCGACCAACGACGGCAACTTTCGACGCCTAACTAATCGAAGTGTCGAGAGAATCGTTAGTCATTATGCTAAGCTAGCTGGCATTACTAAAAAAGTTTCGCCCCATACCATGCGCCACAGCTTTGCCACCAATCTACTGATGAATGGGGCCGACATTCGAAGCGTACAAGACATGCTAGGACACAGCAGTATTGCTACTACCCAAATCTACACCCACGTAACTGACGCTCATCTAAAGGATGTGCATAATAAATTTCACAAAAACCTTTAATTACAGCTTGGGTCTGGTGACTGAGCTGAGTCGTAAACAGACAGTCTCTTGCAGAAATCACCTTTAGCAACTTCGACTGCACCATGCGGAAGTGGCATATCACCCACTAGTGGCACTCTCAGTCTAGCCTCAACTCGACGGAAAAAATCATTAGCACGGCCATTAGAATCAACAGCCGGTTGAACTCCAGCAAACTTAACAGGAGCACCCCCACTCAGCATCTGTACCTGATAAGTTGTTTTAGCTGAATACCTCTTAGATATTTTAATGTAATATTGGTCACTATAAGCCGGTATTACATCGGGCGATAATTTAATCTCATAAGTACAGGCGTACTGGTTTGCCGAAAGGTCATTTTCGCATCTAACCGGAACTAATGGCGCCGTTTGATCAGCTCCACTACTCCTAGCATCTAGTTTACTAATCTCTCCACTAGCAGAGCCCGCACTAGCCGGAACTAAGTAGAGTGTATGAAACGCATTGCCGTTAATATCATAATCAGTTAAGCCACCCACTCCGGATTTGAAATATTGCACAACCAACACAGGGGGCAAACCACGATTTTCCCATTCTTTATCAGGCAATAATTGCTTTGGCGAACTAGGAAAATTAAAGTTCGGTGTCTGATCGCTTCGGTCATCAGCGGTAAACCACCTAACCTTAATACTATCTATGCCATCACCCACAGCCCGAAGCGGTATAATATCATATCCATCTTCTTGCTCTAGCCTGTTTAAATAGTCTAAAGTGTTATAAGTTATTTTGACACAAGTATAGGCTTGATCGGAGTCGTGCGTTCCGCCACCAGGTTTAAGTTGCGCTTCATCGGCAGCACTATCGGAGTCATGCAGAGCCTTTGCTACAATATCGCAGTCATTACCGTTATAACCTTCTATAAACCTTTTACAAAACCGATCAGTACTACCTGGCGTACATCCTTTTTGAACATACTTAGCCAAAGCGCGCTTAGCATCTTCAACCCCCGACATAGCCGAATCATAGGCTGATTGCGATAAGTCGCTTTCGCTAGCCGATTTAGCACCACGTAAAGCAATCTTGATGAAGCTTAGAGAGATGATCGTTAGCAACAATATTGAAAAGACAACAATGAACAATGAAGCTGCTCCTGTTCTAGTTCTTGATTTACTTATGCTTTGCATAGTCTAATTTTACCTTTCTTTTGTTAAAATTGAAATATCAAATCGATTAATGGCACAACCTGCCTGATCAAATTCGTTAGGAATACATTGCTTGTCTTTTATAATCTCTTTGTACTGATTGGTGCCAATTGAGAAAGAAACTTGGTAAAGCGCTCGATCATTATCATAAGCACCCTTTGTAATATTGAAATCATGGACCATTAGATCGCCCTCGGAGGGTTTAATTAACTCAATTGCCTTTTGCTGCCCCGTGGAACTAGACGGTGGTAATATTACGATACTACTATGATCTTTGATGGTGCAATAGTTGCGAGTTTGATCTGGTATTTTAATCATCCTAATACGATTATCGTCTGAAAAAGTGTCCGTATCTGAAGCACCCTGATATCTTAGGATATGCGTCTTAGGCTCTTTTAAATGCTCGGCGTAATTCCACATGTAGGTATATTTACCAGTACATAAAATGCCATAACCAGGCCTGTTAACATAATCACCTCTGTCAAAGCTAAAATTTCCCGACGAAAGCGAAGCTCGAATGTCATCACTAATAGCACGACCAGTTTCGTTAACCATCTTTACTACCACTCCTCTTCGGTAAGTATTGATTATGTGCATAGAAACTGTGCCAATAGCAATCAATAAAATTGATATAAATACAACTGACATCATCGTCTCTACGAGAGTAAAACCACTTTTATTATGATTATTTTGGAACATGCAACCTCACCATAGTCTCTAATGTCGTCGGAGTTCGGCTAGCTGGCGAATCCCAACAGGCTCTTATCAAGAAATCGAAATATTTATATTTATCCCCGTCAACAGGATCACTGCCACTTCCAACTACTTCAATCCAAATACCGTCGGCAGACTGAAATGTATAATTAGCCCCTTTTTCAATAATATTCGCATCAATACCAGCACCTGGCTCAGTTATACCCGATAAGCTATAGCGAACGCGTGAAAATAATTCCGCTTTTTGCAACACTGACGATCCAGTTTTTATTTGTGGCAAACCATGACGATATCGATAATCCAAGATAAAAGCATGACCTACTGGAGCGTTGTCACAAACGTCATAATTGCCACTCTTTTTAATATATTGGCTAAGGGGTTTAATATCTCCAGGCACCACTTCTCGCCCCGTAATGTTCTTCCATAAAGTATTAACTTCACTATCTGGTGATATAGCACCTTGGTTCTTTACATACTCGGCAATATAAGCCGAATTAATTAGACGCAGAGCTTCAGCCTGAGCAGTAATTTGCTCGCGTACTAGATTGATTTCCAAGGCAGTCTGATTCAATCTAGTACCACGTTGCATAATTTGAATATTTATGATTGCAACTAAACCAAAAACCGCAAAAGCAAACATAGTCTCAACAATAGTATCCCCTCGTCGAACTTTAATCTTAGATTTTTTTAATTGCATGCAACCGCCTCCACACCATTAACTATGCCATCAAGTGGGGCTATCTCAACTGCTGATGCATTGGAGCCATTAGGCTTTATAATTACTGCCCGTCGTCGAGTAGCAAGAGAGAATCCTTCCGGATGAACACAGAACACCGGTTGGTATTTTAGGTTCTGATCAGATAGGTGCGGCGTTTGAACTAAATCAATTAACACTTTGTCTAAGTTTTTCCCGTTCGGCCCATCGTTCATCATGGCATAAGTACGGACTGAGCCGCTAATTGGTGAACGAATAATTAGAACGTATTTACTAGGGCTACCACCGTTCGAATGCTTAACCTTGGCATCCCAGTCCAGTCTATATACCTCTTTTGGAGTAGGATTGGAGGTCTTGTCTGCACCAGGGGGATGATCGGTTATTCCCACTACGCGCAAGTTAATCATGTTTGATTGGAAATAAGTTTCATCACTGGGGATATCATGTCCCGTTAGTTCCTCGGTACCTATAACATCGTAAATAGACACTGTTTCCCCATCTGGCTCAAACCTTAACAACCTACCCAAAACAAGACAATTAGTGCGACCTCTCTGACTAATGCCACCACAATAGTTGCTAATACTTAAGTCCCTAGTAGCAATATCGGTACTGGTGACATTATTGTATTGATTGCGTAAAAAGTCACGAAAGGAGTTAACACTATCACTATAGCGCTGATTATTAATCGATCCTCGCACTCCCAAAAGTGCCGATACGGCCATAAGGCCAGTAATCGCTAATACCAGCACAACCTCAATAACTGTAAAACCCCTCAACTTACTATTACAGACAATAGCTTTCATCAATCATAATTATACCATAAGGGCTTTATAAAAAGACAAAAGTTAACAATATCTTCCGACCGAACCAAAACACTAGAATTCCCGCTATAATTAACAATGGCCCCATAGGGATACGGCTTGAAAAACTAATTTTTTTGTTTATTAGACTAGGAAAGACCACTAGTGTCCCCAGCAAATTAGCTAAGAACAGGGTCATGAAGGCGTAACGCCAGTCGCCCAAAATTAGAGCTAATGACGCTCCTACGAAGGCATCTCCTGACCCGACCCAGCGACCTCGAGATACTGTATATAGGAGCCAATAGATACCGGCTAGAACTGCCAGAGACACAATATGCTCGATTATTATACTAGCTGAAAATCCGCTGTCTAATATTCTCACAGCTGCAAACACTGACGATAAACCAATCGATACATAAAGTGGAAAAATTGGCAATTCCATCCATTTTAGATCATAAATAAATAAGATAGCCATAGTCAATAACCAAGCAATCCAAATACTAAACGAAATTACAACCAACCAACTATCAAAACCTAATGGCCAAAACAGATATGAGATTACAAAAACTCCGCCTAAAATAATTTCAACCGCAATCTCTAATATCCCAATCGCCGATCGACATTGACGACATTTACCACCAAGAAAAATCCAACTAACTACTGGAATTAAGTCATGCCATCGCAAAACATATCCACAAGAAAGACAATGAGAGCGATCCTTCTTAGCATTGATGTTAGCCAAACGACCTTTCTTTACTAATCTTTTGTAGTCAACATCACGATAGCGTTTTTCAACCACTAGCTGATCGGCTCTAATGCGCCAGACACTCGCTACAACAAAAGACCCAGATGCCGCGCCAAGCGCAAATAAAAACAACAATATAAGCCAAAACATGTGAGAAATTATATCACAATCAAAATAGCCCATATGCGGGCTATTTTGTATAAACAAAGTTCTTTATTGGTTATCTTGACAATAGTAACCAGCACCCTCTAGCTTAACACGAACTGCAACAGCCCTGTTACCACCACCAGCACCACCTAGACTTTCACCATTGCACTTCTGGTTGACCACATATTGCATCTGATGATTATTAGGATTTGCGTTGGTGAATACATACGGAGTACCGGACTTTGGCTCTACAAACTCTGTGCTAGTAGTTCCACCCTTGAGATACTGAGATAGAAAGGTTCCATTCGCCTCAGTATGATTCGCCGGAATCTTACCGCGGTTATTGGTTTGGTACTGTTGAAGCTGTGAAAGAACCTTACTAACATCTTGACGTCGCTGCGTATCACGTTGTGAGCGTTGCAAAGCAGGCAGGGCGATGAATACCATTAAGAATATCAGACCCGCAATGGCTAGCACTAGCACCACTTCGATGATAGTAAAACCTTTTTTATTTGTATTGGACATAAGATTTCCTTTCGTTATTTATAACGTTTATGTTTATTATAATAAGTTTTAAACTTTTGTCTAGACCCGATTGGTTAAACATTTATGTCACCAACCATACCATAGATTGGAATCAAAATAGCGCCAACCATCAAGCCTGCCATGAGGGCTAGTACAACCATAAGAGCTGGCTCAATCACCTTTGATAGGTTACTGATTTCTTCATCGAGCTCCTTTTCATATACATCAGCTGCTCGCCCCATCATTTCATCGATTTTACCTGATTGCTCACCAATCTTTATCATTTGTGGCACCAAGACTAAGATATATTCTTCAGACTTAAGCGCGAAAGATAACGCTTTACCACCTTTGACTTTATCTGCTGCTCTAGTAATGCTTTGTTCAACCCAGTAGTTATTAACTGCCTTGCCACAAATAGCTAATGTATCTAACATAGGCACACCTGTCGATAACAAAGTCTGGCCAGTTCGTAAGAACCTAGACATATAAAGCTTACGTAACATACCCTTGAATAAGGGAACGTTTAGTTTCATACTGTCTTTAAATTTAATACCCGACTCAGTCTTAAAGTAGCGACGAGTATAATATACTATTGCGGCAATAATTACCACCACTAACCACCACCACTTACCAACAAATTCAGTAAACTTAATTAAGACCTTGGTAATAAAGGGTAAATTCAACTTCATGTCTTCATAAAGCCCCTTAACTTGTGGCATAACAGCAAACATCATAAACGCCATCACCCCAGATATAACCACCAGAACAATAATTGGATAAGTCATAGCCCCCCTAACCTTACTCATTAGAGCAGCATCCTTTTCTTGTTGATCGGCGATTTTACGCAAAGCCTCATCAAGTGTACCGGACGCCTCTCCAGATGTTAGTAGAGCAATAAAAAGATTATCAAACACATCAGGGAAATTGCCAAACGACTCAGTTAAGGTACGACCGGTTTCCACTGAAGCTACAATCTCACCTATGATAGACTTAAACCGCCGATGATTAGTTTGTTCATAAACCGTTCGAAGCGCTTGGCTAATAGGCAAACCAGCACTAATCAATGTTGCTAATTGCCGAGTAAAGACTACTCTTTCTTTAGTCGGTATCCTCTGATTACGACCAAATAAAGTAGCGTCTTCATCAATTTCCTTGATTTTTAATGGAACAAGGTTTTGGTCAAGCAAAAGCTTACCGGCCTTAGTTTCGTTCTCAGCTTTGATAGTTGCTTTAATAATCTTATTGGTCTGACTATCTCGAGCTTGATAAGAAAAAGTTTTCATCAATACTATCCTCTCGCCAGACGATTAAATTCATTCAGGTCAACTGCGTGACTACGAGCTTCATCGTAGGTTATCACCCCTGTTTGCACTAACTTCACTAAAGTTCTATCCATGGTCTGCATACCTTGGTCAGCTCCAGTTTGAATAACCGCATCGAGTTGGTGAGTTTTACCTTCTCGAATAATATTCCTAACAGCCGAATTAGCCACTAATATTTCTGCTGCTACCACGCGACCGCCACCAATAGCTGGCACTAGCCTTTGCGAACAAATTGCTTGCAAGATATTAGACAGCTGCGAACGAATTTGCGGTTGCTGATGTGGCGGAAAAACGTCAATCATGCGATCAACCGACTGTGAGGCCGAATTGGTGTGAAGAGTAGCAAGAACTAGATGACCAGTTTCTGCAATTGTAATCGCCGAAGAAATAGTTTCCAAATCACGCATCTCACCAATCAGAACCACATCGGGATCTTCGCGCAAGGTTGAACGTAAAGCCGCGGCGAAAGAATAAGTATCATAATGAACCTCACGCTGAGCCACAACCGACTTTTTAGACTTGTGAGTAAACTCAATCGGATCTTCGATTGTAATAATATGATCAGCACGTTCAGAGTTAATCTTATCAACTAATGATGCCATGGTAGTTGACTTACCTGAACCAGTCGGGCCGGTAACTAACACCAATCCGCTAGGTAAATCGGCAAAAGTTGATACGATAGGTGGTAAGCCAAGTTCAGCTACCGTCTTGATTTCATTTGGAATAGCACGAAGCGCCGCAGCCAAATTTCCTCTCTCATGAAAGGCATTGACACGAAAACGCATAATGTCGCCAAATGAGAAACTAAAATCAAATTCTTTATCTTTGATTAGTATTTGTTGCTGACTTTCGTCAAGAATGGAGAATATCAGTTGCTCAGCAGATTGATCATCGATAACTGGCTGGTTAGGTATGGGCCTCAAGGCTCCATCAACACGAAGAATCGGCGGTAAACCAACTTGGATATGCAAGTCGGACGCCTTAGACCTTACCACCTCCTCTAGTAAATTTTCAATTTTTAGACTTTGACTCATTTTTTACCTTTCTAGGCGTCTGCTGCCACCCGATTTACCTCTTCAATAGTTGTTATACCACTCAAAGCTTTAAGATAGCCATCCTGTCTTAATGTTACCATACCTTGGGCAATACCTGCTTTATGAATTTGCGTACTAGTAGCCTTTTGGATAATTAAATTCTGAATTGACTCGTCAATATCCATCACCTCATATATACCAGCTCGACCGGAGTATCCACCAGGATTTTTCTTAGAATCAATACCCTTACGAAGCGAATATTGTGATTGGTTAGCCAGTGGTAAACTAGGATACCCTAAATCTTCCGAGACAGAAGTAATCTCCTCTTTAGTCTTTGGTAATAAGTCGCCTAAAACACTCTTTATCATCTTAGTTTCTAAATCACTTGTTTGTACTACTTGATTGTCTTTAGCAATTCGTCTAACCAACCGTTGGCCAATAACTGTATTAACAGTTGAGGCAATCAAGTATGGCTCCACCCCCATGTCAAGTAAGCGCGGTAATACACCAGCTGCTGAATTAGTATGTAGAGTTGAGAAAACTAAATGACCAGTTAGAGCAGCCTGAACCGCCAAATTAGCGGTTTCTGGATCGCGAATTTCACCAACCATGATAATATCTGGATCTTGGCGCAAAATCGAACGTAAACCAGTTGCAAAAGTTAATCCCACTTCAGTATTAACCTGAATTTGGTTTACACCAGCCATTTTATACTCAACCGGATCTTCAAGGGTGACGATATTAACTGTATCATCCATAATCTCTCGCACTAAAGCATATAGTGTAGTGGTTTTACCTGAACCAGTTGGGCCAGATGTCAAAACCATACCATTGGGTCGTCGCATACCTTTTTGAATCATACGAAGCGACCGACCAGTGAAGCCAAGTTGTTCTAAAGTAAATCGACTACCACTCTTATCTAATAAACGAATTACCACTTGCTCACCCCAGACTACAGGACTAATAGCAATACGTAAATCAACTTCCTTGCCAGCTACTGCTATAGTGAACTGACCATCTTGAGGAATACGATGCTCGTCAATTTTCAGATTAGATAAAATCTTGATGCGCGATACTAAAGCTGGCTCAATAGATTTAGGTAGTTGCATAATTTCTCTAAGAACACCGTCAACTCGGCAACGAATTTTCAAAGAGCTTTCAAGTGGTTCAATATGAACATCGCTAGCGCGATTCTTAACAGCATATTCTAGTATGGTATACAAAGCCTTACTAATGGGCGAGTCCTGCACTATGGTAGTAATATTAGCGCTATCACTTTCAGCACGACTCTCCTGCTGAGAGGCTTGTGCCGCCGCATCAACTGCTGAAAAATCAGTGCTATACTGCTCTAGGACGTGACGAATTCCCTCGGCTGACGCCATAAAAACCTTAATCGGACGTTTTACTAAGCTAGATAAATAATCGACTGCCTGAACATTAGAAGCGTCAATCATCGCCACTGCTAGTCGCCCATCAACTTCAGCTAATGGTACCGACATGGTTCTTTCAGCTATATCACCCGGCATTAACTCTAGTATCTCTGGCTTAATGATTACATCCGTAAGATTTACATAAGGTAAACCTAGCACAATCGAATTAATGTGTGTAATAGTCTCTGTGTCGGTCGTGCCACTTTCAATTAGATAAGAGATTAGAGGCTTACCTTGGGTTTTAGCATCTTCCTTAACTTCTTGCAAAACACTGGCATCAACCAATCCTTCATCAACTAAGATTTTAACAATTTGAGTCTGGTTGGCGCTAGTCAAAACTGTCATAACGACAACTCACTTAATCTTCTTCCTCGTAAGTAGATCCAATAATTGCTGGGATTGTTGGGTTTATGGCATCTCTATGGAATATCCTCGGATCAGGCTCCCCTACCTGATCTCCAATCGCGTCAATAGTTTGGACTTTAGCACTATGTTCATTGTATTTACCTAGCAGGCCACTCATTATAAAATAAGCTGCCACTAAGCTAATTGATACAATTAACATTATCATCGCTATATCGGTTTTTTTCACTTGTCACTCCTTATCTCTTTACTACCCAACCTGGCTTCTAGCATTGGTTCATAGAAAGAACGACCAGTTACGGCCAAGGTGCTCTGATTATCAGATGAGGAAACCTCAAAACGAACCTCGGTGACTATCATTGGCCGAATTGAACGCTCCATATTTTTTAAGGCTTGACTAAGATCGCCAATAGATCCAACTATTTTGAAAGTAAAGTCTATCGGAACTGCTAGCGCAGTTGGGTCTTCCACTAATTCAATATCAATAGAACTCTGCTCAAGTAGCAACTCTGACGACTCTTCTATGGTAGGATTAACTATAATACTCTCAACCAATACGCCAGGCACAGCTAGGATTTTTTCTTTCAAACTAGCACCCAGAGCTGTAGAGTTCCCAATAGCCGGCAGAGCATCTAATACTACTCTAAAAGCTTGTTCATCATCATTTAATCTAATTGACAAAAGAGATTCGTCCACCTCCAGAGCTCTAACCTGCTCAGCTAACCTAATTATATTGCTATTGTTTTTAAGCAGAATATCATGAGTGTTATTTTTTTCCGAGATAACCTTAGCGTTAAAAACCATTTTATTAAAAATGAAGACTGTCGCTACCACAGCAAATCCGGCCAAGAACGACGCCACCGCTACAGCGAAGAACATTTTTCGACTAGCTTTATCTATTTGTTGCTTCTTTTTAATTGCTCCGCCCTTTTCTGACATAAAACCTACTCCTCTCCCCACTCTTGCTTCATTTTTGTTTTATTATTATCATCCTTGACACTCGCCTTAGGTGCAAAAATATTCTGCGGAATAACTGTAGTTGAGTCTGTAACATCCTGACGATCCGGCCCCACTAATGTAATGTCTTTATCAAAATCGAACATTATCTCGTTGGCAACAAAACCGATATTAAACATCAAGACCTGTGCACCGGTAGAATCTTGCCCATAAGTTGACGCTTCGTTGATAACAACCTTGTCTGTTAATGGCACTAAAGTGTCTTTTTCGTCATCCTCTTCTTTGTAGGATAATGTTGTTGCTATAATCGACTTTTG
Source organism: Candidatus Nanosyncoccaceae bacterium (assembly GCA_050950465.1). Taxonomy (GTDB): domain Bacteria; phylum Patescibacteriota; class Saccharimonadia; order Saccharimonadales; family Saccharimonadaceae; genus CAZRIZ01. The sequence goes on along the minus strand of JBMNHQ010000001.1, from coordinate 352,842 downwards.
TAATTTTTCCGTACCAATAAAACCATCTCGGGATTGCCCTTCAATTTGTATATCATTAGTTGCGGCATTATAATCAAGGCGAGATATACGAACCGAACTGCTACTACCCTCAATAATCGACACCATCATATTAAATAAACGAGAGCTGATTGGTTTGTCTTGATGAAGAGGACTAATTTTAGATAGTTGATTTTGAATGGTTAATATTTGATTAACACCTTCATAGTTCTTATATATACTAAATTGTTCCTCAATTTTTTTATCCACTGAGTTAATTAAATAACCTTGAAGTCCAAAAGTAACCAACGATATAAGCGCAACCAACGCAGCTGAAGCGATTATAGCTAAAACGGAAATTGTCGTAACTCTTGAGCGCATAATCTCAGCCTTGATGAATTCATATTTGACATCAGGAACTAGATTTACCTCTATGCTGCCATATTTAAAGTCGTTCTTATTCTTTAACTTACCGAACATTGTCATTACTCCTTTGCGCTAGACCAACCGCTACAGCAAATTCAGAGGCAATGGGTGCTAAAGTTTGCTGCTGAGCTTGGTTAAGATTCATATTTGCCCAAGGACTGCCAATGGTCGTAGTAAGATTGACCTTATTAGCAACATAATTATTCATCATAGGAATAACGCCGGCATAACCAGAAACGATTACCCGAGCAATTGGAATGTTGGGGTATTTAGTCTGGAAAAACTTAGCAGACTTATTTAATTCGCTAGCAAAATTATCCAATACCCCCTCGATTGACTGGTAAACCCGCCCCTCAAGCTTATCGGGTGCTAAACCAAACTTTAGAATAAACTGACGAGCCTGATCTTCTTTAACATCTAAATTCTGCGCAGCCGTACGCACCATGGTTGAAAGGCCAACCGGCAATGAGCGCAACAACCTAGGAGCGTGATTATATGCCACAGCCATATCGGTAGTTTGCTCCCCCATATCAATAATAATATTAGCAGCCTGGGGATCATGAATATTTAAAGAGCGTGCCATGGCAATTTGGTCTGGCTCAATAGCAATTATATTCAACCCCAAGTTCTCGATGAATTCTAGCCGCTCTTCACTGTATTCAATCGCAGCACTCGCTAGTAAAACCTCCTGACGAGCTGGGTCTTTAGGTGAGGGACCAAGAAAAGCCCAATCCACCTTTGCATCTTCAGATGACATGGGGATATACTGATCCACTTGATATTTAATAGTTTTTGCTAATTCAGCTGGTGATTGACTGGGCACATCAATCACTGTTGTGAAAGTTTTGTTAGATGGCACAGCTAAAGCAACGTTTTTGGTTTTTATACCACTTTGCCCCAACACAGTTAGGATGACGTCCCCTAGCTTTTTGCGACTTACCTCGGAGTTGGCCTGCGCAGTCTGTTCGTCTAGTGGCGCATAGCCAAAAGCCCTTAAGCTAAAAGTCGAATTCTGACCACTGCCATGTCGATTTAACTGTACAATTCGAACCGATTTTGTACCGATATCTAGTCCAAAGAAATCGCCCACGCCTTTAAATATCTTCATATGGATAAATTATACATAAGCGGTTTTAATATTGCAAGATTTTTCAAGTTCTTTTATATCTGGTAAAATAATTCTACCTATGAGCTTATCAATCGGTATCGTCGGCCTGCCAAATGTCGGCAAGTCCACACTTTTCAACATATTGACTGGTGACAACAATGCCTTGTCGGCTAATTATCCTTTTGCCACCATCGAACCTAACACTGGTATTGCAACTGTTCCAGATAAACGTTTAGAAAAATTGGGTGAAATATACAACCCACAAAAAATCACGCCAGCTATTATAAAATTGATTGATATTGCTGGTCTGGTCGCCGGTGCTAGCAAAGGCGAAGGCTTAGGTAATCAATTTTTGGCTAATATTAGAGAGTGTGATGCAATCATTCATGTAGTTAGAGCTTTTGAGGACCGTGACATTATTCATATCGACGAGCAAATTGACCCAAAGCGAGATATTGAAATTATTAATACCGAGTTAATGTTAGCCGATTTACAAAGTATCGAAACAAAGATAGACAAAATTGCTCGTGAAGCCAAAGCTGACCCTAAAAAAAATGTCATAAAGTCGGAATTAGAGCAGTTGAGAGATAATCTGAGAAAAGGCACGCCAGTTAGGCGACAAAAGTTAGTTAGTAGTGAAATTAAACAATTAAGCCTATTGACTGCCAAAAAAGTTATTTTCGTTTTTAACATCAACGAGGTCGATATTAACAATGTTGATAAACTACAATTTTTATCTGGCTTAGTAAGCCCAGACGAGGCGGTCTTTATTGCGATTAAGCTAGAAGATGAACTAAAGTCGCTATCTAATCAAGATGCTCACGAATTACTAGATAGTTACGGGATTAGACACTCCGGCCTAGAGCAATTAGTGACTTCAGCCTATCGCACGCTTGGTCTGCAAAGCTTTCTAACCGCAGGCAAAGATGAGGTGCGAGCTTGGACTATTAAGACCGGCAGTACTGCACCACAAGCAGCGGGCGTAATTCACTCAGATTTCGAACGAGGCTTTATTGCAGCAGACGTAATGGATTACGATGACCTAATTACTTACGGCAACGAACGTAAAGTACGTGAAGCTGGTAAAATACGAACTGAGGGCAAAGATTATATTGTTCAACAAAACGACATCATCCATTTCAAGTTTAATGTTTAGGTTTTAGTAGATAAAACCGCTCTAAATTACCCTTTTCTCCCGCCACTGAACTATCTTGTTTTTGGCAGACATCATAATATCGTTTAACCCACTGTTCAAAGCCTCGTAATATTTGACGACGAATAGTGTTGTTTTTAACGACACCCTTATTTAAATTATTAGCAGTGGTTTCAAACTGCGGCTTGACCATAGCTACCACCACTGTTGGCTGTTGAACACTTTTTTTACTCAGATGTAATAATATATGAGGTAAGACCTTGCGTAGCGAAATAAAAGAAACATCCACTAAAACAATATCCGGCAACTTATCTGCTGATAAATAGAATTCTCGAATATCGGTTTTTTCATGAAGTTCAATCTGGGGATGTAGTCGCAAACTTGGATGAAGTTGGTTAGTGCCAACATCTACTGCTATAACTCGCTTGGCACCATGACGTAGAGAGTAATCAGTGAAACCACCAGTTGAGCTACCGACGTCTAGTACTATTTTATCTCGAAAACTTAACTTAAATTTTTGCGCCACACTAGCTAATTTTAAACCAGCTCGCGAGACATATTGTTCATTGATCAGCAAAGAAATTTTGTCCTTTTGGCTGACTAATTGCCCAGCCTTCTGCGCCACTAGGCCATTGACAGCAACTTTACCTAACTTAATATAATTAGCCGCTTGTGAACGACTATTCACTAATTGACGTTGAATTAATTCTTGATCTAAGCGTCGTTTCATGGATAGACAATTGCCTCCGTTTGTCGCGTTATCTCAGCAATTTTTGACCAACTTGTGCCTTTAGTTAAAATAACTAAAATATAGTTGCCCTTGGGATGATATACTAAGGCCGCATCGTGCAAATAATCATTTAAAAAACCCACTTTATTGGCCACCGCTCCTGCACTTCCCGCTGGTATACCTCGCCGATAAACTTGGTTAGTCATATAGGTATTAAGTAAAGCACCATCCTCTGAGTTGAACCAATCATGATAATAGAGCTTCTCTAAAACTAATGCTAAATCAGCTGCAGACGTACGCGCTGCTACCATATCAGTAAATGTAGTGGCACGACTGATACCACGGTTATATAAATAATTATTAATATTACTCCGTCCCCACTTTTTTAGCCAAGCTTCAGGACAAGCATTGTCCGACAGAACAATCATTGATTTTAGGCACTGCTCGGCAATTTGCCCCGACACAACTTCTTCTTGCCAATCAGTTCGGCCACTATTTACTTCATCAAACAGCCTTAAGGCAACAAATAGTTTATAAGTACTAGCTGCCACCACCGAGTCAGTTTGCCCAACCCCAGCCTGCCAACCAGCCCCGCCGAACTGCTTAAACAGCACCTTAATTCCTTGATCAGCCAAGGTGTTATAATAAGTTTGAAGGCCAACCTGACTATTGGTATAGTTACTAACAAACTCCTGAGGTGGATCGAGGGTAACGGTCTCAACCGTTATATCTAACTGATTGGCTGACTGCCTCAGCCAAACATCTCGAATCTTTGTCGTCAAATCTACTAAATCTACCATTAGACCGGCATCACCTAGTTGACGCGACACCTCGCGACCATCAGATAGCGTAATAACTGTAGCTGTCGGCTGACGGTAGATTTGCTGACCAATTTCTCGCCTGACGAATTCAGCAAATCTCTCTTCATCAATTTCCAGAATTAAGCCACCGGAGAAATTCGCATCAATTTTTAGCCAAGCGGCGCGGTCCGAAGCGTCAGATTGGATAATTTTTTGGTTAGGTAAAACAAAGCTCACCTGTCGAGCAATTAATACCTCAGCTGACTGCTTAAGGTCGATAGCATTGGCATCAGAATAGCTCGGCCGAACTTCTTGAAAAATTAGCTCAACTTCGCTCTCGGCACCAAGCATTAAATCTTGCTGACTTAAATTGCGTAATGTTTTCAACACGTCCAGCTCACGACCATTTAATGACGGCGATATCTCTACCCCATCATCTCGGATAATAACTCCTGCATTAACCGGCGAGCGATTTCTTTGAGAGGCAATTCCTTCCAATACAGATTTAATCTGCTGATTATTCTCTGTAACATTAAACTTAACTACATCGCGTTGCTGTAACCAAAGCGAGAAAGGGATAAACCTTTGCCACGTCGGATATTGTGGTGGCTGAACAGATTCGTTAGGCATAAGTGGAGGTGCAATATCTGCTAAGTCTATAACATAAGAAAAATCACCATCGATTAATTTAATAGACGACTTAGCTAGCTGCTGACTGACCGCAACAGCAAAATCGGCTAGACTTTTACTTGCAATGGGCTGCCCCGCCACCGTGGTTCTGGGTAGAACCCGATTAGATGGGTAGCATAGCTGATGAACGACAGAGCCAAATAAAACCACTGCCAAGCCTATTAAAGCTAATATGCGCCAATCACTAGTTAGCTTCAAGAATACTGGCTTAAGCTTTTTCATAAGCTATATTATATACTACACGTTTGACACCAGAGGTAGTAAAATCACTTCTTACGTTCGCGATAAGCACCTGTTTCGGTATCAACTGATACTTCGTCACCTTGCTTGATAAAAGCTGGGACTTTAATTACAAAGCCAGTCTCAAGCGTAGCATCTTTCATAACACTAGATGTAGTATCACCTCTGACAGCATCTTCAGTATATTCAACCTTCAAATAGACGTTTTTAGGTAAAGTCAGATTAATCACCCTGCCCTCGAAGAATTGCAAATCTACCATCGCGCCGTCAACCAAATAATTGACTGCGTCAGGCGCAAACTCAATCGCCAACTCAAACTGCTCAAAAGTCGTTTGGTCCATGAAATACATTCTGTCACCGTCGTTGTATAAATACTGCACGGTTTTATTAGCAACTTCAGCTGACTCAATTTTTTCTTGACCTTTAAAGGTTTTTGGAATCACCGAACCATCGAGCAGGTTTCTAATGCGAACATTGACGATACTGCCACCCCGCCCCATAACTTTTTGATTATATTCAATAACTTGAAATGGCTTACCGTCGATTTGAATCAAGGCGCCTTTTTTTAATTCCGTTGGTTGCAACATAGGCCACCTACTGTTGAGTGAATGGCAATAGCGCTAAATGACGAGCACGCTTAACAGCCTTGGCTAAATCGCGTTGTTCTTTGGCACTTAAGCCAGTGCGAGAGATTGGTTCAATCGCTCCGTAAGCGTTAATATAACGTTGTAGCGCCTTGACATCGCGGTAATCAAACACACGCGGCAAAGTCTTTCGATCCTTTTTTGACATTTAAATCTCCTTAAATTAATTAGAATGGAATATCAGACAAGTCAATTTCTTCCATGTCATCTGGTGCAACATCTTCAGTGGCAGCTTTTTTAGCTGGCTTTGCAGCAGCTGAAGCCGATGCATCGCCATCACCACGACCACCACCAACGAAGTTGAAATCTTCAACTACAACTTCGATAGTTGAGCGTTTTTGGCCAGACTCCTTGTCTTCCCAGCTACGCTGATCAAGACGACCGCTCACTAATATCGGACTACCTTTGGTTAGATATTGAGCGATAGTTTCGCCCATACGCGCCCAAGCCACACAATTAAAGAAACTAACTTGCTCCTGAAGCTGACCACTTTGATCCTTCCAGTTACGATTAACCGCAATACTGAAGTTAGTCACGCTTTGACCACTTGGTGTGGTGCGGGTTTCTGGGTCGCGTGTTAAGTTGCCCATTAAGATAACTTTATTAAAACCTTTTGCCATGATATTCCCCTAGTTATTAACTATTCTTCGTCTTTTGTTTCGCTGCGGTTTTTGTCTTGTTCAGCCCGCTGAGCCTGAACTTTTGGATCAGCCTTGACCAGCAGATAGCGCAGAATTTCTTTATTAATATTAAATAAGCTGGATAATTTGAGTGGCGCATCACTTGGCAGCTCCAACTCAAAGTAAACATAGTTGGCAAAATCTTGCTTATCAATTGAATAAGCTAGCTTTTTCTTACCCCAACTGTCTTGTTTGTTGATTTTACCACCAGCGTCTTCAATCGCCTTGGTGATCTTTACCAATGGTTTCTCGATGTCGAGTTCCAAATCGGGGTGAATTAACACCGTCAATTCATATTCAGTCATACTCCCTTGGAATCCTTTCTTGGATGCCTACTTCTTGAGCAGGCTTGAGTTAATATTACCCTTATATTATAACAAAAAATCAATTTCTAGGAAAGAGCGAATTAAAAAAAGGACTCGTACTGAGCCCTTTTTAGCTGAGATGCCTTGACTGATTTAATAATCATCAAAAAGTGTTCTGTAGCCAGACACTCGAGGTTTATCCAGCTTATGATTTGTCCGAATTTGGTCGACTTTTGCTTGATTCGTTTCCCCATTAGCATTAATCGCATTCAAGAGATCACCCAAAAGCTTATCGAAACTTTCTTCTGGGCTTGTGGCAGTTGCAAAAATAAACATAATCGCCTCATAGCCAGTGCTGGCCTCATCAATTGACAATCCCCCTGTGGACTGACGAATTTTTTCGACTTCTTCAATCTTGGGAGCTAGCAATTCCCTCTCTTGCTTGAGCCACCCAATGCGCTCTGACAACTTTCTTTCATCTCCAGCGGCTATTTCGCCTCTTTTAATGAACTCTTGAAGAATTTTCTTCTTAGCCTCGTAGACCGCAGGCCAACTAGAAATATCGTAAATCGTGCCGCAAAGCCTCATCTGATCATCCCTCCTTTCATCAAGATAACCATATCATAACATATTTTTTGATAAAATCCAAAAAACCACTGCTTAACTATCTTAAAGACGCCACTAGGTTCTGCTGCTAGACAGCATCTACTGTTACTAGGCTCTTTACTATTTCTATCGAATAATCCTAAATCGTGTCGTCGACATCACCAACGAGAATCTCACGTGGGCGAGAACCAGACTGTGGACCAACTACACCACGATCCTCTAATTCGTCCATCACTCGAGCAGCGCGATTATAACCAATGCCCAGCCGACGCTGTAAATGTGAAGTCGAAGCTTTGCGATCAGTCATAATAACCTCCATGGCTCGACGAACAATCTCGTCGTCAGCACCACCAAAGTCGCTAACTATACCCCCACGACCATTTAATTGCACTTCTTGCGCCACAACCGCATCGTCATACTGTGGCCCCATTTGTGAACGTAGATATTCGGTCACTTTCAGAACCTCTTCATCAGACACCCAAGCCCCCTGAACCCGCTTTGGTTTGCTCATGCGAGCCGTCAACATCAACATGTCACCCTTTTCTAATAGTTTTTCTGCCCCAGCACGATCTAAAATTGTTTTGGAATCGACCTGACTAGTAGTAGTAAAGGCAAATCGAGCAGGAATATTAGCCTTAATCAAACCAGTTACCACGTTTACACTCGGGCGCTGAGTTGCTAGCACTAAATGAATTCCGACTGCTCGAGCTTTTTGAGCAATTCGCACAATCAAAGCCTCAACATCACGCGATGCCGCCATCATCAGGTCCGACATCTCATCAACTACAATCACAATATAAGGCATAACACCTTCGCGCTCAACTAACTCATCACCTTCGACCATAGCCTCTTCAAGCTGCGCCACCTCGCCATCTTGTAACTGCTGTTTCATCCATTCGTTATAACTCTTAATATCCTTTTTCTTGTGTTGCTCTAACAAGCTGTAGCGTCGCTCCATTTCACCAATCGCCCATTTGAGCGCTGACACGGTCTTTTCTGGGTCAGTAATAATTGGGGTGTGTAGATGCGGAATATCTGCGTACGGTGCCATTTCAACTCGTTTCGGATCAACTAAGATCAGTTTCAAATCACTTGGGCTGTTACGATAAAGTAAGCTAATAAGCAAAGTGTTAATCATAACCGATTTACCCGAACCAGTCTGACCAGCAATCAAAAGATGTGGTAGATCACTTAAATCAGCCACTACCGGCTGTCCAGCTGTATCACGACCAACCGCAAAAGTCATATTGTCCGACACCGAAGTCCAAGCGGGAGAAGTCAAAATGCCCCTTAAACGCACAGCGGCTGGTTTAACGTTCGGTACCTCGATGCCGACCGCTCTTTTACCAGGGATTGGTGCTTCAATCCGCAGACTTTTAGCAGCCAAGTTCAGGGCTAAATTAGTTTCAAGCGAAGCAATTCGACTTAATTTCACGCCACTTGGTGGCATGAGAGTATATTGCGTCACGGTTGGCCCAATGCTAGCGCCAGTCATCTCAACATCAATACCAAACTCATGCAAAGTGGACTGAATAATTTCAGCGTTTTTCTTCACGTCCCCCGCATCAGCAGGACTTTGTTTCTTGCCTAAAAGGTTAATCGGAGGCATTTGCCAATTAGGATCCTGCACGGACACCAAAGCTGTTTTGGTTGACTCTGTCATTTCTTCAGATGAAACAGACTTAGCGCTCACACTTCGCTTGGCATTAACTACCTCTGCCAAATTGTCTGTATCTGACTGGGTAATACGTGCTGTCGGTACAGTTGCATTAATTTCAAATTTAGCTTTAGGTTTACTAACACTAACTGTCTCACCCTCAGGCGTCTTGCCATACTTAGCCTTTAGCCACTTTATGAAGCTCGTAAAATTGGCTTGAGACAATAAGAACAAATCAATAATTATTAAAACAACATAGACCGCTACGGCCAAACTAGGTACAATTAATTTTAATAGTAAAGCATTTATAGTAGCACCTACCACCCCGCCAGCAATATCGCTTTTAACAATAATATCAAACAGCCCAGAAGCTAGAATTAGCAATACTAAGCTAGCAACATAAACCATAGATGGTAGTTTGTTATTTTCGTCTTTGAAAATTGCCACACCGAGATAAATTAAGATAAAAGGTATGATGAAATTAGCATGACCAAATAGACGCAAACCTAGTTCTTTCTGAACCCAATCCAGTGCTGGCCCACCAGCCTGAAACCAAGTCACGATTAAAAGTCCAGCCAACAGAAACAGCAAAACAGCGACAACCTGCGCCCAAAAACCATCGGGCAATTTAAAACTTGAGCCCGACCCGCCTTTGTTACCTGATTTTCGTTTCTTTTTTGCCATATGTTTGTATTTTTATTATACCGCACTTTAGCGATAATCACTCCATACTTACATTGTAGCATATTTTACAACGTTTGGCAAGATAATCGTGCTTGGCTACGAACCAAAGCATCCGCCCTAACCTAGGCGGAATGCTTTTATTTAATAATTTGCTTGTCAAGCTAGAACACATCAGTCCATAACGTTAAACGTTTATAGTTCGTATTTAACGCTATTCTTCATTCTCGTAGCCATCATCTTCGTCTGTATACCGATATTGATCCCGCCAATTCCAGCCTTCATCCCTATAGCCCTCCTTGCTCTCATCGCCAAGCCACTCAATTGTTTCATGATTAATATCGTTTCTATCGGGATCATATTCTCTACCAATCCACCACTTAACGCCCTTGGGGATCTCATAGACATAGGCGCCACAATCCAGACGCTCCGCCAACTCAATAGCATCCTGATCTAAACGAAGATCATCTTCGCACAATCTACGCCCATCTGGCATAACAATTTCGCCACGCCAATAAACATCATGGTTTTCGTCATCATCATCGTCCCACTCTTCCCGTTCTGGCGGGCAATAAGACCCGCCTTTTATTTCGGCTAACATTCGCATAAACTCACCCGACGTCACATCGCATTTAAATGCATAATCTGAGTAGTCATAGGCAATGATTTTCTCTGCCCCACCCGCCCGTTCAATCGTGAGATGCTTAATATTTTTAGCGTCCTCTAAAGCGGCCGAGATTACCGCTATAGTCTCATCACTAAAGAAATGACCAACAAAATGACACCCCTCAAAGAAATTATCAATCGCCCGATCAACTCGATCTCTCTGCAAAAGCTCCTCAGTCGACATTTTGGCTAACTCACTCTTGCAAAGCACTCGACGCTTATTCTCTACCGGCATAGCATCAACACAGCCCGCCACCACTGCTTGACCGATTTCAGTCATTTCTTCTGCAGTCAACTCTTTCTCAATGTTGCTTTCTTCACCATTCTTCTTTGTTAAATCTTCCATTTTATTTACCCTTCATGTTTGAACTTACTTATAAACTAATTCGTCTGGTTAACACTCCAACAACCCAACGTCACGAAATTCACGACGATATCGCTTTATTTCGTCACGACTAAATTGAGACAATATCAACTTTTTGTCAGTCGTAGCCTCAGCAACCGCTGGCAGATATTTTATAGTTAAACTTTTGGCAACACACCTTAACCCATGCGACTTGACAATTGCAATAACATCACCCATATTGACACCGACTTCCATGAGTTTAGGCAGATGACGAATAATATCAAACGAATCCATGTCTCTAATTAACTTATTAACGTCAATTTCGGCACCAACAGCAATAAACTGATCCATATGAGAAACAACGACATCTTCATCTAACTTACTAATCAGCTTATCAACGTCAATATCAACGCCAGCCTCGATAAGCAAAGTAAGGTTATCGGCAATAACTTCTGGATCAATTTTTTCAATCACCTCGTTAAAATCTAGACCGAACTCAATAAGCCTAGGTATACTATCTGAAGAAACATTGTTAATCAAAAGATTAATATCCGCACCAGCTTCGAGAAGTTGAATAATATTTTCATCAACTTCAGTCGACCACATATTCTTTACCAATAAGTTAGCATCGGCGCCAGCTTCCATAAGCTGAACAAGATTGTTAGCAACATCATTATATTTGATTATTTTAACTATATCGTTAACGTCAGCACCAGCTTCGAGAAGTTGAGTGAGTCTGTCGGCCGTCACACCTTCCCATCTGATTCTTTCGATTATGTCATTAACATCAATACCAGCGCTGGCAAATTGAGTTATGTTATTAGCAACTCGATAATCAGGCATGTTCTTAAAAATTCGCTCTACATCAACACTAATCCCCGCATCAAGGATGCATGCGAGATTTTTGATTATGCAACCATTGCTCATATTTGCGACTAGACTGCTGACATCAATACTGGCGTCAATTTCAAGAAGCTGAGGTAAATTCCAATCAATATAGGCGATGGCGCTTGGGTCCAGACTATTGATTAGCTCTTTTATATTAATATTCGCTCCCATCTCCAGAAACTGCGCAAGGTTTTCGGCCGTCCGATATGGACCCAAATCCCTAACTAGGTCATCAACATTGATGTTGGCGCCAGCCTCAAGAAGCTCAGAGAGGTGCCAAAGAACATCAGATGGCTCCATTTTTTGAATAATCTGATTGATGTTAATGCTAGCTCCAGTTTTTAAAAGCTCAGAAAGATTCCGCACAACAAGTTTTGGCTCTAATTTATCTAGCAAATCATCAATATTAATATCGGCACCAGCCTCTAGAAGCTCACTTACGTTACTGACAATTTGATCTGGCTCTAGTCTTTTAACAATATTGTCGGCATCAGAGCCAGCCTCAAGAAGTTCAGAGAGATTCTGAACAATATCACATGACTCCAAGCTATCAACCAGAGCATTAACATCGATGTCAGCCCCAGCACTTAAAAGCTCGAAAAGATTATCTGCGATGTGACTTGGTGTCGTAGTGGCAACAATCTTATCAACATCTGTTTTGGAAAGTTGCGGTAAAATATACCACATCTTGGAGTCTAGCTCTAAAGCTAAATCCACTACGTCTATACCAGCTTCAATAAGTTGTGGAAGACATTTGGTAATAGTTTCTATATCCATATGATAGGCAAATTGCATAGGATGGACATGCTCAACCAGCTTTCTAAAATTAACATTGGCGCCAGCTTCAAGTAATAGAGGAAGATTATAAAAAACCTCCGATATTATCATGTCACTAGTAAACTCATCAATATTAACCCCAATCTCCTGTAACAATGTAAAGAAGTTATCACAACCAGTACGCCTGATAACCTCATCCAGTTTGCTCGTGTAATGACCGCCCTTTTCTTTTATGCGAAGAACATTTTCAACGTCATCTAAGTAAAGGCCGCATTTTTCTGACAACTCCTGATCCTCTTGGTTGTTATCCCAGTCGCTGTAATTGATAATCTGTCCTAAGCTTAAGGCCATAGCCCCCAGATAACAAACTTCATCGGCGCCACAAACATTCTCATCACCTACTTCAATTGAGGTACCGCCCAGTTCCTCACTTTTTGCACTAGGAATTGGCCGATTTGATTCTTTATTGTTATCACTAAATAATTGCTCTTTATTTTCCATTTCACACACCTTCCAGTTTTTGTTCTTACTTCATTAGACGACGCTCATCAAATTTGACAATTGGTCGAATCGTCTCGCCACCATCGTGTTCATGAATTTGATATTTCATGCCCTGAGGAATCTCTACAACATTAAGGCGAGAAGAACCCGTATTAGCATAGGCTAGCCCGCGACTTTCCAGTAAAGCCAAAGCATCTTGATCCATCCTTAAATCCTCTGGATACAGCTCCTGACCATCTGGCAATATAATACAACCCTCATCAAAGTCACCGCCTTTAATTTCTGCCAATTCTTGCAAAAAGCGATTAGACATTCCGTAGCTACCATAACAATTGTTAATAATCACGCGCTCCGAACCACCCGCTCGTTCAATTGTCAAAGGATTAGCTTCACTTGCATCTTCGAGCGTAGCTCGTATTACTCTCAGCGCCTCTTCACTTAAAAGCTCACTCATTAGATGTTCAGCCTGCGAGAACTCGTCCAGAGCGCGATCAACTCGCCCTTTCTGTAAAAGCGACTCTCGGAATGTGCCATGAAGCTCTTCACTATTTGGCACCACATAGGTCTCAACTTCCGAAGCATCAACACACTGGTCAACAGCGGATTCACCAATTCCAGCTAGCATCTCTTCAAGCTCTAGCTCATCTTGTCTCTCTCGCTCAATCTCTCTTAATTTGCGCCTTTTAATATCATTCTTTTCCATTTTATTCACCTTTCTTTCACACTTTTACATTAGTTCGCAAGATTATAAGAATCTCAATAGAACTCCCCTTCATAATCTTCAAAGTAATCTTCGCTATCTGTTTGAATATAACTTTCGCTGACCCGAAGATTTGCTCCAGCCGCCAACAGTTGCTCTTTATTACGAGCAATTTCATTTGGCTCAAGTCTCATAACCAAACGATTGACATCAATATTCGCTCCCGCCTCAATTAATTGAGTCAGGTTATCGGCAATATCATATGGCTCAAGCTTGTCAAGCAAATCATCGACATCTGCTCCAGCCTCCAGTAATTTAGTTAAGTTGCAAGCTACATCATGCGAGCCAAAGCCCAATCTTTCAATCAAGACTCCAAAATTAATTCTTGCCCCAATCGAAACCAACTTAGTTAGATTATCGAAGATAATAGTTGGCCCAAGCTTATCAACCAGATCATTAATATCTGCACCAAACTCAAGTATCTGAAATAGATTCTCTAGGATGTCTTCTGCATCTCCTCGGCCGAGCCTTTCAACTAGTTTATTAATATCAATTTCCGCTCCAGCTTTAGCTAACTGAGGCAGATAGTAGGTGACAACACCTGGATGAAGCTCTTGAACTAGATTGTTAACATCGATCTTTGCACCTAGCTCAAGTAGTTGAGATAAGTTATCAACGATATGAAACGGTATGAGTTTTTGAACTAAATCGTTAATATCCGCACCAGCCTCTAATAGTTGACCGAGGTTGTTGATGATATCTTCCGAATCACAATCTCTCTCAACCTCTTCGTTCATTTTTTCTATAATTTGCTTAAGAGAATCATCAATCTCCACATCAGGCTCAGTCGGTGAGTCGGCATCGCAACTAATCACGGCAAGCTTACCCAGCTCAGCTGGTTCCTCAATCAAACTTGGATTAGCCACAGCCTCACAACTCTTTTTAGTTAAATTTTCCATTTTATTCACCTTTCTTACACACTTTGATTTTTCGACCCTGCCTTGGGTCATCATCAGGCGAACGGCATCAGCTCGCGAAATCCGGAGAGCGACTTATTTGGTCGCGCTCTCCTAAACCCCAGTACTGGGGAGAAATGAGTTAGGCTTTTATGGTCTCGCCTTAGCTTATTGGTTCACTAAGGTCCCCACTCACGGTCAAAGCTAGACCGGTCTATTTTCCTAACCAAGGGTTTAAAGCCGCTCGGTCACGATTTCGACTCGGATGACTCGCTCCCAACCTGCATGCTCGAATCGGTATTCGGCCTCTTCGGCACCGGTGGCCGGATTCGTCACAGTTTTACCCGTGGGAACCCGGTTGGCGATAGCGCGAATAACCGGTTTAGAGTTATTGCGCGGATTGGTCAGATCTGCCAAAATGGCCGGGGGCAGTACAACTGCCAGAACGTCACAATCCTCGCCAGCAGCGACTACATCCTTCCAGGACGCTACAGTCTGGTCGAAGGTTTTAATTTCGACCTCACCATAGATCCTTTCCAGATCTTCTCGCTGAGCGGTGGTCATCTGATGGCGTGAAAGCCACAGAATCTTCCTCATTTCTTCACCTCCCCCCCATTTTTCAGCGTAGTTTTGCTGGTGACTCAGCCAGCATCCACCGATACTGACTGAGCGACCAGCAAAAATGGCTGGACGCTTTTGTTTTGTAAACTGCGTTTTTATTTAATCAGGGAGGTAATTACTAAGGAGCTTGCTCTCAGCGCTATGGTCGCTTCAAGCATGATTGCATTATATAATTCTTTTGCATTTTTGTCAATATACTTTTGTTGAATAGTCTTCGCAACAGAGGTAGTTTTGCCACCAAAAATGTCAAATCAATATTGACAAATGGTAAAACTGTTGCTATTATGGATTCATGGATAAAGATGAAATTCGTGATAACAATCTACTAATTATGAAAAAAGCTGGCATCAACGAGAGCCAAGCCAAGGTTTATTTAGCACTCTTAGAGCATGGCGAACTTAGCCCAGTTAAACTCGCCAAAATCACTGGCGAGACCCGCACTAACGCTTATATGATTTGTGAAAAACTACTTAAATTAGGGCTGATTCGCAAAATTGACGGTAGGAAGACTACTTATAGCGCCAACCACCCTGTTGCACTAGAGGTATTAGCCGAGAAGCGTCGCAAAATTCTGACGCGCAATGAACAAGAGGTCAAACAAGGCGTTGGGAACTTAATTGACCTGTATTATGCCCAATCAGAACGACCGAGCGCTAAAACTCTTCAAGGCGAAGAAGGTATCAAAGAGATTTTCAACGATATTATCCGCACCAAAAAGGATACTTTTCTAGTTCGCTCACAATTTGACAAAAAACTTGATCGTAAATTTTTACGCAACTATCGCGAGAAGCGTCAAGCGCTAGGCATAAACACCTACGCTATCACAATCGATACTGAAAATGGCCGAAAACATATCTTAGAAGGTCGCGACCAAGAAACGCTTTTTCATCGCACCATAATCGACAAAAAGCGCTACACTGCCCCAGTTGAAATCGATGTCTATGGCGATAAAACCGCTTTCGTGAGCTTTGGCGAAACCCAAACATCTTTTATAATATCTAGCCCCGCTATCGCCGAAGCGATGCGCCAAATTTGCCAAATTATCATTGAAGACAACCGAGCCTATTCCGATTCAATCATCGCTGGGATCAAGCGTAGCCGATAATTTTATTGATTTTTTAGTGGTATTACTTGGCCAAGCAGATCTTTATCAGACGACCAAGCAATTGTCGACCCTTCGGCTGGATGAAAAGTCGCGATTGAATGCACCTTATCTTTATATCCCAGCGCCATCGAAGCCTTAAGCCAATTTGGTCCTTTGGTTGATATAACCACGATCGATTCCTCTGGCATTTTTGGAACAGTGATTTTATTCAGGTCATCTGGCGAAAGCGGCCGATTCCTGTCAACCGTATTGTGTAGGAGATAAACTGGACGACCAGCAAACTCGCCGTAGTCCACTGGCGCTTCATACCAATCAGCAGTAGCTTTCTCGCTCTCCGCCAAAGGAACAATCGGCACAAAACCATCTGGACTCCTTAGCCGTATATCCTGACTACCAATATCAGCAAAAGCAGATGCATAAGCCACCGCTTCCCAAGCACTAATCCGACCATCAAGCCAAGCTGGTCGCGGACCAATTTGGCGCACTTTTTCATAAATAACTGGTATGGCTGAGCGCAAAATCGTTTTGTGCTCAGAGCCATCAGAAGCTTTCTCGTGTGGCAAATCGTCAAAAACTTCTGGTATGCAGATTTCAAGTAGGTTCTTGGTGTCGTTTTTGTGAGCCTCTTGGTATACTGTATTATTTTCAACTAGTTCTTGGATTTTGCCCGCCAACTGCTTAATTGTTTCACGACTAGCCGCGGGCTCACCTCTTTCTAGGCGATGCACCGAGCCAACTAATTGCTCAGAATCGGTCGCAATCTGTAAGTCTTTATTGCCATCATGGTGGCTATGCAACTTAGCGATTACTTCCAACCCCTGATTTTCAAAAAAACTTTGCCACTCTGGCACCTTTGACAAATTGTTTGATAAAATCACCGCGTGTGTCGCTCCATCTACAATACGCGCTTTGTCGTCGTCAATCTTGCCACCAATATCAATCAACATAAGTGGGCCATCCCACTTATCAATCCAACCGCGACAACTCTCGACAAATTCTCGGCTGTATTCACCTTTCTCACGCCAACTGCGCACTCTCTCATCCTGATAATTTTGCTGCAACCAACGCCCCTCGCCATCAGGGCTGGCATTAAGAGAAAAAGTTCCGTATTGTTCTAAATTATTATTCAAAGCCTCGATAGTAACCGATTTGCCAGATTGCGACGGCCCGCCAATAACCACCTTGATGCCACGCTTTAGCTTTTCCTGACGTTTTTGTTCAGGACTTAAGTCGTTTTCCACCATCAAAGCTAACTGACCAATCTTTTCGACAACTTCAGTATCATGAGCTAACACGATTTCTGGTAATTTTTGATCTAGATCTTTAGCTTTTTCTGACATTTTTTAGTGTTTGTTTTTGTAAATAGCTATACTCTTATTCTAGCACAGAGTAGGTAAAAAGTCAATAGGTCCACCTCTGTTAAAGTTATTAAAGCACAAGCAGGCCTACCCCATAAGTAACTTCGTTAACTTGCGTCTACAAAGTTAGCACGCTATTTACGGAGTTAGCTTATTAGACCTTTTTTCCTGAGGTCAGCAAATATTAACTTATCAACCGGAGAAACCGATTCGATATCGGCTGTGGTTAGCCAAACAATTTCAGCGATTTCCGAATCAGATTTCAACTCCCCAGAGTAGTCCGCTGTATAACAAGTCATCTTGACGATAATACCCTCAGCGTGCCCATGAGCCTGAGCCTCGAAAACACCATAAAATTTAGCTGTAGACTCAATGATATCTACACTTAATTCTTCTTTAATTTCGCGAACTAAAGTTTCAATATCGGTTTCACTACCCTCGCGCTTGCCACCTGGAATATAATATTTGTCTTTGCCTTTCGAACGTGTACTTAAGATCTTTCCATCTTTAAGATACAAAAACGCCACCTTATCAATCACTTTCATAACAAGACCTCCTTTTGCGTGAATTATACTACTTTAAGAACTGTTTAACCACTTGAAAATCATCAAGCAGCTGTTGGCGCATACTACCGTTGTATAGCGCGGCGGCTGGGTGATAAAGCGGTAGTAAATACAGGTTGTGCGTAGCAGTTTTAAGCTTGAACGGCTGGCCGTGGACTTTAGAAATTGACAAATCGTCCTTGAAAAAGCTCAGAGCGTGCCGACCGAGTGTCACAATCACCTCAGGTTTAATAATTTGAATCTGTTTTAAGAGATATGGTGCGAATTCAGCCTTTTCCTCTGGCAGTGGATCGCGATTGTTGGGTGGACGATATTTGACAATGTTGGTAATATAAACATCTTCGCGCTTCAAACCAATTGAGGCTAGCATTTCATCTAAAAATTTACCGCTTGCGCCCACAAATGGTCGACCAAGCTCATCTTCTCTCTTGCCTGGTGCTTCGCCAACAAAAACGATTTTAGCATATAAGCTGCCCTCACCCATCACTAGCTGAGTTGCACCCTCACGCAAAGCAGAGCAAACATCATCCGTTACAATTTGCTCGGATAGTACTTTGATTTGCTCTGCTTTAGTCATGGATTTATTTCAACTTAGGTTGCTTTACACCCTTCATCGTCAGACTTAGACGACCCTTGTCATCAATTGCCTGTAATTTTACATTGACTGGCTGACCGATTTTCACCACATCGGTCACCTTGGTAGTACGCTTGTCCTGTAATTCAGAGATATGTACCATACCATCAGTATCTGGCAAGATGTTTACGAAAGCGCCAAAGTCTTTTACTGAAACAACCTCACCTTTGTAAACCTTGCCAATTTCTGGCTCCTCCACTAAGCCACGAATCCATTCTAGGGCCTTGGCGATTTTCTCACCGTCAGGTGAGGCAACAGTAATTAAACCGCTGTCATCGATGTCAATTTCCGTGCCAGTCTCTCGAGTAATTTCTTGGATGGTCTCGCCACCTTTACCAATTACCATACCGATTTTCTCTGGATTAATCATCAATTTTTCAATGCGGGGAGCGTATGGACTGAGCTCTTTACGGGGCGCAGCAATAACTGATTTCATGTGTTTCATAATCTTCATGCGCCCTGTGTGAGACTTCTTTAGAGCTTCGCGTAAAATATCCATCGGCAAACCATGAACTTTCATATCCATCTGTACCGCTGTAACACCTCGATCAGTACCAGTTACCTTAAAGTCCATATCACCTGAGAAATCTTCCATATCAGCCAAATCAGTTAAAACATGTGCTTTACCATCGGCCATCATCAAACCCATGGCGACACCAGCAACTGGTCGAGTTAGTGGCACGCCAGCATCCATCAAAGCTAAACAGCTAGCACAAGTTGCCGCCATTGAGGTTGAGCCGTTTTGACTCATAATTTCTGTAACTGAACGAATGGCATATGGAAAATCTTCTTCGCTTGGTAAAACTGGGATTAACGCCCTTTCGGCTAGATAACCATGGCCAATCTCACGTCGTCCAGGCGAACCAAGTCGCTGGATTTCACCAACAGTATAACCAGGTGCATTGTAGTGGTGCATGTAGCGTCTTTTGCCATCGGTCACTTCCATCGTGTCAACTAGCTGCGAATAAGATAGTGGTGCCAATGTGACAACATTTAGAGCTTGGGTCACCCCGCGGGTAAATAAGCTCGAACCGTGAACTCTAGGCAAGACCTGAACCTCGCTAGATAGCGATCGAACCTCGTCGAGCGCTCGACCGTCTGGTCGAATACCTTCTTTCACAATACCTTCACGCACCTTACGATAAGTTGCTAATGTGAAAGCTTCGTTGTAAGCGTCTTTTTGCTCTTCGTAAACCTCTTCACCTAGCTCTTCAACCAATTCTTGATTCATTTTCTCCGCTAGTTTTTCGATATTTTGATTATAGAACGGATACGGTTGACGCAAATTAGCACTGTAATGCTCATCAACCCACTTATCCATTTTGACGGCAATATTTTCATCGGGTAGATGTAATTCGTATTCGACAGGTGTAACACCAACCTTCTTAGCTAATTCTTTTTGTAATTTAATCGCTGGTTGTATTGCTTTAAAAGCATACTCCATTGCATCGGCTAAAATGTCTTCAGAAACTTCGTTAGCACCAGCCTCCACCATAGTAATACCCGATTCGATAGCACCGACAGTTAAGTCTAGGTCTGATTCGTTATCAATCTGTTCATTGCTTGGAAATGGCACAAATTTGCCATCAATACGACCAACGCGCAGACCAGCTACCGGACCATCAAATGGCACACCAGTTAGCATCAGACCAGCCGAAACTGCAATCATGCCCAGCATGTCTGGTCGAAAAGCCGGATCCATCGCTAAGACAGTGGCAACGCATTGAATTTCTTGGCGATAACCCTTGGGAAACAATGGTCGAATTGGCCGATCGATAATGCGACCCGACAAAACCGCCTGATCACTTGGACGACCTTCACGCTTAATGAACCGAGAGCTGCTAATTTTACCAGAGGCGTAAAAGCGCTCTTCATAATCAACCGACAGTGGAAAGTAATCCATATTTGGATCAGCTTTACCAACACTAACCGACGCTAAAACTACCGCATCACCATATTTAGCCGTAACACTAGCCGTGGTGCGAAAGCCAACCCTGTTGACTTCGAGCGTTAACGGTTTACCACAAAAATTAGTCGTGACCTGCACGATATCCTTACCTAAAGGGTTAATAATCATACTTCTCCTTTTTTGAGATTAAGCACGGACAACAAACTTCATCCACACTAAGGATAAAATCTGTTGTCTCCCCGCTTAAACTCGGTTAATAGTAATTGTCATTATAACACACTAGCCACCTAGCTGCCAGTTGAGTAATGATCTGATTTTAGGTAAAGTTACAATCAATACCAATTAGTTAATCAAAGAAAAATCCAATAGATCTTTGATTATTAGTCAAAAAACAATAATAGCATTACACTAAACAAAACAAAATAATACGCCAACAAATCAATCAACTAGCTAAATAGTGATTTAGCCTGACTGACTAGAAACTTTGTTCCTATGGCGGAGCTTCTCTAGTCTCCCACTTGTAAAATTTGCCTAACTGTGCTATAATTTGAGTATAATCCGTCTGGATTAAAAACAGGAGGTGTAAAAATGAGTGAACGCAACGATTGCGATTGGTGGTGTCCCTATTTTAAAGGGTTCGAACTGACAAAAAAGGGTTTATACAATCTAAGATGTAGCAGTGGAAATGGACGGCCAAATGATATGGAGTCTATTGATGAAACATCATGTTTTATCAACAAACACTGCAATAGTGAATCCTATAGAAAATGCCTTTTTTATCATGAGGACTCCACTGGTGTCGCCAGAAAACAAAGAAGGAAAGAACGAAGGCGACAACGACAATAGTAATACACAGTATACATTTCACTCAAGGCCCCGTCTTTGACGGGGTTTTACCTTGCAAAAATTAGCTCTGTGTGGTATAGTATAATCTCTAGCCCAATCACGGGCTAAGAATCTAAAGGGGGTTTATCACGATGACTGGTAAACAAAATCTAGTTCTTGAAATCAGCGAAGGAGGTATTAAAATCACCAAGAAGAATAATAACCAGAGTACTCTTCCTGGTACCTCCGAACAGTTCAGAGAGTTACGCTCAAAAGTTCTTACCGAACAAATAGGCATAGGCTTCGCTGAGCCGGTACTGTACATCAGTCCCATAACACAGGACGGCAAAGTAATTGCATTTCTTATGACAGACAGTCATGAGGGCAGAAAAGCTCCTGCTACATGGGGTGTGCCCAAGGAAATTGTCGTCGAAATTTACCCCAGCCTTAAAGAGGAAAATATTTTATAATCCTCTTACCCCCGCCTTCGGGCGGGGAATTCTTAATTAAAAAAGGCTCCGCCTATTTGCGGAGACCTAATTTTGTGATAGTTGCCTTGTAGGCGTCGTAATCTTTTTTCTCTAAATAGCTGAGTAATTTCTTACGTTTACCAACCATTTGAATCAAGCCACGACGAGCTTTCTCATCTTGCTTATTAGCCTTCAGATGCTCAATCACTTCATTGATACGAGCAGTCAAAACCGCTATTTGTGCCTCAGGCGAACCAACGTCTTTGGCGTTGCGCTGAGTCTTAGCCATTTCCTGCTTCTTCTTTTCACTTGTAATCATCGATGTCGAATTGTAACAGATAAAGCCCGAACTCGCAAGCCCCTATTCCAGCTAAAACAACTCTCTAGTTAATAATTGAAAAATCGGCTAATTTTTTAGCCTTGACAAGACTAAATTTCCCAACGCTAGTACGGAGAAGTGCTGAACAATAAGCCCCTGTGCCAAGTTTCTCACCAATATCGCGAGCCAGCGAGCGAATATAGGCACCAGACGATACCGCCACGTCAATGACCAGACGTGGATAGTCGTAATCAATGATATCAATTTGACTAACAGTAACTGACCGAGCCGGTAATTTAAATTCTTTACCTGCCCGAGCCAAGTCATAAGCCTTTTTGCCCCCAACCTTGAGTGCGCTAAAGTTGGGCGGAACTTGTTGAATTTCACCTAAAAAATTACCTAAGACTGCTTCAATCTGCCGTAGCGAAGGTTGGTTACGACCGACTAAACTCATCTGTCCTTCGGGATCTTGCGTCGAAGTTATCCAACCAAGTGTTAGCGTCGCTCGATAGCTTTTATCTAATTTAAGGAGTCTCTGTGCCTCACGACATTTTTGGCCCGTCATTATAATTAATAGACCACTAGCAAACGGATCAAGCGTGCCAGCGTGGCCGACCTTGGCTTTTTTACCTAGGTCTTCACTAAGTAGGCGACGCAAACGTGCTACAACTCCAAAACTCGTCATCCCAGCCGGTTTATTGACCAAAATGACAGCATCGTTTTGAACAACTAACTTATTCAGGGATGACGAACTGGGCATTGTCAACTGATTGTGGATAGATTTGATCTGTCATAACTGGACTAGCAGATGGCGTGGTCGCAGTAGCAGCTG
Organism: Candidatus Nanosyncoccaceae bacterium; assembly: GCA_050950465.1. Lineage (GTDB taxonomy): Bacteria > Patescibacteriota > Saccharimonadia > Saccharimonadales > Saccharimonadaceae > CAZRIZ01. The sequence goes on along the minus strand of JBMNHQ010000001.1, from coordinate 329,655 downwards.
GCTGATAACGACCGGTCGGAATAATCGGTGGAGGTGTTGTTTCGACTACTGGGCTTTCGACTGCTTGGGCAGCGCTGGATTCAAATTGTTGCTGGGCAATTGCCGCTGGTTGAGCAAAATCGGCTGGATTTGGCGGTAATGGCGGCATTGGCATATTGAAGTCTGGCGGAGTTGGCGGTATTGGCGGCGTCACATTCATAGCGCCAAAGTCAGGGACTGGTGGAGCCGTAAACTGAAGCATAGTCGGTAACTCAGGCGGTTGAGCGATAGGTGCGACTGGCGCAACCGGTTCGGGTGCAGAAGTAACCGGTTCGGGAGTTGGTACTATCGGAGCTGGAGTTTCGACAGGGGTTGGTGTTTCCGTGATAGCCTCTGGAACAACCGGCTCAGGAACCGGTACTACCACCTGACTACTACGATCACGCAATGGCTCAGGCGGCTCAGCATTTGGAGTACCAGAGACTGGAATATTACTAACGGGCTGACCCCAAGCAGTAGATGGATCCTGTAAATATGGTCGCTCAGGTGTTTCTTTACCAAACACAATAGTTGGATCCGGTTCAGCCACTGGTTCAGTCACCGTCGCTGCTGTTTCAACTGCTAATAAGTCGGGTATTTGACCGACCCGCTGTAACTGCTCCGCTAAACGATCGTCTTCAGAAGCTGGTGTCGTCGAAGCAACTGGTTCTGGCGCTGGTACTACCGGTGGATCAACAGGAGCTGGTACTTCAGTAGCTGGTAAGCGAGATAACACCTCATCGGCAGTGCTCTGACGCTCTGCCATCATTTGTTGTTTATTATATTCCTCTAAATTAGCGAAATTTGGCCCAATCTCTACGCCGCCAACCGATGGAACGTCTTTTTTCTTAGGCACTGCAACATCCGTCGGCGTCTCTTTATGAGCCTTAGTCTTTGATTTATCGGATTGACTCTTTAAGTTAATGGATCCCATTTCGCCACTACCATCCTCAGGACGGACGCTAACAGCTTTTTGGGACTGATCTCGAATTGGCCCTTCCTCAGTAGATGGAGCCTCAACCTCAACCACCCCACCCTTAGCTAACTCTTTAGCGATTAATTGCTGATCAGCACCAGCTCGCATCAAATCTGATGCCAAACTCATGATCTCAGCGGTAGTTCGACTATTACTAAAGCGATTAGTGGCAGCCACTAAGCTAGTTAGAAGCGCCGTCGCTACAGCTTCATCCATGGCAGGATCTTCGTCTTCGGCCAAGTCTTTATCTAATAACTCTGGTAATCGATAAATGATTTCTGCATAAGAGCTGGCTTGTGGAGCTTTAATGTTCAGACCACCCAACTCACTAGCACCTTCACCAATTGATAATGACGTCACTGAAGCATTGTGCAGAATTCGACCATGTGCCGACAGGGCTTTGTCTAAATCATCCTTGTGTGACACCCCGACGCCGACAACTAAGTCAATATTATAATCACCCTGTTCAAAACCTAAATCATCACTCGATATAGTTTGACCACTTGGAGTAATAAAAACCTTAACCATGTTATCTTCAGCTTTGACTACTACTCGATCAGCCTTTTTCGAGTCTAATGTAACAATAAAGTCACGTAAACCGTCAACTGTTTTATCAAATGTCTCATCTATCTTTAAAAACTGCAGAACATCAGGCGCCTCACCACTAAAAATCGTCACCGCACGACGATCGTTTTTATTTAACATTAGAGTCAGCGCTAAAGCACTAGTTAATTCATCAATCGTCGGATTAGAATTAACTGCCACTAAGACATTATCAGCCTTTTTGATTTGCTCAGATAGCTTATTGAGATCTTTTTCGTTAATCATTTTGCTTGTTTATTTTATAATATTTTGTTGGTTTTGAAAACGCTATAACATAACTCTAGCAAAAAATTGTCTTTTTGTCAAGTCATATAGTCCCACGGGTCGCTCTCTTTACAACTAAAGTTTTTTTGATATAATAACTTGCAGTTAAAAATAATTTTATAGATTGAGGACATAAATTTAATGCCAATTATCAAATCAGCTATTAAGCGAGTGCGTCAGGAAGCTGTTCGGCGTGAGCGCAACCAAGCCACTAAGAGTGAAATGCGCAAGGCTATTAAGGCTGTCACCGCTAAACCAAATGCTGACAAACTATCGACTGCTCAGAGCGAAATAGATAAAGCTGTTAAAAAAGGTTTAATGAAGAAGAATACAGCCGCACGCAAGAAATCAGCTTTAACTAAACTAGCCAAGGAAGCCGGAGTTAAACTAGTCGTTAAGAAAAAAGCTGCTAAGCCAACTACAAAAGCTACTACTAAAAAGAAGACTTCTACAAAAACTACAGCTAAAAAGCCAGCTGCCAAAAAAACTGTCACGAAGGCTACAAGTAAAAAGTCGGTCGCTAAGAAGACCACTGGTAAAAAAACTAAATAGTTCAATTGTTTATTAATGCCAGAACTACCACTAACTAGTAGTAGTTTTTATGCGATCAGTTCGATAATTCGATTAAGTAAAACTTTAATTTCTAACCAAGCATCATAACTGCCTGACTTTAGTTTCATATCAGTTTCGATAAACCAACCAGCGATCTGCTTTAAATCCGCCAATGAACATCGACGTGCTATAGGTGCTAGTTGATCAATTACGTAAGGATTAATACCTAAATCAGCCGCTAGGTTAGCTCCAGCTGGTGCCGAAGCAATTGCTAAGATATTAAACATCTGGCTTGATAGAAGACCAAAGAACATGCGTGGCTCAGCATCAATACTCTCTAGATTGTCAATCGCCTGTTCAGTTGCCTGACGCTGACCAGAAAAAGCCTTACCCAAAACGTTGAAAACATTTACCATTGGGTTGGCTGGAATATATTTATTGATTGCTGTACGCGAAACATCACCGATTATTTGTAACCGTTCTAAAGCCGAATATAATCCCCAAGGATCGGGACCAACCTGCTGATAGAGACATTGTGCTAGACTCCGATCAAACTTAATTTCTAACTTCTTGGCTTGTTCTAATATAAATTGAATTGATTTTTGACCTGAATAATCTTTAACATTACCATAACGATCAGTATCAATGACAAATTCTTGCAACCAGCCCTGCTGTTTAGCAGTTTTGACAAATTTAGTCCGACTATCTAGTTTATCTTCTATTAAAACCAAAACTAAACTATCATCTTCGGCCACCATTTCAGCTGACTCCATCAGTCGCTGCCAAACCTCCACATTCTCTGACAAACCATACAATAATATAAAGCGACGGGGCTCAAACAATGATTGTGCTGACAGTAAATCTGTCAATTGAGCTGGCGATAAGCCATCAATTTGAATAGTTTGAGGCTCTACTTTAATCTGCTGTTTTAACTCTACTAATGCCTGTTGACGTAAAAAAGTATGATTGCCGCTTAAAATTATCAGCATCTACTTAATCTCCAGCTGGCATTTAGGACAAAAATGTGTCCCTCGACCCGCCACTCGAATCTTTTTGATTTCTGTACCGCATTTTAGACAAATTTGACCTTCGCGCCGAAATACCCGAGCAAAATCCGCCAAATAATTGCCTTTCTCACCCGCCGCATTAACGTAGTTACTATAAGTCGAACCACCATTGTCAATTGCGAGCTGCATAACATATTTAATCTCTCGTAGCAACGCCTTAAGTTCAGTATCACTAACATCGCGCACTCTAGTAGCGGGATGAATTTTAGCACCCCATAAACTCTCATCGGCATAAATATTGCCTACACCAGCTAAGATAGTTTGATCCAAAATCGCCGCTTTAATAGTGGTGTTTTGCCGACGACGAATTCGCTTAATAAAGTCAGTAGCCGTAAATTCATCCTCAAGCGGTTCGGGCCCGACTTTCTTCATAAAATCGAGATCAGGAATTAGAATCGTCGGCATTAAGCGCACCCAACCAAATTTTCGCTGATCATTAAAATACAGCACCGAACCATCAGTGAACTTAATTACCACACGAGTCGAGCGATCAGGCAGCTCGCCTACGAGACTGTCAGTTGGATGACCACCACCCCAACGCTCTTCACCTATATAAATCAACTGCCCTGTCATCTTCAAATGAATTACTAGTGAGTATTTACTACTAAGATCAATCATCAAAACTTTAGCGCGACGACGAACAGCTACTATCTCTGATCCAATCAGAAACTTACGAACTTCTGAATCAGGATTAGGAAAACTCTTCGGCGACTCAATCTGATACGCCGACTCAACGATTTTGGCAGGCAGAATTTTACCCAATCCTCGTCGAATCGTTTCGACCTCAGGTAGCTCTGGCATGATTAACGCTTATTATAAGTTGATAAAAGTTTTTTATTGTCAGGAATCTGCTTTAGGAACAAATCGCGTAAATTTGAGGCACTAACACCTAGTGAGCCTTTAGAGCCACCACAGTCCGATGTCCAAACGTGATAAACTGACTCGCCATCTCTTAAAATATCAAATTCAAATAACGTACCTGAAGCACAAATCCCACTTACATTATCTAGCTCGGCAGGAAATGGCTTACTACGTCCTAGGCCAGCTTTACTTAACGCATAGACAAATTCTGTGTAGGCCGGCACATTGTTATCTAAACTAATGGATTCAACTTGCTCACTCAGATAACTCTTGAAAACTACCATCCGACGTTCACTTGGTGTAATTGTTATTTGATAACTACGAAAATCCTCATCCGCCACAATTTGTCCTCGGACAGTAGCTCGTACGGCTCGATCAGTCGTCGTAGTTAATAGCTCATCACGAGGCGAAGCTTGACTAACAGCTGCCTGCTTATCAGATGTTTTACCATCACTCTTAAAAATCTTTTTACCAACTGCCACTAGTACAAAAATAGCAAACGTTACTATTAAAATAATTAGAATTATAGGAAATATCCTAGAAACCTTACTCTTGTTCATAGTCTAATAATAAAATTATCTCCCTATAAAGTCAATCACAACCCTCGCCAATTAGCGCCAATTTGTACATCAACCGCAAATTTCACCGGCAAATCGGGGCAAACTGTCGTCATGACTTCGGTTGCAACCTTTTGAACTTGTTTCTCATAACCTTTATCGACTTCGACTAAAATCGAGTCGTGAATTTGTAAAATCTGCTCAGCACTAGGCACCTCTAATAAGCGTTGCTCTAAACGTACCATCGCAATTTTCATCAAATCAGCCGCTGTACCTTGAATCGGCATGTTGGCACTGGCCCTCTTAGCCGCTTCGCGCACTTGAAAGTTGGTTGATTTAATATCTGGTGTCGGCCGACGACGACCAAAATAAGTTTCAACGTAACCTAGTTCCTCTGCCTGCTTTAGAGTCTTGTCCATAAACTCACGCAACTTGTGACGTAAAGCAAAGTAGCGGTCAATCAGTGACTTAGCCTCAGCATAAGGCAGCCCTGTAGTTTGTTGTAAATTACGTGGTCCAGCACCATACAGAACACTAAAGTTAACGATCTTTGCAACTCGTCGCTGTTCTGGGCTAACCTCACTAGCTGGCACATTATAAATTTGCGCCGCCATTTCAGTATGAATATCACGATCGGTGTTAAATATTTCAATCATACCCTTGTCGCCCGATAGCGCCGCCGCTACACGCAACTCATCTTGAGCATAATCGATACTAACAAAGACTCGACCTTCACGAGCCACAAAGCCACGACGCACTGCTTGGCCTAGTTCAGTCTTCACGGGAATATTTTGCAAATTTGGATTCATAGAAGATAGGCGACCAGTTGCCGTCACATCCTGACTAAAGGTAGTGTGTAAAATATCATTTTCATCGGTTTGGCTTGGCAGAGCATCCACATAGGTGCTCTTGATTTTGCTAACTTCACGATACTCTTTAATTAGGCTAATTATTGGGTGCTGCCCCTCCAGCTTATCAAGTTCGCTTTTACCAGTCGAAAAACCAGTCTTGGTCTTTTTAATACCTTTCGTCGACAAACCAAGGGAATTAAACAGTACGCTTGATAACTGTGCTGGTGAATTGACATTAAAACTAACGCCTGCCAATTTATGGATTTTCTGCTCTAGGTTAGTCAGTTTCACACCTAGCTCATCTGATAAACGAGCAAACTCAGCTTTGTCGATTTTGACTCCGCGTTTTTCCATCAGGAACAACACTGGTATTAGTGGGAAATCGATTTCGCAAGCGACTTTAGCCACTCGCGGCAAATCAGCAAGCCTAGCTTGCTGGTGCTGATACATCGCCACCAGTCGTGGCAGGTCAGGTTCCCCCACCTCGTCTAACATTTGTCGCGGCGTTAGCGGATCGAGTAAGAATTCCGCTTGGTTCAAATCATAAATTTGTTCAATACCAAACGGTAAGTCAGTCAGTCGATTAATTGGCTGAATTTTATCGATTAGCTGTAACATCTTTTTACTATCGTAACTAATGATTTGACTAGTATTTCTTAAATCGACTTTAGAAAAGAGTTCGCCCACTATCGCCCAAGTTTTATCTTGGTCAACCATCCGTATGTATATCATATCTGATATAATCTCTATAATGATTTTTTGTTCCTGAATCGCTTTATTTAACTTATCTATACCATCATCCTTCACAATTTCGGCTAAAATAGTCGGGCTCTCAGCCGCTGTCGAAACCGCTTCGTTACCAAACAAGCCCAGCTGTTCATTGTCTGTTTTTAATTCAGCTGGCGGCACCGCAAACAACTTCTTAAATCGAGTCTTAAGCGACCGAAAAGCCAATTTATCGAGAGCCGCCATAATATCTTTAACATCGGCTTTAGCTAGCTCGCCCTGCAATAAATCTAACTTAACAGGCGCATCATAATAAAGTTGCGTTAGTTTTTTGCTCAAAAACGCCATTTCTTTGCCAGCCTCAAGTTTGCGCCCCACCGCTGGCTTATTAGTCATAATTTCATCCAGATTTTCATAAATTTGTTCAAGCGTACCATATTCTTGCAACAAATCAGTTGCTGTCTTGGGCCCAACTCCTGCCACGCCCGGAATATTATCACTCGAGTCGCCCTGCAGTGATTTTAAGTCCAAAAATTGTTCGACTTTTAGGCCATATTTGGCCTCAAACGTCGCTGGCGTATATTCTTCTACCTTGGTCAGTCCAGTTTTAAGTGCCCACATTTCGACATTTGGCGCCAAGAGTTGTAACATGTCTAAATCGGAACTAATCAAATAAGCCTCACAATCTGGACGCTCGGCAATTTGTTTAGCTAATGTAGCAATTATATCATCAGCCTCATAATTGTCAGTTTCAATAAATGGTATTCCAAACTCTTTTAAGATGTTTTGCAAAATAGGAATTTGCGCATAAAAATCTTCGGGCGGTTTTTTTCTACCAGCTTTGTACTCTGGGTAAATTTTGCTACGCTTGGACATACTGGTCCCTTTTATATCCCAAGCTACGTAGACATTATCAGGACGTAACTGCTCCACCACCGCTAATAGAATCGAAATAAAACCATACACCCCACCTGTTGGCGTACCATCAGGCAGACTTAAATGCCCCATGGCGTAATAACCACGGTAGAATACGCTCTTGCCATCGATAATCGCAATCTTTCGCATATACTATATATTATACTACGTGTAATATTTCTCACCTTCAGAAAAGCTGAAACAGGTTTCGCTTTTCTCTCAGGTGTTCATATTATACTACGTGTGATATGTCGCACACCTGAAAAAAGAAGCAACCCCTTTTCACTTGTGTACCTATTATAATATACGGGGCTTTCAGGTTCTGTTCTGCTTTTCAGACGGAACACAGCATCTTGACAAATTGTCAAAAGTTTGCTACAATAGAGATATCTACTTGTGAATGGAGTCACTGGTAGAAAAGAGAGTTGGTCCGAGGTGTAAAAAGCACGATTCGGACTATTTTTATCTCTAGACACAAACATAAACACACAAACACAAACATGCCAAAAACTACAAAACCTAAATTCTCGGTCCTACTCGCGAATTGGTGGAGCCAATTTCGAGTAGGGTTTTTGGTTCAAAAGAAATTATCTTTGCGATTAACCACCCTGTTGGTGGTATCGCTAATCATTACTAGCGGAGGTGTCGGTCTCATCCGCTTAATCAACACCAACCAAACCAACGCTCTAGCTCCTACCATCTCGTCTGTCTCACCTAATCACGGCGTTCTGGCCGGTGGCAATACTGTCACTATTACTGGCGACGACTTCGTGGAGTACACCAGTGTTCACCTAGAAACCATCTCAGGTGGCGACAATCACACTTGTGCCACCGCTTCCGATGGTCGAGCCTACTGTTGGGGAAGGAATCAATACGGCCAACTTGGTACTGGCGACACCAACCAAACTGCCGTGCCAGTAGCAGTTGACACTAGTGGTGTGCTAAACGGTCTAACCGTCAAGCAAATCTCGACTGGTATTTATCACACCTGTGCGATCGCTTCGGACGATCAGGCTTATTGTTGGGGGTACAACACCAATGGTCAACTGGGCAGCAATATCGGCACTCAATCGACCGTGCCAGTAGCAGTTGATACCAGTGGTGTGCTAAACGGCCTAACTGTCAAGCAAATTTCGGCTGGCGGTTATCACACCTGCGTGATTGCTTCTGACGATCAAGCTTATTGTTGGGGGCGCAATGTTATTGGTCAATTAGGAAACGGCTACACCAGCACTACGCACGAGCCGACAAAAGTCGATACCAGCGGTGAACTGCACAACAAAATCGTCTCGCAAATTTCAGCTGGCATGGAGCACACCTGCGTAGTAACCTCGGATGGCGGGGCTTATTGTTGGGGAGGTAATGGATATGGGCAACTAGGTAATAACGACCAACCAAACCGCTCGCTGTTACCAGCAGTAGTTGACACCAGCGGTGAGTTAAACAATAAAGCAGTCTGGCAAATTGCGGCTGGTCGCTATTTTACCTGTGCCGTAGCCACCGACAATGTGACACTAGAAAGCCAAGCCTATTGCTGGGGACGAAATGAATATGGCCAATTAGGTAACGACGGCTTAGACGATTCACCAATACCAGTCGCAGTTGATACTAACGGTGTCTTAAATGGCCTGACTATCAAACAAATCGTCGCTACTAGCTCCAATATTTATAGTTCCAGTGCCTGCGTAATCGCTTCGGACGACAAAGCCTACTGCTGGGGACGAAACGATCGTGGTCGGTTGGGTGACGGCACCGCCAACAACTCATCGATTCCAGTGGCGGTTGATACCAGTCGTGTGTTGGCTGACAAAGACATTAAACAAATTAGCGCCGGAGGCACTCATACTTGCGCAGTCACAATTGACGACTGGGCTTATTGTTGGGGATACAATGCTTTCAGCCAACTGGGTAATGGCACAGCCAGCACCTCATATTTCCCTATGGAGGTCGCACCCGGAGAAGCCAGCCAAAATATCCAAGTTAAATTTGGCGACAATCCATCGACCAATATCGACTGGAAGTCTTCAACCGAACTGGCAGTAGTAGTGCCAACTGGAGCCAATCCAGGCACGGTTGATATTACCGTTACCAATCCCGATGGCGATACCACCACCCTGAATCAGAGCTACACCTACTCGGCACCACTAACTGCCACTACCGTTTCTCCCATTCGCGGAGTTTTAACTGGTGGCAACACCGCTACCATAACCGGTACTGGTTTTAGCGGCCAGGCTGAAATCTTAACTCACACTATCGCTGGCGGTATTAGTCACAGCTGTGCCATCGCTTCCGACGGCCAAGCTTACTGTTGGGGAAAGAATGACGTCGGACAGCTCGGCAACAACGGCACCGAAAACTCACTAACTCCTGTGGCGGTGTGGACTGGTGGTGTGCTGGCTGGCAAAACCATCAAGCAAATAGCAGCCAGCAATAATCACACCTGCGTCATCGCCTCAGATAATCAAGCTTATTGCTGGGGGTATAACTCCAATGGCCAACTAGGTAATGGCAATGCAACAAATTCAAGCATCCCGGTAGCGGTCAAAACCGATGGGGTTCTATCGGGCAAAACCGTCAAGCAAATAGCAGCTGGTGTCGGCCACACCTGTGCAGTCACCTCAGACAAACAAGTTTATTGTTGGGGGTATAACGCCTGGGGCAGTTTAGGCAACGGCAGCACAAATTCTTCAACTGTTCCGGTAGCAGTTAGCCGAAGTGGTGCCCTAGCCGACAAAGCCATCAAGTTCGTAGCAGTTGGTGGCTACAACTCTTGTGTAGTTGATTCCAACGGTCTGGCTTATTGTTGGGGCAGAAACAATGCTGGTCAATTGGGTGATGGCACAATCAATCACTCATCGTTCCCAGTAGCAGTCGACACTAGCAATGCTTTAAATGGTAAGGTTGTCGAACAAATGGCCCTAACGGCCACCCACACCTGTGCAATTGCTAGCGGTCAGGCTTATTGTTGGGGAACTGGTACTGGCGGTCGACTAGGTAGAGGTAACAATACCGGCTCACGGGTGCCAATAGCGGTTCGGACTGATGGTGTGTTAAATGGCCTAACCATTCAACAAATCGGCGTTGGCGATGGGCATACTTGCGCCTTGGCGTCGGATGATCAGGTTTATTGTTGGGGAGTAAATGCCTCTGGCCAATTAGGTAACAACGACGCTACCATCAATCAGTCAAATGTGCCAGTAGCGGTTTGGACCGATGGCGTGCTAAATGGTCTAGCTGTCAAGCAAATTGGGGTTGGCAATAACCACAATTGTACGGTGGCATCAGACCATCACGCTTACTGTTGGGGGCGTAATGCTGTTGGTCAATTAGGAAACGGCGAGCTTGAAGATTCCATCGTGCCAGTTAGTGTTCTACCTGGTGATGTGCCAGCTGGCGGTGTGGCCACTGGCGATCTGGTAGTAGCTTTTGGCAATCAAGTAACTAACGATACAACTTGGAACTCGTATAACGAACTAGAAGTGGTGGTACCAGTTGGCGTGACCGCTGGACCAACCGACGTGGTGGTGATCAACCCAAGCGGCGAAGCCGCCACTCTAGCCAATGGCTATACTTATTACACCACGCCAAGTGCGCCACAAAACCTGACCGCCACACCAGATTTTACTGGTGGTAACACTGGTCGGATCTTGCTCGATTGGGATGATGTCATACCCAACTCCTCTGCTCTAGGTGGCGATGGTTATGACAACATCAGTGATTATAAAATTGAATACTGTCCGTCCGATGAGCTAGGAGTTTGCTCAGACGCTTGGACCGAAGTCATCCACTCTCCTTCAACCAACTCGTCTATTTTGGTGACTGGACTAGACGCAACTGGCGATGCTTATTACGCCTTCCGCGTCAGTGCCATCAACTCAGTCGGAACTGGCAAAGCTAGTTCGATTGTAACTGAACTAGCTAGTTACCTAGGCTTGACAACTGACATCGACCAAGTCGATTTAGCAGTTGACCCCCTACCAGATGGACGAATGAGCTCGAGTAGGCAAGAAATCAGAGTTAATACTAACAGCTCAAACGGTTATGATTTGAAATTATCAATGATTAGCAACAGCCAAAATTTGCAATTAGGGGCTAATGCAATTATTCCGACAAACGGCACTTTGACCAGTCCCCTATCTGGTCTATCAATTGGAACTTGGGGCTATCGGGTTGATGGCATTGGTGGCTTCGGCATGGGTCACAATGGCATCGACCCGACCCAAGTTGAAACTAATATACATAACAGTGCTTATTCTTGGGCGGCAGTGCCAGCAGTCACTACGCCAGACATCATCAGTACTCTGTCAACCACTCCAACCTCTGAAATCACTACTCATGTGTTTTACGGTATGAAGGTCGATCCAACAAAACCAGCTGGTGATTATACGAACAAAGTAGTTTATACCTTGGTAGCGAGGCCCTAACAATGAAACAGTCTTTTGTCTATCAGCCTCGCTCACCAGATTAATAAATTTGAGCGAAAAATAATCTGAAAAACAAAAATTAATGAAAAAGGAATAAAAAATAATGAAAACAAACAAACTAAAATTAATCGGTGCTAGTCTAGCAGTCACTGCTAGTCTAGCTCTACCCATAACAGGTGTATTGGCAGCGTCAAACACTACGACCATTAAAGGAACAGTTAGTTCGGTTATCACAATATCAACAGGTAGTGAAATCGATATTAGCGTCACTCCAGTTGGGCTTGAATCGCGCATCTCAAGTGCAAAAGATACCGTAATAATTAATAGCAATCATTCGACTGGCTACAATTTAACTATCGCGATGAACGGTACAAATCAGAACTTAACTCGCGAGGGTGGTACAGAAACGATTGCCCCCGTTAACGGGACACAAACCTCTCCAGCAACTCTAGCTAAAAACAGATGGGGCTACCGCGTTGATGATGTTGGTGAATTTGGTGCTGGCCCAAGTGTAGTACTATCTAGCGCCGAAGACACCACCCTAACTTTTGCCGCGATACCAACAACTGACTCACCCGATAACATCGGCAGTTCTAATCAACCAAGCGTTAGTGGTGGTGACGCTTATGATGTTTGGTACGCCATGAACGTTGATACCACCAAGCCAACTGGCACCTACACCGGTACAGTAATATATACCGCAACAGCTCAATAAGGGATTTAATGTGAACCAAAAACTCTCCTCTAGTAGGAGAGTTTTTTATTAAATACAGACTCTATTTTAATCAAGATACTCGTAAAGTTTTTTCGAATCTTTATGTTTGCGTAATTTAGTTAAGGCCTTAGCTTCGATTTGACGGATACGTTCGCGAGTAACAGCAAATTCTTGTCCCACCTCTTCCAGAGTATGAGTTTTACCACCATCTAAACCAAAACGCATACGCACGATTTTCTGCTCACGATCAGATAGAGTATTTAAAATGCCCGTAATCTGCTCACGCAGTAACTCAGATGTGGCCGACTCTTCTGGTGTAGCAGTGTCTTCGTCTTCGATAAAATCACCTAAAACTGAATCATCTTCTTCGCCATCACGTCCCACTGCGGCATCAAGCGAGCTAATATCTTGCTTGATTTTCATGATGTATTCAATTTTCTCTGGCTCCATCTCTAACTCTTTAGACAGTTCTTCCATAGTTGGTTCACGATTGAGCTGTTGAGTCATGCGACGTTGGGTACGCAGTAATTTATTGATGGTTTCCACCATGTGCACTGGAATACGAATCGTACGAGCTTGATCGGCAATTGCTCGGGTGATCGCTTGACGAATCCACCAAGTGGCATAAGTCGAGAATTTAAAGCCCTTATCAGGATCGAATTTTTCAACAGCACGTAGAAGACCAGTATTACCCTCTTGAATTAAATCGAGAAAATCCAATCCGCGACCCGTATAGCGCTTAGCAATTGATACTACCAAACGCATATTTGCCTCAGCCATTTTATCTTTGGCGCGCTGACTACCCTCACGAATCTTTAGCGCCAAATCAATCTCTTCTTCGGCTGTTAAAAGCGGAATTTTACCAATCTCATGTAAATAAAGTCGTACTGAATCGTCGGCAATCTCATCAAGCAACTGATCTGGTGCAGTCGAACTACGAACGATATCTTCTAGCTCATCATCGGAAAGATCTTCAGCGTCCGGCTCTTCTTCACCAACAATCTCTTCTTCAATATTGTCATTGTTTTTGGTGTCAATTTCGATTTCATCAAAATTGTTTGTCCGTTTAGCTTTACTCAAAACATCTCCTTATTTTTTGGTTTGTTTGATAATTTCATTTAACTGAATACTCAAATCCTTTGCCAATTTTTCATCACCGACAGCTTCGGCTTGGCGCAAGGCTTCAGTTAATTTTTGTGTTTCTCGTTTTTGATAATCAATCTTTGTCTGCTCGATTAAATGAGCCACTTGTTCCTTTATTTCGCCGATTTTCCAAGAGCTAAACTGCTCCTCGGCTCTTAACATCAAAACTTTAGCACGAACCACTGATTTTGGCAAGTCACTAGCCTTTAGTTTACTAGGCTTAGTTGGTTGTTTAGCAAAAAACTCCGCCAAAACCTTACGCTCCTCACCTACTAGCATCTTACTATCAAGCTTTGCCAGCTGTCGACGCGCCTCGGCACTGATAATCGCCAAAGCCAACAGATTATCTTGATAAATATATTCATCAATACCACTATTGGTGACTTCTTTGGCAGGACGCTTGCGTCGAGTTGATTTTCGGTTAATTTTAGTCTGCTCTAAGAGCGCCTCAACCGAAATCTCTAGCATTTCCGCAATTTTATTAGTGTAGGCTTCGCGCTCCACTGGATCAATCAACTTACGTACTGTCGCCATCAATTTACGACTGAAGTCACGCTTACCTGGTACAGCTTTAAGGTCATAATGTCGTGAATATTGCGCTATCAGCCAGTCGACTGCTGGCACCGCTTGTTTTATCGCTTTTTGCCACAATCTAATATCTTGATTAATCAGTTCATCTGGATCTTTAGCCGAATCTGGCATAGAAATGATTCTTAGATCAATTGCTAAGCCTTGCGACAATTCAATCACTCGCTCAGTCGCCCGCAAACCAGCATCGTCACTATCAAAGGCCAAGCGTACATCACTCGCAAAACGCGCCAAAGTTTTGAGATGCACCACCGTCATGGCCGTGCCAGCGGTGGCGACGACATTCTTTACGCCTGCTTGATGCGACGAAATCGCATCCATATTGCCCTCAACCACTACAATTTGATTGGACTTACGAATTGCTTCTTTAGCCTGAAACAGAGCAAAAACATGACGCGACTTATCATAAAGTAGCGTAGCTGGCGTATTGAGATATTTTGGAATTGAATCGGCCTCCAGCCCGCGCCCTGTATAGCCAATCACTTGGCCATTTTGATCGGACAGTGGGATCATCAAACGACCACGAAATAAATCACCACCATATTGATTAGTTAAGCCAGCTTGAATAATTTCATTTTGACTGTAGCCCTGTTTAGACAAGAATCGCACCAAGGAGTCTTTCAGATTGGGACTATAGCCGATCGAAAAATCACGTAGAGTATCACGTGTTAAATGGCGTTGTTTTAAGGCATAGTCCAGTGCGTGACCATTGCGCGCTAAACAAACTTGATAGAACTTCGTGGCCACTTCATACATCTGTCGTTCTCGAGCCTTACGCTGAGCAATTCGTTTGCTATTAGCCGAACTATATTGTTTAAGCTCCACCCCAGCTTTGCGCGCTAAGTGCTTTAGGGCCTCGGGAAAGTCATAACCTTCCATTTCCATTACAAAAGTAAAAATATCACCCCCTTTACCACTCGAAAAGTCATGCCAAATCTTCTTATCTGGCGACACCATAAAACTAGGGGTTTTTTCTTGATTGAAAGGACTCAGAGCTTTAAAATTACGCCCTGCTCGTTTCAGCTCGATATACTCGCCTATCACATCTTCAATCGCCAGTCGTTCGCGAATTTCCTCTTTGGCGTCGTTCATTAGCCTCAGTATACAATAAAAACTTACTCTTTACTACTGTTAAAACTTATGCTTAAATAGATACATGGCTGGAAATGAATCTAATTATTCACAAGAATTTATTCGTCAACTAAACAACGCGCCCGAAAAGAAACCTATCAGTATTAAGCTTCTATTGATTGGCGGTGCGCTATTAGCGTTAGCTTTGATTATTTTTGTGATTATATCAGCCAATGCGCCGAAGCCAATCAATATCAGACAAGTTTTAGCGCGAACTCGCTCGATGGAAAAAATTACCAAGCATTATCATAATATGATTGATGACACTACGCTACGTAGCCTAAATAGCAGTCTATCAGTCACATTAACTAATTTTAACCGCGATGGTGAAGCTTATTATCAAGCTAATACGCCTAAGAACCAGATTAAAAAAGAAGCTAAAAGTCGAGATGCTAATCTATCTGAAGTTACACAAGCTTTTGACTTAGCGGAGCTAAACAATCGTCTCGATCGCACTTATGTGATTCAGGTTTCTTATCAAATTGATCTAATCATAACCGAACAAGAGAAGCTACTCGACCGCACCAAAGGTGAGAAATTAAGAACGCTTTTGACTCAGGGGATAAATGACTTGGAGCAAATCAAAACACAACTTAAAGAGTTGACTCTAAATTAAATGCCTGCTCAGTCAAGTGATAAGCTAAGTGCAGTAATTCTATAATCTCAGATTCAGTAGGAATACCTGAGCCGATGATTCGAATCCAAGTTGCCTCATCCATTATCTTTGATGGTACAACTGATTCATATTTAGTCTGTAAATTTTGTGACAGATTGAAGTCGCAAGCTAAATCAACAAGCAACGGACGAGATTTGCGCTTAATAATAGCGAAATTCAACTGATTGACGTTATCAACCTGATATCTTTCGGGATTTAATCGAAAGATATCATGACCCTCTAGCGTTGTTTGATCCAGAACCACATCATCCAATTGAGAGATTTTATCACGCAAAACAGTTTCGAACTCTGGTTTTAGCACTATTTCTCCTTGATGAAACGCATAAAATATTTAAGTTCAGCAATACTGCCACGAATATCCGACAACGCCCGATGATCTTCCGCTTTTGGAAAAATTTTACCATAGCGCGCATCAAATAGAACTTTAAATGAGCTGACGTCCAATGTGCGATAGTGTAAATATTCGGCAAATCTAGGTAGATACTCGTCAACAAAAGCTCGATCTACCCGTACAGTATTTCCAGCCAGTATTATATCACCAGATGGATTATCAACTGAGAACTGTTGCTGAACAAATTGAATAATTTTATCCTCCACTTCCTCTAAGGGCAAACCATTTTCATTTTGCGCCAGTAAAGCTGCCGCCACCTCAGACTGTTCTTGCCAAAATGATGCCTGAAAACACTTTTTAACAAACTCAGTTGGCTGTTTAACTACTAACTCTAGCGTACCGGTTTCTTGCAATTGCCAATCGGTCACTACTAGCGCTAGCTCTAAAATTTTATCAGTAGTTGGGTCCAGGCCAGTCATTTCCAGATCTAACCAGATTAGCTTAGACTTATTTATATCACGTTTTGCCATTACATTTCCTCCAACGGAATAATATCAATTAATTTTAGACCAGCAAATAATTTATCACGAAATTCTGCTACTAAACGCAAACGAATCGCTTCGCGTTCATGTCCGATCACTGGGGCATGCTCATAGAAATGACTAAATGTTTGCGTTAGTTCATACAGGTAATTGCAAACCAAATGTGGCAACAACTCCTGCACGGCTTGATTAACTACCTCATGATACTTACCTAGTTTCACTGCCAACGGTCGCTCTAGAGTATCAAAATCTAATTTTATATCACCAGAAGTATAGTTAGTCTTGCGCAAAACTGAGCAGGCACGAGCGCCGGCGTATTGCAAGTAAACCCCACTATTGCCAACTAAACTGACCGCTTCTTTTGGATCATAAATAATGTCACCGCCAATCCGTGGTCTGAGGAAAGAATACTTGATTGCTCCAAGAGCCACACGCTCATCACTCGAATCATTTTGTTCTTCGTTGGCCTTGATAGCCAAATCTAAAATATCCACCGCTCGAAGAAAGTTGCCTTTGCGACTACTCATCTTAACCCCACCCGCCAACTTGACTAAACCGTGTGTCAAATGTGTAGTATTAAGTGCTAATTCCGGCGCAAATTGCTCGATTGCTTTCAGTACCACTTCCATATACTGCTTCTGTTCGTTACCGGTTATAATAATCGATTTATCGAATTTGTAGTCATCATATTTCATGAAAGATAGACCAACGTCCTTAGTTTCATAAGTCGGCAAACCTTCTCGATTAATAAAAACTCGCGTATGTAAACCAAATTTCTCACCTCGAAAAACAATCGCACCATCAGACTCTTCAAAAACTTTACCAATTTGTGCCTTAACCTCTTTTAACCCTCGCTCGGCCGTGGCGCTTTCAGGGTAGAATTTATCGAAATGTGAGCCAATTCGGTCGTAAAACGCCTGAAAATAATCATAACTCCACTCTCGTCCTAACCAATATATTTGCGCCAGCGGTGAAACGTGATCATTATCGGCATGCATCTGGTAAACTGCTTTGTTATATTCGGTAATCTGTGCTTTCGCCTTTTCGTCATCTTCGTAAGCTCGCGTGCCAACTACGTAACATTTACCCAACCACTCAGCACGCTCGCCCTCTGCAACCTCAGCCATTTTCTCAGGCAATTCACCACCCAAGTCTTGTACTATACCATAAAGCGTTTTACCAACGTGCAAGCCAACATCACCACCAAAATTAGTTCGATAAACCCTACCACCAGCCGCCTCAATTAAATTGGCAATCACATCGCCCACCACACTAGTATAAAAATGCCCAGCATGCAGAACCTTAAATGGATTTGGGTCAGAATATTCAGCGATAATTGTTTTGTCAGTATATATTTGCATTGGCTCGATTTGCCAAGCTTTAACTAAGGTCTCGTCGGACAAACGCAAATTAATAAACCCCGGTCCGGCCACTGTCACTTCCGCCAACCCTACCTGACTTTTTAGTTCAGCTACTATCTCCTCGGCGATATCATGTGGTTTTTTACCTAGCTTACCAGCCAGAATTAAAGCTACATTAGTAGCATAGTCACCAAACTCTGATTTGGGTCGAGACAATTCTGGCTCAACCGATTGGCTATATAGTTTCTGTATGATCTTGCCTAGTTGTTTTTGCACCAATTCCATAAAACAAATATATTATCATGTAATACTTCATATCCTCGGAAAAGAAAACAAGTTTTCTTTTCACTCGAATACTTATATTATATCATCACTAGCTATTTTGCGATTAGTCCATATTAAATAAACAACATTTTAACAGATGCAACTTGAACATTTTTCAAGAATCTTGCAAAAAAGTGTTGACATTTTAAAATGCTTGTGCTATTATAAAGACACGTTGATGAAAGCACACCGCTTCTCACCAACGCGAACCTTTCAAACTTTCAAAACAAAAATTGCCAAACAAAAACCAAAGACAAATTAGTCGTAAACTTAGTTATTAGTTAATTGGTCCTCATGGCAACATGAGACTTTTTTAATTAAAGCTTCCTGCGGGTAATTTAATCGAAACATTGTGGTAGCCTTAAAAACTATCTTGATGCTTCGGCTCTATCTGGCTAGGTAAGTAGGAAACTGTTTATCTTAGTTCAATCGGAGTTTTATAGACTGGAATGGCTGGTAGCCTTAAAAACTATCTTCCCTACCCCAGTTGATCGGTTAACTACTAATAAACTGGTAGTCAGCTTGGTCAGTTAGCTTGCTAGCTACTTGGTTTCTGAGCCTTACCGCTTTGAAATCTTGGTTAGTCGAGTCTCACCTACTTTGGTCTAGTAATGAATACGGTGTTTTAGATAAAACTGGTTGAATAAACCTGTGTGAAATCTAGTGCATCCATTACAATTTGGTAATTGGACACTAGTCCTAGCAGCTGTTAGTTAGTGCCTACCTAGTAAGTTTACTTACTTGATAGGTCCATTCAAGCAACCCTTGAACAACTTTGTTAGTTGAGTCACTTGCTCTAGCCTACTTCGGTAAGTTAGTCGGTACTCCTCTTTCTGAGACTAGCTAGCAGCTTCTAGGGCTAGAAGAATTGACTAAACTGCTAATCGGCTGCGATCACATCAAAGTTGGTTGGCTAGCAACTAGTTAGTGGCGATTACATCAAAATTAATTGGCCAAGCGTTAGTCAGTCGAGATCACATCAAAACTGGTTAACTAAAGTTAGTTGGCTGCGATTGCATCAAGGTTAATTAACTAAAGCTAATGGCGATTACACCAAAATTAGCTTATCTAAACTTAGTCAGTTGGCGATCTAGTTCTGATTGCTGCCAAATTCTGTTAGGACTACCCCTTTCAGACTTGGTAGCAACCAGAACTAGCCTCGTCGATTCAGTCCTAGTCGTACTCAATTTACGAATGGTTAGTCTAAAAACTAATCGTAGACGAAATTGGGTACGGCCAGGGCTGGATCCATCCACCCTTGGAGGTTTGTTGGTTCAACAAACCCCGACTGCTGCAGCGTCGGGGTTTTTCCTTTTTTTGTGGTAAAATTACTATTATGCTTAACTCCATTCTTTCAACCTTTGCCGTTTGCCCACTCTGCACCGTAGCAGTTGGTGCTGGGCTAGCTATATCACAAAAACTTGGCATCGATGATACTGTCACTAGCGTCTGGATTGGCGGATTATTAATGTCAGTTTCTATCTGGACAATTAATTGGTTAACGAAAAAGAAATGGACCTTTCCAGGCTATCAAATAGTCGTAGGGCTCGTCTGGTATGCCCTAGTTTTTGTTCCGCTCTATTTGAATAAGACATTATTTATTCCTAATAACGAAATATTAGGTATTGATAAAATTATTTTTGGCACAATTATCGGCAGCCTAGTTTTTGCCGGAGCGGCTGATTTATATAAATATCTAAAAAAGAAAAATGATAATAAAGCCCATTTTCCATTCGAGAAAGTTGTTATTCCGTTTGTTGGACTACTTATTACTAGCTTAATTTTCTATTTCCTCACAATAAAATAACAGATGCAACTTGAACATTTTTCAAGAATCTTGCAAAAAAGTGTTGACATTTTAAAATGCTTGTGCTATTATAAAGACACGTTGATGAAAGCACACCGCTTCTCACCAACGCGAACCTTTCAAACTTTCAAAACAAAAATTGCCAAACAAAAACCAAAGACAAATTAGTCGTAAACTTAGTTATTAGTTAATTGGTCCTCATGGCAACATGAGACTTTTTTAATTAAAGCTTCCTGCGGGTAATTTAATCGAAACATTGTGGTAGCCTTAAAAACTATCTTGATGCTTCGGCTCTATCTGGCTAGGTAAGTAGGAAACTGTTTATCTTAGTTCAATCGGAGTTTTATAGACTGGAATGGCTGGTAGCCTTAAAAACTATCTTCCCTACCCCAGTTGATCGGTTAACTACTAATAAACTGGTAGTCAGCTTGGTCAGTTAGCTTGCTAGCTACTTGGTTTCTGAGCCTTACCGCTTTGAAATCTTGGTTAGTCGAGTCTCACCTACTTTGGTCTAGTAATGAATACGGTGTTTTAGATAAAACTGGTTGAATAAACCTGTGTGAAATCTAGTGCATCCATTACAATTTGGTAATTGGACACTAGTCCTAGCAGCTGTTAGTTAGTGCCTACCTAGTAAGTTTACTTACTTGATAGGTCCATTCAAGCAACCCTTGAACAACTTTGTTAGTTGAGTCACTTGCTCTAGCCTACTTCGGTAAGTTAGTCGGTACTCCTCTTTCTGAGACTAGCTAGCAGCTTCTAGGGCTAGAAGAATTGACTAAACTGCTAATCGGCTGCGATCACATCAAAGTTGGTTGGCTAGCAACTAGTTAGTGGCGATTACATCAAAATTAATTGGCCAAGCGTTAGTCAGTCGAGATCACATCAAAACTGGTTAACTAAAGTTAGTTGGCTGCGATTGCATCAAGGTTAATTAACTAAAGCTAATGGCGATTACACCAAAATTAGCTTATCTAAACTTAGTCAGTTGGCGATCTAGTTCTGATTGCTGCCAAATTCTGTTAGGACTACCCCTTTCAGACTTGGTAGCAACCAGAACTAGCCTCGTCGATTCAGTCCTAGTCGTACTCAATTTACGAATGGTTAGTCTAAAAACTAATCGTAGACGAAATTGGGTACGGCCAGGGCTGGATCCATCCACCCTTGGAGGTTTGTTGGTTCAACAAACCCCGACTGCTGCAGCGTCGGGGTTTTTCCTTTTTTTGTGTATAATTGAGTATATGGACTGGAGACATTTATTAATGCTTGTGACATCTGCAGCACAGATAGTCGGCATAGTTGTTTATATTGTCGAGATGGTTAAAGGAAAGGCTAAACCCCATATCATTTCCTGGATGCTCTGGACCGCCTGGCCATTAATCGCTTTTGCAGCGGCTGCTAGTCAGGGCGTAACTTGGGCAGCCGTACCAGCTCTCATCTCAGGACTCGTTTCGTTAAGTGTGGTAATCGCTCAACTTCTCTTAAAACAAGCCGATTGGAACATCCGATTGTTTGATTATTTTTGTGGCGGACTAGCCCTAGCAGCTCTCGCCTTATGGTTAGTAACCGACGAGCCCAATCTCGCTTTAGCGATATCAATTATTGGTGACTTGGCTGGTGCCACGCCAACCATCATTAAATCGTGGCAATTTCCCGAAAGCGAGTCAGCTCTCGCCTACGCTATTTGTGGCTTCAATAGCCTAACCAGCTTCTTATTTGTAACGCGCTGGGGCTTTGAGGAGATCGCCTATCCGACTTATTCGATATTATTCAACTCACTAATTGTCTTCTCCACCGTAATTCGACCAAAGCTAAAGTCCGGCGAGAGACTCACCAATAAAGCAAAGACTTAATCTTGACGCACAACATAAGCGCCTAAAGATATAAAATACTATACGTAGTATAATGACTTAATATGAAGAAGAAAGCACCCAAGGACGACTTTTTAAAAAAGTTTGATAAATTAAAAGACAATAAACTAGACTTATCCAGCGATGAAGATTTGTCAATTGCAATTATGAATCTAATAAGCATTGAAGAGCATTTCTTTTTTACTGCCGAAAAAACTGGTAAATCTGAGTATTTTGATATGCTCCGCGAAATTCGCGAGATGCGAAAAGTGTTGCTACAAAAAATTATTAAGCAATATGAGGGCGAGGTTTGGTGTATTTCAAAACACTTGCTAGCTGCTAGTATGCGTTTGATGGAAGTTGGCACCAAACAACTCGGTAAAGGTGACAAAAAAGCTGCTGAGGAAATGTTTGCTAAATCTTATAATCTATACACTATGTTCTGGAGTCTAAATATGGGGCAAATCAGCCTAAAAGGCGTCAAGAAACTCGATGACGATGTGCTCGACAAAGCCGAGCAAAAGAAAAAGAACCAAGGTAAACTGAAAAAATCTTCAATCTTCGACAAAACCCGCGACCTAGTCCAACACTTAATTGATTGTTGTATTGAGTAATCACTTTAATCGCGAACGACTAACACGCTTCTGAGCTGATTTCTTTTTAGGCTTATCTTTTACCAACGAATAACCAAAAATGAATTCATAAACATTAGCCGCGCCAAAACCAAGCGCAAAGGTAAATAACAACTCTTCAATTGGAATTTCCAGAACAAAAACACCAAGTAAATTATCAAGTTGCCAATGCGCGTGAAAAACTGGCGTCGTAAAAATCAATTTTAAAACAAATAGCATTAAAAATGCTATTGCCATCACAATCAACCCAGATAAGAACGAAGTTCTAAACAAATCGCGACGTATTATTGAGATAATTACCCCAACCATTAGTGGCGGTAAAATATGCGCCCAAATTGAATTTAAACCCATAATATGCACTAACCATACAAAGAAGAACCACGTCATAGTAGCAAAGATTAAGAAAAACCAGAGCCGAATCGGATGAGTCGGCTTTTTAGAATTAATTTTACCCATTAAGAATTCAGCGATTTCTGTACTAATACCTCCAAATATAAAGCCATACAAAAAATCTTCTACATAAGGAACTGGGAAAGCAAAAGACGGATTCCAATAATCAAGCTTGGAGTAGAGAGCCTCTAGAAATATTGCTGCAAGACCAAAGATGGCGCCAAACAACGCCATGTCCTTGCGATGTGAGCTTCTGAGAAACATAATCAACCAAAGTGGCGTTACCAGTAAAACACCAACTAGATAAAAGTATTTTTCCATGACCCCTATTGTAACATGCTTATGTTTATCTTTATGTTAAAATAGATTCACCTGGAGAGATGGCCGAGTGGTTGAAGGCGCACGCTTGGAAAGCGTGTATGCGGGAAACTGTATCAGGGGTTCGAATCCCCTTCTCTCCGCCAGGAGAAGTTCGTCAGAGCCGAAGGTTCTGGCGAATTTCTTCTTGTGAAGAAAGGAATCGAGCCCCGTCGGGTTCGGGCGAGGCGTGGCGTTAGACATCATCCTCTTCTCTCCGCCATTCCAACTTGCTTTTTCATTAGTTCTGCTTTAACATTCTACATATTAGTACCGTAATGAGATTGCGCTAATAAAAATTATTAAAAGGAGAAAAATGCAAAAAGCATTAAAATACATTAGAAACGCTAGCTTAGCCGCAATTGGCGTCTTGGCATTATTTATTGGTGCCGGAGTTATTGCTATTATTCTAGATAAAGTTACTTGGCAACAACTTGGCGACTGGACTCTAAAAGCAGTTCTAATCGCAATTGTTGGTGTAGTAATCAGCGGCGTCTTGGGAATTATTACTCCAGCAAAAGAAGACAAATAATAACTTTTAACCGTTCTTGCCACCATTGACATCTCAGTGGTGGCTCTCTGTTGATATTTTTACAACAATCAAAATAAACCCACCTCAAAATCAAGGGGTTGATTTTTAATCAGTTAATCGCCATAATTACACTCGGTATGGGCAAAAAAGAAACAGCCAATTTTGAATATGTGATCGAACTAGAGGGTCTCACTCGAACCTATGGCTTTGGTGATACTGAGTTTAACGCCCTAGACGACATAAATCTTAAAATTAGACCTGGTGAATTTGTGGTTGTTATGGGCCCGAGTGGCTGCGGTAAGACTACCCTGCTTAATGTTTTAGGCCTGATTGATGAATCTTCCGATGGCGAATATCACCTTGAAGGTCGTGATGTTAGTAACTTATCATCACGTCAGAAAGCTAAAATCCGCAATCAACGCATTGGTTTAGTTTTTCAAAATTTTAACTTAATACCCCGTCTTAGTGTAATCGAAAACGTCGCCCTGCCCCTCCTTTACGCTGGAGTTAGTCGCGGTCGTCGCTTAGAAAAAGCCAGTCAGATTTTAAGTTCTTTTCAGCTAAGCGAGCGAGAATATTACATGCCTTGGCAAATTTCTGGCGGACAAGTTCAGCGCGTCGCTATTGCTAGAGCACTAATCAATGACCCAGCGATTATTTTAGCTGACGAGCCGACTGGCAACCTCGATTCCAAAGCCAGTCATATCATCATGGAAGAGCTGTATCGGCTAAATCAAATTGGTAATACTATCGTCATGGTAACACATAATCCCAACCTAACCTCTTACGCTGATCGTGTTATTACCATGCTCGATGGAAAAATCATTAGTGATAAAGATAACAATTCAGGCGAAGAAAGCGTCGCTGACGCACCTCAAATTAAGCTAGTAGAAGAAGAATCTGAACCAAAGGTAACGGAGATTATTGTTACCCCCACTGAAGCCGACAAATCAGTTAGCGAGGAGGGATATAATGTCACAGTCTCGATTGATACTTCAGCGGCAGCACCAGAACTTGACCTTAATCTAGACGAAAAAATTGCCATCGACGTGAGTGATGAGATAGTCAAGCCCGAACCTAATCCCGAACCAGAGTCGAAACCTGAATCTGATTCAAAACCAAAATCCAAAGCAGAAACTAAATCCAAAGCAGAATCAAGGGCCAAGGTTAAATCGGAAGATAAAACCAAGTCGAAATCTGAAACTAAAACCAAGACTAGGGCAAAGAACAAGAAAAAATCGACTAGTAAAAGTAAACCTAAAGGCAAGAAGAAATGATCCTGTTTAACCATATTAGCAACACTAAACAAAACCTACGTGCCAATCGGACTCGCAATTTTTTGACCATCCTAGGAATCACCATCGGCGCAACTTGCATATCATTAGTTTTAGCTCTGATTGGTGGTGCTAGTCAACTTGGCGAAAAGGATTTAGTTAACTACAAATCTGGAACGATCTTAGTTCGACCAGCTAGTCCAAAAATTGAACAGGGTAAGTTATTTGATCTAGCAACCAGTAATTGGGTAGCAGACACTAGCCTATCACTAACTGATGTGCAAGCTTTATCAGAAATTCAACAGGTCCGCAGCGCTACACCAATTCTGCCATTAGCGGCCAACATTAATCTGCCTGATAAAAAAGTTAATAATCAACTCATTGTTGGCACTACCCCCAGCTTGAGTGACTCAACCAATTTCGAAGTTCTATATGGACAACTCTTGTCCAGTAATATCGTTGATAATGCGGTGGTTCTAGGTGAAGACCTAGCAGTAAAACTGTTTAGCTCAACCGACTGTGTGGGACAGACTATTTCAGTGCGAGATTATACTATGCTGATTATTGGTGTCATCCGCGATACTAATCATAGGCACCAAACTGGCGGAATTGACTTCAATACCACAGCGCTTGTTAGCACGTCCACCGCCAAGCACCTCACAAACAACACAGCGCAAATTAAACAAATTAACATTGTATCTCACGAGGATGTTAATTTGTCTAGCCTGCATCAGCAAATCGAGGAGAAGATGGCTTTGAATCACAGTACTGATGATACTTTTACGGTAATTGGGCAAACCGAAGAAAATCGTCAGCTAAGCCGTTCCTATCAAGAGTTGGGACTAGCAACACTAGTTGTAGCAATTATTGCCTTGATTATTGGTGGAATCGGCGTCATGAATATTATGCTAGTTAATGTAGCTGAGCAAACCCACGAAATTGGCATTCGTCGTTCAATCGGTGCTACTACCAGTGATATTATCGGACAGTTTTTGATTGAATCAATGATTATCTGTCTAATTGGCGGTATTGCTGGACTAGCAATCAGTTATGGTATAACTTTTATGTTTCAATCCACTCTCCCTCTACCAACCATCTACGACTGGCCATTAGTAGCAACTGTGCTTGGTATTACTTTAGGTATTGGGGTTGTTGCAGGAATAATTCCTGCTATTAAAGCTGCCGCCAAAAACCCAATTGAAGCCCTACGCCAATCTTAGCTATTTACAGAAACATAGGGCCTTAAACTGCGCTTATTAAGCACTGCTAGATATGTCGCCATATAATACGCTAGAGCATCCGCTTTTAGGATTGCTTGAATCAGACTGTCAGCTTTAATGTTAATTTCCTGACTAGCTGGCATCAAACCAGACAACTGACGCGATCGCTCTTTAAGTAATTTACTCTCAGTCGCAGAATAATCATATCTCACCACAAAGGTAGCAAAGGGCTTCTCAATCGGATGTGACGACCAACCCCACTTTAAACGATCCATCTGAGTAAATAATTCTTCGCTAAAAGCCAAATTATGAGCATCAATTCGAATATTCTCTACAAAACGATTACTGAGCGCCATCTGCTCATGAGTACTAGTAAATACCGCTGTTTTGCCTACAGCATACAGAGCTAGCTGCTTGGCCAAATTTTTTGACACCGATACACCTGGCCCATACTGCTTATCTGCCCACTGTGCTGCTGCGACCAAGGCCTCTACTAAACGTCGATATTCAGCTTGACTAATAACACGTCGCTGCTTTAGTAAACTTAACGGTTGCCACAACCAACTCTTGATAATTGAGTCAGGCGCTACAACCTGTGCTGACTTAGTGGCTACTTTATATAAATCAATTTGCTTTTGTGAATCTTGCCAATCTGGCTTAAAAATTACCAAAGTATTTTTATCAAGCCAAGACGGGCGCAAACTTGACGTCAACATTACTGGTATCTTTAAAGTAGTTCGAGTACCGTCTAACCATGCTTTTATCATATCGAGATTAGAGGCACCATCTTCACCCACCCAGATTAACTTAGTAATCTTAGCTTGGCTGGGCTTAACCAGCTCAGCAGCGGGTAATTTGGCCATCTGTTCAACCGACGCCATATATTCATTTAAGTGATCGCGCACATAAAACTGATCTAAAACGTTATTATCATCTAACATAATCTACTATTTTTCTTGTACTGCTTATGTTAACATGATACAATAGATTTAAGAATATTGACAAGATTAGAGGTGGGAATGGACATCGACGAAAAACAACTCAAAGACGAACAAGAATTGGCCAAGGTTTTGGCGGGTATTAATACTGACACCCCTGATAAATCAGCCGATCCAAAGAAAACTGACGCTGCAACGGACAACCCAGCTGAGGCAGCCCTAAAAGCTGCCGAAGAAGCCGCCGATAAAGCTGCGGCAAAAAACCCAGCACCTCCTCAAAATACCAACAAGGTAGAGAACCTAGATACTGTTCTACAAAGCGCTGTCAAAGACTTACGGCCTTTGATGGACAAGCTCAATATTCCAGCCGATGAGAAATTTGACACTTATTTACTACTAATACGTTCAACTGATGATATTACACTAATCCCACCAGCCTATCAAACTGCTAGGCAAATCACCGACGAAGGTAAACGCGCCACCGCCTTGTTAAATGTGATTAAAGAAATCAATTACTTTAACAACAAAAAAGCTAACAATCGATAGAGAAACCTCACATAAAACACTCACTCGGTTCGAGTGAGTGTTTTAGTTATAGTCGGCAGCTTACTAATAGCCCATGCCTGACATATCAGGAGTGGTGCCGCTCTTTGGTTCAGGCACCTCGACTACCAAAGCTCCCATAGTAATCGCCGTAGCAGCAATCGAAACTGAATTCTGAACCGCTTCTTTAGCTACTTTGGCTGGATCAATTACACCCTCAACTTTCAGATCAACCAAACCAGCGGTTGGTTTCATGACATTAACACCAAAGCCAGGTTTTTTGTGCGCTTCAACTTGGGCCAAGAGAGCGTCAGAATTGAGTCCAGCATTGCGGGTAATTTGTAGGAATGGTTGCTTTAGAGCTAATTGCAGAACTTTTTGTCCAGCAGCAATCGAATCCGAACCCTTAATATCAATCTTGTTAGCTGCGTTAACTAACGTCACCCCGCCACCAGGAACAATCCCCTCTTCCAAGGCCGCCTTGGTGGCTGCCACTGCGTCATCGACACGGAATTTCTTTTCATCAATTTCTGTTTCAGTCGCACCACCAACTTTTATGACAGCTACCTTGCCTTGCAGGCTAGCGCGTCGCTCTAGAAGCTGCTCTTTTTCATATTCGCTTGGAGCGTTGTCAGCTAATTTACCTATGTAATCAATTCGCTCTTGCAGTAACCTTGCATCACCCGCACCTTCGATAATTGTCGTGTTGTCTTTACCAACAATAATACGCCTAGCTGTTCCTAAGACGCTTAAGTCGGCATCCTCAAGTGTCATGCCCAGATCTTCGGAAATTACCGTTGCGCCAGTCAAAATAGCAATATCTTCTAGTTGTGCCTTGCGTTTATCGCCGTAAGCTGGCGCCTTAACTGCCACACTATCGAAGGCACCTTTTAGTTTATTAAGTACCAATAAACTAAGCGCCTCACCATCAACTTCTTCGGCAATAATCACTAGATTCTTGCGTCCAGCTGCTGCTACACGCTCCAAGAAAGGTACAAATTCTTGGGCATTGGAAATTTTATAATCTGCAATCAAGATAGCCGGTTTGTCATAAATCGCCTCTTGACGAGCAGCGTCAGTTACAAAGAATGGGCTAACAAAACCACGATCAAAAGAATAACCCTTAACTACCTCGCTTTCCATTTCTAGACCTTGCCCAGCCTCAACTGTCACCACGCCATCCTTACCAATTTTAGAAATCACATTGGCAATCAAGCGGCCAATTTCAATTGAGCCGGCCGAAATAGTAGCCACCTCGGCTACACGCTCTGGCTTATCAGCAATGCTCTCAGCCATTTTGTCTAATTGCACCATTACAGCAGCACCAGCTTTTTCAATACCTTTGCGTAACTCCTGTGGATTGTGCCCAGCGGCAATCAGCTTATTAGCCTCAGCTAAAATATTGTAAGTCAAAACCGTCACAGTCGTAGTGCCATCGCCAGCTTTTTTGTTCAATTTAGTAGCAGCCTGCTTAATTAGTTCGGCGCCAACGCTATAACCTAAAGTTTCATCAGTTTCGGCCAAATCGATACTCTCCGCTACCGTCACACCATCGTGTGTCACAGTCGGGCCACCATAAGTTTTGCCAATTACAACATTATGGCCCTTTGGACCAAATGTTACTTTAACAGCATCGTAAAGTGCCTTGGCACCACCTAGGACACGCTCCCTCGCATCATCATCATAAAAAACTTGTTTCGCCATTATTTTTTACCTCCATCGAGGATCGCTAGAACATCCTCTTCTTTTATAATTAAATATTCCGTTTTATCAATTTTCACTTCAGTTGAAGAATATTCTTTAAAAATAATTTGGTCACCCTTTTTAACACTTTTAACATCGGGACCAACCGCCACCACCTTAGCGCCAGCTGACGCCTCTTGTGACTCTGGTGTTAAATAAAGACCACTTACTGTCTTAGTTTTCTGTTCAATCTTCTGCGCGACGACACGGTCGGCTAATGGTTTTAACATCTAATTCTCTCCTTTCACTGTGTACTAAGACAGTATAACGCAAAAAATTAGCACTTGCAAGTGCTGAGTGCTAATTCAGGCTATTTTTATAACTCTTAGAGCTCTTTCAAGGTTTCTTGAACAACTTGCTGGTCGCGCCACGGAACCTTAACACCATCAATCACTCTATATTGTTCGTGTCCTAATCCAGTAATTAAAATCATATCGCCCGGCTTAGCCACAGCTATAGCCGCCGTAATAGCATCACGTCGATTGGGGATTTCAATCGCCTTATCAAGATTAGGATCGACCTCTTGGATACCATCTATAATCATCTGACGAATCACACTCGCCCCTTCAGTATAATTCTCCTCATCGGTAATAAACAAACGATCAGCCTTCTGAGCTGCTAATCTACCCATAATCGGTCGTTTAGTCTGATCGCGATCGCCACAAGCACCAAATACCAAGCTGACAGTGCCTCGACTAGTAGTTCTAGCATAATCTAGAAGTTGCCCTAAGGCGTCTGGGGTGTGTGCGTAATCAACTATAATATCCAACCCTAAATCATTCGCTATCGTTTCTTGACGGCCTGGTATGTGACTCAATTGAGCAATGCCATCATGGATAGCCTTAGCGTCTATATCCAAGCAGGTAGCGGCTGCCATTGCCGCAACAGCATTGTAGACATTGAATCGACCTGGTAGTTGTGTACCAAAATCAGACTCCTTATCGTCGATCTCAACCGTAATGTCACTCCCCTTGCGATATAGTGCCGCCTTAACAATGCGAAAAGTAGCCGCCGATTTAGCGCCATAGGTCACTAAGCGCTCCAGTGGACTAAATTGGGCAAAATATTCAAACCAATCACTATCAACATTGACTACACTAAAGCGTGGTTCCATATGCCAAAGTTTACTTTTGGCAAAAGCATACTCGTCCATATCTTTATGATAATCCAGATGATCTTGAGTTAGATTGGTGAAAATCGCAACTTCAAGATTCAACTTGGGCAACTTAAATTGATCTAGGGCGTGCGAAGTGACTTCCAATAAAACATAGTCGACTTCGGCATCCTTAGCGGCGGTAAAGAATCGTTGCATCTCAGCCGTAGACGCAACTGTAGTATTTGAATCGTTCAGACGACTCTCACCATTTAATTCTATTACAGCGGTGGTGAATAGCGCTGTTCTATAACCGGCAGTCTTCAGTACTTCATTGAGCAAACAAAGTGTTGTAGTTTTACCATTTGTGCCAGTCGCAGCTATAAACTTGAGATGTTTAGCTGGATAACCATACCAAAAACTGACAATCGCTAGGCGCAAACGACGATAAGTACGGGTTAACCAAAACACAAAAGGCTTGGGTAATACCCCCCTAACCAACTTAACTAGATGGGTCTTCATCAATACCTCGGAGGTAGGTCTTTAGTATGGATGGTTTCAAAGACTGGTAGCTCTGGGCTACGTCCAATGGCCCAGAGATAAGAATCGGGACGGAAATTAAAGACTTCAGCTGGTTGGCCTAGGGTGTTATTAGCTACGTCATTGCCACGAGTGCGTAATAAGTCGACATAATCAACGATGACTGGACCGTTAACTGTCAATAGCTCGACGCAGTCATGCATGCTAACCTTGTCATCGGTCTTGTTGCAGGTTTTGAGTCGGCCTCGGTTAGGGTTGTTGCCAGTAGCAACTAACCAAGCATCAACCTGA
This sequence comes from Candidatus Nanosyncoccaceae bacterium, assembly GCA_050950465.1. Lineage (GTDB taxonomy): Bacteria > Patescibacteriota > Saccharimonadia > Saccharimonadales > Saccharimonadaceae > CAZRIZ01. The sequence goes on along the minus strand of JBMNHQ010000001.1, from coordinate 297,820 downwards.
GTGACGTTTTCATTAATAATGATGTTGCCATTACGAACAATGATGATAAGTTGAGAGAAGTCAGAAGCTTTAGAGAAACCGCCTTGATTCTGGTAGGTTATATTGCCATTGATTACGACATTACCGCCATCTTGGATGACTATGAGAGATTTGTAGTTTGGTAATTGACCAGACAGAGTGAGGGTGCCACCTGTGTTACTCATATAATGAATCGTACCTGGATAACTCAAGTTATGAAGAATAACATCTCCAGCTGGTTTAGCTATAGTGTTAGCGCTAGTTTTAGCTATACCAGAATAATAGCTAAATAGAGATTGGGCACGGTTGGCTGGTAAGTTAGTGCCAAACTTACCATAAATTGGTGTGTTAGCAAAGGTAAGCTGATGCCATTTGTCCTTTGAGGCTGTGCCAAAGTTGATGAGATGGCCAGCGTTGGAAGCAACGAATTCGTCAGCTGGTGTGGTGAGGTTGCCGGACAGGATATCGTATTCCATCCAGCTGCCGTATTGGGAACCATCTGAAGGATTAATAGTCAGATAACCTTTAGTGGCTCCTTGCGGTAGGATTAAACCAGCGCCATGAATTTGAGTTAACGGATGTTTCGAAACAATAACACAAATAGGTCGGGCATGACGCCAGTGATCGTCGTTAGTGCCAGCCGGGTAATTAGAACTATGAGGCTGCACCGAAAGTGAGAAACAATACTTTTCACCAATCTTAGCAGTACTCGGAATAGTAAATGTATCAGTGACAAAATTACTTATGTCGCCAAAATCAAATACTCGGCTATCACTTTGCTGTGATTCATAACCACGATGGTTGAAGAATTGACTAGGGCTTAAACTGGTGATTAGCTGGCTATCGACTGTGTAATTACGACCAGTAATACCTGGGTTCTCCAAAGTTTGACTTGGCTCTAGAATAAATCTTGATAGAACCCACCGGGTATCCTTGGATTTAGTCGGTCCAGCATTATTAACCGAACCAGTGATTGGTATAACAGCCCCTGGAACAACTGGCGTGTTAGCATTTTCATTGTTGACAACAACACTGGGGGTGAGTTTGTATTGGTAAGGAACTAGAACACAAGCCTCAGTAGAATGACCGCTAGATGTACCAAGTATTTCTACTTGATTAGAATTAGGAATAGGGTTGAGACCGTATTGAATCCTACGGCAGATTTTGTGACCGACATCATCTTGAGTGGCCGTGTGTGATTCAGTAATATCATCACTATCTGATCGGGTCACAATTGGCACCTTTCCGCCACTTAATGTTAGTGTGCCATACGATATAGTTAAGCTTTTGCCACTACTGGAATCAGATATTGTGCGGGTATTACTTGGTCCACTGACTGGATTAAATTCTGCCGTAATACTACCTAAATAGTTACCCTTCCCGACTAGATTGAATTTATGTGTAAAGGTGGCTTTTTCGGCTGGTTTGATGGCTGCTTTGTCAACTTCTGTCGTAGCGCCAGTCTTCGTAGTTGAGGTATCTGGTGTCAGATCAACATAGGGCTTCAGAATCGTCACACAACTTTCAGCCGACGGGTTACTATGGTTGGCTGCCACCGTAGCTGTCGGAATTGCATTAGTTGAGTTGCTCCAGCTTAGATTGCGGCAAATCTTCTTACCAATATCCTCTTCTTTGGCAGTGTAAGTCTCAGTAATATTTGTCATTTTTTTGGGAACTGTGCCAGTGCCATCACTATAAGTGAAACTAATCGTCTCTTTAGATGAATCTGGACCACCCGTAATCGAATTGCTTGGGCCATTACCAGAGGTAAACGAAAGTGTATTATTACAACCGTTCACACAGGTAGCCGAGGCTGTGTGGGTGAAGGTGACTATTTCGCCGGGATAAATACCGCTATCTTTAAACCTGTTGTTACTTGAATTGGAAGAAACTTTGAGGGTGGGCTTAGGTATATTTACACACTCAGATTCTCCATTTTTTCTCTCACCACCGTCAACGCTCCAGCTTATATTACGACACACTTTGCCACCCAAGTCTGCACTTGTAATTGTGTAAACCTCATCATTATAGTTTGGGTTCATTAATTTAGAACCCTGATCGCCGCTATACGTAATACTCCCAACAGCATTGCTTGGGCTAGACTGGGTATAGAATAAAATACTCTTTGTACAATCACCACCGGTACACGTAGCCGAGCCAGTATGTCTGAAAGTTATTTTATCACCAGGTAATAGTCGAGTATAAGAAGCTGTAGTACCACCATTAACCCGCAAGACACCAACTGGTGGCGGTGGTATAACCACAGAAACAGTACTAGAGTGATAACCAGGATTAGAGCTTTGCTCCCAGTAAGAAATGTAATTAATCGTTATATTACAACTGGCACCACTGCATTTGCTATATGCCTTAGCGTTATCAATCGAGAATCCAGAATATGCTCCGTTAGGGCAACCAAATGCCGGTTTTGAGCTGACTGGAGCACGAGCAATGCTAGCAACTGTACCAAGCAAAATGGGGTCTGAATCAGTTGAACTAATTCTAGTCGAATTTGACCAGTTGCTGATAGTCTTTGTACAAGTATTAACCACACCGTAGGCACTAACTGTAGTCGTCCCAGAAGAGGAGTTTATACTGACTGTAGACGAATTTGCAACACCAGCATTATTAACCCAAACCCGACCACAACGAGAGCCGCACCAACTAGGGCAACTATCATTTGTAATAGATGACGGCGCAGGATCACTACAAGCTAAGGTAATAAGCCCGCCTGGATTAACAAAGGAGAATAGCGCAACAAGCACAAAGAACATTAATGCCTTAAGTTGCCACGACATAGTGTTTAGAAAATCGATTTTCAATTTCGACATAATTATTTTCCTCCTTCAGCATCTGAATCTTCATCCATCAGAAAGGCGTAGTCAAGATAATCTTCGAGTTGTTTTGGAGTTAAAGTAGTTAGCTTCTCTGAAACTTTATCATTAGAGGAGCTGGCCATTTTGTCCTTTATAATTGACAAATAATAATATGCAACTGACCACCGACGTCTTTCCATAGAATCTTGCATTAGTATGTACGCGCAATCAATATCATCCTCATGATTCTCAATTCGACGAATTCTTTCTCCTAATTTCACTAACTCTGCCGGCCAAGTTCCAGCTCCAGCCAGTGCGATTCTAGTATCATTATAAGTCTTTATTATGTCATTACCACAAGGCTTAGTTTCTTTAGCTGTTTCACCACCTGACAACTTAATTACTCCATTTGCAATCAATACAATCAAGATAACAGCCGCCAATAATAGTGCCGTCGTCACAATGGCTGTTCTTTTACGCTTAGAAGGTACTGATTGGTTTTTGCTAGAACCATTTTTTAATGACATATCTTACTCCAAACATAATTATCCAAATTATACCACAAGCAATATAACCATTAACAACATGGTGATTGGCTAAGGAATGCCACCTTATATTCCTAATACCTCGGAGGTAGGTCTTTAGTATGGATGGTTTCAAAGACTGGTAGCTCTGGGCTACGTCCAATGGCCCAGAGATAAGAATCGGGACGGAAATTAAAGACTTCAGCTGGTTGGCCTAGGGTGTTATTAGCTACGTCATTGCCACGAGTGCGTAATAAGTCGACATAATCAACGATGACTGGACCGTTAACTGTCAATAGCTCGACGCAGTCATGCATGCTAACCTTGTCATCGGTCTTGTTGCAGGTTTTGAGTCGGCCTCGGTTAGGGTTGTTGCCAGTAGCAACTAACCAAGCATCAACCTGAGTGACGTTTTCATTAATAATGATGTTGCCATTACGAACAATGATGATAAGTTGAGAGAAGTCAGAAGCTTTAGAGAAACCGCCTTGATTCTGGTAGGTTATATTGCCATTGATTACGACATTACCGCCATCTTGGATGACTATGAGAGATTTGTAGTTTGGTAATTGACCAGACAGAGTGAGGGTGCCACCTGTGTTACTCATATAATGAATCGTACCTGGATAACTCAAGTTATGAAGAATAACATCTCCAGCTGGTTTAGCTATAGTGTTAGCGCTAGTTTTAGCTATACCAGAATAATAGCTAAATAGAGATTGGGCACGGTTGGCTGGTAAGTTAGTGCCAAACTTACCATAAATTGGTGTGTTAGCAAAGGTAAGCTGATGCCATTTGTCCTTTGAGGCTGTGCCAAAGTTGATGAGATGGCCAGCGTTGGAAGCAACGAATTCGTCAGCTGGTGTGGTGAGGTTGCCGGACAGGATATCGTATTCCATCCAGCTGCCGTAGGTAGCGCCATCCGCTGGGTAAGTGGTTTTGTAACCCTTAGTCGATCCATTAGGCAAAATGAGGCCAGCACCATGAACTTGAGCGGTTGGGCGCTTTGAGACAACGACACAAATAGGTTGGGCATGACGCCAGTGACTATCATCAGCACCAACTGGGTAAGTAGCACTATAGGGCTGCACCGAAAGTGAGAAACAATACTTTTCACCAATCTTAGCAGTACTCGGAATAGTAAATGTGTCAGCGACAAAATTGAGCGCATCACCTAGGTCAAATACCCTACTGTCACTTTGCCGCGATTCATAACCACGATGGTTGAAGAATTGACTAGGGCTTAAACTGGTAATTAACTGACCGGCATCCTCATAGTTACGACCATTGCCAGGATCCTTTGTAGTTTGACCGGGCTCTAAGATGAATTTTGACAGAACCCAATTTACGTTTCTAGATCTAGTGGGACCAGAATTATTAACCGAACCAGTGATTGGTATAATAGCCCCCGGAATAACTGGAGTACCAGCAGTCTCATCATTAACCCTAATACTAGGAGTGAGCTTATATTGGTAAGGGACAAGAGCACAGCACCATCCACCAGCTTGATTACCACCAGTGTTACCTAAATCAGCCAACTCTTTAGTCACCAAACGCTGGCAAATTCGTTGGTCCAAGTGACTGTTGTTCGCTTTTACAGTCCCAACCTCGCCATCTTTATTCCACCACAAATCATCACGTCGCTCACCAGCACCTGTTATGTCAGTCTGGAAATAATACGGATAAACATCTACACCATTAACCGATCCCTGAACTGAGCCATTATTCGGATTGGTGTTTATATTAACAACAGCCTGCTGTAGACTAACCCTAAACTTGTCTGTTAAAGCCTTACTGGCCTTGATGTTGTGTTGAAATTTTATCGAAAAGCCCGGTTGAACTACGTTGTTAGCAACTTCTTTTCCGTTAATGATTGGGTTACATGATAGATCAAGGCTGTAGTTATCTCGCCTAGCTACAGCGCAATCCGACGCTTGGGGCCAAATTTTGGTCTGTTGGGAATAGTTGTTAGTAGACATTGCTTGGTTATGTTCACAATATCTAATTCCAGCCCGAGTCGTGCGTTTAAAGCCAGTCCACTTCAGAGGATCGTCGAAAGACTTTGTGTAGTGAGGGCTCTTATTATTTTTGGTCTCTGGTAGCCTTCCAGCCAAATTTAGAAGTCGCTGCTTGTCACCAGGTTGCACCCAAGCATCAAAATTACCAGAGATATTACACTTATGGTTAATCTCTGTGCTAGTAATATTATAATCCAACTTGTGAGTAAATTTACCACCGAGATTCGGCTGATTATAACGATTGACCACAATCTCGCCTGGCCCCTTGACAGAGGTGTCTATCTTATAATTACAGGGTGGCTCAATGACTTTCACGCAAGCCGGCTCAGAGTATCCTAGATAGTCGCCATTATCATCTATCCACCAACCAACTTTTCGACAAATAGTTTTATTTATATCAGAAGCTTTAGCTATATAAGGTTTATTAGGTTCAAAAACATCGCCCGACGAAGCCTCTGGATTAGACATACTAACGCTACTTGGGAGTGAGCGCCAAGCCTCTTGGCCACCATCAACTATACTATCAACAATATGTGAATTATCTTCATACAAAAGCTTATATTTAAAGAGGATCGATTCATTAGGGTCGTCCCCTATGTAGTTAGCCACGACATTGTGTTTAAATCTAATTTCATCACCAGGATAAACCTCAGCATAACTCTTGCCATTTACTAGACTGCTACCAACCGCCGTAGCCGCTGGTTCCGTATATATTGGTAGTTTGATGCCGAGATTAGTATAAATAGTTTTACCATTTTTACAGACTCGATTTGAGCCGTCTATAACTGTTGCTATTGGAATAGAATAAACGTCAGCTTCAGTTTTAGTACATCCTATCCCTTGATTAATGCATAAGTCTGTAAACTGAGCGATATTAAGTTTAATTCCACCTGTCCAAGAATTTATCCCGTCTCGATTCCACCCAGAGAAAGTTCCCGCTCCATTGTTATCACCTCTATAACCGTGCACTTGATTAGCGACTGTCCTGTCGCTACTAGAGCTATCGTCGTAATCAAAGTCAAACTTAAGAAACTCGTGAACTCGATCGCGTGAGTCATACAATCGCCCACAATCCTTTGTCCACCCACCACCTCTGAATTTGAGATTCCAGCTTCTTGGCCAGAAATAACTACCACCAGTGCCAGCCCGTTTACCAGCATCACTACACCCCTTTGGACTACAATCGCTCGTCGTGCAAGTATATCTAGTTAAATAAATCACTAAATCGGCTTTTCCATCCACAACATCACCAGATGTTATTTGCGTGACCTTTTCCCATGGATCATAGCTGGCCATCGGTTTTAGCCAAGCGACAGACTGTAAGGCAGTGGTTTGTCCATTGCTATTTTTACACGGAGAGACAGCTTGGTCTTGTACATAATCAGGAATACAGTCCGTACCCCAACTAACGTAAGCAGGATTTCGACTAAAGAAATAACCGCTACAATCATCCGCTCGAGATATACCTCCAACTAAAAGAAGATTAAATATAATAACTAAAAGAAGAATTCTTAAAAAAGTTGGCGGTTTAACTGGTTTGTCAATTCGCATCATGACCTTGCTACTCCAGCACTTTATCTCCCGTCGGATTATTTTCTGTTTCAATCGCCTTAAACATCATGATATTACTCTTCAAACTATCTAAATCTGTTACGGACATCTTGCGACTATCGACTATAAGACCCTTTTTATATAAACTACCTAGCCTCTCCGCCTCAAAAAACGCCTTGTCGTAATTCTTGTCACTAAAAAGCCTTCTGACACTTATGTATACACACGTCGGATCATTTTCAGAACCTTTAATGGAATTAATCTTTTCCATTAAAGTTTTGTATTCAGCCGATTTTCCCTCGCCTTCAGGCATAGAATTAATTTCATTGTATTTACTAATAATGTCTTCAGTGCATACCCGATTACCATTCTCTATTCTGGCTGGTTTTTGGGTATTAAAAACAATCATAACTATCAAGGACAAGATTAACAGACCCCAAGGTAAAACCACTGATACATTAAGCTTAGCCCTATTTTTATCTCGATTTTTCCTTTCATGTTTTACAGAAACGGCATTTTTTGTATCACTATTCATAACTTATCTCCTGCACTAAACAAGACTATTGACACTTACTATGATATCATAAGCGTTATTAAAAACTATCTCTAACTGTCATGCTAAAATAAGTCGTATGAATGTTTTAGGAATTGAGACCAGTTGTGATGAAACAGCAGCGGCAGTAGTTAAGGGCGGCCGAACGGTTTTATCTAATGTCGTAAGTTCACAAATTGACTTACATGCCAAGTATGGGGGTGTGATTCCTGAAGTGGCGGCGCGCTCACATTTAGAAGTGATTAATCCAATCATCAATCAGGCTCTCGCAGAGGCTAATTTAACCTGGGGAGAGATTGACGCTATCGCAGTAGCTAGCGGACCAGGACTGATTGGCTCGCTGATGATTGGCACACTCGTAGCGCGCACCTTGGCGATTATCAAAGGCAAACCACTCTATTCAGTTCATCACATCTTGGGACATTTCTACGCTAATTTTTTGGGCAAAAAACCACCTAAGTTTCCCTGCCTAACTCTCGTAGTTAGTGGTGGACACACTCAATTGATGCTTTTTAGATCACATAGTGTTTACGCCATAATCGGGCAAACACAAGACGATGCCGTTGGTGAAGCGTTTGACAAGGTAGCAAAAATTATCGGCCTCCCCTACCCTGGTGGTCCAGCCATTAGCCGAGTGGCTAAACAAGGCGATTCAAAACGTTTCAAATTTACCAAACCAAGACTTTCTGAGCCATATGATTTCAGCTTTTCTGGCATTAAAACTGCGGTTTTGCGTACTGCTCAAGAACTGGTTGGTAAAGATTATGCCTTCCCATCACATCAAATTGCTCCCCTACTTTCTAAACAAGACCAAGCTGATTTAGCTGCCAGTTTTCAAGCTACCGCGGTGGAAATTTTATTAGATAAGACCATCGTCGCAAATGAAAAATTTACACCAGAATCAATTTGCCTAGCTGGTGGTGTAGCAGCCAATCAGCTTTTAAGGCAACGTTTCAGTGAGGCATTTGGTGCTCGCCTCACCTATCCTGAGATGCGCTACTGCACCGATAACGCCACTATGATTGCTACGGCTGGCTACTTCATTAGTCAATATAGCGAACCTGTTAATCCATTCACGCTTGAACCTCACCCACAGCGCGGCCTGTTTTAAACTAACTTTTCACGTGAAAATATTGTTACTAGGCCGTCAAAATTAATACTTCGAAAAATACGCAGACCCAATAAGAGTTGGCTTTTAATTACTATTGGCTTATTACAAACATGCCTTAATCCTCTAGTGACTATTTCGGTCGATTCGATAGTTGCTTCGAGGTGAATCTTGAGTTACGACGAAAGTTTAGCGTAGTTGACCCTGTAACTTTGCAGTCCGTAGCTTTAGTGAAGGAATACGACAGGCGTCATCAAGCGCCTCCGAGAAGTAGCTGTTGAACAAAAACCAACTTATACTAGGTGTCTCTAGAAAGCAAATTGTGCTATGATGTTAACAGATATTTACTACGAGAAAATTATATGGATTTAGCAAAGACCTATCAGCCAGAAAATTTTGAACCAACTATTTATGCCATGTGGGAAGCCGGCAATGCCTTCAGCCCAAGAGGCGAGGGGAAACCCTACTCTATCGTCATGCCACCACCAAATGCCAATGGCAATCTTCACATTGGTCACGCTTTAACAGTTAATTTACAGGATATTCTTGTACGCTACTATCGCATGCAGGGGAGGCGAACAGTCTATATTCCTGGCGCCGATCATGCCGGCTTTGAGACTTGGGTAGTTTTCGAGAAAGAGTTAAATAAGCAGGGCAAAACTCGCCTAGAGTTTTCACGTGAAGAACTTTACCAAAAAGTTTGGAACTTTGTCGCTGAAAAACGTGGCGATATGGAATTACAACTCCGCTCATTAGGCGCAAGTTGTAGCTGGGACGACCTAGTTTTTACACTTGATGCTAAAGTCATCGAAACAGTTTATTCAACCTTTAAAAAGCTCTGGGATGAAGACCTAATTTATCGTGGTAAACGCATGGTCAACTATTCAACTAAATATCAGACTAGTTATGCTGATATCGAAGTAAATCACAAAGAAGTTGAAGGTGTTCTATACAACATTGCTTATCAGTTAAGCGATGATATGGGTGAAATTGTCGTTGCTACTACACGACCAGAGACTATTCTGGGTGACGTAGCAGTAGCCGTTAACCCCAAGGATGAACGCTATAGTAAGTTCATTGGCAAACACGCCTTTGTCCCAATTGTCGACCGCGAAGTACCAATTATTGCTGACAATTATGTAGACATGAAGTACGGCACTGGTGTCGTTAAGATCACGCCCGCTCACGATGCTAATGATTTTGAGGTAGGCAAACGACATAAGCTCGAGCCAATTCAAGTAATTGACTACGATGGCAAAATGATTAATTCACCAAGCAGTCTTAATGGTCTGACTACTGAAGAAGCTCGCAAAAAGACTTTGGCTATTTTGGAATCGCTCGAACTGAGAAGGGGGGAGAAGAAGATTAAACATGTAGTTGGTTTTGACTACAAATCGGGCTGGCCAATTGAGCCAATGATAAAAGAGCAATGGTTTTTAAGAGTTCGGCCACTAGCTGAACGTGCCAAACAAGCTATCATGAGTAACCAGATAAGATTTTATCCTGCCAATAAAAAACAAGTAATTATTCGCTATCTAGACAACTTGCGTGACTGGAACTTATCACGCCAAATCGCTTGGGGAATTCCAATTCCAGCCTTTCAAAATGTTGATGACCCAGATGACTGGATCTTCGATACGCGCGTTAATCAAGAACGCATTGAAATCGATGGTCAAACTTATCAGCGAGAAGAAGACACTTTTGATACCTGGTTCTCCAGTGGACAGTGGCCCTATGTTGTCACCGACTATCTCAACAAAGGAAAGTTAGCTGAATTTTACCCAACCGACTTGATGGAAACCGGTTTTGACTTAATTGATCGCTGGGTCGCCCGCATGATTATGCTCGGACTTTATTCCACCAATCAAGTGCCATTTAGAGAAGTTTATATGCACGGTATGGTATTAGATGAGCATGGTCAAAAGATGAGTAAATCAAAGGGTAATGTCATAAATCCAATCGAGATTATTGGCAAGTACGGTTCGGATGCTTTGCGACTCGGCATTATTGCTAATCGTTCTGCTGGGCAAAATCAAGCTTTTGCACTATCAAATGTGATTGCCGGACGTAATTTCTGTAACAAACTGTGGAATATCGCGCGATATGTTTTTGCACTCTTGCCGGAAGATTTTAAACCAATTGAATCAAAAAAAATACCACTACAATCTGAGGCTGACCACTGGATAATCGATCGGCTTGATAGGGCAATTAAGCAAATCAATCAACATATAAGTAAATATCGTTTTTCAGAAGCGGGGGAGGTAGTTTACCAAACCATTTGGAATGATGTGGCTGATTGGTATCTCGAAGTATCTAAAAAACAAACCAACCACCAACTACTAGCCTATGTTCTCGATACAATCCTTAAAATCGCTCATCCATTCGCGCCTTTTATTACTGAAGCTATCTGGCAATCAGCCAATTGGCATAGCAACGAGTTGTTAATTTTACAACGATATCCTGAGCCTAAGACCGTATCGTTTTCGACTGAGCACTCGGCTAATTTTGAGGAGATTAGGCGAATCGTTGAAGAGACTCGCTTTCTGCTAAAAGAATTACCCAGTAAACGTAAATACGATTTAGTACATCAGCGCAACGACTTAATGATCAACAATGAGCCAATCATTAAACACTTAACTGGAATCAATGATGTTCGATCGGTCTCAAATCCAAGCGGTATTCGCATCAGCAACACCGGTCATCAAGTCTGGCTAGAAGTAGATGCCAAAACACTTTATGAACATCAAGCTAATTTAGAAGTCCGGTTACTAGAAGCCCGCTCTCGCGCTACGAACCTACAAGCTCGGCTAGACAACCCCAACTACACCAAAAAGGCTCCTAAACATTTAGTCATAGAAACCAAGACCGAACTCGCCACCACACTTAACTTGATTAAGCGACTCGAAGAGCAGGTCGAGACTAAGTAAGCCCAACCATTTGGCCTGATGTCTAATAACTGGCGTAAGACACGCGTCGGCAGCGCCTGTCGTCACAGGGCTGCTCGCGCTAAACTCTCGGTAACTGCGAGATTGTCTTACAACCAGCTATTAGACCGGCCAAAACAGCATCCAGTGTTAAAGGCGCAGGCCAACCAGCTCGACAGAGGCTCTGGCGGTTACGACCTACGGCGAAGTGTAGACACCCCGTAACTTTGTAGTCTGTAGCCTATGGCGAAGGAGTGCGACAGGCGTGGTCAAACGTCTCTGGAGAGTTGGTTAGCCGTAAGCCCAATAAGAAAGGCTGCTGATAACCATTATTCATGATGATACGGATGGCCCTGCATAATGGTTTGAGCGCGATAAATCTGCTCGATTAGGATCAGGCGCACAATCTGGTGTGGAAAAACCAGTTTTGACAAACTCCAAACAAAATCTGCCCGCTGACGCAGTGCCTCATTGACGCCATAAGCTCCACCAATCACAAACACAATCTCTTTGTCCAAATTCGCCTGAAGCTTCTCAGACAGGGCAGGGGAAGTGATATTTTCACCCCGCTCGTCTAGCAAGATAACGAAATCCGTCGGCTTTAAACGGCCCAGAATCACGTCGGACTCGTCAGAGCGCGCCAAATCGCCTTTGTTTGGCGAGTTAGGCATGAGCACCCATTCGACCTTGAATTGGCCTTGCAAGCGACGAGAATAGCCTTCTATAGCATTCTTTAACTCAAGTCCGGTCTTCTTGCCAATTGAAATAATTTTCATAATTTAATTTTACACCAAATAAAAATCCCGAGCTTTACTCGGGATATAGTCGTTTAGTCATCGCCAGGGTACCCAGCTCGAACGAATGTTTCATGGACCGTGGCGCCAATAACTTCATAGCGTACCGATCCGCCATCACATTCGCCCCTAATGCAGTAGTCTGGTCCTGTTTGCGCTTGGGGATTAGAGAATACCCTTCCCTCAATCTCCCAAACCAACGGCCTTGGATGAGTTTGGTCAAGGCGGATTACCTCTGCCCTAAAGTCACGTGGCGTCATGTCCAGTTGCCTACCTATCACCTGAGAAGTCCCTTTCCCACTCATAATACCACCCTCCTATAATTGACAATACTAAAGAACTAGTCACAATGTGCAATATGTCGTACACTCGGAAAAGAAAACAAGTTTTCTTTTCACTCGTGTACCAATATTATACTATCGTGTAATATTTCACATCCTCGGAAAAGTTGAAGCAAGCTTCACTTTTCTCTCAGATGTTCATATTATACCATGTTATTTATTGTTTGCAACTAGGCGTCTACTTGCCAAGCTTTTATCATCGCAGCTATAGCTGACTTTCCTAATCGACGAGGGGGAATATGATTAACCTTAATATACTCTAAAATCTGCTCTTGAATATTGCCATATCGTTTGCTCAGCGATGGTGGCTTGATCTTCTGACCAGAACGTATATACCTAATATTAGTATTGCCATCAATTTTCCGTAAAGCCGCCAATGAAGTATCGTAATTAAGAAAAACCTCCGCATCTAACTCATTTGGCTTCAATATAGGTTGTGAATCTTTCCCATCTGGCAAATACAATCGGAAGTCCTCATTATGAAACTGTGACCATAGGACTAACGAGTTGCCTTTTTTATTAGCATAGCCGGACTGGCGACGCTCCTCCATAGTTTCGTCAACCGCCTTTTGGGTGGCCTTAACATCTACTGGAACTCGAATGGTTTGGCACTTATTTTGTTGAATTTCGTCAGGCGTTGGGTATCGCCACCAACCACGACTGTCATACATCACTTTAGTGTCCAAGAATAGATCTACTCCGTTTAGCTCGTCATCGGGAGTGGCTTCGATTATGTCAAAAACTGCTGTGCTCTCATCGAAGTTGTACTCTAGGATCAATTCTTTTATAGCTAACTCACTTCTCATGCCGTAAAATAAATTATCCAACTCTTCTAACCTAACGCGCTGTACGGTAGTGTCAGTATAGCTACCAGCCGCCTCAAAAACTAATCGATTATTCACTTGAGCCGCGTTAAAAGCACTGGATATTCTTTGTCTAGCTTGACCGACGGTAACGTGCGACGAACTCTCTTCAATTTTCTTGCGCAAATTCTCACCCAAGGGCAAGATATAGTTCTTCTTTATTGTTTTTCGAATCTCACTAGCTCGGTCTCGATCTCGAGCACTGATGAATTGATGTGGGCCATCATAATCCCGACGTCTGGCAATGGTATCAAGTGTAATTTCACTAAGTATAGTTTTGTTGGTTAGTGCAGCTTCGCCATCAATCTCTTCAATTACTTGCCTCAAAGCCCGCTCAGGATCAGCCAAGATTTTCATATCATCGTTCCTTAAAAAAAGTACACTATGAGATTCAATTTCGTCTATTAACTGACTGGCAACTAGGTAATCGCCAACGATATCTTCTAGCTCGGTAGTTTTGCGAACAACTGTCTTGTTTGGATCAGCCAAAAGCTTCTCACCAATCGAATAGGCCGGATTAGCTCTATGTTCTGGGAACTGATCTTCTGAAGTCATCTCGTTTTTGTTTTTTGTTTTTGTTAATTATATGCTTCTATTTTATCACAGTTTCGTATAAAAGTCAATTAGAGAATCTAATTAAAAATAACTTGGCCAACCAAAAAAGAGCTAGCATTCATTAGGAACGACAAGAGTAGCAGCTTCCATTTGTTGGATTTGAGTGCGAAGACTAGCAAACCCCATTCGATCAAAACTATCGCTAGTTCCATTAAGAGGATAGCAGTAATGTCTACCGTCAAGAAATTATAGTGGTCGTTAATCAAAAAAATAAGATTTAAAACTGGGTTAGTAAATAAACTAACCAGCGCAATGCTAAGTAATGACTGTTTATCACGATACCCAAGAATAACACCCACTAATACCTCGACTAATATGGTAAACGATAGGGCAAATAAAAAAGACGGCATCGTACTATTTCTTACGCTTACGGACTGTGTTTAACCCAACAATAGCTACAATCGCAGCAACTAGAGAAACACCACCCCAAATGACCATCTGTTTTGTCTGTTTTGTTTTATCAAACTCTAAATCATTATAAGAAAATTCTTTCACCTCACCGCGATTCCAAATTTTTTCATCTGGCGGCGCTATCAAATCCGCCCCAACTTTTGGTGACAAGACAGTCGCCGTAGCAAAAATCATAACCACGACTACTAGTAAATTTTTAACGATTTTCTTCATAATAACTCCATTCTAGCATAATACTATTTTAGGTTAGAATCTGTCTTCTGACGATAAAGTCGTGTCGATAATTTTAGCCCAAAATATAACGATAGGGCTGAGATAGCCACAATAGCAGTAATCTCTAAAGCACCACTGAGTACAAAACTGGCACCTGTCAAACTAGGTAAACCGCCAATTAGAAGCGCTAAGCAACTTAGGCCAAAAGCCAAACCTAATCGATTTGGTAGTAGATTCGCTAGTAGCGCCATAGTAATCGGCATAGTGATATTAAACAAGAACATCCCAATTATAGCTAAAACTGGACTAGACCAACCCAGTATCAAACAGGGTATCGATGTTACTAAGGAAACAACCGCCGTCCTAGTCCAACCGACACGATCGGCTATGATGCCGCCGTAACTTTTGCCCAATACAATCGACGCTGTAAGAATTAACAACAAGTCTAAATTAGTCTTCCAAGGAAAAGCCATTGCCATACCAATGAAGGACCGGATTGCCACTGATAGCAATACCAACAGAAGTGCAATTATTAAGTTAGTAAATTTTGTTCTTGGCTTAAAAGTAGCCTCCTTATAACTAAGCCGTGGCGATTCTAACCACCAAATCATCAGTGCACAAACGGTCATCATAACAGCTGGTAGCCACGGCGTAATTTGACCTGACTTACCCAATAAAGAGCCACCCAGTAAGCCTATAGCCCCTGGCGCAACATAGATTCCTGGGGCAGTCGCTTGATTTGGAGTTAGGCTAAAACTAATCACACCACCACCGACATGAAACAAAGCATTACCCAAACCAACCAACAGAATTGCTAAGACTGGCGACCAGAGCAGAGCTACACTACCCACACCTACCATTAGACAACCAATTAGAGCAACTAGACGAGGATTTCTAATGCGGTCAGCCACCAAGCCAACTACAAACTGCAAACCAAAGGCACAAACATTGTACAGAACAACTAACGTGACGAAATTTTCCCAACTAGTCAGTTGATATTTAAAGACACTAAACACCACCACCGCACAGACAAAATCTACAGCAGCATGTGCTAGACTATAAACCGACAAATTATAAACTAATTGTTTCTGGCTAATTTTATTTTTCATCAGCTAGACCCACACGTAGTTTTTCAGCTAATTTAGCCAAATCTGCGTCATCAGCTCTTTTAGACAAACGCTTAAAAGGCACACCAGCATTAAACGGAATCAGGTGAACATGAGCATGCGGCACATCAGTGCCAACCACGCTAATCTGGACGTATTGATAAGGGAGAACAGCACGCAAATGCTTGCCCAGTTTTTTCACCACCGACATGAGATAGGTATAGTCACCATCAGTCATATCCCAGATAAACTCAACTGGTTTTTTAGGTATTACTAATGTATGGCCTTCATTCTTTGGATATATATCCAGAAACGCCAAAACACGATCGTCTTCATAAATTTTATGACTTGGCAACTCACCAGCGATAATTTTAGAAAAAACTGTACTCATATTTTCCCCTCAATTAAACTTAGCTAAATTGTACCACACGTCGATTTAGTAGTTTTAATACTAATACGCCAAGGTGTTACCAATAAAGCGATTGCTTCTCGAAGAAGCTGGTGTGGAATAAGAACAATTGGTGCTGATGCACCAGCAAAACCAGCCTGAACATCAGCTTGGTGGCAAATCTGTCTTATCCGAGGAATATGATAAAAGCTCGAAACAATGCAAGGACTTTTAGACTCATCCATAAAATACTTACTGTTCATTATATTCTCAATTGTGTTATGTGAATAACCCTCTTGGAATATCTTCGAATCATTAACGCCCTGTGATATGAGATAATCAAACATAATTTGACTTTCTGGTGGACGATTAGCGGTAGCATTACCACCCGAAACTACTATATGAGCCTCGGGATTTCGTTGAGAAAGGTCAAGAGCTAACTCTAAACGAGCCTTCAATGTATTATTTACAACACCATTATCAACTTTACACCCCAGAACGACTATTAAATCACATCGCTCAATAGCCGACTGTTGACTTCCCTTAAAAGCAATCATCACTGATATTAATATCAAAAAACCCGCTGTAGTAATAAAACCCCACGTCAGTACATTTATAAGTGCAGACCAAAATCTCTTACTCAAACCTAACTGATTACAAACAGCCAGCAGACCACTAAGTAGCGCCATCAGAAACCAACCGCCTGCAATCGAGAAGTTTTGAGTTGCTGCTAACATCAGCGAATAGATTAACTGAAACCCACTAACTCCAAGCATTATTAAGCTATTAACAGGGACTTTATTTTTGCAATCAATTTTGTTCTTCATGCTAGATTAGGTCTTTGAATTATATCATGGAGAGGGGCGAGAAGGTGGGATATCGCTCATCCGCCTTTGACGGATTCGCTCTTTTGCTTGCTCACGAAAAAATGCATTGTTGTGTATGGCCGGTTCAATAGTTGCTTCGAGGGGAATCTCGCAGTCACGACGGAGAGCTTAGCACCGATGACCCTGTAACGACAGGCGTCATCAAGCGTCCCCAAGAAGTAACTATTGAACAAAGGCCACAAGAGAGTGGGATGGTGGCTGGCGCCACGCCATGCCCGAACCTGGGTTCGAACCATTTCTTCACAAGAAGAAATCCGCCAGAGTGGGATATCGGCTTCGCCTCTTCCGTTCGTTCGCTCGGAAAAATAGGCCTACGGCCTGCTTTTCGCTCGCTTCACTCACTCCACCGAACCCAGTTTTGCTTCGCAAAACAGTGGGTTCTCGGTCGCCAATTCTCAGTCATAACAAAATCACGACCACTTCAGGTCGTAATTTTGTTCTGGCGGAGAGAGTGGGATTCGAACCCACGATGAGTTGCCCCATACCGCTTTTCGAGAGCGGCACCTTCAACCACTCGGTCATCTCTCCATGGTTGCTGACTTCAATGATTATATCAATAACTTCAGTTTATCGCGAGAGAGCCAGCAATTACCCCCACCAAGGCACGCTTCTCTGTTCATACTCATCATTATTTTTTTCATCTACAAACGCCGTTATTTCTGTTCCGCTTTCTGACCCCAAGTCACGAATAATCAAGTAATTAGCACCACGACCATTTACTAGAGAGACATCAAAGTGATTTTCGGAAATGGATTCATCATCTTTTAGGCTATCAAACCGACCCAACAAACCTGCATCTGATTCGCGCCCAAACACAAGTGGCAAACCATTACGGCTAATGCCCTTGTACCCCAACCCCTGATCAAGATCAACACTATTGTAATCGAACACTATCACGTCCTTACCAAAACCAATCTGCTCCTTGTCAGCAATATCCCTTTCCTGACGAAGCTTATATTGATAATTAGTTATTAGATTGCGATTCTCTTTTCGTGTCATGTCCAGTAACCACAATTCTGTGTTACCAAACTTGATTTGAGCCTCCCTAACCTTATTCATATTCAAAATAACCGCTCCGTCTTCTTCGATATATTCTGCGTCTTTTTCACCCAATTTATTTAGAACCTGTTGGTATTTTTCTGCAGGTGTTGGGTCTTGCTCAGCTGGCTTCTTGCCTCGCAAGGAGAATGTTTCAAGCCTGGGTGGCACCATCTGTTCAGCACCTCGCTGAGAAGGCCGTTCGTGTTTATCGTCGCTTAACTCTATAGCATATTTTGCCAAGCTAAAGCGCCCATCATCTGGCTTAATCTCTGGCTTAGCCATCCTAATAATCTCAACTCTTGTGCCTTGAGATGAAGAATCATCTATATTAAACCATCTGCCATCCTTATCGGGAAGAAGGGTACAGTGTCGCCCAGAGATGGACTCATTGTTTCTCATACTCGTGAACCTATTAGCCAACTTATTACCTGGGTCGCTGCCAATCACAATCTCTTCTCCTGGTCGTATGCCTTTGTAGTTACATCCTTTTGACCACAAATCAAACTCATCAGGCACTCCTTCGTGACTAAAGTCTCTTGGCACCATCAACCACCGCGTATTAACTGGACTACCCTCAATTTCTTGGAAACCTCGTCCTTTAGCTTCGTTAACCGCATATTGACGATTGATTATCTCCTCTCGATTCTTTTGGTGACTCATATCTAATATTTCATACTGAGCCGAACCAAGTTGCAAACGAATTCTATCAATATCATTAGGCCCAAAGTCAATATCAAGATATTCTCGTTCTAGAAAATGATACTCGGTTTTTGGAAGTGGATTCTCAGCACCACTCTGGCGCTCCTGTTCATTTCGATTCGGATAAGCTTCTGGGCTTCTCATTTCTTTTTTCCTTGTTGTGTTTGTTTTTGTAAGACTATACCTATATTCTAGCACAAAACAGCTATTTAGTCAATACATCAACTCTTTGTACTATCCCGAAAATTAATCCTTGACAAAAGTTTTTTAACTATGCTATTATGAATACGTATTCATAAAGAAAGGAGACACTATGCCTAATTTTGACGGAACTGGACCACGAGGAGAGGGTCCAAAGACTGGTCGAGGACAGGGTGACTGTTCGGATAAGTCAACCAAAGGTGACAGCAATCCATCACCGCAAAGGGGTATGGGTGCTGGACGACAAAGTCGTCCGCGAGCCGGTCGAGGTGGGCGTGGCGGTGGACGCGGGCGAAACAACGCCTAAGCACCATGCCCAGACATCGACAACGACGTAGGCGCAATCTGTGTTTTGAGCCCAGGGTTTATAATTTTAAACCCCAAGGCGTACCGATGCGCGGACTGCAAACCATCCAATTGCTGGCAGAAGAGATTGAAGCACTCAAGCTATACCATATTGACGAGCTTGATCAAATCTCCGCTGCCCAGCAAATGGACGTATCGCAACCGACTTTTAGTCGAATTTTAACTAGCGCTTACCAAAAAGTCAGCCAAGCACTGATTAAGGGTTGTGCTATTGAGATTCAGCCTAAAGACTAGAAAAGCACATGAAATCTAGATTAGGTTTAATACTCGGACAATTCAGTAATATAAAATTGCCCTCTTTTGTAATTTTCTAAAATTTTTGTACTAGGGAAGTACATCGGTGAGGGCAGGTTATTTAAATCAAACCACTGCCATTCAGTAATCTCATCTGGCTCCATAACTCTAGGCTCACCTGTAAAATTGTCCGAAAACAAGCCGACTGTCACAAAATGAGCTGTTTTAACTCTGTCATTATTGACACAAATAACTTCTAGCTGCTTTAATTTGAGACCAACTTCCTCAGCTACCTTTCTCACAGCTGCCGATTCGAAAGTCTCTCCAAAATTCAATTTACCACCTGGCATAGTCCAAGTTCCTGCACCATCTAAAAGACTAGAGGCCTTCTTGGGATCAATGTGTCGCTTACCCAAAAGCACCTGTTTATTTCGCAGAATTAAAACCCCAACTCCTGCACCAATTATCTTTTTTTTCTTCATACCACCTTCGATCTCCGTATACTTATTGCCATTATACATGAATATCTTTTCACTTCATAAAAGCCATGTTCGACTCATGTCTAGGTGTTTCAACCAAGAGAAATAACTCACTGTAAGGTGAGTTATTCCTCTTGGCGAACCCGACACGAGTCGAACGTGCGACCTTCAGCTCCGCAAGCTGACGCTCTATCCAGCTGAGCTACGGGTTCATATGGTGGATTCTATTAGAAACCCACCAACTAAAACTAAAAGGTGCCGCTGTTTCCAGCATTGGACGCATTATAGAGGAAACTAGTGATTTTAGCAAGATTCTTTATCAGAGGCCAAGTCGTTGCACAATTTGATCAATAAAATTCAGTTCAACTTCTTTCATAGGCAAACGAACCCCTAAGAAGTCAACGATTTTTTCGCCATCTTCAGTATTGATATCAACTTCAAGAGCCGGTGCGAGACGTTTAGTAGGAGTAAAGACTATCTTGAAAGTACCATCTAAGTTAGTGACTACACCAAAAGATTTAAAGTCATCAAAGGGACGATTTATCCCATCAATTGATATCTCATCTGGTGTTAATGAATAATGAATTGGTTTATTAGGACGACGAATAAATACTACTAAAGCCAAGACCGACACTAATAACAGCACTACAAACGACCAAGATTTAATTAAAAATATTGCTAAAGCCAACAGTACCAAGAAGCCAAGAACCATACCGATATACCACTTCCCAGAGAAATTATGTTTTCGAGGGATAAATTGCCAGTTAATACTATCCTCAGAGACTTTCTCAGTTTTTGATTTAGTTTCTCTAGTGGGCTTCTTGTCTTGCTTGCTCATAAATTCAGTATATCAGAAAAACAGCAAAACAAGCCGATAATATCAACAATAAGTAATACTATTATGTCGAACCTCATGGGTTCGAATACTATTTCTTTCACAAGAAGAAAACTCCGACTAGTCTATCGATCAGTCGGAGCCTTCTCCTGGCGGAGAGAGTGGGATTCGAACCCACGATACGTTGCCGTATGCCAGTTTTCAAGACTGGTGCCTTCAACCACTCGGCCATCTCTCCATGGTTACGGAGGGTTATTTTACCAGATTTAAGATAAAAAAGCGACAATTCAGTCGATAATATGATAAAATGATATTTCGTGGAGGAGTACCCAAGAGGCTGAAGGGGACGGTTTGCTAAATCGTTAGTACGGAGTAATCTGTAGCGAGAGTTCGAATCTCTCCTCCTCCGCCAAATAGAAATACCCAGCAATGCTGGGTATTTCTATTTGCTGAAGTTTGAGATAAGAACTCTCGCGTAGTCCGCCGAATGGCGGACAGCGAGAGTCGGCGTAGGTGAGATGAGAAAAGAAAGCGCCGAAGGCATTTTCTTTTCGAATGAGTCAAAGGAGTGAAACGAAGTGGAGCGATATTTCTCCTAAAGAAAAGAGTTCAAATAGTGGAGTTCGGGCGTAGCGCGGCACGCCAGCTATCCAGGGCTTTCAACCAATCAGCTCTCTAGGGACGTTTGACTGCGCCCATCGTTATGGGGCAGTCTGCACTTCGCTGTCGGTCGTAACCGCCAGAGCTCCTATCGAGCTGATTGGTTTGCGCCCTAAATTCACGGGGTTCGAACGAAGCGTGGCGCTAGCCAACCAATTCAGCCTGGTCGAGCTGTTTAGCCAACTTTTGATCAAAAGTATAAAGTGGTTCGGCTTGGTTAAGCTCGGCGTAGATTGCCAGACAGCAATCTTCAAAGCTTAGGGCAGGGTGCTTGGTAAAAACCGCCGAGGCGCGCTCCAACATACCGCGGTTGCAGTTAATCACGTCGAGGCGCATAAAGCTCTGAAACAAGCTACAAATATCTGACCGCTCTAGCTGATAATAGCGCTCCAAAACATGCGCCATCTCGACAAAGACCAAGTCGGCAACAGCTAGCTGTTCTTTTGAACGGCGTAAAAGTATCGCCATCTCTTTAGTCTGCTCTGGTATGTCATTTAAGAGCAGTCGCAGAACTGCGCTGGTATCTAGAGAGCCACGCATTATTTTTTAACTCCATCTGAGAACTTATCAACAATTTCTTGGGTACGACTAGCGCGATAAAATTCGCCAATTTCGGCACCCTGAAGCGGCTTAATGCCTTTTGGAATTTTAGCGGCAACTTCGTCGGCAATCTTTAAAAACTCATCCACCTCGAGAGGCTTCTCGATAATCATTCTCTTGGTTTCGGGGTTAAAAGACACCTGTAGTTCTTCTGACCCCTTAATATTCCACGCTCGTCTGATGGCGATAGGGATGGTGATTTGTCCTTGCGATGTAATGGTAACTGTTTTCATGCATTAAGTTTAACAAAGAAGTAATGGAAAGTCAAGATTTATAATGCAAGATAACAAATCTATTACTCCATAGCGAAGCACGGCGACAGCCACTACCTAGCCACCCTGTGCTATAATCACGCCATGGCTATACAAATAACCTATTTTGTCCATGGGACAACCACCGACAACGAGCAAAATATTTCATCTGGCTGGAAAGACGTCGATCTTTCGGAGCTAGGTGTTAAACAATCAAAAGAACTTCCTCAACAAAACACCGACGAATTTACTGCAATTTTTTGTTCTGATTTAATTCGAGCCGTTCGCTCGGCTGAGCTGTCTTTTAAGGATAAGTTTCCGATTATAATCGACGAAAGATTGCGCGAATGCAACTACGGCGATTACAACGGCCAGCCATCAGAAATAGTTGAACCAATTCAAGAGAAAAGCATCTATCAGCCTTTTCCTAATGGCGAATCTTACGAAGATGTAAAAACCCGAATCGAATCATTTCTCAAAGACCTAAAGCGCGATTATGACGGCCAGCACATTGCCATCGTGGCTCACAAAGCACCACAATTGGCGCTAGAAGTTCTACTAAAAGGAAAAACTTGGGAACAAGCTTTCGCCGACGACTGGCGCAAAACCAAGTCATGGCGACCAGGTTGGGAATTTGTCCTTAAGTAGATCAAGTCTTATACCTTAAACTTTAAGGCCTTATCTTTCTTATCCACTGGCTGGCGACAAATTACGGCCGCCACGACTTTTTTAGCACCGTGTTTTTTCAATAATTCAGTTGCAGTAATAATCGTTGCACCAGTCGTCCAGACATCGTCGATTACCAGATAGGTCTTCTTTTCATCGAGTGGCTGGCTAACTTTAAAAGACGTTTGAGCGTTTTTAAGGCGAGCACCACGCTGCAGTCCACGCTGGCTAACTTGACTGGCGCGCTGTAAAATCGGCTCGCAAGTGCCACCTAATAACTTAGCCAACTCCTTACCGATTAGTTTCATATGGTCAAGACCCCGCTGACGATTGTGCTTACCAGTAGTCGGAATCGGCACAACCACCACTGACTCACTGGTCAAATCACGCAATTGACTGGCCAGCAGCTGAGCTAGGGGATTAGCCAACTCTCGTTTTAAATTAAACTTATAATCATCGACTATTTTCTCCAACAACCCACTCCGCCAACCAAAACAGCGCCAGTCTAGCCAGCTTTCTTGGCATTTTGTCAACTTTGGGTCGTTTTTACGCCGTGGGATGATGTAATTTATACAATCTTGACAGAGTGCCGCACCAACTTTTTGGCAGCGACAACAGTGGTGGGGGATGATAAACTTAAGCACCTTGTCAATCATTGTAATTTTTACATTTTAAGGGTTATTTAGTTGATTATAACAATAATCTTGTTTATAATGGTAGTGTATATTTCAATAGTCAAAAATAACTATTGTTTAATTGGAGGAGTAGAATGGCTCAAAAAAATGACAATGATCTTCTGATGGAAGACGAACTGGCGGCAGCATTTCTCGATGACGACAAGTTATTCGGGGAAGATCCAGCTGACGACTTGTTGCTGAACCCGACCGAACCAGAAGAAACCAAGAAAGCGGCTGCTGAAGAATCGCCAGAGGAGTGGGCCGAAAGCGATGATGAACTACCTGGTCAACTAGCAGTCGACCTATATGAAACACCTGATAAGCTAGTCGTAAAGGCTCGCACAGCTGGTGTTGATAAGCGCGACTTAGACGTTAGTCTGTCGGACGACATCCTAACAATTAGCGGCACACTATCAAGCGGTGACGAAGATGGCGCAACTCACTTTTACATCCAAGAGTGTTATTGGGGTGAGTTTACCCGCACGATCGCTTTACCAGTGCAGGTTAAAGAAGATGAAGTCGACGCTGTGTTAAAAGACGGTGTCTTGACTGTTAGTTTTAATAAAGTCAAAGCTCAAAACGAAATCAAGATTCCAATTAATTAATAGAAGTAGTACGGATTACAATAATACTGTATTAAAATCACCCTACAGGGTGATTTTAATTGAAGAACTAGTTAGTTAAAGGCCGTAGCAGGGCCCTTCAACACCCTCAGGACAGGGCACCTCATAGTCATCGAGGTCTACTTCAGAGTCAGTGTCTGTAGTTGGGGTCCCGCCCAGTTTACCAGTTTGCTTATCAACAAAGTTCACAATCGCCAAAGCTAAGAGAGCCACACCTAAGCCAATACAAGCGTAAAGAATGGTATTCTTAGCTGATTTAACTTTCTCGGCATTGCCACCTGAAGTAGCGTAGCGAATACCACCAATGATAATCATCGCAATTGAAACAACACCAACAGCATACATTAGCCATTGGAGACCTTGTGTAACTACATTAGACGGGCTAATTTTATCTTTCTTTAAAACAGTTTTGCCTTGATCAATTGCATCTTTAAATTTAAGCGGCTCAGCCCTTACAATGTTTGCCGAGGAAACCAACATTAATCCACCGAATAGAACTAGAAGAGGAATTATGATACGCTTTGTTATCTTATTTTTCATTATCAAACCTGTAATCCTTATTAATTAAAATCCGCTAGTCGTAGTATCAACAAGATTCACAATCGCTAGCGCTAGGAGAGCCACACCTAAGCCAATACAAGCGTAAAGAATGGTATTCTTAGCTGATTTAACTTTCTCGGCATTGCCACCTGAAGTAGCGTAGCGAATACCACCGACAATAATCATAACAATTGAAACAACACCAACAGCATACATTAGCCATTGGAGACCCTTGGTCACAATTGTGGCTATATTAACATTGCGATCTAGCTCAGTCGGCACCTTAACATCAGGCGGCAAAATACTACTCTCAGCCAATGCAATTTGTGACAAACTAGATAATCCCAAAAATGCCATGGCTGGTATAGCAATCATCAAAAGAAGTTTTTGTATTCGTTTTTCCATATCATTTTCCTTATGTTAAAATATCTGACTATAGTTTAACAACCATAAGAAATAAAGTAAAGTAAGCAAACCCCGCTACTTCTTAGAGCGGGGTTTGCGACGTGTTAATTTTATTAATCTGTACTGTACCCACTAAGTAGCTACAGAATCCATAAGATCACCACTGATATAAGTCACAATCGCCAAAGCTAGGAGAGCCACAGCCAAGCCAACACAAGCGTAAAGAATGGTATTCTTAGCTGATTTAACTTTCTCGGCATTGCCACCTGAAGTAGCATAGCGAATACCACCAACAACAATCATGACAACTGAAACGATACCAACAGCATACATAATCCATTTGATAGCCTGTGTGACAACACTGGTTGGTTCTAGGTCTCTGTCCTGAAGACCAGTATCACTACCAACGTCAGTTAGGGCTTTATCAAAGTTAAGATCGGTAGCTATAGCTGCATTAGAAATTAATGCTGATGAGCCTAGCATTGCAAAAACCATTGCCCCAACGATTAGTAATAATTTTTTAGCTTTCTTCATAATTTTTTCCTTATTTATGATTTTAATTTTATTTTAACAACTATTAACTAAAAAGTAAATGCTCTTGCTAAACAAATTTATTCTGACTCCTCTTGATCCTGAGGCTGAGTGCTCGGGGCCACTTCATCAACCGTGCTCTTAACTAAGTTCACAATCGCCAAAGCTAGGAGAGCCACAGCTAAGCCAGTTACAGCTCCGATAATAGTTTTCTTTGCTTTAGTTAATGCATCGGGCTTACCAGATGAAGTCGCATATAATATACCGCCATACATTAGAAAAACCAACGAGGCGACACCGACTACATACATGAGATATTGCATAACTTTGACCACTAGACTATCAAGTGTTTTGTCTTTACGCTGGCAAACTGGAGAGTCTGATTCTCCACTACAAACCTCATCAAGACCCGCACCAGCACCCTGATCAGTCTCTGCCAGCACTAAAGTAGGGGAGAATACTACTACCGAAAGCACCAAAGAAACTAATAAAACAATCTTTTTCATTACACTTCTCCCACCACCCAGTTAACAATTGCCCACGCAAACAGTGATACCACCAAACCAATAATTGCATACTGAATCGTAGCCTTAGCGCGACGCACCCGAGTTTCGTCAGATGATGAAGCAGCATAGATAATACCACCAACAATAACCATTATGATTGAGAGGGCAGCAATCCAAAAAAAGGCTGTGCTTAGAATATTTTTCAAGCTAGTGCCAGCATCGATTGGCTTTATACCCACAAAATCGTCTTCATTAATTGTTATGACAGTGTTTATAGTGCCTCCACCTTCTCCTTCAGAGTCACCAGCCCCCCCTCCACCTCCGTTTTCACCTTGGCTGGCACCACCGCCACCACCAAATCCTTGCTCATTTGCCACTAATAACACAGACCGAGCATTGTTTTCTAAACTATCTTCTCGCAAGATTCTATCCTCCATTATGAGATTAAACCATTCCTAAAACTAAATTGACAATTGCTGTCGCCAACAGAGCAATAACTAGCCCAATGACAGCATTCCGCAATGTTTTCTTGGCCGACTCAACCCGCTGAGCACTACCACCAGATGTGATATAAGTAAAGCCCGAGTATAAAATCAAGCCAAACGACACTAGACCAACCAAGCGCATTAACATGTCAGCAACATTCAAGACAATCTTGGTAATATATTTGCCAACAGCCTCATCTTTTGGGCCATTGAAAGCTTCTTCAGGACTCATAACAACGCATCGTCCTTTTTCTTCTTTAATTAGACCACGATACCAAGTTGGAATACCTAATATCTTTCCATCACAATTAGCAGCAAAGGTATATTCACTAAACAACAGATTAAGACTAACCATCCCAACTAATATAAGTACAGTGGCTAAGATACGTCTCATATTTACTTCTCCTTATAGCCAATCATCCTTGACTGAGTGATGTTGTTACCACCTTGTTCACCACCCCCCTCGCCACCGCCAGCTCCAATACCTAAAATACCACCTGGAATCAGAAACTCCAATATAGTAAACATAAAGATATAGAGTAGAAGACCAATGACTGTCTGAGTGATGCGATCCTTTGCTGCTTTGACCTTTTCTGGGCTATCACCGGCACTAGCGTACTGAACACCAGCAAAAATAATACTTGTTACCGCCGCCACCGCTACCAAACCGGTTAAGATTTTAATTATCAAACCTAACAGGTAAGAAATACCCCCTTCTTTACTCGGTGGATTAAGGATAGCATAATCCGATGTTTTATTATCGTCAGCATGAACGATAGTCGTGGGAACAGAGATAAAAGATACCAGTGTTATTACAAACATTGCCATCACAATTAACAATCTATTATGAGACGAAAGTTTAGTTCTGTTTTTATTCATATCTTATGGGAATTATATTAATACACATAGCGTTTTTTTACAAATCATAAGCTCCAATAAATACCCTGTTTTACATTTGACTTTTAGGGTTAAAAGTGCTATGCTTGCAAGGTATATGTTTGGGAGACATAAAAAGGGAGCGCCCCTAGAAGTGCGGCGCAAGGGCAGTTTTATGCTCTTAATTTATTTATTTGCTACTCTGGTAGGCAGTTTTCTAGCACCCCAAACGGCTCAAGCTCTTCCAACTCTGGCTTTGCCAAACACCGGTATTGTCAGTGATGACCTCAACCAACTCTACTACAATAGCCTGATATTTTCAGGACCAAATGTAGTAAAAGAAGGAGATAGTCTAACCAAATTAGGTGGCAATTTCTCTTATGCACCTGGAGTAGTTTATTACGTTTATATTGACCCAACCGACAAAGGAAAGACCGATGCCTATTTGATGGCAGTTAATAGTAAGAGCAACCCAACCAAGGGACAGTACGTCAAACTAAGATTCGATACCAAAACTAAAACTTACTCCGATGTCAAAGACATACATAGCGACATCACATTAGCCAAAGGTGAAATTCCGACCGTCCGTAACTGCAACATACCTTGGATTGGGTGGATTGTTTGTCCAATCGCTAACGCTTTGGCTACGGCATTAGATGACCTCTACAACATCGTAACTGATATTTTAGTTATTTCACCAATCGACACAACTAAACAATTTGCCTCAGGTCACGATAAGCCAATTTACGCTATCTGGTCAATCATCCGCGGTATTTCTAACGTTGTTTTCGTAATTTTGTTTATTATTGTAATTTTGTCATACGTCACTGGCTTTGGATTAAGCAACTACACTATAAAGAAGATATTTCCTCGGCTAATTGTTACCGCCATACTGGTCAATCTGTCTCTAACCATCTGTGTGCTTCTGATCGATGTGTTCAATCTACTCGGTCACTCAGTCAGTGAAATCCTTTTAAAGATTCAGCGCACCACTATGCCAGAAAGCGATTTAACAGCCATTAGTGCTATTACTTGGGCAAAGTTACTAGCTAGTGTTTACGGTGCTGGTAGTTTAGCGCTAGCTCTAAATGGCGGAATAATTGGTGCAACTCTCTTAGTACTCGGCGGTATGGCTGGCGCTTTAGCTACAATCGTAGCGGTGGTAATTGCCTTATCAGCCCGTCAAGCACTAGTAATCATTTTAACTGTAGTTTCACCACTCGCTTTTGTACTTAACCTCTTACCCAATACTGAAAAGTGGTTTGAAAAATGGTGGAAAACATTTACTAAAATCTTAGCAATATTTCCGGTGTTTTCCTTGATTTATGGCGCTTCACAGCTCGCCAGCAGTATCATCATGCAAACCGCCAATGATAGCTTTATTTTAATACTAGTTGGGCTAATAGTTAAGGTAATTCCTTTTGGACTACTAATTACTATAATCAAATCTTCCGACGCGATCATGGATCGTATTACTAATGCCGCCACCAATCGCACTCGCAGCTTGGGCGAGGGGGCACAGGAATATCTACACCGTAAGCATGAGATTCAGAAAGCGCGTTACGAAACTGGCGAGTCAAAAACTCCCTTGGGACGCTTTACACCACGCGGCATGGCACGAAGCTTCTATCAAGGTCGCCGACGTGACGAGGCTCGGTTGCGCACTGCCAAGTCCAGGCAAGAAGCTTTCTACGCTCAGCGTAGTAGCAAGTTAGATAGTAATCAGCAACCAGCCAACGCCGATGCGCTTGAAGAGATGACCGCTCGCAGTGCCGAGGCTATAGCCAGCGCCAATAAACAACAAGTTGACGTCGCCTTCAGCACAATTCGAGCCAAGGTTGATCGTGACATGTTCCAAGCTAAAGTCGATGAAGTTACGGGCGAGGTAATACTTGATCAGGACAATAAGCCAGTGCTCGAATTTAGAGGTATCGGTCACTTTACTAATCCAATAGAATATGAAGTTGCACAAGCTAGCCTAAGACAACAAATTGCTGAAAAAGAAGCACATGCTACCAGCAAGATGCAACAAGACTTTCAAACTAAACGAGTCATTTCTAATGTTGAGTTGCCAGTTGAGCTTGGTTATGAAGTGAATACTAAAATCCGCTCGGCCCTATCTGGCATTAACACAGAATATGATAAATATGTCCTAGCCGATGTTATTACAGCACAACGTAAAGAGTGGGAGACAGAAATCGACCTACAGTACGCCTTTGCTCAACAAATTAATCTCAAAGAAGCCGATGCCTTATCTTTTGCAATTGGTGTCGACAAAATGAAATCCAATATAAACGAAAAGTTAGACAACAACGACGGTGTAATTGAGGTAACTGGCAAAGATGGGCAGAAATATACTTTAGATCGTAATAACAAAGCCTTGCGATTCGCGATGGCAAAATTGGTTGGTCAAGCACCGCGAGACGACATCCATGAATTCATTCAAGAAGCCACCGCTGATCTTTTTGATGATGATGGCAATATTATTCAAAACGGACCGCTTGACACCTATCGGGAAGAAATTGTGGATCTGATGCTTAGTAAGGTTGGTAGTAATAAGCTGATGGGAATTAAGGTACCAGACTGGATTAGACGAGGTATCTTCCGCGGACGCGACTCTTACTACGAGATTAATGCTGAAAACATAGCTAACGGTAGATATTCTGCCAGTTATATGGCCGGAGCTAGTAAGGATCTACTCAATACTATGATAGAAGGTATGGACAAGATGTTGAGAAACGAAGAAATAACCCTAGCCGAATTAGATGAAACCACTAATGAAATTAGAAAAGCTAATCTACTGGACAATTATCTAAATAGATACTTCTACGATAAAGACAAGGGGGTAATTGATTATGCTGGAGCACAGAAATCTCTTGAGTCATTCAGAGACTCAATGCAAGATGCCTTAGATAATCCACAAACCGGTCACTTAATTCAGAAACAGCAACGCGACCGCATAGAAACTTTAATTATTCAGGTTGATGACATAATCGGGAAACATAGTGTATTTAAACCCAATCCTAAACCTAAAGCCAAAACCAAACCGAAACCTAAGAAATAAATAATTGTGTCCAGAATATTTCACTATTCACCAGTCTTATCACTTGCAACCACAAGCGTTTTGTAAGATAATGAATAGGAGATGGAGTGGTGGCGACAGACAAAATATTTTTGGCTGATAGGGCTAGTTATTTTATTTGCATCATTAATTAATCCGTATCAAGCTATAGCTGTAGTTAACAACAACTTAGAATGTGTTGATGTTGATGGTAATATTATCTGTCCCGATTTATACTGCGCGACCAACACTATTACCTGCGATTCTGATATCAAACAATGCTACTGTCAACCAGTTGTACTAGGCAAATCCTCGACTGACAACAACGCTTTTTGTGAAATTGCCACTGGATCAGAAATATATTTTACACGTAGCAGTGGTAGCAACAAAGTAAATAGCATCGTATTGAAAAACGGCCTCTGGGGATCCTTAGCTCGACATCTCTCGCGAATTTATAAAGGTTATGATTTGCTAAATCGTTATGATATCCATGCGGAGAGTGAGGCTATTATATTTAGACCAGAAGACCCAAGTAGTAATGATACGACTCAATACTATCGGTCCCGATTTTTGAACCTATTTAAAGAAGTTGGAATGGATCCGCTTAAAAACGACTTCGACAACTACTTTGGAACAGCAGGCCTATCTGACGGTGTAAACGCCCCAGTTATACTTAACACTAGTACAGGCAACCTAGGAATCGGATTTTACGCCCATATAGAATCAGATAGCGACAGCGGACTGATTTACAACCAAATGTTTGATGCGGGCACTGGTGAACATAGGCAGCTCTGTGGAGCACATACGCTAGAAAACGGTAAAACCTTTTTTCAAAAAGCCAGTGGTGTAAATTTTGTTGAAAATCTTGAGGAAACTGCTTGCCTAGGGGTCCCCGACTTGTTAATTAAATTAGTCTTACCAGCCGGACAAGACAATGACGTAGCAGGCTTGGTTGAAAGTAGTCTACTGGCCAGAGCTAAACTAACCAGAACTTGTGTAGGTTTTAAGATTGATGAAAAGAAAATCCTTTGGTTTAACTGGGAAACCAACTCATCCATCAATGACCCGTTTGCATTAGCTGGTCAGCTCATAGTACCTATTAACGAGCAACGACCCGTGTATCAAAATTATATTGAAAACCAATACATGGGTATTGTTTTTAACGGTAAACCAGATGGTGAAACTGCCGAACAAAGAGAACAACGAAAAGCTAACCGCAAAAAAGCCGTCGCCAGACTAAGACAAAAATGCTTAGAGTGTCAAAACTATTCCAGAGCTGGTACTATAGTACCACCATACTGTGAACTATGTAGCGGAGAGGTTTTGGCTAGCCTGAGTGACGATTCATTAATTGATAAACCATATTCAGCTATTGTTGCTCAGGAATTGCGTCGAAATAATTGCCAAGTAATTACACCGTCATTTGGACAAATACTAGGTAGGCTATCTGGCGGACACCCAAAGAGTGAGTACAATGGTAATGCCAGATTATCTAAAAACAGCAAAACCGAAGCTGAACTAAATAAATCTTTACCCGAGAGTATCATCAAAATCTGTGAAGAAAACTTTGGTGATAAAACCAATGATCGACTTACTTGTAAGACCAATGGCCTGCAGTGTTATATTGAGCGAATTTCACCAAACCTGCGTGGCAAAGACATTTGTCACTTCATGGACAAGTCAGAAGCGCTACGAAGAGGTCGTTGGATTTTCTGTCCCGTCTTAAAGACCGAAGTTCTTGCGGCTGACAAGATGCAAGAAATGATTAATCAAGTTTTTAGTATTAGTCCAAATATGTTCGCTGACGCCAGAATTGAAAAAATTTGGGAAACCGCTAGGGATATTGCAAACGTCTTACTAATAATATCTTTTATATTTGTAATTCTGTCACAAGTCACTGGGATTGGTTTGAGTAATTATCAAATTAAAACGCTCCTGCCAAAAATTCTAGCATCAGCCCTATTAATCAATCTATCTTTCATTATAACTCGACTTGGTGTTGAGATATCAAACATTCTAGGGGGTGGGATGGCAGATATAATCAATGACATTTCTGCTGGTCTGGTTGGTACCGACTCATCGAGTTTTGAATTTCTAATTTTCCGAGCTAGTGGTAGCGTCCTTATTATGGCTGGAGTTCTAGCACTAGCTTTACCGGTATTGCTAATTGCTATATTCGGAGTATTCTCGCTTCTAGTTCTGTTAGCTCTACGTAAGGTTATTTTAATTATATTAATACTAGCGGCACCTTTAGCCTTTGGGGTAGCAGGCCTACCTAGTGGTGAAAAATTTACAAAGAAGTGGTGGCGAGCTTTCATGACATTACTAGCTATTTATCCGGTAGCACAACTGACTTATTCTGCCTCTAAACTGACCAGCTTAATCATGTCCAGCGTCAGTCACTCTGGCGACGGAACAGCTGGATTAGTTAAAATCGTAGCTGCGGTCCTTCCTTATGTTTCAATAATATTCATCCCGACTATCATCAAGATGTTATTCAATTCCGTTTCTAAGATAACTACCAATATCTTGTCTGGCTCCAAAACTGCTACTACAGCCGTTCAAACTAGGTTGGATAATAAAATCAGGAAATCTCATCTACGCCGTAATGTTTTCGGCTTTGCTGGCAGAGCAGTGACTGATACCTTGGCTGGCAACACTGCTTGGCAACATAGAGCTGGTAATCGATTTAGGAAATTTGCCGGTAGACAGCTTGACAGGGTTGGCGAACTAACTGGACGCGAATTCAAGAGGGCTAAAGAGTGGCAAGAAGACCGACCTAGATCATCTTGGTTAGAAAGAGTAAATACTCAAAACGTACCATTTACTAAAGGACGCCGTAAGTTTAATCTTAGCGCTGCCGGACTATTAAATGCCGTCTCTTTTGGTGCCGGTAGAAATATTGCCCGAGGAATGAGATCTACCAACATGACTAGCAAAAACTCTATTTCTACAATAATAGGTAATGATATGGTCTTACTAAGAGCGCTGATAATGGAACAAGGAAATAGGGGATATTATTATAATCAGTTATCAGAATCTCGACAGAAACAATACGACTTGGTTGTAAATCAAGACCGTGGTCAAATGCACAATCTTGCAGCTGTGGCGCCAGTTCTATTGGCCAAAAATGGCGTAACTGACCAAGCTCTCTATCAAAAAGCAATTGACAATGCTCAGGCTCTAGGTATTAGCAAGACTGAATACATCGGCCTAACTTATGGTACAGCCAAATCAGGTACTGGTGACGTAGAAGTTATGGGAATAATCAGATCTCACATGACTATCAAACCTCGTGATGTTATTGCCTCCAACGTTATCCAAAAAGCAACTACCGACTTAGAAAACAAATCTGTATTGCGTCGTTACATAATTGAGAACAGTGGTAATATGACGAACATTGCCGCCGATGCGAAAAGCCCAGCTTGGACTGGGTTAAGTCAAGATCTATCTATGAACGCTACAGCCAGTAAAATTCAAGGGCTTAACCAGCGTGACTTGTTAACCGCGGCAATTGATGCTGAGGCTAAAGATCCTAATACCTCTCAAGCTAGCTACAACCTCATCACAACTGGTCTAACCAATCTAGCATCTCTTTCTGGTAGCTTCGTTTACAATGCTAAGGGCGAAATTGATATGCTAACAGGTACTAAACTTGAAGACCTCAGCTACGCCCTCACAACTTTTGAGCTTGTCAACCAAACTCTTAAAAACAATGGAGTTAATGGCTTGGCGCCAATCGAGTTAGATAACCTAAAGGTTCTAACAACTCAAAACGGTCAAACTATAGAAGTTGGTATAAAAGACCTAAAGTTTGATATGAAAACCAACAAGGACACCGTTGACGGTTTGGTTACTAAGATTACAAAGGGACACAGGGATGCGCCATTGCCTGAAGGTTGGTCTGAAGATCGTCGTGAAAATCGAGCTCCAACCAAATATGATCTATACAAGACGTACGACAAAGAGATTACTAGTATTCCAGTCGAACAGTATTACTCTAGGCTTTTTGACGACACTAGAACACCTGATCGTAATATTGGTGCAACTACAACCCACTTCGCTAGAGAACGAATTTTGGATAAAATTGGCGAAACTATCGATTTGAGCACTACAATAGATAATTACGAGCGACGGCGAGCCAATCCAGACACTCCCAAAGAAGCAGATTTTGCAGTCATGAATCATATCATATATAACTTTGGCCGCAGTTGGAATCAACTACCACCCAGTATACAGACTGCTGTTAGTGAACCGATTGTTGAGAGTATTTATCGCTCTATAGAAAGTAATGTGCGCAACAAATACCCAGAAGTAACTGGACCAATTGCCCTAGAAGAAAAGATTCGAGCTATTTACGGTGTTAGAACCCTTGAAGATGCTAAAAGAGCTGGTCCAGTCGGTATGTTTCAAGCTATTGGCATAGAACCCGAGGAGATTGCAAGATGAGAATCATTTTCAAGACTTCTAAAAAACACACTATCCGTTTAATTACGTTAGTTATTTTAATGCTATTTTCCGTTCTACCAACTTTACTGTCATCCCAAATAACGTTAGCCTACAGACGAGGTTCTGCCGAAGATTATTTTCGGAACACTCTTTGCCCAGAGATATTAGGGGCAGAGAACAAAGAGAGATGTGCCAGAGATAACTTAAATAACATATTTAAATTAGAGGACGTAATAGAACAGGTGGTTATACTTGATGAGACATCAAATCAACTCATACCCAACTTAAATATCGCGTTATGTTCAGGAGGAAACCATGCCGCAGGCCCTCATGGTGGCGGCCTTAGTTTCAGCCATATATGGAACTTTGAGACCGGCAGGTGTGTCCCTGTACCAGGTGGTCCCGTGAGGTACAGTGAGGGGTCATTGACTGATGGGAGCTGCTACTCAGTGCGCTCTGGAATGTACGCACCTGGAGCAGGCATACACAATCATCACCATCTTTTACTATTATCGATTGGAGCTAATGGTAAATGTAGTGAACTAACAGGCCGAGATAAAACTAATTGCGAAGAAAAGGCTGAACTGCTAAACGATTGTATGACTATGGTTAGACAAAAGTCAGCTGAGCTCTTACCTTCGCAACCTGATCCGCCATCTATAGAAATTAACCCTAGGCAAACTCTCGACTTCAACGATTTTCAAGAGATAAATTTCTACGCCACTTATATACGAACCGTACTAGACAGCTGTACTAGACAAAAAAAACAACATTGCAGTAAGGTTAATAGGGCCGTCAATACTACTATAGACAATCAAAGTGTTTCAATAAATTTGCACGATAGAGATCGCCTATCAACTCTTATTGGGCTAACCGCTTATGGCAGTATGGGATTTTCTTTCGAGGAGCTGCTTAACGATGAAGAAATCATAGGTGGAGACAAAATAGTTTTTAATTTACCCAACCTTATGACCAACACATATATCAAGAGGGGCCTGACCGAGGCAGAAATTGATTATATTAAGATGATAGAAAGAAGCTCTGGGCCCTTATCTGAAAAAAGTCGCACCGGTAGTAGCTCCCTCATATTTAACATAGATATCGATGTCAGTAACGCCTTAGGATACGATCTTAGCGACAAAACTGCCCTAATTGGTGCCGGAAGATATTGTCGTGTCTTTTCTCCACTAGATTATATTATGAGCATTAATGCTGTAAATGCTAAAAACTTTAATACCAGACACGAAAAGCATGATTTGATGCGTTGTCGCTACGATGAACCTCCCATATCAGGAGCTGATAAACTAATTAAGTTCTGTTCCGAAGACTCTAGCAAGTGTCGAATATTTGTGAGTCATGATGGCCTACTAAGTTCATATAAAACTAACCCCATGTTTCTACAGACCATGTATTGGAACATCAAAGATCATCAGCCACTAGCTGACGGTTATGCCGGTCCTAGTTGGAAAAGATTGAGTCAGCAGGAACGATATTACATGACATGGGTAATTAACAACCCCGATACCAGCCCATTAATTGCGCTTCCTGCCCCAGATGAAGAGGAAGAGTCGATTGGAGATTCGCCTATACCCTGCGATTTCGAAGGAGGATTGGGGTGGTTATTATGTGGTGGGTCTGATTTCTTGATGCGCAGCTACGACGGCGCCTATGGCGAATTAGAGAACTGGATGACCATCAAGCCAACTATTTTAGACCCAAGTAAGGCTCTTAATGACGACGGGGAGCCAGTTATGCAAAAAAATCCCGTGAAAGAAATTTGGCAAACCATGATGAGCATAGCTAATGTTTTGGTTGTGTTTGCCATTTTAGTAGTCATAATTTCTCACGTGACTGGCTATGGTTTGAGTAATTACAACATCAAAACTATGCTTCCAAAAGTTGTTATAGCGGTTATTTTAATTAATTTGTCATACTTCATAATTCAGCTGCTAGTTGAAGTAAGTAACTTAGTTGGGCACGGTGTTTATGCCATAATTGTTAATGCTAGCAAAGTAGACCAAATCAATCCTGCTAGCATCGTTAATCTATATCGGCTGACAACCGACTCGACTAATCTTCTCACAATAATCACTTTTATTGTCGGCGTATTTTTGTGGCTGATTACTATGCTGCTACAGCTTCTAATCCTGTCAGGTCGCGACGCCATTCTAATCATAACGACTGTCACGGCACCAATAATAGCCATACTTTACTTCCTACCTGGTAGTAAAAAACTAACATCTCTTTGGAGTAAAGGATTGATGTTCTCTCTAACTTTATTCCCAATGACAGCCCTAGTTTATGCCATGGGCCGACTTGGCTATCAACTGAGTATCACCAGCTCAACTGATTTCGTGTCTGGATTAGTTAGTCATACCATTCTAGTATTGCCTATGATATTCACACCATACTTGGCCTTTAAATTAGGTAAAGGCATACCTGTTATTTCAGCTGGCCTATCTAAGTTATCAACCTATGCGATGCAGCGAGCCAGTGGTACTTACAAGCCAAAAGAAGGAAGTCGATTATGGTATAAACAAAAACGATTAGAAGATATTGACAAACAAGTACGTGCTGGCCAATACGCCGGCCTTAGACCAATTCGCGCATTAAAGAGTGCAATTTATCGAAGGATTGGTGATAGCAGAATATTAGCAGGAAGTACCGCTCAACTTCAAACACAGTTAGCCCAAAGACATAGCGAACGCGCCGAACTACTAACTACCAACGATGCGAACAATATTATTAGTCACTACCAAGCCATAGAGGATGCCTTAGTGACTCAACAACCAGCTGCCGTACCAAGACTGCAAGCCAGTTCTGCCGGCATGGCCAAATTAATGGCCTCTGGCGGTAACGACAAGGATCTTATTATCGAAGCTGGACTAGCACAAATCAAGAACGCTATCACCACCGACGACACTATAAATATTGAAACGTTTGCTCAATCACTTCATCTCGCTCGCATGAATGGTGCTAGTCAAGACGAGCTTCAAGCTGCACATCGAGAGGCTTTATCCTATTTCAAGGGTAGTAATAACTTTGCAGCAACTGGAGAACTTAAAGCCTTAGAATCCTACTACACCGATCATCCCAATAGCGAAGGCGAAACCTGGGGTAATTACGACCCAGCCATGTATGCTAATCGAACTGATAGTTCTGGTAACGATACCGAGTTCACCACCTATCGTAAGAAAGCCATCAGAAGTGATATGATTCATCAAGTTCTACAGCAACCTCTCGATGAAGACGGTAAACAAAAATCGCTCGATGCCGAATATATGCCCGATGGATCAGTTGCCAGAGAAGTGTTTGTTGATGAATATCATAATAATGCTGAATTTGAGGCCCAAATCAGAAAGCAATCTAACAGTTTCTCTAGTGAAACTTATCAATCCCTCGACAATTCTCTAAACCTAGGGCTATCATATGACGCCTTTTCAGCTAACCTAACCCAAGAACTAGTGGATAATATAAATAAGTCAAAATACCAGTTAAATCAGACTGATCAGATTAATCTTTCTCGTCTATTGCGACAAGCTGGTTACCGTAATTACGATGCCGAGAGTATTAGGCTATCAAACAATCTTCATGAACTCAGGGCAATAGTAAATAATATTAGGGTCCTAACCGTCGATGAGCGTGATAATATTATCGGACACTCTCTCAAGGCTAGAGTTCCAAAATATAACGACCCAGCCCCACACTTACAGCAGAGAATTGATATCAGTCAGCGCAGTAGAGGTAAGCGACGGGGCTCAAAAAACACTAAGCGACGGCGTTCTTAGGAGATTTGAAAAGATGATAAAAATAAATCATAATAAGGATAAGCAAAAGGGCGTGGGAATGAAAAAAACTAAACTGCAAAAACTATCTGTCTGGTGTTTGGCAATTTTAATGATTCTGACAGCCGCCCTTGCACCCATCCCAATTCAGGCAACTGGCGCAGGTGGCAATGATCCAGACGCTAAGACCACATCGGAATACTGTAAAAGCCTGTTGGGCTGGATATTGTGTCCTTTGTTAGAGATATCCGGTGGTGCAGCTGATGCTGTTTAT
Organism: Candidatus Nanosyncoccaceae bacterium; assembly: GCA_050950465.1. Lineage (GTDB taxonomy): Bacteria > Patescibacteriota > Saccharimonadia > Saccharimonadales > Saccharimonadaceae > CAZRIZ01. The sequence continues at coordinate 258,449 of JBMNHQ010000001.1, read as the reverse complement.
GGCTTCATCGAGGGACAGCTACGAATCAACCCAGCCATTTTGTCGGGTGGAACCTACACCACGACGACCATCGATGATGAAAGTGGAAACGTTGAAACAAATACTACTACGCTAGCTTCTGCTAAAAATGTATGGGGGATATTTCGTGATACCGCCAATGTCTTGTTGGTTATCATGTTTCTAATAGTAATAACATCCTATGTGACAGGCTACGGAATAAACGACTACAATATTAAGAAGATTTTTCCCAAGCTCGTGGTTGCAGTCGTACTAATTAACCTTTCTTTCTTTATAGTTCAGCTGGCTATAGATGTCAGCAACCTGCTTGGATCTTCTATAAAAGGTGCTTTTGATGGCATGATTGACTCCATGGTCATGCCAGAAAGAACGGGCGGACAAACAGCAGGTAGTTATGGTGTTTCAACAGTTGTATCTGGCATACTGCTTTGGAATGCCAATAAAATAACACCCCTGATGTCCTTTGTGTTTCCAATAATTATGGGTATCATCTTGGTGGCAATCATGGTATTGCTTTTGCTGTTAATCCGACAAGCTGTTGCTATCTTAGTAGCCGTTTTAGCCCCCATTGCCTTTGCAGCAATGATTCTACCGAACACCGAGAAGTTATTTAATGCTTGGAAGGGTGCCTTTACGGCCGTCGTACTTACATACCCAGTAGTTGCATTACTCTTCAGTGGTAGCAAGTTAGCCGGCTCCATTATAATTGCTGGAAGTGGTAATAACTCAATAATGCAAATCATGGGGTTGGCATTAAGAGTTATACCCTTGGTTGTGGCCCCATCACTAATTCAAAATACTATGGCATCAGTACCGATGGTCGGACAGGCTGCTAATAAACTACTCAATCGCGGTAGGGCATTTGGTATGAAGAAAGCTAAGGGCTCAAGAATAGTCAGTGGGCAAAAGGATCGTTGGGAAAAGAAAAGAGATTCGCGATTGGCAGCTGGCAAAACCCTAAATGATTACCTATATCAGAAGACAGGTGGCCGATTTGGAAAGGCTGGAGCTCAAAGAAGACAAGACGCCCTAGAAAGGGAGGCTAAAGACATTAGCAGCATGGCTAGATCATTCAGTGTCGACGATTTGGAATTATTTAAAAACTCCACTGATGGCAAAATTGACAAATCTCAATTGTCTGACAGTGCCCAATTCGCCATTATGGCTAACGGCGGAGATATGTCAAGAGCCTTTGCCGCCGCCGCAGAAAGAAGTGCGCTTGATGCTAACACCACTACAAATGATTATCACAGAATGATGACCCACGCCAGCCGAGCAGGACTATCAGATGAACAAATGCGTCAATCTGCTCGAAAATCTTATGCTAATGCTAAAGCGTCAAACAACTTAGCTCTAGAATCTCGTCTCGAAGAGGCCGTAAGACACAACAATGGACTGCCAGTTATTGAGAGTGGTGGGCTAATGAACCCAATTGCTCGGCAGGTTGATGACAAGTTCTTAAATACTAGAAACGCCACTGATTTCGGTCGCGCTACCCCTGAATCACTTGAGCAAATGCGTCAGGCTATTCATCAAAACTACAATGACCCGAACAATCCTGCTTTCAAGGCAAAGATTGACAGTGTCATAAAAGGAGACTTGGCTTCCACTTCTCCGGCTGCCGCCCAAAAACTACATGACATAATAAACAACACACCATGAAAAGACGAATAAATAGAGCCCAATTATTATATGTTACGCTGTTGTTGATTATGGTTTTATCGATTGTTGGGTCATTTATGTTATCTTCTAAGACTTTTGCCAAAAATGACACTTTTAAAGAATTTGCTGAAGTTTCTGATCGCAAAAATACTAGTGATGAAGCAAAAGAAATTGCCCACTATAGTGATTATATTCTACCCATAATTACCACTCAGAATTGGTGCTTGGGTAGTCGAGCTGGGTATAACCTTATGAGCGGAGAAAACAAAAATGACCAAAAAAAGAAAGAAGAGCACTCCTTTCATGTTAATCGATGTACTTATCTTCACGCCAGCGATTATGCCAGACTAAACCATATATTAGCGCTAAACGCAAACCTTAAATCTCCCGACAATGATCACTTAATTTATCTAAATCACGATTCTAAAGTTCGGAACATTAAAGGCGCTAAATTAAAAGATGATAACGACATGACCTACTTGATAAATTTCGGTGGAAAAGGCGTTCAAAAGAACAAGATACTTCCGACCGCAAAAACCAGCAGGGTGAATGGTAAAGAACTAGCTCAACTGTTTATACCAGGAGTTGATTTACTTAAAGACAACGATATATTTGGTCTCGGAAATGCTGAAGCAGATAAATATGAGGGGTTTAAGGGGATGTTCTATGGCTCGCTCAATGTAGCTTTAAGAGACTGCACCGAGACCACCGACGATTCAATTGATCCAACTAAAGACAAGTCTACCAACGACAGGGCAATTTTATTAAACCCAGATGTTGAAAAGATAAAAGAGATAACAGGTAATACAGCTGACAAAAGGGAAGAGTGCTTACAAAAATGCAAGAATCTATTTTCAGGAGAAGACCCTAGCTCTCCGACTAGCATCCAAGCTTGCTACGAAAATAAGATTGGCGAAATGCTACCAGAATTAAGTGAAGACCTTGGTCTTGACCCAGATGGAAGCTACACACTAAACATAATTAGGAATGTTTTTTCTCCTATTCTTATGGCATCCGATTCTAACTATGGTTACAAAAATTGTTTAACTAATAAAGACAACGTGAAAACCGAGTCTGAATGTCTTGCACAAATCATGAATGCCGAGAATAACACAATACTTGAAGATTTGACAAATAGCATACGGATACAAACTGGAAACGAAGATGAGTCTTGGTTAGATATAAGGACTGAGTGGCTAGTTCACCAGTTTGTTAGTTACTACAATAGCTGCAATCGACAATTTGGTGGATATTCATCGGAAGATGAATGTAAAAATGGTTGCGAAACTAAATTCCCTGAAATCAAAGGTTATGATCGACCGAATTGCTCTACCTTGGCTAGCATCCTGTTGCAAACCGACCATCCGATTGACGCCCAATATTTCATAACTCACAGTAGTTCCGCATCTAAATGGCTGCCACTAACAGAAACTGAGAAAATTGTCATGGAATACGGCAAGAATTTAGACCACAATCGTGGTGGCAACGAAGTAGTTTTCTTTGAAGACGAACCGGCTTCTAGTTGTTATTTTAGAGGAGTTAAATCTCTACTCTGCACCTTTTCCAACTTTCTTGGCGCTTTAACCGACTCAGCTTTTAATATCATCGAGTCCTTTGTTAGGTTTCCAGCTAAAATATTACGGTCACAAAGCGGTGCAGGCGAAATTAATTTATACACAGCTTGGAAGACCTTTCGAGATATCGCCAACGTTGTACTTATTATAATAATACTAGTGTCTGTATTTTCTCAAATTACTGGCTGGAGAGTAAGCTCACTGGGGGTTAGAAACAACCTACCACGTTTTCTTGTAGCAGCTGTCTTGGTTAATCTATCGTTCTTTTTCTGTCAAATTGCTATTGACGTGAGTAATATAGTCGGTGCTGGAATCAATGGACTATTCTCTAACGGCAAGCGTGTCCTGTTTGAAGCTCTCAGCCTACCGTCCGGTCAAGATTCGACTATCGTATCGATTGTAACTGGTGCCCTAAGTTTCGTAGTGGTAGGTGGTCTTATAATCACCGCTGCCTTTTTAATAATCACTAATCTGGTTATACTCTTGCCAGTATTACTAAGTGCCTTAGTCACCGCAACAATGACCTTACTAGCCTTGCTAGCACGACAAATATTCATTGTGATCTTGATACTTGTCTCACCGATTGTCTTCGCCCTTTCTGGCACACAGGCCACCTCTAAATACACTAAGAGGTGGTGGCAAATGCTGTTTGGTGTACTAGTTGTTTATCCACTAGTCAGCTTGGCTTTTGGTGTAGGAGATTTTGCCTACAGTATTATTTCCGCTATAAACCATGTTAACAAAGGTAGCTTCTTTATAGATATTGCCGCACTGGCCTTACTTTTCTTGCCACTAACTCTAGTGCCTAAAATCATGAAAGAGTCGATTACTAAACTTCCACTAGTAGGCGACAGGCTTTCTAGGTTATCTGATCGCTCTGCACGTCGAACTAGAGGTGCCATAGAAAGGACTGGGCTTGTTAGTGGAGCTAGAGCCAACAAGGCAATGATGAAACGAGGAGATTTGGCTGGACGCAGTCGACCCAACCCACTTGCCCATCCTCTTCGTGCTCTCAAGTCTCGACTCAACCGCCCAAAATCACGATCATATCGTGCAATTTACAATAGGCTATATAGTACCCAACTACATATGGGAGCTGGTGATGACGCATGGATGAAGGATCGAACAGGGGATATGTATAAATATGGCAATGGCGATATGACTATGGAGCGTGTTCGATCTTACAACAGGGGTGGCTCTTTTGATGCAGAAGCTGTGATCTCTGATTTGTTAACTGTTAGTGATGATGGGGCAGGTTATTTTGAGGAAGTGATGTTGGCAGTCAATAAAATAAGTAAAACTGGCGGTGTCGATACTGGCAACCTCTCAGCCGCTATGGAAAAAGTGATAGAGGGCTACGCCAAAAACAGTCGCTATGAAGTAGTAGCCCTACTTAAAGAAGTCCGCAATGCAACTGGCGGCAGGTATGATATGAATCTGGAAGATTTTAATACTAACTATAGTGATAGCCAATTAGAACGAATCGTCCAACGAGAATTACTCAGTCAGAGCGGTAGCCCTAGAGCCCTCCGTAGTCTTGTTAAGTTTGCTGGAGCTGATAAACAAACTAAAGTTGATGCCACACTCAACCGTTGTTATCCTACTAATACCACTCCTAAAGATACTCTTTCTCAACTGAACGATGCTAGATCATCACAAATTGGAGTGGACAGTTTCTATGATTTATATTCCAGCAACGACCACTTTCATAAATACATGGTAGACAACTACCATTCCATGGGTAAAAAAGGTCAAGATTTCATTCAGGAGATGGAGCGCATTAGAACAAGTCGAGGCGGAACTCCCACTCCGTAGAAGTCGCAACGTGATACAATTATATAAAGCTTATGTTTGACGATTACGAAGAAGAGGATCAAATCCAAAAATCCCTAGACGATAGTCTAGCAAAGGAAGAGTTTCGTGATGGCGAGTCGGAACACGATTCGAACGACGAAATAGAGTCTGATTTATATCGACCGAACGAACAGGACAGCGGTGAGACTAAACTAAAAGGCAAGGGGCGCTTGAAAAAATTCGGCCCATTCGGTTTTTTATTAGCTATATTGACTGGCTCTACAGTTGGTCTTTCAACCTTAATGACTCCAGCTTTAGCAATTAATCACTTCGGAACTGCTATTGACGATATGTTCAATACCCAAAGTCAGGTTACCAAAACGCGCATGACCAAGCTCACCACGTCTAAGTGGACTAAACATAGATCAAACCTAACTTCTTCGAGAAATAAGTTTCTAAAAGGCCGAATTGAACGATTTAATAAAATTAGCCCCAAATACCAAGCTCGTCTAGAGAAAAACGGTTTCAAATTAGAATTTGAGGGTGGCGGAAAGCGCGTAACTAGCATTACTTATGAGGGAAAAACGTTTAATAATGCTACCGATTTTAACACCCATTATAATTCTGATGCTAATTTAAGAAGAGCCACCGACCAATCTAAAAAAGGCATCTTCGGCACAATGGTTGACAAATGGACTCTGAGATTAAAGACTAAATTAAAGCTCTTATCAACTAATCTTCTAGTTAAGATAAAGGACCTAACTAAGCGATTCACCAGAAGAAGAACCGATAGTATATCGAAAGAAGGTGTAGCTAACTTGCAAGACGATATCATATCTGGTAAGCCAAGTAATAAAATAAATAACTTAAAACCCGATCCAGAGGCTAATGGGATTGATGTCGATTCTATAAAAGAAGCTAATAGTTTGGGCAAACGAGATCGTAAAAGTGGTCAACAATCTATAAAATCAAAATCAGCACTTAGCCGAAGACTCACTAAATCATTCAATGTCATATCGACTGTTGGCAGTTTTACAGACCGATTATGTAGCATCTATTACAACGCTGTTGCTTCCAATATGTTTGCCAAGATGCAAAACGCCATTCAATTAATACGCTTTGCGCTTTCATTCATGTCGGTAGCTGATGCTATTAAAGCTGGTGACGCTACTGAAGAAGTAATCGCTCTTATTGGTAATAATTTACTGAGTATGATACCTGATAGCTCAGGCATAGCCAGAACCGCTATGAGCTCAGCTGGCTTTCTTTGGTCGTCACAAGCCAAAATGCCCTCTGATATAAGCACTGCTCTAGCCTTTGCAAACGCCTCAACTGGAGCTATCGCTAATCTTTTTGCCATTATTAAACGTTACGAAGGCACCATTAATAGCGCGTGCAATATTTCGAAAGCAATAGCTGATCCGCTTAGTAAAGTAGGCATATCTCAAGCTGTCCAGATAGTGGGAATAGCACTAGTATCACTAGCGTCAGCTATAGCAAGCGGAGGGTCATCTTGGATAGTCATCGCCTTAAAATGGGCAGGTGGAATGGCCGCATCATTTATCCTTGGCCAAATCGCTAATCAAGCTGTTTCAAATATCTCTGATTCTATATCAGGGATTTATCAGGGAGCAGTCACAGGACTATCAGTGTCGTCAAAAACCATGGGTATTGATATGGGAGAGGCGATTTCAAGTGGGTTGTCGGCTTATCATTCTAAACTTAATGCTTCGACTGGCGCTGGTGTAGTTACCATATATGATGCCCTGCGAGCTGCAGCTGCTCAACGCGTCTTTATCGCCCGTAGGGCAGCAGACGAGCGAGCTGTTAGAAGCCCGTTTGATGCTTCTAGCCCCTATACTTTCTTAGGTAGTATTATATATAAAGCTTGGCCTCAACAGTCTAGCACTGGTGGTCTAGTTGGTAACATGAAGACTATCTTTGGTTTAGCCAAGACCTTCGTTTCCGAGGCTCTACCAAGTAGCCAAGCCATGGCCTACGCAGCCGATAAAAAAGCCTTTACTAGTTGCCCTGATCCAGACTATGAAAGTATCGAAATTAATGGCAAAAGAGCTGCCTTTGATATGTACTGCAATCCAGTTCATGCCATACCAATTTCAGCCCAATACACTGCCGAAGAAGCTACGCAGGTTGGGATTTATGATATCGGCACTATGGTGGCTGATAATACAGGAGGAGCTGCTACTAATTGGGTGGGAGAATATTTCACACCAGATATGGTTAATCATTTTATTGATAATGACCCAAACGCCGGAGATCCTAAGAAAGCGTGGTTAAATGACAGCGGCATAAATGAAAATGATAATAATCTATTGTGGCAATATTATAAAAACTGTAAACTACGAGCTGATAACAATGTGCCATACGGAGCAATGTTCAACAAGGACGCATCAGAAGAATCAACTGGTATAGGCGAGGCTTTATATGGCGGAGAAAAAGAGAATGAATGGGGTAGTGGACCTCTGTCCCAAGGTGGCGAATGTTACATTGACGGTCAAAATCTGATTAAAAATAGCATGCCACCAGCACCCAGTGAAAACGCTTCGGAGGGAGAGGTGAGAAACTTTATGAAATCTAACTTGGATAACTATACAGACTTCGGAAAAAAACTCATGTTCATGCTATTCCTACGCGACGAACGAGCTCAATGTATATTGGATGGTGAAGAGAATTGTCAAGAGTTGTGGAACAAGAAAACTCTAACTTACAGTGACGATGGTTATGGTGGTCAAGCACGAGTTTGGCCATTAGCGAGCTCCACGAACGTCACTCAAAAATTTGGCAACGGATCAAAAGGTATCATGATCGCTGGAAAAGCTGAAGAAAGTGTCTTAGCAGTAATGGATGGTAATGTCGATCGTGTAACGGTTGAATCTGACGGTAGCTATAGTGTAGTTATTAAGAGTGTTGACGGCTCCAGAGAAGACTTTTATTCCAATCTAGAAATCGTATCAGTTAGCGTAACCGATTCAGTTTACTCTGGCCAAGTAATAGGTAAATTAAGAGGAAGTGGAATAAGCGATGCGCCCGTCAGAGCTGATAAAGACGGCTGGGTAGTAAAATCTACCGAAGTTTCTCTCACTGTAAAGCACGACGGCCAAGCTGGCCTAGCAAACTATAGTAATCTAACTAACATACCTGAGAAATTTAAAGATGCTAGTCAAACCAATATGATACCAGTAGCCGAGGGTGAGATAATTGGCTATGCGAAATCGTCAGTTCATCTAGATTTTAAAATTAAAATAAATGGGGAATACGTCGACCCTATGAATCTCTTGAACCCGTATGCGAGTAGTGGCGGACCAAGTGTAAAGATTACCATTGGCGAACTAGATAAATACACCACTGGTCCCAGCAAGGACTATATTATAAGTGTTCTAAACGCCATCGCACAAAAACGAGTTTTTCAATCAGCTCATAGTAAAATCTGCTTTGTAAACCCAAGCCGACCTTACGTAGCAGGACTAACCGCAGAAGAATGTAAGGCTAATGGGTCATCTAGTTCGCTCTACGGTAGTCGTTGTCTACAATTTGCTAACCATCACGCTGGTGTCTTGGCTGGTGGCACCAGTCCAAATAATATGACACCGGAAAAAGGGGCTAGCTCAGATAGTTACGGCAGACTTGAACCAGACCCAGGATTAAGTTACCCAATAAGTGATGGCTCCGTAAATGATCCAACTAAGCAGAGGGTTTTAGATAAGATATTTCGAGAAATAAGCAACGGTCAAGTTTGTGTATTAAAAGTTGGTGGAACTAATGTATCAAATAGTAGGCCACCAAGACACTTTGTAACTGTAGTCGGTTTTAAAAATAGTGTTACTTCAGCTAATCAATTAAAAGAGTCCGACTTACTAACAATTGATTCTTGGGACGGCCGATTGAAACCGCTCGGTATACCTGGCGCCAGATATATGTTTCATCAAAAGGGTTCTTGGTGGGTACGTTGTACTAGATAAACCATTGTTTTTCGTTTTTGGAAAATATATGTTATAGTGAGCACATGTTCACGTTTCATTAGTTTCTAATAAAAATAAAAAGGAGGGATTTCTGATGACGCGTAAGTTCTTTCTGTTTTTAACGTTAACAATGGTGCTCTTCACAGTTGGCTGCGCTAATAAAGATGTCGCAGCTCAACCAACCGTGACTACTGAAGTTGAGGAGGGTAAGATTCTCTGTGCAATCAACAAACTAAAAAAGGACGAAAACTGGGAGCATGCCCCAAATCTTGCCTACAATGAAGACGGTAGCTTTAAAAAGGACGTAGAAGTGTTTGCTGCCATGTTTGGAACTAAGTCCAATGCGGGTATAGCAGATGTAAGCTTCGAGCTGATACATCCTGGGACTAAGCAGATAAAAATTAATACTGAAGGTATATCTGTCTTTATCCCAGATTACGACGCATTTGACGAGTATGCCTCCGGCTATCTAGTCGATAAAATGAGACTATGGGTGGTATTTGTCGATAGAAATAATGAAATCTGGTACTGGGAATATATCGGCAAAAAGGGCATACCTTATGGCCTTAATATAAGTTATCCAGGTCCATACCAAGAACTGACCGTGATTATTGCAGCAACACACAATCAGTGGAAGCCGGGTATACATACTATAAATTTTATACTAAGTACCACACCATATGACGAATAACTCGAGCCCGTAGGGGCTCTTTCTTATGTTTACTTTTATCTATCTTTATGTTAAAATAAAGTTATCTAAAGAGGCAGTGAATAATGAATCAGCCTAAACGACTAACTATCGCTGACGTACAAGCTAGTGAAAGACTACGCCGCCAAGCGTTGCGCTCTAGTTCTGATAAATCTAAACCTGACAACCAAGAGGAGGTGATTTTTCAGTATTATCAAAAAACAACCACTAAGCTGGACAAAAAAACACGTAAGAAGCGCTCATTGTTAAAAATTGGACCACTTTTACTATTAGTAGCACTTATTTATATTGGACTGTCTATTGTTAGTTATTTGAACCCACCCCTGTCCGCCCTCGCTCGGTTAGCTAGTGATACATTTAACACCCAGGATGTTGCTGTCGATGCTAGATTAATCCAACTACTTGATTATAAGCTTAACAGTGATCCGGGTGCACCAGTTAAATACCAGATACTAGCCGATTATCGGACTATAACACCTGAGCTAACCGAAAGGCTTAAAAAACAAAAAATTGAATTAAACCAAGAAGACCATACGGTTATCTACGACGAAAAAGAGATTTATGGTGACCAATTTATCGCTAATCTCAATAACGATCTAGACTTTATTCAAGCTATAGATGTTGCCACAGCTATTAGACGCACTATGTTCCATGATGAGGTCTGGCAAGGCTATAAAGAAGAAACTAAACTAAATCAATCAGGTATTTGGATTGAGCACCCTAAGGCTGATATGCGCCAACAAGAGTTGGAAATAACTAGAGCTAACACTTCTGGATTTCGTTTTGAAGTCGGTGATGATAGTTCTGGCCAGCTAAGCTCAATTACGGAGAACCTTAAAAAACTCAATGAAACTGCTAATGAGCTAAATAAGATTAAAAATACACCAAATGGAAAAAGTTTTACCAACTTAATATTTGTCGACAAACCTAACGAAACTTGCAGCCTCTACCAAACTGCCCGCGCCGTTCAAAATTACCAGAAGACTGCTCAATCAACTCAATTAAGTAAGCTGGCTTCATTACTTCTAAGTGAAGCCGATAAGATAAAAGCTGGTGAGGCTGACTCGGAAGTGGTTAATTATATTAATGATCGTTTAACTCAATCTGGTTTTTATATCGACGGCTCAGGACAAAAACAAATTCAAAAAAGTGCTATGGATTCTTACGCACAACACTATTTATCCAGTGGTATAAGTGGGCCACTCGATGGTAGTGCTCAAAAATATGTTATTGGTGCCAACGAACCGCTATCACGAACCCTTACAGTTTTAAAAAACCAAGGCGAGTCTGATAACTGTAGTAACTCTAGTGGTTTTAGCTTCAAAAATATTTTCTTAAGCATCTGGCGCTTTTTAACTGGACAAAGGCCAAGTGATGAAGCAACTAGACATCTAACTGATGAAGTTAAGCTAAATACCACCTCAACTAGTTTATCGGCTATGACAGGGTTAGCTACCGCACCAGATCTTTCAGGAGAAGATCTGGCAAACGGTTTTGCTAGTGGAGTAGCCGAACTCATGAATAATAACGCCAAAAACAGTGGCTTAGCCGTTCTAACTAAAAATCAGGCTGTAGCTTATTTGACCGCTCAACAAGATTTAATAGCTCGTCGTGCAGAAATTGATCGCCGGACTTTAAGCCCTTTTGACACCAGTTCACCATATACTTTTCTTGGTAGCATAACGACTAGGTTTGGTTCACTGCTTGGTCAAAATAACTTAGTGAGTAAAATTAGTGCCTTCACTATTGTGGCAAAACAATCTGTTCTAACTAATAGTAGGCCGGTTTACGCCTCAACTGAGCAAATTAGTCAAAGTTTAAGTCAGTGCTATGACCCTGAATACCTTGAAGTAAATCCAGATATCGCACTTGGAGTTTACTGTGATATAAAATACGGTGCACCAGTAGAAATATTGGACACTAAAATCGAACCGGTTATCAATCAATTAGTTGACACTGGTAACTTAAAGATTGTCGATGGAAGTTGTGATGCAAATGGTAATTTTTGTCAATTAGAGAGCGCTGGCGACCTAAAAGATTACGAAGATAATTGTTTTCACCGAGAAACTGATATTGGAATATCTGGAGAGAATAACAGCAAGGGTGAGAATTGTATAGTAACGGAGGGGGTTAATAAGCTATTTCCAATCTACCTCCTAGATCAAAGGGTAGACGATGGCCTGAAAAGACGAAAGTTAGATGATAATAAATTAGCAACTGACAACTGGCCGGTGCCTAGTAGTCGAATTATCTCTAGTTTCTTTGGCTGGCGACGCGGTGGGGGAATTGTACCAACTGGTATGCATAACGGGATTGATATTCCTGCTAAAGAAGGCGCGCCAGTCGTAGCAAGTCACGATGGATCGGTAACTTTTGTCGGCAAAGACTCATCCGGTGGTTTAGGGATAAAAATTAAAACCGACGATGGTAAGGTTGAAACACATTATTGGCACCTATCAAAAGCTTCTATACAAATGGGACAACGGGTTAAATTAGGTCAGCAAATTGGTGAAATAGGTTCTACTGGTGTTTCGACCGGACCACATTTACATTTTGAGTATCATCTTGATGGCAAGCCAGTCGATCCAATGCTATTCTTAAATCGCTTTCCTAACCATAATAAATCAAGGGAAGACGGCGATGGGCATGTAAATGTAAGGCCGACCAACCGTACAGGCAGTGGTATAGTTAATATCAGTGATTACATTCTGACAAAAACCAAAAATAACGTTTCAGACTTCGCTCGAAGTGTTCAGAATAAAAATATTACTCAAACGGCTAAAAAAGAGTACAGTGACTTATGCTTATCGTTTTCTTATTACCACGCCTATCAACTATATAACGGTGATCCTAACAGTATGACGCCTAATGCAGCGGCAATTTATTCGTATGCTAATCAATTCAAAAGAGTTAGAGACTCAGACAAATCAACTGTATTAGGAGCTATTTATGACTCTATTAATCATGGAAAACCAGCTGTTTTGCAAGTCAACGGAGATAAGGCTGGTACTAGACGTCACTTCGTGACAGTTGTAGGATATAAAAATCACGTTTCCTCGGCCCATCAATTAGATGAACAAGATCTACTTATTTTAGACTCTTGGGATGGAAAGCTTGAGACTATGGATGCTGCTAAATCACGCTTCATGTTTGCAGACAAAGAAGCACGTTATCAGACATTTGTCTTAAGATAAAATAATAATGTATAATACAGAGTAAGCATTAGAGATAACAAACGAGTTAACTCAGATTGTTTAAAAAGTGACATATTTATACACGGAGATAATCATCATTATGTTTAGTAAGCTAGAAAAAAACAACTCAATACGACCAATCGTCGCTATTGTTTTTCTGTTTTTTGTAGCAACCATCTTAATATCTCCTAAGCGCACTAACTTTGTAAAAGCCGACACAATACCAGATAGTAATTTCAATATCGGAAAAGTTTATTCTGCTGGATTTGGTATGTACTTTCCAAGCGGTGAAACTCTGAAAGACGCCAACGGGTTAGATAACGATCCTTTAAAGCCAACTTGTGCGGCTCAAATAGGAATACCATACGGTACTAAAATAAGAATTTTTGGTACTGAAACTGATTTCGATGGAAAAATTTGCGTAGTTAATAGAAATATTTTACTCAACCCAAATCAAAATAATAATGCCATCATGCTCGATTTCATAACACCCGACCAGTCAGCTGTTACAGCTTGGGGGCAAAAAACTGGGCGAGCTATTATAGTCTCACTAGGAGACGGGGTGACATTAGATTTCTCCGACAATGGTGAATACAAAACCGATGACCCAACTGTAACCGGACCGATGAATGGGAGTGCAGCAACACCAGGTGAGGTGGATGACGAACAGAGAGAAGAATTTTTCATTAGTAACCGTATTTATTATTACAAGCCCGAATGTTTTGAGCTACGAGAAGAAGACGATATGATTGGGCCCGACTCGACTATAGAGGAGAGAGCAGAACGAGCTCTTACTTTTCTAACAGAAGTTGGCTTTACTCTAAATCAAGCTGCTGGTATTGTCGCCAATCTTTGGGCTGAATCTAAAATTATGCCAGCCTGCCAAGAGGGTGGTGGTAATGACTGCTGCTATCAAAACTTTTATAACGACAGATATGTCGATAAATTTAACTGTAATGGTGGTGCTAATTTCGATCCTTTCAATATGGAAAAAAGTCGAGGCTTTGGTATTATGCAATTCACCGGCAGTGGTGAAACTGAAGTTGTAAAAAAAGTAGCCGAAGTGAGAGAAAAAGACCCTCTTAGTATGTCAGTTCAATTAGAAGCAATGATGATCTCTTTATTTGCCAACAAAATAGGTTGTTTTACTGGACCACCTCAGAGAATCAATAAAAATCCTAATATTGGACTTGGAAAGGTTGATGATCCTATCGAAGCTTGCTTCACATTTGTAGACTGCTATGGTATACCACGAAGTGCTAACTGTGGATTTGGCCATTTAAAAAAAGGTAGGGCTTGGAAAAAATGTTGGAACGACGTAGTAGATAAACTAGGAGCAACTTGCGTTGAGATAACTAAGGAAGAGGGTTGTGAATATAGTTCTGGTTTTGTAGGATACTCACAAGATAAAGGTAAGTGTTGCTTAGTTACTCAAGAAGTAGCTCAAGCAGTTTATAATAATACTTATAACAATCGTTGTTTTAGAGCAAAGAGGTTGGTTGAACAATTTAGTGGCACAATATCAGACGGTGAAGGGGTTGACGTTGACTATCTAACCCAAGTATCTAAAGACTTCCTAAATGACATTGATGATACTGGATTTGAAGAAGAGGCAATAGCTGCAAGTCAGAAGATGGTCCCTTGTGAAAAAACCAACACTAACCTAAGTGGGATTCAGAACTTAGTGTCTAAATCAGCTTGGCCAATCTATTGTAAACCCAAGGAAAAGAGAACCTTAGGGGATGGTAGATCATGTGATGCCCAAAGAGGAACAGACTTCTATAACAACCTTATTACTTGCCGTCAAGGCGATGGTGGTAATTCCTGCTCTGTGGTAGGTGGAACACCAAGAGGAGGTGTTATAAAAGGTCGAGATTGTGCTCATTTTGTTAAAGCTATGGTACAAGAGAGTGGATTAGATCCAAGTTATAGTGGTGTTTCTGGCAGCGGTTGGACTAAAATATTTGAGATTGGTGAGGTTGATACAAGCAAATTATTGCCTGGTGACGTTGGTGTTTATCGTATACCGAATTTTCATACTGTTCTTTTTGTTGGTAATATACCTGAGTTTGAATTCCCAGTTGCTTCTGCCTCTTATTCTGAAGACCCATTAGGGGGAAGGTATCCTAGTGCATCCAAGGCAATGAGTGAAGCAGATAGATATGCTTGGTACAGAAAACCTGGGGGAGGAGAATAAATCATCATGATAGAAAAGATTATGGCAAAAAAAAGATTACTGATATTACTATTCTTGGCTGTAATTACTGTGATCTTAGTAACGATTATAATTAAACCCAAGAAAGAACCGACTCGACCGGAGGGATCAATTAAATTAAATATCGAAACTATTCCACGTGACGCTAAAATAACCATTGATCAAGCTGAATATAAATCACCACTTGAAACCTTTGTAGTACCTGGTAGATACACCATCTCTTACGAACGATTTGGATTCAAAACTATTACCCACGAATTAGATGTATCAGAGGATTATAAAAATATTATTGCGCTAGAGCCAGTTACTGAGGAGGCGGAGAAGTGGAAAGAGAAGAATTTTAATCTTTACGAACAAGCTTATGGTTTTGCTCAAACCATGGCTGATAAATCAGCCGAAAAAAAAGGGGATGAGTATCCCTTATTACTTAAACTACCTAAAAACACCTTATCATTTCAGATAGGTACCAATGGAACAACTATAATAGTTCATTCTTCGGACGAGAATCGTCATTTTGCAATTAAAGAATTAAAAAGTTACCGATTAGATCTATCACCTTATAAATATCAGTTTATTGATGATGTTGATCCTAGTCGAGAAGTAAATCCATTTAAGGAAAGTTGGCCAAACTTATGAAAAGAATCACTTCTTGGATATTAAATCATAAGATATCGTCCGTCATTATCACTATTTTAACTATAGCTATTATAGTTTTATTTACTAATTTTAATAAAATAGTCGGTGTATCTACGTCTTTCAGTTCTACTATTAAGGACAGTGACTTTGTAATTCTTAATAGAGAAGGTAAAGATATAAGGACTATCAAAACACCCACTGATGTGACCTTGCGTAGTGGTGATTATTATGTTAGACCGGTTAATACTGATAAATATTCAAGTGTTCCTATAAAAATATCTGTAAAGGGATCAGAAGTATTCGACCTTGAATTTGATTTTAGTACTAAATATTACGAAGAAAATTTTGCGAACGATCGTGACATCGTAGTTAATATGATTAACCAACGCTATAGTAAAATTATCAGTGATAATAATTTTTCTATCGATAAAGGTTTCTTCTTTAATAAAGGTGAGTATTATGTAGTATCTATTGGTTTAGTTGGTAATATTGTCCAAGATACTCGTCAAACTACAGCAGTGTTAAAAGAAAATGTAATGATTGGGGAGATTTACCGTGTAATATTCCAAAAAACCGATTCAGGATGGAAACAAGTAACCCACCCAGAACTTATACTAAGCTCCGTTGATTACCCTAATATACCGATTGATATTATTAGACAAGTTAATATGTGGGAATAAGATGAAATTAACTAAGAAACAAATTCAAACTTTAGTTATAACACTAGCTGGGTTGGGGGTGATTGCATTATTAATCTATTTTCAGCAAACTAATTTTTTCAGTCGTAGTGTACTACCTCAAACCGAACAGCAAGCTAAAAGGTCAGGGAAAAATACTGAACAAATACTCCAAGATATGAGAGCACCTACATCCATTAATGACATACAGTTTGATTTTCAGAAATTAGAGGACTCTGGAGTACCTGATTTACAAGTCAGTCAGTTAAAAGAACTTTTATTTCAACAATTTCCCACGATCAACGAGTATATTATAGAAGGCGACATCTCTTTTGATTATAAAGATGAAACTTATTACACCTCTTTTAATACTAAAACTAATGACAATAAAATTTATTCTATAACAATTAGTTACCAAACTTATGATTTGTTTGTAATTATCAAGGAAGATGATCAAATAATCTACATATCACCAACCTCTTAGCTTCTAAAACACCTCATATACTATGGTATAATAAAGCTTATGTCTAGTTATAAAGTACCCCAAGATGTTGAGGCAGAAGACAAACTACTTGGACCATTTTCTTTTCGGCAGTTTATTTACCTGTTAATATCTGCTGGTTGTGGTGCTTTAGTTTTCTTCTTAGGAAAAGCTTTTCCACCTTTTATAATATTATTTGCTCCAGTTTCAATATTTTTTCTTGTATTATCTTTACCTCTTAGAAAAGATCAACCAATGGAAATATATCTAGCAGCCGTACTACAATTTATGTTAAGGCCACGTAAAAAAATTTGGCAATCAGATGGTATTAGCCGGATAGTAGAGTTTACTAATGTTATAGAAGAAAAAGACTCTATATCACTCAAAGTATTAAGTGAAGAGCAAGCTATTGAGCGAATTTCTTTTCTATCCGATGTGGTTGACTCAGGTGGTTGGGCAATTCGCGGTGTTAATAATACAAATTTGCAAGATTCAGTAATCGCCGCTACGGAAGAGGCTAGGGATATTCACGAGGATGATGAGATATTAGAAAACTTTGATCGTATGCTAAATGACAGCAATAGTAAATATCGATCAGATGTTTTAAATGACTTAAAAACTATTCCTCGCGCTCAACCCCAAAAACCATATGAATCTCTTCAACCTTATAGTTATAGTCAAACTCAAACTAATCAATCTTGGAACCAACCTAATCAACCAACAGCTATCCCCACTCAACAACCAATCACTACCACTACACAACCACCAATAGCACCAGTTGAAAATCGACAAACTATAACACCTACACCATCGCTAAATCAAGTTAGTCCTGATATAATGAATTTAGCAACAAACGAAGATTTTTCGATTCAGACCATCTCTTCTGAAGCTAATCGTCTAGAAAGAGAACGGGGACAAGCGAAAGATTTACTCGGTGGGCAAAATCAATTAGAGGTTAAATTAAGGTAATGAGTAATCAAACTGCTTTTCCAAATCATCCAAATACAGTTCAGCCGACCAATCCGTCGCCCGTTCTTAGTGCTCAATCTCAAAAATCTGTAACACCAACCTCCCAACCGATGACTGGCCCAGCTGGTCAGATACAACCTATGCCACAGAAATCAGAAAAAGATAAATCTAAACCAAAGAATGATCCTAACTCAACTCAAAATTCACTTAAAATTGCTGAACTTCGTGATGGGTTGGTAATTTTGAAAGATGGTACCTTTCGAGCTGTAGTCGCTTGTGAATCAATTAACTTTGACCTCATGAGTCTAGAGGAAAAGGAAGGTGTTGAATATAGTTATCAAAACTTTATCAACTCATTATACTTTCCAATTCAAATTTTAATTCGTTCACAAAAAGTTGATATTGGGCCATATCTCGATAAATTAGTTAAAATTAGAAACAATCAAGATAATATGTTACTAAATGTTTTAATGGACGATTATATAAACTACATCGATATATTAGCCCAAGAAGCTAATATTATGGAAAAAACTTTTTATATAGTCGTACCTTACCTTCCAGCTGGTGATATTACCTCTGCTACTAATCAAATAAAAGGTATTTTCTCGACTGTAAAAAACAAACCTGTTACTAATGTTAAGATTAACGAGCAAGTTTATATAAAAGGTAAAGAAGAATTACAAAATCGTGTTAATTTAGTCTTGTCTGGTTTAAATCAAGTTGGTATTAGGTCGGAACGTCTTGATACTCAAAAGTTAAGTCAACTTTATTATAGTTTTTATAATCCTGATACTGCCTTACAACAACCAATTGTTCAGTTTGAAAATATTACTAATATCATAACCCGAAAAGGTGAGGGTGAGACACCCCGTCCTAACTTATCACAAGGAGAGATGTAATGGCTCTAAGAAGAAAACGCCCCAACACCCCAGATGCTGGTAATATTATTGCTGAGCAACAAGCTAAAGAGCAACAAGAAATTGAACAGGCTTACTTAGCCGGTGTTACCACTTTACGAGATTTAATTGCACCTAGTAGTTTAGAAATTAATTCTGACCACTTTCGCTTAGGTACAAAATATGGACGTACAATTTATGTTTATGGTTATCCTCGAGAGGTTTATACTGGTTGGTTAAGTTCAATTATTAACATCGATGAGGTACTTGATGTTAGTATGATGATTTATCCAGTTGACACCCAAACTATATTAAAGAATTTAACTCGTAAAGTAACTCAACTCCAAGCTACTATGAGTATAAATATGGAACAGGGAAAAACTCGTGATCCAGCTCTAGAAGCTGCTATTATGGATGCTGAGCAATTACGTGATGAGTTACAGATTGGTGCTCAACGTTTTTTCCGCTTTGGTCTTTATGTGACAGTTTACGCTGATAGTCTTGATGAACTACGTTATATTCAAAATAAGATTGAAACTATCTTTGGTCAGCAGTTAGTTTTTTCAAAAGTCGCCTCTTCTCAGCAAGAGCAAGGACTTAATAGTACTGTTCCACAATTTACTGATGAGTTACAAATTCGTCATAATATGAATACTGGTGCAATATCTACTACTTTTCCCTTTACAAGTGCTGATTTATCCCAAGATTCTGGCGTACTTTATGGTATTAATATGCATAATAACGGATTAGTTATTTTTGATCGCTTTACTCTCGAGAATGCTAATATGGCAGTCTTTGCTAAATCTGGTGCTGGTAAATCATTTGCAGTTAAATTAGAAGCTCTTCGTTCTATGATGGTTGGTACTGAAATTCTTATTATTGATCCAGAAAATGAATATCAGAAACTTTGCGACGCTGTTGGTGGTAGTTATATCCGTTTAAGTCTAAGTTCATCAACTCGAGTAAATCCTTTCGATTTACCACGTGTAATTGATTCAGAAGATGCTAATAATGCCTTGCGAGCTAATTTAATTACTCTCCATGGATTGTTTCGCCTGATGTTATCTGGCGGCACAACCACATCCGATGGTAGCCCAATTTATGGTTTAAGCCCAGAAGAAGAAGGTGATCTTGATCAAGCTTTAATTGATACTTACGCTCGTGCTGGTATCACTAGTGATCCATTAACTCATGGATCAACCCCACCAACTATTATTGACTTATATGACACCTTACTTCATATGGGGGGATCTGGACCACAATTAGCTCAACGATTACGAAAATACACTAGTGGTACATTCGCTGGTATATTTTCTCAACAAAGTAATGTTGAAATTAACAACACTATGGTAGTATTTAATATTCGTGACTTAGAAGATGAGTTACGTCCTGTTGCTATGTATATTGTTTTATCTCATATTTGGAATATTACTCGATCACAGCAAAAGCGTCGTATATTAATTGTTGATGAGGCTTGGCAACTGATGCGCTATCGTGATTCAGCTGAATTTCTCCTTAGTATTGCAAAACGCGCTCGTAAATATAAACTTGGTTTAACCACTATTACTCAAGATGTTGGTGATTTTATGAGTAACCAAATTGGTAAGGCTATTATTGGTAACTCTTCATTATTACTACTACTTAAACAATCACCAGCTGCTGTTGACGTTATAGCTGATACTTTTAAATTAACTGCAGAAGAAAAGAAACGTCTAACTAACTTCCCAATTGGTCAAGGTTTATTCTTTGCTGGGCAACAAAGTCATGTTCATATTCAAATCCATGCCAGCCCAACCGAGGAATCACTTATTACAACTTAAATTTTAACAACTTTAACTTGTTTAATATTAACTTTTTCTGTACTAGTTATAATAATTTGATTTTTACTCATAAAAGATAATAAACAATCACGTCTTTTCTGGTCTAATTCACTTAAAACATCATCTAATAATATAATTGGGGAGTAATTATATCTTTCTTTAATTAAATTAGCTTCAATAATCTTTAAACTTAAAATAATACTACGATTTTCACCTCTTGAAGTGTGTTGATTAGCTTTATTTTGATTAAATTTAATTATAAAATCATCGCGATGAGGTCCAACTAGTGTGCCAAATAATAAATTTTCTTTTTTATTTAGCGCTTCAAATAAAATTGGTTGGATTTGGTCTAAATTAGAATATCTTTGGGAATATTTAATTGTAATTTCATCTTTTACATTAGTAATTTTCTGATAAATCTGATTAATTTCTTGTTGAATTAAATTAATTATTTCTAGACGATTTTGAATAATTTTTGCACCATAATTACTTAAGATAATATTCCAAGAAAATAAATCTTCTAGTGTTATATTAAGATTATTTTTAATTAAATTATTTCGTTGACGTAAAGCTCTCTCATAGCGACTTAAATAACTATTTTGCTCTGGTTTTAGTTGAGAAATTAATTCATCAAAAAACTGACGACGGCGACTAGGGGAACCGTTAATTAGATTTAAATCGTCAGGCTGAAATAACACTACTGGAATTTTTTTATTTTTAGGAATTCGTTGATAGTTTTTTTGATTAATTCTAAATTGTTTAGTTTTAGTTGGTTTGTTTCTAAACCTAATTTCACGCGACTCAACTTGATTAGAAAAAGTGTCTTTTATTTGAAGTTCAACCTTAAACCAATCACATTTAGATTTTAAAATATCATTATCATACCCTCTAAAAGATTTACCACGTAAAAGTAAATAAACCGCCTCAATTAAACTAGTTTTTCCTGATCCGTTCAATCCATAAATTAGGGTTTTTTGTGGGGAAAAATTTATT
Organism: Candidatus Nanosyncoccaceae bacterium; assembly: GCA_050950465.1. Taxonomy (GTDB): domain Bacteria; phylum Patescibacteriota; class Saccharimonadia; order Saccharimonadales; family Saccharimonadaceae; genus CAZRIZ01. Next base: position 236,831 of record JBMNHQ010000001.1, on the reverse strand, counting down.
TTAAAATCTTTATGACAGCGAAAATTACCAACCTTTAGTTCGCTAATTATCATTTTAACTCTTTAATGGCATTATAATATGAATATAATCAGAATTCTTTTGATTACTTTTAATTAGACACGGCGCTAATTTACTACTAAATTCAAATAAAATTTCCTCACCAGAAACAGCATTTAGTGCATCAATTAAGTATCTTGAATTTAAAGTAATCTTACCTTGACCTTTAATATTTGCTTTAGCTTCAGAAATATTTTCACCAATCTCTGATGCAATTGATTTTAAACTAAATTCATCTTTAGATTCATTAACTGTTAGTGTAACACCACTAGATGAGTGAATCGCAAATAAACTAGCTACTTTAGCTACTTGAATAAATTCATCACGATGTATTTTTACTATTACATCATTGTTTTCAGGAATTAATTTTTTATAATCAGGAAAATTACCTTCAATTAACTGACTAATAATTTCAGTTTCACCAACTCGAAAACGAACTTGAGTTGAGCTAAATAATACCTCAACCTCTTCATCACCTTCAGAAATTGCTCGCATCACTTCCTGTAAAGTTAGTGCCGGAACTATAATAGAAAGTTCACTTTTAGTTTTAATCAACCTCTTCTCACTTAAGCGATACCCATCAGTTGAAACTAAATTTAAATATCCATTATTTGATTGCCATAATATACCAGTTAAAATAGGGCGGGAGTTATCATTACTAACTGACATAATAGTCTGATTAACTGCAGTTTTAAAATCTTCAGTTGAAATAATATATTTAATAGCAGTTTTTTCATCAATTATTGGTAGATCAGGGAATTCTTCAGCGGCAATACCATTTATAACTGAATTATAATTTCCAGATTTTATTTTTAAATGATTATTCTTAACTTTTAAATTAATAACTCCATTTGGTAAATTATTAATAAATTCAGTTACAACCTTAGCTGGAATAGTAATATCACCAGATTTAACAATCTTAGCACCAATTCTCTGTGTGGTAGCAATTTCTAAATTAGTACTAGCAATTAATAAACGGTTACCTTCAGTACGTATTAATATATTGTCTAATATAGCCATTTGAGTCTTCATATTAGCGACCCGTGACACGATATTAAGTGCTTTAGCTAAATTTTGTTGTGTAACTGTAAGTTCCATATTTTTCTCCCTTACTATTATTATATGTTATTTATTAAATAGTAGTAGTCATAGGTCCTGTGTAAATTGTGTAGAAGTTAGTTCTAACTGATGAGATTTGAAAAAAATCCAGTGGAAAAACTTGTTGAAAAATTGCGAATAAAAACTTATTATATCCACAGAAAAATTATTTAAATTTTTTATCAACAGATTTTTACTTACTATACACATTTTTTACTCATTTTCTATATACTTAACCACAATCTATTGATATAAACTTTCTCGTATGGAATTTATGTGTTCACGCACAGAAGTGTTTAATTTATACTCTTTTTCAATCTTTTCTACCCCATAGATTGCTGTAGTATGATCTTTTCGACCTAGTTCGTTAGAAATTTTTGGAAAGCTCATATGTAATTCACTTCTTAATAAATACATTGCAATTTGACGTGGTAAAACTACTTCTTTAGTACGAGAAGGACTTTTTAATATTTCTGGTGTAGTTTGATAAAAAGCTGCAGTTTTTATCACTACTTGATTAGCAGTTAAATGTTTTGGTCGTGAGGCTCTAGATCCATCAACTAAACCTTCAGCAGTTTCTAAAGTCGGTTCAATTCCACGCATTTCTGCAAAAGCTAATAATTGATTTAAAGCTCCTTCTAATTCACGAATATTAGTGCGAAAATTATTAGCTAAATACTCAACTGTTAATTTATCTAACTCAATATTTACTTGGGCAGCTTTAGCTTCTAAAATTGCGCAACGAGTTTCGAAGTCTGGCATTTGGATATCAATTGTCATACCCCACTCAAATCGACTTCTTAATCTTTCGGTTAGAGTTGGAATTTCTCGTGGTGGTCGATCACTAGTAATAATAATTTGTTTATTAGCTTGATGAAGGGTATTAAAAGTATGAAAAAATTCTTCTTGAATTTTCTCTTTATTAGCAATAAATTGCATATCATCAACAATTAAAACATCTACATTACGATATTTTTTTGCAAAATCTCGATCTTTAAAACGAATATAACGGACAAATTCATTAGTAAAATTCTCAATTGTAGTATAAAGGACTGTTAGTTTATTATTTTGTTTTACAATCTCATTTCCAACTGCTTGAACTAAATGAGTTTTACCTAAACCAACTCCGGAATAAATAAATAGGGGATTATACTTTGATCCAGGGTTATCAGCTACAGCCTGACAAGCGTTATAAGCAAAATCATTACTTGAACCGACAATAAAATTATCAAATGTGTAGCGACTATTTAAACCGGTTTTATTTTGAGTATTATTACGTCTTTCAATATCCTTAGTTATAGTTGATAAATTACCAGTCATAACTGATGATTTATTGTCTATATTATTAGTTATCTCTCGACTAACTGGCTTAATTTTAGATTTAAAATTTACTTCAACTATAATATTAGGATTTTTAATATTATTTTTAGAAAAAGTGTCTATTAAAATTTGTTTATAACGACCATTTAATTGAGTCTGAACAAAAACATTTGGCACACCGATTTTTATATTTGAGCCATTAACTGAAAGTAATAAAGATGGTTTAAAAAAGGTATTAAAGGAAGTTTTTGGTACTAATAATTCAATTTCACCAACAACACTCTGCCATAAACTACGCTGGTCTAGCATTATTTTCTCCCTTTAATCTTTTGTATTATTTTAGTTTAAAATTGAGTTTTCCACAAGCCTAATTTTAAATTATGGTCTAATAAAGTAAATTTAATGATATCTGTTGGAGTTTTCCACAAGCAAAGTTTACTCTAATAAGACTGTGGATAAACTATTGATAATAGTGGAGAGATGATTTATACTATGTCCAGATAATTATAATAAAGCAAGTTTAAACACCATGTGTTGGTTGTTTAGGCTAGTAGGAAAAATATGCCAAAACGAACGTATCAACCAAAAAAAAGGAAGAGAAATAAGACTCACGGGTTCTTAAAACGTAGTTCGACTAAAAATGGACGTAAGGTTTTAAAAAGACGTCGCATTAAAGGACGATCTAGATTGACAATTTAATAAAAATACCCACCAAAAAGTGGGTATTTAAGTGTAGAATAGAGTAAATGATTAGTTTTAAATATCGTTTTCATGGTCATGGCAGTTTAGATTTTCTTTTTCGTAAAGGTGATATTAAGCGAAGTAATTTCCTGACAATAAAATACCTACCTAATAAATTTCGTAGATATAGTCGGTTTTCAGTAATTATTTCAAAAAAGATTACTAAAAAAGCTGTTTTAAGAAACCGTATTAGGCGACGAATTTATGGAATTATCCGAACAGAAATTATACCTAAAATAAAATCAACCTATGATGTAGCAATTATTATTAATTCAATTGATATAAATAAACTAAATTATTTAGAGTTAAAGAATAAAATTATTAACTTATTTCAACAAGCTAATCTGTTATAGAACAGTAGTTAAAAGCTCTATAAAATGATACAATATATAGAGATATGTTTGATAAATTATTAGTTCAACCAATTTTTAATCTACTTTTAATTTTTTATAGTTTAGTTGGTGATTTTGGTATCACAATTTTTTTATTTGTTATAGTTACTAAAATAATTCTTTTACCTGTCACTAGAATGCAGTATGATCAGATGCGACGTCTACGTAAGCTACAGCCAGAACTAGCTAAAATTCGAAAAAAATATCCCGAGATGGCGCAGCAGAGTTTAGTCACTATGGCATTATATAAAAAGAATGGTATTAAAACCTCTCGTAGTCTTATAAGTGCCGTAGTTCAATTGCCAATTATTATCACAATCTATCGAGTTATTCGAATGATTGTTGAGAGCTCTGAGCCGATTGCTCGTTATGGTTATGAATCAGTAAAAAATATGGATGGAATAAAGGATGTTTTGTCTGGTAGTGTGGAATTTAAAACAAATTTATTTGGAATAATTGATTTATCACAGGCACCATTTAATTCAACTGGTCTGACCAGTGTTGTTCTACTGATTGTTTTAGCAGCAATGGCATACTCACAATATAAGATTACCCGAATTAGTCAGGCCACTCCGACTGATAAAGATGGTAAAAAACGGCGTTTACGCGATATTTTTAGTGAAGCATCGGACGGTAAAGAACCAGATCAAGCTGAGATGAATCAAGTTATATCAGGGTCAATGACAAAATTTATGCCAATGATGATGTTCTTTACGTTTGGTATGTTTTATGGTGCACTTAGTTTTTATTATTTAATTTCTAATTTATTTACTATCACTCTGTATAAAATTATGGATCGTAAGGAGCTGGCGGAAGTAGAAATAGTAGAAGACCACGAAATAAGTGAACGATTGCGTAAAGCAGAAGCTGCTCAGTTAGTCAATGAACAGCGTCAAAAGAAGAAACGTCAACCTAAGGCTAAGACAAAGTCTACTGTTAAGACAGATAGTTCCGGACAGCGCATTACTCGGATAAAAGCTAAGAAATAAGGAGAAATTATGAACAAAGAAGAAGCTATCATTTTTGCCACGAAATTTTTAGAAGATACAATTTCTTTCTTTGGGGTTAATTTAGCGGTTAGCTCTAGTTGTGACGAAGATGTAATTGAATTATCAGTACCGTCAAGTGAGTTGAATGCGATTTTAATTGGACGTAATGCCGAAACTTTAAGAGGTTTACAATATTTAATTTCTAATATTCTACGTATTAAAGAAGCAGAGCTGGTTCGGGTTAATATAGATGTTGCGGATTATAAGCGACAGCGTCAAGAGAGAATTGCGCGACGAGCTGAGGATTGGATTAAAAAAGTTCGTGAAACTGGCGAAACTGAGGTGTTAGACTTAAACGCTGCTGATCGACGAATTGTCCACAAAGTAGCTCAAGATTACTTCGATATAAAAACTCACTCAGAAGGTGAAGGAAAAGAGCGTAAGCTTTATATTACCAAAACTCACCATGAAGAAGATGAAGAATAAAATATTCTAAAAAATAAAGGGAGATTTTATAACCAATCTCCCTTTTTTGTAATAGATACTACTGTTTTAATACTGATTTATAAACTTCTAAAGTTTGCTTCGCCATTCTTTCCCAAGAGAAAGTCTTATGGCGAGCTTTACCGCGCTTAATCATATCTTTACGTAACTTTTCGTCAGATAATAAAATATCTAGTTTATCAACAACATCGCTTATATCAAGCGGATCACAATAAGTGGCTCCATCAGCGTAAACTTCGGGTAAGCAAGTTGCGTCACTAGACAAAACTGGTAAACCAAATCCCATTGCTTCTAATCCAGTTAACCCAAAGCCCTCATTGAGTGAAATAGTAGCGTAGACAATAGCGTTTGTATAGAGATAATCCCGCACGCCTTTACTAACTTCACCACTAAAGTAGATATTTTTATAACCACGTTCTTTAAATAGCTTTTCGTTGTTTAACGTAGCATCATCTGGTCGATTAACAAATACTAAACCTAGTTTTGGGTATTTTTTCAGTAAAATCTGATGGGCTTCGGCTAGACGAACGTTATTTTTATAATCACTATGCCGCCCAACGTTTAAAATAAACTTTTTAAATGGCAACTCAATCGGCTCAAGTGGATAAATGCCAATATCTGCACCTTCATAAGTTACAGTAACCTTATTTGGATCGATTTTAGCAAAGTTAATCAAATCTTGTTTAGTATATTCGGTTGGTGTAATAATCGCTTGGCTATCGTGAGCAACTTTTTTAAATAATACTCGTCCGACTGATTGTTTAGCTTTAAATACAAAGAGATTTTTGTCAGAATTATAAACTTTTAATAGAGTTAAATCATGAAAAGTCGTGACTTTCTTACCACTATAAAGCATCGGCTGTTGGGGCATGCAAAAATGAACTAAATCAGGCTTTAGGTTCTCTAAGATTTTCTTAAACTTAGTTTGCTCAGATATAGAATAATTTGGAATATCACAGAACTTTACTGACCACTTCTTATTGGTAGGTTTCCAAAAATTACAATCTTTAGTTGGGATCAGAACTATATATTCGTTCTTTTTATCTATCTGTTGTAAATAATGCAACAATCTCTCAACATAAGTACCGGTTGAGGTATTAATTATCCGAGCGTCAATAACAATTTTACTCATTTTAGAACCCCAAGCGTTTTTCTTCGGTCATGTAGAGGCCGTTTATTTCGTCAACTCGCTTTAAGACCTGAGTAGCAATTTTATGAGAAACGTTTTTACCGTAGATATTGCCGGTACACATCTGATTGTTATTAATAGCGCCTTTTATAATCTCTACAACAAGATTGCTACTAATCGGTGGAGCAGGAATATTTGAACCAGCGATAAAGGACTCACCACGGTCAGAACCAAAGCGTAGGGTAACACAAGGAGTTTTAATAATATTAGTTTCTTCTTGCATACCACCCGAATCAGTTACCACCACTGAGGCTTTTAACATACCAGCAATCATATCGCGGTGATAGGCCCAAGCGTGAGTGTAAACAAAGTTAGGATATTTTTCACGTAGTTTATCGACCCGTTCACGAAATTCGAAACGATCAATAGCTGCCTCGGTACCAAGCAGAGAAATAAATACCACCAAATAACCTTCTTTTACTAGTTTCTCGGCAGCATTCATAATTACGCGGAAACGCTTTTTGTCACTAGTGTTCTCGCGTCGGTGAAAAGTAAATAAAATATAATCTTGACCTTTCAGCATCGGATATTTTTCAAAGACTTTTGATTTTTCAGCTTCGCTGACTGCTAGCAGGGTGGAGTCGGCAATAGTATTACCAGTTAGAGAAATTTTACTTTTCTCGTAACCCTCATCGATTAAGTTTTGTTTAGCCTCGGCGGTTGGAGCAGCATAGAAGCCAGAGGCTGGTTCGCAGATGCGGGTGTTGACTTGCTCTGGAAACGGCTCCATACTGCCTTTAGTTAAATTCTTAGGGTTTTTGACATCTTTGTAATAGTTGTTCCAGTTGAACTTACCTTCTTTGAATAGCCTATAGTGTTTTTGGTAGACCGATTTTTTCGGCGTTAAAGTTCGAATACCAGCTTCGACGTGAACACAAGCCACGCGGTGTAAAAACGAGGCAATTGCTACCGATGAAGCAGTGGAGGTATCGCCATGGACATATGGGATGATGGTTTTATTTTGACTTTGCAGAAACTCAATTACATCACCAACTCGGTCAATAATCTGTACAGTCTTTTCTTGTAAACTACCACTTACGCCTAATCTAAAATCAATATCGAGATTAAATTCCTTTTCAACACCGCCACTATAAGCAAAATCGTAATGTTGCTCAGTATGGCAAATCAAGACCACCTGTCCGCGTTTTTTTAATTCGTGATAAAGTGGCGCTTGCTTAATAATATCGGGCTTAGTGCCGATAGTTATAATATGTACGACTCTAGACTTAGAAATCTTGTCTAAAAGTTTTTGGTTTATACAGGCGGCTACAGACATCTTATCTCCTTATTTAATTTTATTTAGCTCGATTAAACACATAATTTTTAATCTTAGTTATAAAAAGCGTGCGGTCAAACCGTTTAGCACGGTTGTTTAGAAGCACTGGATTAAATTTAATTTTCTCAGCTTTTTGAATTGCCTCAGCGACAGCATCGGTAGTTTGTTCAGAGAAGAAGACACCAGTTTCACCGTCCTTAACGATATCTAGCGCACCGCCTTGGTTATAGGTGATAACTGGTGTGCCGCCAGCTAGCGCTTCAACGGTCGTGATGCCGAAGTCCTCACGGGCAGGGAAGATAAACCCTTTTGCTTCGTTAAACGATTTAGTAATATGGTCTTGATTCTTTTTACTTCTCGACCCAGAATGGAACGTGACTGTCGGTCCGGCCATGGCGACTAGCTTATCGTGCTCACTACCATCACCAAACACCTTCAGTTTAATACCTAGTTTATTAGCAGCACTAATAGCTAAATCAAGTCGTTTGTAGGGGATATGTCTAGCCATTGCTACATAATAGTTCGCCCGTTTCTTCTTGGGAGTAAAGCGTTTGACATTGACTGGTGGATGAATTACATCGGCTGGCTTCTTGTAAAAAGTGCGAATTCGATCAGCGATGTATTCGGAGTTGCCGATGAAATAATCAACTTCTTGAGCGGCTTTGAAATCAGCTCGCCGTAGAGGTGGTACCATAATCGGCATAAGTAACTTAACTAGAGGATTCAATTTACCAAAGCCTGGATCTTTTTTATATTGTTCGTAATCATTCCAATAATAGCGAATTGGTGTGTGACAATAGCAAATATGAATCTGATTGGGTCGGGTTTTGCGAACTTGCTTGGCTTCGGCTGAAGAGCTGGAAAGGATTATGTCATACTCGCTTAAATCTAGTTTACGAAAAGCATTGACGCGCAGCATTGGTACTAGCTTGTGCAGTTTTCGTAAAGGTTTGGGTAAATTTTGTAGATAAGTGGTGCGAACATCTAAATCCTTAAATGGCGCCATGTTTTCGGGTATAAAAGTACTAGTATAAATTGGTGCTTCGGGGAAAGCTTCGTGAAAAGCTAACACCACATTTTCGGCACCGCCCATGTTAGTTAGCCAGTCATGAACAATAGCGATTTTTGGTGAAGATTTTTTAGTCATTAGCGTGCTCCAACTCTCTTTATAACTACTAATATAGTGCGTAATAATATTTTAATATCTAGCCAAAAGCTCCAGTGTCGGACGTAATAAATCTCTAAATCTTGTCGCTCTTTATCAGATAGATCACTGCGACCTGATACTTGCCACAATCCAGTCATGCCGCTTTTGACACTTAGAAGTAGGGCGCCTTTAGCACGACCCTTAATCTTCTTTTTCAATTCTTGTTCTGGTATTGGTCGCGGACCGACTAGACTTAAATCACCTTTTAAGACATTAAAAATCTGTGGTAACTCGTCAAGCGAGGTTTGGCGCAAGATGTTACCAAATTTAGTAATACGTGGATCGTTTTCAACCTTGAAGTTCTCAGAATACTCTTTAACTAAATCTTCTCGACCCATCTCGCGAAACTCTTCAATTGCACTTCGATTGCCATACTGTGGCGCCATTGAGCGAAATTTATACATCGAAAATGGCTTATGGTACTGACTTAAGCGTGGTGCGACATAAAATACTGGACCGGGGTTAAATACCTTCTGGAGTAGGGCAATTAGGCCAATAACCAATCCCCAAATTGGTGATGTTAAAATTACAACAGTGACATCAAACCAACGTTTTACAATTGCCCCCCATCCAGTAAGAGGTGTTGGTGAAATACCTATGACTGGGTAGCCATATAATAAATCAACAGTGCTTTTGCCGGTATAAAACTCTGGGCTACCAGGTATAAAACGGTAATTCAAATGATTAATTTGAGCGTAACGAAACAGTCTCTTATTATCCTCTTCTGAGGTTTGCATATCGGTTTGGACGATGGTATCAACTTTAGATGGATCGAAATCATTTAACATGCGGTCAATCTTTTGATAGGACTTGCCTTTAAAACCCTTTAATAAACCGCGTGGTCCAACAAAAACTTTGATTTCTAAGCCACTAGACGGGTCTATTTCAGATTGAGTATAAAAGTCAGCGGTTGTTTGGGTGGAGCCAATTAGCATGACACGTTCGTAAGCACGGTTGCGCCTGAGGTTATATTTATGTAATTGACGAATTAACTCACGCTCAATTAAAAGCGCCGCGATTGCTCCAAATAAGACGTACAGAGTAACCAATCGAGCAGGGAAAATATGAATCTGAGTAACATATTCCCAGCCAATGACTGCTAATATACCTAGAATGGAGCCTAAAACAATATTACCGTATTCAGCCAAGCGTCGACGATAAATATCGTTTTTATAAAGTCCTAAAATTGCAAAAATTATTAACCAAAAGGGAATTATCACAATCATCGCGACAATATATTCTCTAGCAAAAACCTCATAAAGAAGAGGGCGAGTATCTAATTTAACACGAACCAAATAGGCCAAACAGAAAATCGCTACTAGTGTTATAAAGTCCCAGTATAACAAAACTAGACTATAGTGTTTTGAATTCCTTCGCTCCATTGCTTAGTAGCATATTATAACATTTTTACCTGTATAATAAAGACACATGAAGTGTCGTAGTTCAATAAAGATTAATCAAAAACTTTTTATTGTAGCTTTAGGGTTAGTGATATTACAAACACCTATAGTAGTTTGGCTATGGAGCAAATTTCCGAGCTACGCACTGATTTTTAAGTCGATAGCTGATTTTATAATAATTATCAGTTTCTTGGTGAGTGTCTATTTAATTATTAAGAACTGGTCGAAGTTTAAGAAATACTGCACGTTGCTAAGTTTGATTGGCATATATATGTTAATAACTACCTTAGTAAGCTTGTTTACTTGGGGTCAGTGGCAAAGTCTAATGGCGGGTTTGGTGATTGATTTACGTTACATTTTGATGTTGGTATCAGGCTTTGCTTTAGGCGTGCTAGATAAAACTTGGATTGAAAAGGTTACTAAATTCGTTCTAATCTCTGGTTTGATTGTGAGTATATTTGCGCTTCTACAGGTGACTATTTTGCCGCGAGATTTCCTAGCAAACTTTGGTTACTCGGTAGAGACTATTCAGCCCTATCAACTGATTGATGAGAACGAAGCCTATGTGCGTATCAATTCGACTTTGCGTGGACCGAATCCGCTAGGGGCATTTTCAGTAATTATCTTGGCGTTAGCTCTGAGTCGTTTCTATAGTGAAGGTAAAATTAAACAAGCAAATAAGTCAAATCTTGTTCTAGTCTTGCTAGCTGGCTTGTCGCTATTTAGCAGTCACTCGCGTAGCGCATGGTTAGCTGGTGCTTTAGTGGTGGTGGCTTGTTTAGTCTTTTACTTCAAATCGGCGCGTCAGCTAGTCAAATGGTCAATCCTAGCTGGGCTAAGCCTAATATTAATAGGCTTAGGTTTTTTGATTATTAAAGACGATAACTATAGTTTGGTAGATGAATTCCAGCATCTAATATTGCATGAGAACACCGAAACTAGTCACATCAGCTCAGACGAAGAACGACAAAGTTCATTAACTACCGCCATGAATTTGATTAAGGATCGGCCAATCCTTGGTCATGGTGTCGGTTCGGCCGGCTCCGCTTCACTCCTGCGCCAAGACGGTAAGGAGCGCATCATTGAAAATCAGTTTTTGTTTGTTTGGTATGAAACTGGCTTGGTGGGGTTGATGGTATTCTTGAGTTTGTATGGTGTAGTTTTGAATAGTTTATTTAGGTTGCGTCATGATTGGGTTGCTCTTGGGTTGTTGCTTTCGGGTGTTGGTTTAGCGGTGGTAGGTTTGTTTTTACCAGTATTTGTCGATAATGCCGTAGCAGTGACGTGGTGGGGGCTCTCGGGTGCGATAATTGGCAAATTACGTTACAATAAAGGTAAATTATGCAACGTGTTACAAAAAAACAAAAGTTAATGCTCGAATTTATCGAAGCTTTTATTATTGAACATGGTTATAGCCCAACTTTTCGAGAAATTGCGGCTGGCATGGGTTACGGCTCGTTGGCTACAGTAGCGGGTCATATTGATAATTTGGTTCTATCTGGTCATCTGATGAAAACTGAAAATGCCGCTCGTTCCATCGAACTGGTTCGTCCGCCTGATCAAACTGTTCACACGTTATCAGATTTGAAAATTTATCTGGCCAAACATTGGTCCAATCTCGACGAAGATAAAAAAGAGCAAGTTCGTCAAGGCTTCAAGGCTATTCAACTCGAGAGACTGCTGCCTGAAGAAAATCTAGACAACAACTAGAAAATATAGTAGAATAGACGACGTATTCTGACACAGTTCAGATTATAAGATTACATATTCCGGCATAGCTCAGCGGTAGAGCGGGTCGCTGTTAACGACTAGGTCGCTGGTTCGAATCCAGCTGCCGGAGCCATCCTCCGTCGCAATCCTTTTGGATTGCTATGGAGGATGTTTTGGTTAGTTGTGGCATGAGAACCAGTCTTTTGCGAAGCAAAAGTGGTTCGGCGTAGTGAGTGAAGCGAGTGAAAAGCAAGCCGAAGGCTTATTTTTCCGAGCGAACGAACGGAGGAGGCGAAGCCGATATCCAGCTGCCGGAGCCATCCTCCGTCGCAATCCTTTTGGATTGCTATGGAGGATGTTTTGGTTAGTTGTGGCATGAGAACCAGTCTTTTGCGAAGCAAAAGTGGTTCGGCGTAGTGTAGCGAAACAAAAAAGCACCATATCATAGGTGCTTTCTTTTTATGAACAAGCAATATCAAAGGCCTTTTCTATGAAAGGATATAGCTTGACTCAATGCTTGAAGGGTAAAGTATTTGTCTTTAGGTATTGGAATCTTTTTTATTTCTTCAAAAGCTTTGTATGCTATTTCGTCGCTCCAAGCGTCGTCAAGAATATCTAAGTAGCCTTGGGCACGATCACGCGGTGATTCGAGTTGTTCCACTAGTGGCAATTTCATATTTGAAACTTGTTTTGCTAGATTGTCTATATCAAAGCTACTATTGCTTTTTTGCTGTTCGTAATCTGGATTGTTTATCGGACTACTTATCGGATTATTAACTTGATTATTCATATTTGCCTACCCTTTGTTGATTATAGATAATACTATATCTTTTTCTTATAATATAAGCAAGATAGTCAGTGGGTGTCCAATGATGTAATTAGGAGATAATATTTTTTTAAGAAATCAGTTATACTAGATTGAACATGGATATTATTATAAAAAAATTACATCCAAAAGCTACTATTGTTGCCTTAATTTTTACACTCACCTGTGTATTGGCGATTGTAAGCGTGCAGTATACTGGGGTTGACTGGATAATATGGCAATAGAACTGCTTTATTATTGCTATAATAAGGAGAAGAGTTAGATACAGGTAACCGTACTAGGGTACGATTATTATACTTCTGTTATAAAATGAATAATAATGATATAATATTTGCTCAGACATATGTACAAAGTTATTAAAAGGTTAGCTGATTTGCTCTTTAGTGTTGTGCTCTTAGCTTTGGGCATTGTTCCTGGGCTGATAATTGCTATAATCATCAAGCTAGATTCTCCTGGTCCGGTTTTCTTTAAGCAGAAAAGATATGGCAAAGACATGAAGGTCTTTGAAATTTATAAATTTAGGACTATGAAGGTTGATGTTCCTCATAATTTACCCACTAGGGACGCGGTTGGGTTTGATCATTATTTCACGAAGTTTGGAAAGATTATACGGCGAGTTAGTATCGATGAGCTGCCACAGATAATAAATATTATAAAAGGCGAAATGAGCTTTGTTGGTCCCCGCCCAGTGATTGTAGAAGAAAAAGAGCTAGTTGAGTTGCGACAACCTCTTGGAGCTAACTCGGTCAGGCCGGGTCTGACTGGTTGGGCACAGGTTAACGGTCGCGATACGGTTGAGTACGAAGAAAAGGCTGAAATGGATGGCTATTACGCTAAAAACATCAGTTTTAAACTAGATATGATTTGTTTACTTAAAACATTTGGTGTTTTAACTAAGGGTCACGAATATAATATGGACGAGAACGAGATTGAAATAATTAAAAAAGCTAAAGCAGCCCATAACAAGTAGGGCTTGTTTTAATTAATGTAGCTAAAGCAGCAAAGATGGAGTGCGAGTGGTAGAAGTGAAAAAGAAAATCACGAATATTAAAAATACAGATAGTCTGCCGCTGGTTAGCGTAGTAGTGCCTATTTATAACGTCAAGAAATTTCTTAAAGATTGTTTTAGTAGCATAGTAACTCAAACGTATAAGAATTTAGAAATTATTTTAGTAGATGATGGTTCTACTGATGAATCTGGTGACTTGGCGGACGAATTAGCTTCTACTGACAATAGGGCTGTCGTTATACACAAAGAGAATGGCGGTCTTTCGAGTGCCCGTAACGCGGGAATTAAAAAAGCAACTGGTGAATTTATTACATTTATAGATAGCGACGACATAATACATAATGAGTTTGTGGAGGTGCTAATACGTAATTTGCTGTTGTATAATGCCGATGTAGCTCAGTGTAATAATAGTCGTAACCGAAGTCACCTCGGGACAAGTAACCGTTCAATAAGTGTGTTAACTGGTGAAGAAGCTTTTGTTAAAATGATGAACTATAAGATAATTAGTCCAACTGCATGGGCTAAGATATATAGAAAAGATTTATTCGATAATAAATCATTACTTTTTGCGGTTGGTAGGATGCATGAAGACACAGCATCTTTATATAAAATAATATACCAAGCTAAGAAAATTGTTGTCGTTCCGGATGTTATGTATTGGTATAGATATAATGCAAATAGCATAATGAACGCGAACTATACCAAGAGGCACTACGAATCGGTTTATAAATATTTTAATGAGTTAGATAAATTCATAGAAAAGAACAGAATTAATATTGATCCAAAGCTTGTCAAGCGTCATAAAATGATGAGAATGGCTAGTATTATAAATAAAATGGCTATAAGACATATGGATCAAGAACCTGACTTCAAAGAGGCAAAGAGGCTATTCTATGTGTATTCTAAAGGGCAGCGGGATATTACTTCTTTACTTTTAGACACAGCCATACGACACCCTGTTCTTTTTCGGTTTTTTAAAAAAATCACCCCAGCTATTAGGAGAATTATAGGTAAAGAATGAGTTTAGGTGTAGTTGGGAGCATATCCTTTTATTTATTGGTTTTTGGGCTGTCTGCTTGGATGGCTAATAAAGGTTATCATAATAAGAATAGAGTGTTAATCTCAATAGCTATTTTTATACCAGCACTTATTGGTGGATTGCGATATGATGTTGGGTTAGACTATTTCTCCTATTTAAACGCCTATGCTGATATCAACAATCCAATTAGTGAAGCTAGATACACAAGAACATCAAGAATGGGAGTGGCTTTTAAGGGAATTGCATTACTATCTGGTCGTATTTTTTCTTCTCCCGTGCCAATGTTTTTCTTATATTCTTTTATTACGATTTTTTTCTTTTATAAGATATTAAAGGAGGCAAAAGTTTCTAGGGTTGATATACCTTTGTTTGTCTTTTACGCAATAATTTTTCTCAATTCTTTTAATATTACCAGACAGGGCGTCGCCTTGAGTGTTGGTGGCTTATGTTTGTTGTATTTTGCGAAAAAAGAGCACAAGAAAGCGTTAGCGTGTGGCGTTCTTGCCGTGCTTTTTCATACATCTGCTCTAATAATATTTATATACGTTATGTTAGCGAAGATATTAAAGAGCTTAGGCAAAAGGGTTGTTGGTAGTAAAAAACTTTACGATAGAATTCTTCAAAGCTTGTTGTTTATTATTCTCGTAATAATTTTTGGCAGTGTCTGTATTAGTGGCTTTAGAGAAGGTATATATCTTATTACAGGAAAGATAGGCGCACTTAGTAGCGATGTTCCCCTAGGTGTGATTTTTAAGTTAATGCTATCAGTAGTAACATTAATACTAATAAGGCAAGTTTGGGAAAATTTAGTACAATGGAAAAAGCGCATGGTTATTGTTTTTGTTATAGGAGTAGCAGTATATTCTTTAGGGTTAGCACATAACGAAGCGGCTAGATGGGGATTGTATGCATTTTCTCTCACTCCCTTAATATTCATGTTTGTTTATGATTCAGTGGGTGTAATAACTATTAATCAAAGAGTTAAATATAAAATAATGGCTATATTTTTAGCTATTATGTACACTACTAGTGTCCATTTTGGTGGAGAATTTGTTAGGTATGAATATAAATCCATATTAACATCTCCAGACTATCCAAGGGTTATTAATGATTTAAACATAAAAGAATAGGCTAGTTGATATGGTTAAGAAACAAGAAGCTATTATTCCTAAAAAAATTCACTATTTTTGGTTTGGTAAAAAGCCGCTACCAAAGCTAGCAAAAAAGTGTATTGCGTCGTGGAAGAAATATTTTCCTGATTATGAAATTAAAAGGTGGGATGAGAGTAATTTTGACGTGAATATTATACCGTATACTAGAGAGGCATACAAAGTTGGTAAATACGCGTTCGTGGCGGATTACGCTCGGTTAAAAGTTTTATACGAAGAGGGTGGTTTATATTTTGATACAGATGTTGAGGTAATAAGGTCATTTAAAGATATCGTGAAAGAGGGGGCTTTTATGGGGTTTGAGTCTACGGAGGTGGGGGGTGTTGTTGTTAATATTGGGTCTGGTAGCGGTGTTCCTGCGAAACTCGATATAATAAAAGAAATGATGGGTGAATATAATAAAGATAAGTTTTTGCTTGATAACGGGAAGCAGAACCTCATTACAATAGTAACTCGAGTTACTAATGTTTTGGTTAAGCACGGCCTTGTTTTGAAGAATAAAATCCAACAAATAAGGGGAGTTACTATATATCCAGTTGAATATTTCTGTCCTAAGGATTTTACTACCGGTAAACTAACAATTACGGAGAATACACATTCTATACACTGGTATGATAGCTCGTGGCTACCTTTTTATGTTAAAATTTACTACAAGTTGACCAGATTTATGCCGCTGTCTACTAGAAGTTTTATTAAGAATCTTGTTCGGAGTATAAAAAACTAATTAGTATGTGGAATTAATTTAAGAAAAATCGGTTTGCTTTAACGGCTTGGATAAAGAAAGGAATGAGGTGTGAAAAAAAATGTACTTATATTAACATTACCTTTGGGAAAAAATTATGGCGGGATTATACAAGCGTATTCTCTACAGCATGTCGTGAGTGGTCTTGGTTTAAGTGTAACTACGGGTTATCCAAAAATCGGTTATATTGGGTGGATAGCAGGTTCGCTAAAAGATGCTGCTGTAAGGCTAAAGGGAGGGTGGCGTGATTATCGCTATTCCCCTAACGTAGAGCAGGGCTTAACTAAACACACAAGGATGTTTATTGATAAGTATATGAATACTATTGAAACGGTAGGATATTTTTTAATTAACAATAAATATCTTGATCGTGAGTATGATATTTTTATTACTGGAAGCGACCAAGTTTGGCGAGGTTATAGGGCGTTATCGTATTATTTATTTGGATTTTCTAATAGTCCAAATAAGATTAAATTATCTTATGCGGCATCATTTGGTGTTTCTGACCCAAAGTTTTCTAAAAAGACCATAGATAGAGCAAAGAGATTTATTTCTAATATGGTGGGGGTATCGGTTCGCGAAAAGCACAGTATTGAGATAGTGAAGAAATATTGGAATGTGGATGCGGACTATCATGTTGACCCAGCTCTGTTAATTGATGCTAAACATTATAATAAGCTAATTAACGAAGATACGAAGAATTTAGTAGAAAAAGACGGTAAAATATTTGCTTATGTCTTAGATCACGAAGGTGAAAAAGGTAAAATTATCGATAAAGTTGCTAAAGAATTAAAAACTGAAGTTTTTGAGGTGTTGCCACCGAAACCAAAAAACTATTATGAATACAAGAAAAATCCTGAAAAATATAATCTGCCGCCAATTACTCAGTGGCTCAAAGGATTTCGCGATGCAGATTTTGTGGTAACAGATTCGTTTCATGGCTGCGTTTTTTCGATTATCTATAACAAGCCTTTTTTAGCAATTGGTAATAGAGAGCGTGGTTTAGCTAGATTTGTATCGCTGTTAGAGATCTTTAAGCTAGAAGATCGCTTGGTCTTTACTAGCAATGATGTTACGAAAGAACTAATAGGTGTTAAAATAAACTGGAGGCAGGTAAATTCAATTATTCAAGCAGAACAAGCTCGGTCAAGACAATATTTAAAGGAGATGATAAATAATGGATACAAAGATTAAAGATTGGATTAATAAAAATTTCCCAGTTACTATTCGGAATATTCTTGCAAATATCTACAACGGTCTAGGTAAAATTGGTTTGGAAAAATATCAATCCAAAATATATAAGAAGGGGTACTTTAAAGGGTTTCGACCTGATAATACTCAGCGCCAGTTGGAAAGTAAGTTAACATTTCATGCACACTCGCTTGAAAAAGGTCTAAGTCATGAAAAGATTAGATTGGGTTTTGGCGAGCTAACTTTGAAGGAGATTCGCAAAACCCTTGACTATTATAATAAATTAGGCTTTAGTAAAAAATCAGCGTCTTATATAAACGCTTTATCTGTCTTGAATGAATACAGAAAATTGCATGAGCTAAGTAAATTCGATTTAAAAATCTTTAATAAGCTATTTGCAAGTTATTTATCTGAAATGATAAAGGAGCGTAATCAAATTGGTGGTGCTATGAGGATAAAAAAAGCCAATCCTAAAGCACAAGATTTTAAGGAGTTGATTGAGTCCCGTTGGAGTGTTCGTGAATACAGTGATAAATCGATTGATGTTAAAAAAATTGAGAATTCTATAAAACTAGCTCAAAAGTCTCCGTCTGCTTGTAATCGTCAATCTAGCCGAGTCCATATCGTATCTGATGCCAAAATAATAAAAAAATTAATAAGAGTACAAGGTGGATTTACTGGCTATAAATTACCACCAACACTACTAATCGTTACTTCTGACACTAATGCCTTTCTAGATATTACTGAACGAAATCAGCCATACATTGATGGTGGAATATTCTCAATGTCATTATTATTAGCACTAGAGTATTACGGTTTAGCTGCTTGTCCACTAAATGCAATGTTTGACAAAAGACGTGATATCAAGATTAGAGGTATTCTTAATATGAAACACAGCGAGCTAATGATTATGTTTATAGCTGTAGGTAATTTTAACAAATCACCGAAGGTGGCAAAGTCGTTTAGGCTAACTCCTGATGAGGTCATTATAAGGCATGTCAAAACAAAAACAACTATTTAAAAATACAGTCATTATTGCTATTGGTAAAATCTCTACTCAGTTTTTAACCTTTCTATTATTACCTCTTTTTACTAGATATCTTTCAAGTGCGGATTATGGAACGGTTGATTTGATAGTAACGTATGTTGCATTAATCTATCCATTAATCACAGTTTGTTTAGATATGGCCGTTTTTCGTCTATTAATTGATAATAGATTAAATGAGGTGCGAAAAGCTAAAGTGATATCTACCACTATTGGTATGGTGTTGATGCTTAGTCTGGCGAGCGGGGTTGTCTATTTATTAATTTCTCTGTTTGTGATACCAATCCCTTATGGTGGTTTGCCGCTCTTAATGGCTATGGCTACGATTTTTTCAAATCTGTTTATGCAAATTGCCCGCGGATTAGGTGATAATATGCGATATGCAAGAGCAAGCGTACTAACCGGTGTCTCTGTTTTTGTTGTAAATGTTGTTCTAATAATGCTTCTTGGCAGAAAAGGAGAGAGCGTACTTATTGCAACGGTGATTGGTAATTTAATAGCGACATTTTATTTAGTCCAGAGTTTAAAAATTAAAAAATACACAAGAAAAAAATATTTCGATAAAGGTGTGTTAAAAGAATTATTAGTATACTCTTTACCACTAACTCCAAACAACGTTTCAATATGGGCATTAAATGCTACTAGTCGCACATTAGTTGCGATTTTTGTGGGGGTATCAGCATCTGGAATATTGGCGGTATCTTATAAATTTCCTGCAATATTAACTGCTTTAGGTGGTATATTTGGAATGGCTTGGACGGAGTCAGCGGCGATGCATATTAATGCCAACGCAAAAGAGCGTGATAATTTTTTCTCTCAAGCAATTAATTATAGCAGTGTATTTTTTGTAACTTTAGCTCTAATAGTTTTAGCAGGCGTTTCGTTGTTATTTAATTTATTAATAGGTGAGTTGTTTAAGGATTCTTATGTGTATATTCCAATTTTGATGGCGAGTGCGGTTTTTGGGCTCATTAATCAAAATTATGGGGCTATATATCTAGCAATGAAAAAAAGTAAAGAGGTTCTAAAAACCACACTCATTGCGGCAACGGTTACGTTAGTAGTCGCTGTTATGGCCACTCCTACAATTGGTGTGTGGGGAGCGGCTTTAAGTAGTTTGGCCGGATATATAACAGTAGTAGTGTATAGATACTTTGATTTAAAAAAATATGTGGGTATTAAATATGACACTGGTCGGCTCCTAGGTGTATTAATAGTAGGACTTGGCATCGTGGGGCTGTATTATTTGGATAATTTTTGGACTAGCATAAGTGGCTGTGTTTTTGCTGGTGTGTTATTCATGTATTTTAATCGAGAAATAATTATAAAAATATTCGAGCGAATTTCTTTAAAAAATCGACAGCGAAACTAACGTACATGAGAGAGTAAACTTAGTGATTTTATCCGATGAACTTCTGTGTATTAATTGTGCGTTATTTTCGCGCAAAAACTGCGCATAAAAACTGTAGTAAATGATTGATTTGGGAAGTAAAGTAGCGTAAAGTATATAAGACGTATGACTGATGGATTGAAGCTTGAGTCTAACTCAAACAAATTTAGTAAGTGGTTGCGCCGTGGTGTTGCTTTAGGGTTAGTAGCATCAACTGTATTAATGCTGGTTAGTTTGATTCGTGTTCATTTATTGCCAGCACTATACATAATGCCGATGGTGATGATTTATAGCGCGTTGACGTTGCTTTTGGCGTGGTTTTTAGCGGTGCGCAAAAAGACTCAACTAACAAAAGGCCCAATTTTAGCACTACTGATTTCGCTTTTTTTGATAGTTGTTAACGTGAGTGTAATGTATATTCTGCGAAAGCTTGACAGCACACTAGGCTCAATGCGACCAGAAATTGTTTCGTATGTAGAATATTCAGTAATTGCTAAAAAAGATAGAGATATTCAGTTAAAATCTGCAACAAAAGCTGGTGTAGTAAAAACCGATTTGCTGCTAAGTAAACAAATTATTGAGCTGAAAAAGCTGACCGATGCGGATACGGTAGAGTATGACAACTTGGCCGAATTGATACTGGCGATTGATTCTGATGCGATGCAGATTGGTTCGCTTCGCACTTCTAGCCTGCAATTGGTAGAGATGAATCAGCCAGAACTTTATGAGAACATAACAGTATTGGCAACATTTAAGGTAAAGGATGATAAGGAGAATGCTCAAAAAGGTGGGGTGGCTGGTAAACCGTTTATAGTTTATATCAGTGGCAACGATGCTTATGGGGCGCTGTCTTCTAGCTCTAGAAGTGACGTTAATATTCTGATTGTGGTGAACCCCGCTAAGCACTCTATGCTATTAGTAAATACTCCACGAGATTATTATGTGCAGTTACATGGCACGACTGGTAATAAGGACAAATTAACTCATGCTGGTGTTTATGGCGTGGACGTGTCACGCCAAACCCTGGAAGATTTGTATGGCCAATCGATACCATACCATGTGCGTATTAACTTTACCTCATTTTTGAAGCTGATTGATGTGGTTGGGCCGATTGATGTAGTATCAGACTATGCCTTTAAGGGTTATCGTAAGGGCGTAAACACATTGAATAGTCAACAGGCATTAGAGTTTGCTAGAGAGCGCTACAGCCTTAGCGGAGGTGATCGGCAGCGCGGTAAAAATCAGCAACGAATAATTGAGGCGATTATGGCTAAGATTAGCCGACCACAAAATGCGGTTAAGATACCTCAGATCTTAGACGCAATTCAAGATTCGATTGAGACTAATATGTCAGACGAGTTTGTGCGAGCGTCGGTTCGTTGGCAGCTAAATAACTTGGGTAATTGGCAGGTTTCATCAATTGCTGTCGATGGATCTGGTGCGATGTTAGTGACACACACCTATGGTAGTCAGCCTTTATATGTGATGGTCCCGAACGAAGAATCTCTAGTTCAGGCTAAGCAAGCTATCGCTGAACAGCTGGTTGAATAACTAGATTATTTAGCTGTATTTTAGCAGGACATCTATTTGTATTTTTCTACGGACGTTTTTGAGTTAAAATGAGGGTAGATATTAGTAGGAGAGATACTTTGAAGGCGATAATTGAAATAGGGAGCAATAACACTAAAACTCACGTCTATGACGGAGAAAAGTTAGTATACGATAGTAACACCACAATAGAGTTTAAGAAAAATTATAAAGATAGAGTGGCAGACAGTGATTTAGAGAAACTATTTACTGTCATTGAAAAAGCTCAAGAGTATGCTGATAATACTCATATTTTTGGTTGTAGTATCTTTCGAACTATTAACCAGGGTGAGTTAAAGGCTATAAACGACGAACTAACAGCAAGATTTAATACTAATATTCAGGTTGTTTCGCAAGAAGATGAGGCTCTTTATACGGCCCTAGGGTGCTATAAAGACATTGACTACGACAAAGAGCTGTGTGTTTTTATTGGCGGTGGTGGCTCGATTGAGTTAATTTTTGTGAAAAACAAAGAAGTAGTTGATAAGAAGTTTTATGATTTTGGTGTGGTTGATGTTACTAATAAATTTCCTGACCTAAAGAACGATATTCCAAGTTCTACCTTTGAAGAAGTTACCAGCTATGTAGCTGGTTTAATCGAAGATATTGACCAAAAAGCTGATTTGCTCATCTTAGCTGGTGGAGATCATCTTTACTGGTATAACAATGCAAATTATAAGTTGCTTGAGAATGACCTATATTCTTCAGCTAATCAACCGTATATGATTACGCAAGAAATGAACGACAAATATGATCGCGATGCAATGCTGACGTCTTTGGAGGCAATCAGAGCCAGAAGTGATAATCCGCTATGGTTTGATTGTTCGCGCGCTATGAAAATGATTACCAATAGCGTAGCTAAGAAAATTGATGCTAAATATGTAGTTCCGACTCGAATAAATATGGAAGATGGAATTAAAGAGCACCTTAGTAATATTTAGTTGTTGCATGTTGTGTAAAACACAACATCAGTGTAATGATTGAATGAGCCATTTGTTTGAACCTCTAACAGTAGCAAGTTTGTTGGTTATTATTTTTAATTCGTCTTTATCCTCAGTGGGCTCAATATCATCCTCGAACTTAGTCGATTTTGTTAGAGCTTTCTCAGCTCTTATTTTTCTACCATCTTTACTTCCTACAGCTGTCAGACCACTGTAAATACTATAACAGGTCTATTGGTATAATGCTACTCGAACATAATCAAAAATAAGAAATATAAATAGCTACACCAAATACTTGCGCTTTATGAAAGTTTATGCTACAGTTAGGACACAAATTGAGGTGAAAAAGATTTGAAAGGTGTTTTTGTTAATGAAAAGTATTAATTTATATGACTTACTGAGGTTCTATGCAAAACGTTATTTAACGTTGATTGCAGCAACTCTCATCGGAGCAATTATAGGTGTAGTTTATACGTTCTTTATACAGCAACCAATGTATAGGAGTACTGCTACATTGTTAGCGGTTGGTACGGGGCAGCAACTTTGTGGTGATCAAGGTTCGGTGGCAATTAATAATTACATTGAGCTTTTTAAATCACGTCGCGTATTAGGTTTGGTTATTGATCATCACAAATATGAAGAAGGCTATGAAAAGCTAGCTGAAGGTGTTGAGGCTGTCAATGTTAAGAATACTGACGTTATAAACATCTCTTTTTCAGCATTAGATGCTAAAGAGAGTCAAGCGTTATTAGAGAGTATTATTTTAAGCTTCAGTCAAGAAGCTGCTAGCTTATATGATGATGGTGATCTCAGAATTAAGGTAGTTGATCCACCAGATATACCAGACGCACCAAGTAATATTAAGCCAGTTATGCAGATTGGCTTGGCGTCTGTGGCGTCGTTGATGTTGGGCGCGCTGTCGTTGTTCTTTGTGTATGATTACAAGATGTCCAAAGGGGCGGGTGAAAAAACCGAGGAGGTTAAGGAAAAGAATCAGAACAAGAAAATATCTAAGTCTGAATCAAAAATTAAGACCAAGGTCAAGGAATTAAAGAAGAAGGCCGTAACTAAAGCAAAGGCTAGAAAGAAATAGTCTCGTGTCAAAGAAGTGATCCATATATTTCGTAATTAATCATAAAGGTAGTTTTCAAAATCGAGAAGAATGAAGTCATGAAAAAAGTTAAAGACATAGCCAAAAGCAAATACCTTAGAATACTCTCGGTTGTCTTGATGGATATCGGGCTGTTTATGTTAGTGTCTTTTTTGGCTATTAATTTAAGATTCGACTTTCGGGAAGTGCCGTTAGCGTACATTGAGAATGTACGCAATTTTATTTGGTTAGATATTTTCATAATGGTACTTGTTTTTGCATTATTTAATTTGTATAACTCTGTGTGGAAATATGCTTCGGTAAATGAGTTTTTAAATATTATAACTGCTTCTTGCGTTGTCGAGATTGTGTACATTGCATATAAAACTGCCTTTGGTATTGAGATGCCTGGAAGTTTTTATGTTATTCAAATGATTCTGCTCGTATATACAGCTGGGCTAATCAGGTTTTCGTATAGAGTAATTCGATCAATAATTACAAAGGTTGAGGTAAATGGGAAAAACAAGAAGACTTTAATTATTGGTGCTGGTGAGGCTGGCAGATTGATAGCAGATGAAATAGCTAGGAATCAAAAAGATTTTAATACAAAGATAGTGGGATTTATAGATGATGATAAGAACAAAAAAGGAACGTTTATAAAAGGTATTAGAGTTTACGGTGATAGAAATAAGATAAAAGAAGTAGCGGAAAAATATAGTGTTGATGAAATAATCATTGCAATACTCAGAACCCCTAAGAGTGAGATGGCTAAAATAGTAGAAGAGTGTCAAAAAACGAAGTGCGAGATAAAGATATTGCCGTCTATATTCGCGGAAATAAATAAAGATAAAAAAGATAAAAATATCATAAATGTAATTAGACCACTCTCGTATGAAGATTTTTTGGGCAGAGATGAAATACACGTGGATAATAAAAAAATATGTCGTGATATAAAAGGCAAGACAATTTTGGTGACTGGGGGGGGGTGGTTCGATTGGCTCGGAGCTTGTAAGACAGATTGCTAAGAATGAGCCCAAGAGCTTAATAATAGTCGATATATACGAAAACAACGCCTACGCCATACAGCAGGAGCTTATAAGAGATTATCCTAAATTAAATTTACATACCATAATAGCGTCAGTGAGAGACTATGATCGGTTACAAGAAATATTCAAAAAATTTAAACCGGATCAAGTATTCCACGCTGCTGCACATAAACATGTCCCATTAATGGAGGCTAGTCCGAATGAAGCAATTAAGAATAATTGTTTAGGAACACTCAACACCTGCAAGGTAGCAAAAGAGAATAAGGTGAAGAAGTTTGTTCTGATATCTTCAGACAAAGCAGTGCGACCCACAAATATTATGGGAGCCACTAAAAGAATTTGCGAGATGATAATTCAAACATACGACAAAAATTCTCCTAACACAGATTTTGTAGCCGTCAGATTTGGTAACGTTTTGGGGTCAAACGGATCGGTTATCCCGTTGTTCTTGGAGCAGATAGACAAGGGTGGGCCAGTAACCGTAACGCATAGAAAGATGCGAAGATTCTTTATGACCATACCAGAAGCAGTGAGTTTAGTACTGATGGCGAGCACTGCGGCTAAAGGTGGAGAAATATTTGTTTTAGACATGGGAGAACCAGTATATATTTATGATCTAGCTGAAAAGATCATAAGATATCGAGGGTTGGAACCCGGAAAAGATATAGAAATTAAAATAACTGGCTTGAGGCCAGGTGAAAAATTATTCGAAGAAATCCTAATGGATGAGGAGGGCTTAGAGGGGACTAAGAACAAGTTAATTCATATAGGTAGACCACTCGAAATTTCAAGCACATTTTTAAACGATTTAGATAAGCTAATTAAAAAAGCTTATGAAAATGAAGACGGTATAAAAGAACAGGTGAGTAAAATAGTTACAACTTATACAGCAGGTAAAGAGAAGGGAAATAAGTAGAATGAAGGAACTTACACCGTTCGAAAGAAAAGTTTGGCTAAGCACTCCAACAATGCACGATGGCGATGAAATGAAATACGTCCAGCAGGCTTATGACACTAATTGGATGAGCACAGTTGGGGAAAATATTGATGTAGTAGAAAAAGAGTTAGCTAAAAAAATTGGTGCGAAATACGCCGTTACATTATCTTCGGGGACAGCGGCACTTCACCTTGCAGTTAAGATAGCTGGGGTAAAACCAAGGGATAAAGTTTTCTGTTCTGATCTGACCTTCGCGGCAACAGTAAATCCTGCAGTATATGAAGGCGCTACACCAGTATTTATTGATACCGAATATGATACTTGGAATATGTGCCCTGAGTCTTTAGAGAAAGCTTTTGAACTATACCCAGACACAAAGGTTGTAATAGTTGTGCATCTTTACGGAACGCCTGCCAAGATGGACGAGATTAAAAAAATCTGCGATAAGTATGGTGCAATAATCATAGAAGACGCTGCTGAGAGCTTAGGAGCAACTTATAGAGGTGTTCAAACAGGTAATCTTGGGTACTTAAATTGCGTATCATTCAATGGCAATAAGATAATAACTGGTTCGTCGGGCGGGATGCTTTTGTCGAACGACTTGAGAGTAGTTAACAAAGCTAAAAAACTTTCTACTCAGGCTAGAGAAAAAGCTGGCTGGTATCAGCATGAAGAAGTGGGCTACAACTATAGGATGAGTAATGTCATAGCTGGGGTTATTAGAGGACAGATTCCATATCTAGAAGAGCATATCGCGCAAAAGAAAGCAATATATGAAAGATACAAAGAAGGATTTAAAGATTTGCCCGTCCAAATGAACCCAATTGATCATAAAAACTCTGTGGCAAATTATTGGTTGTCTTGTATGCTAATCAACAAAAGCGCTATGGCTAAACAGGTTAGGGGCGATAGGGATGTTTGTTACGTAACGGAAAAGGGAAAGACTTGCCCTTCAGAGATACTGGACACTTTAGCTAAATATAATGCTGAGGGAAGACCAATCTGGAAACCAATGCACTTGCAGCCCGTTTTTAGAAACTGCCCGTTTATAACTAAAGAAGGTAGCGGTAGGGCCAGTAGCAATGCCTATATAGAAGGCGAAATTTCAGATGTAGGTACCGATATATTTCAGCGCGGTTTGTGTCTACCGAGCGATAACAAAATGACTACCGAAGAGCAGGATAAGGTTATTGAAATAGTTAAAAGTTGTTTTGAATAAGGGTAGGAATGAGCCTATGTACAAAAAATATATCAAAAGATTACTAGACATTGTAGTTTCGCTAACAGCCATCGTAATATTGTTACCGGTCTACTTAATTGTGTCGTTGCTAATTTTGATATTTATGGGCCGCCCGATTTTTTTTAAGCAGCAAAGGGTTGGCAAAGATGAAAAGCTTTTTAATATATACAAGTTCAGAACCATGACTAATAAGAAAGACGAAAACGGCAACTTTCTCCCAGATGACCAAAGACTTACTGGGTTTGGTAAGTTTTTAAGGACTAGTAGCCTAGATGAGCTCCCAGAGTTCTTTATGATACTCTTTGGAAAAATGAGTTTGGTCGGTCCCAGACCGCTGCTTGTGGAGTATTTGCCTTACTATAAGGATAAAGAAAGAATAAGATACGAGGTGAGGCCGGGGATTACGGGGCTTGCTCAAATAGGTGGCAGAAACTTACTTTCTTGGGATGAAAGATTTAAACTTGACGTTAAGTATGTAGAGAATATGTCTTTCTTGGAAGACATAAGAATATTTTTTAAAACAATAAAGAAAGTAATGTCTAGGGAAGATTTGGTTGTTTGCACAAACTGTGCTGAAGTTAGAGATCTAGACCAAGAAAGAAAAATGCAAAAAGATTATTTTTTAAGATTAACGCCAAGATTGTTTAATAAGCATCAAAGTGGAATAAAAAAATGCTTACTACAGTTGAATGGCGACAATTTAGAAGATACAAAAAGAATAATCGAAAACATGAAGAATTATTTACTTGATGGAACGGCAATAATATATGTGTATTTGGCTGATGATAATATTAATGGTTTTGTTTGGGCGTATGAAATAACTAAAAACACTCTACATATAAATTACTTTGTGGTAAATAAAGACTACAGGAATAAGAAGATTGGTACGAAATTATTAAACGAGATAATAAATGAAAGCCAAGGTAAAAATCTGGAGCTATTAGTGGAAAAAGTAAATGAAAAAGCCATCAAATTTTATGAAAAAAATGGTTTCAAAACCATGCCGCATAGCGATAAAAAATATAAAATGAAAAGAGATGTGTAAAATGCGAGATGTTTATTTTGATGAAAATTACGGGAAGTTGTATGAAAAAATTGAGAATGGCAAGGCTGAGATTTTTAAGCTTGAGACAGAAAACGGAACTATAATTAATCAATTTATTAAAAGAGAAATCCCATTAATGGTAGATGGGGTAAGATATTACGACACAATAACTCCTTATGGATATGGTGGTCCGTATATTGAAGAATGCGTCAATAAAAAAGAGCTACTAAAAGAATACAAAGTACAATTTGGGGAATATGTTAAAAGAAACAATATAGTGGCTGAGTTTGTTAGATTCCATCCAATATATAAAAATTACAAGGATTTTAAAGATATTTGTAACGCGGAGTTTAATAGGTATACTTTAGCAACTAATATAAAAGATTATGACAATCCTGTCCGAGACGAATTTTCAAAAGGTATGAAAAAAAACATCCGAAGATTCTTAAACAAAGGGGTGAGTCCTAAGGTAGTTGATAATCCGACCGATAAGGACATGGCAGAGTTCGTGAGATTATATTATTTGAATATGAAACGACTAAAGGCTGAAGAATACTATTTTTTTGAAAAAGAGCATTTTGACGAGATACAAAGAGTGTTTAAGGGTAAATATATTCTTGCTCAAGCCGCTCTTGACGAAAAGGTAATAGCAACTAATTTGTGTTTTGTGACCGATGGAAATGTGCACGAGTATCTCGCTGGGGCGGACCCTGATTATGTATGCCTATCGCCTTCGTGCGTACTACAATATGGGGTTGCTTTGTGGGCAAAGGAAAAAGGAATTAATTATGTGCATTATGGCGGAGGGTTGAGTGCAAGTGAAAATGACTCATTGTATATATATAAATCAAAGTTTGCCAAGAATACTAAATTTGAGTTTTGGGTAGGTAAAAAAGTTTGGAATAATAATATTTATAATAAACTATGTCAGAAAACAGGAGTGTCTGAGAATGAGAGCTTTTTTCCAGCTTATAGGAAGAATATGCAAGAGCTAAAAATTCCAAATTAGTTAGGTTGAGATAATATGAAAAAAGTTTTATTTGTAGCAACAGTCACTCCGCACATAGAGGGTTTTCATGCGCCATTTTTGAAGGAATTTAAGAATAGGGGTTGGGAAACACATGTGGCTACTGGGGATAGCTTGGAGTTGGACAAAAGCTATTGTGATAAAAAACATGAAATAGCCATCAAAAGATCCCCCTATTCGTTTGATAATTTACGAGCTATAAGAGAGTTGAGGAAAATTATCGAGAAGGAGAAATTTGATATTATTCATTGCCACACACCAATGGGTGGCATAATCGCACGTTTAGCAGCTAAAAAAGCACACAAAAACGGCACGCGAATAATCTATACAGCGCATGGTTTCCATTTCTTTAAGGGCGCACCACTATTAAATTGGTTAATCTATTATCCGATAGAACGAACTATGGCACGTCTTACTGATATAATAATTACTATAAATCAAGAAGATTATCGACGGGCTAAAAAACAATTCAAAACTCGTGTGGAATATGTGCCTGGCATCGGGGTCGATCCAAAAAAATTTAATATAAAAATGAGCGAGAAAAGACGCAATATGTTACGGAAGGAGCTCGGACTAAAGCCTGACGATTTCGTAATGATTTACCTAGCGGAGATATCTAATAGAAAAAATCAAAGATGGCTGATTGGTGCGTTAGAAGGTTTAATTAGGGATAATCAATCGATACATTTGCTATTAGCAGGAAAGGATAGTTTGGGTGGCACGATTCAAAAGCGAGTTGAGGAGATTGGGCTTGATAGACAAATTCATTTTTTAGGATACAGAAAGGACGTGCCGGAATTATTAAAAATTTCGGATTTATATGTTTCATCATCTAGTCAAGAAGGCTTGCCAGTAAATATTATGGAAGCGATGTTTATGGGTTTACCTATTGTGGCCGTTGACTGTCGCGGGGTTAGTGACTTAATTAAGGATGAGGTATCTGCAAGATCTATAAGAAAAAGTGACTCCAAAGGGTTTTTGAAAGCGGTTGAGGGTTTTTTGAATTCACCAAAGAAACCCCATAGATACAACATAGAAAGATATAAAATCTCAGATGTTTTAAGGCAAATGATGGAGATCTACGGGGTGTAAAATGCAGGGAAGTTATCTAGCGACTATACATAATTGCTATCTTTATCGGCTTGGAGGGCGGAAATAAATGTTGCCAAATATTTTGTTTTATATTCTGCTTTTTTCTTTTTCGGCACTTTGCTCTAGGCTTGCTATAAAAAGAAAGAATGTCCTTCTCCATGTCGTGGCAGTTGCTATTCCCGTAATTATTGCGGCAATTAGGTATCGAGTCGGCACGGATTATAGCGCTTATATTCTTATCTATAATGACATACACAAACTCTCTTTAGCAGACTATTTATCAAATAACATTCATGGCATTGAATTTGGGTACTTTGTTTTAGTTAAATTAGCGAGCTTATTCCGCAACGGTCCAGTTACTATGTTTGCCTTATCTTCGATACTTACTGTAGGACCTTTGTATTATGCTGCTCTCAAATCTAAGATTTCAAGACCTTCTTTGGCGTACTTCCTTATGCTTTGTGTTGTGTATCCGCTGACGTTTAACGGTGTTAGACAGGGGATTGCAATGGGTATATTTACTTTGGCATATGTTGTTTTTGCACAAAACAAAAAGCCTCTAAAGTTTTTAACGGCTGTAATACTAGCATCATTATTTCACTCCTCGGCATTTTTGTTTTTACCAACATATTTTATAGCTCAATATGCAAATAAGAACAAAGGTAGGAGTGCGCTAAGTGCTGTAGTTAAATTCTCTCTCCTTATTGTGGCTGTGGTTTTGGTCGCAATAGGAGCCATGAATATACTGGTATCGTTGCCTATATTTGAGAAATATGCGCAATATGTCGGATCTGATGACGTTACTGGATTTAGTCTATATACCATAAATACTTTAGTCTTGATCATATCATTTATGTTATTCAAATTTGTGTCCAAAAAAAGTCAGCATAATTCGTCTTATTTAATGATGCTCATACTTATGATGGCGATTTCTACTGCGGCCTTTAATTCAAATGCTTTGTATCGAATAACCCTTTATTTATACCCGTTTGTGACTTTTATGGTTGCTAGTTTTCCAAGTGCTTTTAGCGATTATCTCGGGAGAAAAGGTGGATACATTCTTTGTGTAGTTTTTGGAGTAGTGTACTTTGGCTTGATTTACGGAGTGTTTGGTGTGGGTGAAATAGTGCCGTACGAAGCTATTAAATTGGCTGAAATTTTGGGTAGGAGATAGAAATGAAATTGTTATTTATTTACGATGGCGCAAAAATTATCTTAGACGATAAAGGCAATAGGTATACAAACGGAACGGTTACGACGGATGCATGGAGAGAAAGATATATGACTTTGGGCAATGTAACTTTTGTAGCTAGAAAAGATAGAGTAACTTATTCGAAAGCGGAGGCGGAAAAAAAATTCTCTTTAATTCCCAAAGAAGTGAAATGCGAGTACTTAAAAGATAATACTGATAGTATTGCCAACTATTTCTCACCTGTAATCAGAAAGTACAACAAGAGATTGGTCGAGAACGAAGTTATAAAATCTGATTATGTGATAGCTAGAATTCCCTCAGATTACTCATGTATGGCTATTGACTTCGCTGAAAAACATAATAAGAGATATATTGTTGAGGTGGTGGGGTGTGCTTGGGATGCTCTATGGAATCATAGCCTGAAGGGGAAAATACTGGCTCCTTTTTACTACCTAAATTCGAGAATGTATGCTAAAAAGTCAAGGGCATTGATTTATGTTTCCAGCTTTTTCTTACAAAAAAAATATCCTACGGGTGGCGATAGTATTGGTTGTTCTGATGTGGTGTTGAGAGATATAAAAGAAATATCTTTAAAAAACAGGATAAGAAAAATAAAAAACAAGCGAAAAGATGAAAGAATTATACTTGGTACGGCAGGAAATACAGACGTTAAATATAAAGGGCAGGAGTGTGTTATCAAGGCCTTGTCAGCTTTATCAAAAGAAGGTTATGATAATTTAGAATACCAGTTGATTGGCGGTGGAACTGGAGAAAGACTAAGGCAGATAGCCAAAAAATATAACGTAGAAGACAAAGTTAAGTTCTTGGGTAGCTTGTCACACGATAAGGTCTTTGAGTGGATGGATGATATAGATGTTTATATTCAACCAAGTAGTGTTGAGGGGTTGTGTCGGTCTGTTATAGAGGCAAAAAGTCGGGCTTGTCCCGTCATAGCGAGCAATGCTGGAGGTAATCCAGAATTAGTGAATAATGAATATGTTTTCAAAAAGAAAAACATAAATCAATTAAAAGAAAAAATAGTAAAGTTGATAACAAATAAAAATGCCATGAAGGACGAAGCTCAAAGGAACTTTAGTGACTCAAAACAATATAGTAAGGAAGCTTTGGCTAAGAAAAGAGAGAAATTTATTTTAGAAAAACTTATGGCTAAAAAGGGTGATTCGGTATGAATAAAACACTGTTTATAATCCCTGTTTACAATGGTGCGAATAGAATCTCTGAAACCTTAAGAAGTGTGGTCAATCAAGAGGGTGATGTTAGCTTTGATATACTCGTGGTCAATGATGGAAGTACAGATGACACACGGGAAGTGTTGCAAGAACTCAAAGCAAAAGATAAGCGAATCAAGTTAATAAATCAAGAGAACGGTGGGGTTTCTAGTGCTCGCAACAAAGGTGTTGAGTTTGCGATCAAGAATAATTACAAATATTTTACTTTTGTTGATGATGACGACAGGGTTTCGAACTTTTATCTAAAAATAATGTTAAATATCGCTGAGTCTACTAAAGTTGACTTGGTTTCAGCGAAGATTGTTTATTCTAGAGAAGGTCTGAATTATACGTTTGATAATACGATAGATAGTAATGTGGAGTTGCTTGATAGAGACGAAGCAATCAAACAGCTTTTGATAGATGGAAAAATAAAAAACAATTCAGTTGCAAAGTTATACAGAGCAAAATCCTTTAGGGGTGTGCGTTTTGATGAGGATATACATATAGGGGAGGATATGCTTTATTGTTTTGGGTGTTTAGTAATTGCGCAAAATAAAGTGGCAGTTGTTGATTCAGTAGTTTATGAATATAAAAGGCGTAAAGGTAGTGCAACCATAAGTGTGTCGTCCATGAAAAACATAGATGGCTACAAGGCTGCCTTGAAAATTCATAGAATATGTTCAGATAAATTTCCAAAACACGTTAAATTTGCAGACGTAAAACTTTTTACAGAAGCGTTATCTTCTGCTGCGAATATATATAATACTCGTGATAAGCGTAAATCAGTTTTTGCCCAATTAGTGAAAAAAATGTGCAGTTTATGTGGCGGGGTTTGGAAGAATAGGAATGCTCGCTGTGGCCAGAGGATTTATGCTTTTATTTGTTGTTTTTTTGGCGCAAGGTTGGCTGTAAATTCGGTAAGGGCTGTGAATTGTTTAAGATTTAGATCTAAGTTGAAAGGATTACCTGATGAATAGGTCAAAAGCTGCTTCACTTAACGCTTTAAGTGCGGCTATTTCTGTGCTTGTGACATTAATAACAGGGTTAGTTGTTCAGAAGGTTTTAGTTTCCACTCTTGGAATTGAGTATACAGGACTAAACAGCCTTTTTATGAACGTCATAAGTATGATGAGTATAGCTGAATTGGGCGTGGGAACGGCTATAGTTTATAACTTGTATCGACCAATTCACGAGGGTAATAACCGTAAAATCGCTGGACTTTTGAATTTCTATAAGAGCGCTTACAAAATTATATCCATAGTAATTGTGGCTATTGGGGTTGTGATAGCACCTTTCTTGCCATTGATGGTTGGTAATCATGGCATAAATGAAAGTTTATATTTAATTTTTGCATTGTTTATTGCTGACGTCGTATTCTCGTATGTATTAGCATATAAACGGTCGCTTTTACTAGCTTATCGGCGTAATTATGTAATCAATATTATTCATACTATAATTATTGCTTCTGTCACCATATTGCAAACCATTATTTTATTGGTAGCCAAAAACTATATATTGTTTTTGATTGTTAAGATAGTGTCAAAGATTGTAGAAAATCTAATAATAGGTTCTATAGTTGATAGGGATTATAAACAAGTAATTATTCCTAATGAAAGAATTGATTCTAAAACTAAAGCAGGCATATTTAAGAATGTAAAAGGGCTTCTCTTTCACAGGGTTGGGTTGATTACTGTTTTTGGTACGGACAATATTATTATTTCTGCTATGCTCGGTTTAAAGGTTCTTGGTTTGAATAGTAACTACATGGTGGTAGTGAGTGCTTTAAATGTGCTGGTTGGTCAAATTTTTGCAAATCTGGTTTCGACTGTGGGTAATATATTGGTTGACACAAAAAGTAAGACATTTGTGGCGTTTAAAAAAATAAGGTTTATAAATTACCTGTTAGCGATTGTTTTTTCGACTGGGTTCTGTTTGTGTGTGCAAGACTTTATTGTAGTGTGGTTGGGTGACACGAAATTTTTACTGAGCTTACCTCTAGTTATGGTGTTAACAATAAATATGTTCTTTACACAATTTAGAGCGCATATCTCGACGTTTAAAGAAGCAGCTGGTATTTTTTATGAAGATCGTTTTATACCGATTTTAGAATCGATTATTAACTTGGTAACGTCTATTGTATTAGCGTATAGGTTTGGGTTGGTGGGTGTGTTTATTGGGACGGTTCTTAGTAGTCTCATCTTGTATTTATATAGTTATCCTAAGTATGTTTACACAAAGCTCTTTAGGCGAAGTTACGCCCAGTACTATTGTGAATTTTTCAAATATGTGACCCTAGCGATTATTTCTGTTGCGGTCGCGTATTTGATTACTGGTGTGATAAAGCTTGATAGCATATGGCTTAATTTAGTCAAAAATGGAATAATAGCGGTTGTCATACCCCTGTTTGTGACGTGGATTGCATTGAATAAGACAGAAGAGTTTAAGTATGTGGCGGGTGTTGTTAAAGAAATATTAAACAAGGTAGCGTTGTTGGTGCGAAAATGAAGCCAGTCTTTGTAAGATTAAAACTCCTTATTTCTATTACTACAATTTTGTTGTGGATTGGGTTGATATTTTATTTTGCTAACGCGTCGGGTTGGGAATCGTGGCAAGCAAGCGGTCGAGCGCTGGAGGCGGTCCAATCGATTGGTGCGCCAATTGAGTCTGAAGAGCTGGTGCGTAAAATGGCGCATGTATTTTTGTATGCTGTGTTAGGGGGATTGAGTTTAAATTTATTACACCAGCTGGGTGTTATTAAAAAACGCTGGGCGGAGTGGGTGAGTGAGCGTAAGTTCAGGCTGGCATTAATTATTCCACTAGTGGTGGCAGTGGTTGATGAAGTTAGTCAATATTTTACACCTGGGCGTAGCGGTGTGTGGTATGATGTTGTGCTAGATGTGATAGCAGCAGCAATAGTAGTTGGTGTGGTATATAGAATTTGCAAGGTGCGAGAAAAGCAAGAAAGTTGACTTGGTGTGGAATTAAAACTATGCGACTTTTGTCGCATAGTTTTAATGTGTATCAACTGTTTAATTAAATCTATTTGAACACCACTCGGTTAGCGTATGGCTGCCAAGCTGCTTGCTGTGATGCGCTGAAGTTTTGTACAGCACTAACAACACTCTTTACGTCAGCTAACTTAATTATCACAACCTCCTTGACGTCTAGCCTTGGGCTGCCAGCCTGAGTTGACAGGATAGTTTCAGCCGCTACCCTTTGCGCCGAGTTAAGTTCTAAGTTGTTCGTCTTCATGTAATCAGTAATTGCTTGACGAGCTAGTAAGGTGTAACTATCACCCGAGGTGGCTAAATAGCTGTAGTCTGTCCCAGATTTACCCTCTTTTTTAATGTCGCCGCTAGTTTGCCAAGGTTTTATAATAGTGGCAACAGCATTATAGCTAATAGTCACTTCTTGACCAATATCCAGTCGTGGAAATCCAGCTTGTTTGGCTAGCTCAACTTCGGCTGTCAGTTTTTGTTGCGCGGTTAGCGTAATTCCGTTAGCCTCGGCGTAAGAGGCAATAGCTTTGCGTGCCATGGCGGTGTATGAATCGCCTCGCTTAGCAGTGTATGAATAGTCGGACTTGTCAGTAGTTGTGTCAGTATCTTTTTTTGACTCCCCCTTGTCTTTAGCAGGACTGTCGTCATTG
Organism: Candidatus Nanosyncoccaceae bacterium; assembly: GCA_050950465.1. Classification (GTDB taxonomy): domain Bacteria; phylum Patescibacteriota; class Saccharimonadia; order Saccharimonadales; family Saccharimonadaceae; genus CAZRIZ01. Next base: position 200,459 of record JBMNHQ010000001.1, on the reverse strand, counting down.
CCGTTTTCTGACTCGGTGACGGAGTCCTCGGTTACTGGTTTGGTGCTATTTAGGGTGCCACGGTATTTAAAAACGACAAAAGCCGACAGTGACACAATCACGATTGCGCACAGCGCTACTATAAAGCGCTCGCGTTGCTTTAATTCTTCACCACCCGTATTTTTGGTCTTTTTCATCCCCTAACTCCTCACAAGTTATTAACTTATTAATTAATACTATAACAGACTTATTAAGCTAATACTACTCAAATACAATCAAAATAAAATAAAACCATAAGCATAATGAGTGATTGTGTTTTTTAAAAGTTTGTGTTGCTATCGATGGATAAAACCTATGCTAGAATAACTTAAATGGAGGATAGAGATGAAAACTGAATACGAAGCAAAATTTTTAGATATTGATATTAAAAAAATGCGTCAGGCTTTAAGAAAAATTGGCGCGAAACTGGAAAAACCGATGCGGTCTTTTCGTCGAGTGACGATTGATACGCCAGCGATGAAAAAGAAAGATGCCTTTGTTCGAGTGCGCGATGAAGGTGACCGTGTCACGATAACTTATAAGCAATTTAAAACTTTGTCGGTAGATGGCGCTCGAGAGTATGAAATTGTAGTAGACAACTTTGAAGAAGCGGTTGTTCTGTTGGCAGAAGCTGGTTTGCCAGCTGGTTCTTATCAGGAATCAAGGCGGGAAACTTGGCGTTATGGTAATGTTGAGATTGATATCGATGAGTGGCCATGGCTGAAGCCATATATAGAGATTGAAGCTGACGGCGTGGAGTCGGTAAAAAATTTTGCGGCTAAATTAGAGCTAGATTGGGATGATGCGGTATTTGGTGATGTGATGGCGGCTTACCGAGCAGAGTATCCGCATTTAACTATGAAAGACACAATTGGCAATCTGCTCGAGGTTAAATTTGGCGACCCGTTGCCAGATTTATTAAAAGTTCCAAAGAAGAAATGAAAATAAAAATCCCCAGAAGGGGATTTTTAAGTTGGTGTAGGAGAGGTTAACGGCGGTTTTTGCCGTAACCACCAGTGCGATTGCCGCTGCCGCTACCGAAACCATCACAATTAGCTTGGTTCTCAGCTTGGCGTTTCTCACGGTCGGCGATTCGCTTAGCGATTTCCTCTTCACTTAATCCACGCTCCGCCCAGCGTTTCCTGGCTTGCTCGGCCATCTTGGCGCGGAAAGCGTCTTCGCTCATACCTTTTTCTTTAGCAATCTGTGACATGGTCCTAGCCTCTAAGGCCTGTTTTAGCTCGTCGGTACTGATACCAAAAACCTTAGCTCGTGATTCGAGTGATTTTTGATAACCTTGTCCGTTACCTTGTCTTTGTCGACCACTATCGCTGCCGAATTGATTTTGGTTGCCAGCAAAAGCGTTGGTGGCGACTAGCCCGACTACGCCAGCAATTGCTATGGTAGCTAAACCGATTTTTGTTAAATTCTTCATTTTTTATAATCCTTTCCTTGGTTACATATATATTACGTTTGAGTTCTGAAAATTATTTCAATTTTATAAAAGAACAGGGTGTTGTAAACAAGAATTGTCGCTAAAATCTGGCTATGTAAACAAAAGTTGCTACTGAAATTGAGGGCGAAGTAATACGATATGGGCAGGGTGAGTAGGTTTGCCCGTAGATAATATATAATAAAAGGAGAAAATATGACATTTGGAGATAAATTAAAAGCGATTCGAGCGAAATTTAATCTTTCGCAGGAACAATTAGCTGATAAGTTATTAGTTTCAAGGCAAACTATTACAAAATGGGAGACTAACGCGGTTTTGCCTGATGCAATGCACTTGAAAGATTTGGCTAAAATGTTTGGCGTGACAACTGATTTCTTACTCAATACGCAAAATGAATTGCCGCTTTTGGCGCTAACTGAAGAGATTAATTTAGAAAGTTATCAGAAAAAAGCTGATGAAAAGGGTATGTCCAAGGCGGAAAGTTATGTTAGGGAGCGTTTTGGTGCGGAGTATACGATTTATCCGCTAATTAGGTCAAAGAAAATGACGATTGGCGAGCATATATTGGACTTTTTAATTCAGCCAGGGACGATTGAGTTGGCTGATGGGTTTTCTGACATGTCGCAGTACTTCTTGATTGAGCGCAATGAGGTGCAGTTTTTAGTCAATGTAACTAAAGAAAAGCTGATAGTGAGCGAGCTGTCGAAACGGTTTGAGGGCAGCAGAATGGTGATTGGTAATAATCGATTTCGTCGCTATTTACCGAAGAATAAAACTAGGGATCGTTTATTGGCAATTTTGATGGCCATTAGCACGGTTGGTGTGCTGGTTTGGGCCATGTTTTTTGCCAACGTTAAATAGTGACAAGGCAAACCCAAGCATAATGGCGACAATAATAACTAACGAGATTATAGTGCTGGCTCTGTGACGATAAAGATGCCCGTGCTTGCGAACCAAGAGTGCTATAAAAATTAGTAAAACAATTGAAACTACTAATGCCCACCATGGGAATGAGGCGATAACTTGACTCAGGTTGGCGCGCGCTCCCCAAGCCATAGTTTCAGCCGACTGTACTCGCCACCAGAAAAACATCACACTGGATAGATAGGTTAGGGCTAACCCAGCTAAAATCGCTGCTCCAATCGATAGAGTACTTAAAATTACAAAATAAACTCGTGGCCTCATTTTGACCTTTCCAGACTTAATCTGTTCCATAACGGCTTTTTTAACTGGCGTCTTGGTGATCTTTTTCATAGCTTTACTCCTTTCTGTTCGCAAATCTTTTTTAATTGATTTTTAGCACGCGCTAGGCGGACGCCGACGGTCGAAGTCGGAATTTGTAGAATTTGTCCAACCTCCTCGTATTTCATGTTTTCAAGATAAACTAGCTGAACTACTTCGCGGTATTTTTGACTAAGTTGGTTTAAACAAAGACGGACCTGTTTTTGGCGTAGCTTTTGATCCATAATTTCACCGACTTTTTGGTCGTAAACGTCAGGCAGGTCGTCGATTTCTTTATCTGACACAAAACGTAATTTACGCACTGCATTGATAGCTTCATTGTGAGCGATACGATAAATCCAAGAAGAGAACTTGTATTTGGGATTAAAGTTGTGTAGGTTTTGGTAAGCTTTAATAAAAGTCTCCTGCACGACGTCTTCGACAGGGGTCTGATGACGAATCAAATAGATCACATAGCGTATCAGTTTATCTTCATAGCGCGTCATAATTTCTTCAAAAGCGTCAATATCGCCAGCGATAATTTGCGCCACGATGGCTTCATCAGATTTTGTTTTAGCTTTTCTCATCTTATATACATAATACAATTGAAATTAATAATTTATTTCAAACTGAAATAAATTATTAGCACTAATTAAATTTGACTCTGGCGTAGCAATTATAATCACGCTATAATTATAGAAAGGTTAATAACAAAAAAGGAGAGAATTATGATGGGTTGTTGTGGATGTCCACAATTTGAGAGTAGTCGTATGCCATTGATTGGCGAGATGTTGCCAGACATGGAGGTGGTGACGACACATGGTTCAAAAAATTTGCCAGAAGATTATGCTGGGAAATGGTGGATTTTATTTAGCCATCCAGCCGACTTTACACCAGTTTGTACAACGGAGTTTGTGGCATTTCAAAAACTTTACGATGAATTTCGTAAATTAAATTGCGAGCTGGTTGGTCTAAGCATGGATCAAGTTTTCTCGCATATTAAGTGGGAAGAGTGGATTAAAGAAAACGTTGATGTTCAGATTGAGTTTCCGATTATTGCCGACACTGGTGCTGTAGCTGAAAGATTAGGTTTGTTGCACCCAGGTCAGAGTGGTCATGATACTAATACTGTTCGGGCGGTTTTTATCGTTGATCCCGAAGGCGTAATTCGTGCTATTTTGTATTATCCACAAGAATTGGGTCGTAACATGAGCGAGCTTCTGCGCATGGTTAAGGGCTTGCAGACTACCGATGAATATAAAGTAGCCTTACCAGCTAACTGGCCAGAAAATGAATTGTTTGGTTCAGACGTAATTGTTCCGCCAGTAAAGGATGTAAAAGCGGCGAAAGAACGCCTCGAGCAGGCCAAGAAGGGTGCTGAATTTAAGTGTCTTGACTGGTGGCTCTGTCATAAACCGCTTGACAAATAATCAGCTATCAAAAGTCTCCCACTAGTTCTAGTGGGAGATTTAGTTTGTATGATAAAATTGCTGTGGCGAAGATTAAAATTTATAGGAATCATAATACATGAGCGACAAAAAAGTCATCGAAGTTAAGAATCTAACAAAAAAGTACAAAGAATTGACAGCGCTAGATGATGTTTCGTTTGAGGTTCGTCAGGGTGAGATTTTGGGCTTACTTGGGCCAAACGGCTCTGGTAAGTCTACTACCATTAACTGCTTATTGTCACTACTGGCTTTTGACCAAGGTAGTGTTAAAATTTTTGATAAAGAGATGAACCCCGACGCGACTGATATAAAAAGCCAAATTGGTGTGGTATTTCAAGACGTGGCAGTGTTTGATGAATTGACGGTTTGGGAAAATATTGATTATTTTTGCGGACTTTATATCAAAGATAAAGACAAGCGAGCCGAATATGTTCAAAAGGCGATTGATCTGGTGGAATTAAATAAATTTAAAAAGTTTCGACCGAAAAAATTATCAGGCGGTTTGTTAAGGCGGCTCAATATCGCTTGTGGCATTGCTCACCAACCGAAGCTAATCTTTTTTGACGAACCAACTGTAGCGGTTGACCCGCAGAGTCGCAACAACATCCTCGAAGGTATTAAAGCGCTTAACAAGGCTGGTGCGACGATTGTTTACACAACACATTACATGGAAGAAGTCGATATACTGTGCGACCGAATCATTATTCTTGATCATGGTCAAATTATTGCCGAGGGCACGAGTGAGGCGCTGAAGAAATCAATTGATACGGGTGAGAAAGTAACCGTGACTGTTGCTGATCCAGAGATGCTAACATCGGAATTAGAAGATAAGATTGCCAAATTGGCTGATGTTGATAGTGTGGCAATAGGTGAGAATCGAATTTTGGTGATCTATAAGAAGGGCGCTAAAAAACCATTGGCTAAGCTAGTGGACTTTTTGGCCAAGCAAGAAGTCGAGTATACTGACGTCTTTTCTGAGCATCCAACCTTGAATGACGTTTTCTTGGCGCTAACTGGCAAGGAGCTGCGCGACTGATATGTTTTGGCAGGTCTTTAAGAACCGTCTTAAGATTACGTTACGTGACCGCGAAACGCTATTTTGGTTATTTGGTTTTATGTTTATTATGGCCATGTTATTTAATTCCGCTTTTTCGGGGCTAAACGATTCGATTCAGTTTGATCCAGTCCAAGTGGCGGTGGTTGAGAATGCGGATTATCAAGCTGAGTCATCACTTGGTTTGCGTCAAGCTATTAATGGTTTATCAAATAGCGATCCTAAGATATTAGATGTTATGTCAGTGGAGAGCCGTGATCAAGCAATCCAAAGACTAACTAACAAAGACGTCGTCGCTGTGATTTCTGTTAAAGATAATCAGATCAAAGTTGAGGTTTTAAAAAACGGTTCATATGAGTCGCTGGTCAAGGTGGCGATGGATCAGTCGTTACAAACTTCACATGCGGTAATTGAAGTTGTCCAGTCCAATCCTAAACTGTTGTTTACTGGCCACTTGGCTAAAATTGGACAGACCGACTACATCAAGCCCGAAGCTGACGAAGTCGATCACACAGCAATTTATTTCTACAGTTTAATTGGTATGTCTTGTATTATGGCTGGTAGCTTGGGTCTAATGGCGGTCAATCAAGGCGAGGCGAATTTATCACATTTGGGCAAAAGACTCAGTGCCTCGCCAGCTAGTAAGGGTGTGGTGCTAATGGCAAATTTAGCAGCTGGTTATGTAGTCTCAGTAACTGCCCAAATATTATTGTTTCTATTTCTATCAAAAGTTTTGCATGTTAGCTTTGGTCCTCAGTCTTGGGCAATATTTTTGACGATGTTGATTGGACCAATGGCGGGACTAGCACTCGGTACGTTAATTGGCTCAAGCAGTCAAAAGGACGATAAATTCAAAACTGGTGTTCTAGTCAGTGTGACCATGATGGGTTCGTTATTGGCTGGTATGATGGGCTCACAAATTCTCAAGCATCAAATTGATCGCCATATACCTATATTGGGAATTATCAATCCAGTAAATACGGTTTCTGATGCTTTATTTTCAGTTTATTATTTCGGTGTCGGGCAGCGCTATTGGCTAAATTTGGTTTATGTTGCAGGATTCACAACAGTAGCTATGTTTATCTCTTGGTTATTCTTAAGGAGAAAGCGCTATGCAAGTCTTTAAATATTATCTGAAAATTGCTAAAACGTATTGGTCAACAATTTTAATGTATCTGGCAATTTTTGTAACAATTGCGACTATGGCGTCGTCGTATTTAAATACTTCGCAGGTTTTCACTTTGACTAAAATTAAATTGGCAGTTTTTAATCGTGACAATAGTATCTTAAGCGAGGGTTTAGTTGACTACTTGGAAAAATCGACTGATTTGATTGAGTTAAAGGATGATGATAACGCTCGAAAAGAAGCACTGTACTTTTCGGCGGCTGATTCAGTTGTAATAATTCCAGCTGACTTTGGGCGAGATTTTATGAATCAAGCTGAGCCATTAATCGATATTCAAGAAGGTGCTGGCGCGTCAGCTATACAAGGAACGTTATTAGTTGAGAATTACTTGCGCTTAGCTGAGATTCGTCGAGTTGATGGTGTTAATGAGCAACAAATCGTTGACGGTATAAAAGAAGATGTTAAGCAAACAGTTACAACTGAGATTCACAGCAAAGTTAATGTTGCTAGTGCCAGTAAAGCGGCTTTCTTCTTTAATTTTGCCGCCTATGTAATATTGTCTCTCAATATCCTAATTATTGGCACAATAATGCTAACTTTTTCGTCTACTTATGTGCGACGTCGTAATCAAGTTGGCGCTCTGCCAACTAATAAGCTTATGAGCCAGCTATTTTTAGGCAATGCTGTGTTTTCGTTGCTGATTTGGCTATCGGTAGTATTATTGGCAGTAATTTTAATACCCGATATTATGTCGACTCAGTATGGTTTGTTTTATAGCTTGAATTCAATGGTTTTTAGCTTGGTAGTGTTAGCTATTAGTGTCATGCTTGGCGTATTACTAAAAAACAAAAATGCCTTAGGGGGTATTAATAATGTTATTTCATTAGGCATGAGTTTTTTGTGTGGTGTCTTCGTGCCACAGGAATTTATGGGTGAGACGGTAGTTAGTGCTTCAAAAATCTTACCGGCTTATTGGTTTGTACAGAGTAACGATGTAATTGTTCAATTAAATAATTTTGACTGGAATTCGTTGAAACCAGTCATACAAAATTGGCTAGTTCTACTTATTTTTGCTGTATCAATTTTTATCGCAACTTTAATAATAGCTCGTGTTAGGCGAACTGAATAATCTAGAGTAGTTTTTCGGCGGCAATGGCGATTAGCTCGTTGGCAGATAAAAAGGTGCGTGGTAAGTTAATTAATTCTTTAGCAGTTAGACCAGCGTGGATAATCATCATCAACTCGTGAATAACAGTTTCAGCTTGCTGTGATACCACGGTAGCGCCAATAATTTGTTGTTTAGGATTGGCAACAAGCTTGATAAAACCAGTTTCTTCGGGGGCAACTAGGCTGTAAGGTGCTTCGCGTAAATTGGCAAAAGCTGTGCGATGGTCGATGCTCTGACGATTGCAATCATCTTCCGTCAGACCAACACTAGCAATCGTTGGTGTAGTTTTAATTATTCGTGGCATTAGATGATAATCGACTTCAGTTGATTTGGCTAGTCGTAGCATATTACTAACAACCACACCGCTTTCATAATTAGCGATGTGTGAGCCTTCAGATCTAGGATTAATTACGGCACCACAGGCAAAAATATTACGGTTGGAAGTTTGTAATTGTTTGTTGACTTTAATACCACTAGAGTCGTATTCAACACCAGCATTTTCGAGCCCCATATCGGTAGCAGGTTCTTTATCACTAGCGACTAAGATTTGTTCTACTATTACCTCTTTGTCGAGTCCAGCATGATTAAACTTGACTCGCCAGCCACGCTGATCACGAACAATTGAAGTAACTCGGCTACTGGTTGAGACAATCATATTATTCTTGCTGGTGATGGTTTTCTCAATAAAATCGCCAACTTCTTCGTCATAATCTGGTAAAAGTCGAGCGGCAATTGAGGTGATAAAGACTTTTGTGCCAAAAGATGCCATAATTTGAGCGACTTCGATACCGGCCTTGTCGCCACCAATTACAAACAAACTACGGGGTGGGCGAGGGATGTTGATTAGGGTATCGGGCGTAAAGTATTTAACTTTATCAAGCCCTGAAATCTTTGGTAGACGCCATTTGGCACCAGTTGCGACAATAAATTTACTAGCTGAGTAATGCTTACCACCAACCGAAACGGTTTGTTGATTAATAAATTGAGCGTGACCACGGATTACGTTGACTCCACGCTTTTCATAAAAAGCGGGTGAAGTAACTTGTGAGGCTTTAATAGCGTGATCCTTGAATAATTTAATTGAGGGGAAGTTATAACTGATAGTTTCGGCGCGCAACCCTAGACGACTGGCGTTTTTGGCAATTTCAAAAGTGTTGGCAGCTCGAGCAAAAACGCTAATCGGAATGTCTGAATAGTTGGCTGAAGCGCCACCTAGCTGTCCTGATTCGATTAGAGCAACTGAGCGACCAGTTTGTGTAGCTAATAGGGCGCCGTTTGATCCAGCTACGCCACTACCAATAGCGATGACGTCATATTTGATGGCTGATGATTTTTTACCCATATTTTCCCCTTAAATTGTGTTTTTGTAGTTTTCGTAAAAGTAAGCTGCTTCCGGATGGTATTTTTTTAATTCACGACTCGACTTGATGCGCAGGTCGGTGGTAGTAACCTCAGTTTTGGTTTTAAGCCATTTGTCAATTTCTTTGGCGATTAACTCACCGTATTTTTCTGCTTCACCCATTGAGCTATTAACTGCCAAACAGCTTTTGTAGATACTAGCAGCGATTTTATTAGGATTGTAGGCCTCTTTCTCGCCACTAGATTTAATAATAACTAGTTCAGAATTGCTCATATGGTAACTCCTTGCTCTACTAGTAGGCTGGTGATTAGACCAATTATTAGCAATAAGCTAACCACTTGAATAATCTGAAAGAAGCGACGATGTTTAATTGTAAAACGCTGAATGGCAGAAATTGGCGTGTCGTTAAGTACAAAGAATTGCATAATGACTAAGGGCGCCCCCACGATTAGGCTAAAGAGAATAGTAATAACTACTAACAAAAATCCTGGTAAATACCACATTGTTGCAATCGCAGCAACGATGAGTGGTAGGGTTAAAACGCTAAAGCAGGCTAATAAACTAGTAACGCCTAGACTGAAAGCCTCGGCGGGTGATTTGGTTTTGGTGGCACGAGTAGTCAAAAAAGTGCGCATGTCTTTTGGTAACCAAGGGTGGGGTAGTTTCGGATGTCTAGCTTGGGCGATGACCGTAACTGTAGCTTGGATGAGCAGAGCAATAATTAAAAATACCCAAAGCATGCCGTCAATCAGCCACTGCAAAATTATATCAATATTAGTTACAACCAAGCAGACACTGGCGAACATCAACCAAGTAATTAGCATAAAACCAATAGTAAATTGGTTTAGCATCTGGTTAAGTCGGCGTCGACTAGTCTGACGGCCAAGTGAGTGACCGCTCATCAGTGTGGCGACGGAGAGCTCTAGTTGTAGCGACATCACAAAAATTGCTACCAAGACTAGCGTGCCCACGATGAACCAGTCATTACTGTTTGTCATTACTTAATTTATAGCATAAGTGGTTTGTTTTAGCAAAGATAGCGGCAGTGGATTTTATAGGGGTAATTTGCTAAAATAAGTTTAGTAAACGAAAGGATATATGGCAGGACATAGTAAATGGGCGACGACAAAACGCCAAAAGGCCGTAGTTGATGCCAAGCGCGGTGCGACTTTTTCAAAAATTGGTAATCTGATTGCGATTGCGGCGCGTGGCGGAACCGACCCTAATGACAACCCTGCTTTAGCTTTGGCGATTGAAAAAGCCAAGGCTGTTAATATGCCTAAAGCCAATATCGATCGAGCGATTGCGCGCGTGATGGAAAAAGGCAGTGATCAGTTAGAAGAAATTACTTATGAAGCTTATGGGCCAGGTGGTGCAGGTATTATTATTGAGGTGGCGACCGATAATAAAAATCGAACTTTTCCAGAGCTCAGAGGCGTAATTAATAAGCATGGTGGTCGTTTGGCCGATGTTGGTAGTGTGATGTTTCAGTTCCAGCAAAAAGGCGTAATCGCCGCGACGCCTAATAACGAAGAAATGATTTTGGTAGCGCTCGACGCTGGCGCTGAAGACGTGCACGAAGAAGATGATAAATTGATTATTTACACCGACTCAAAAGAGTTAATGGCGGTGCGATCTCGTGTGGCTGAAGCGGGTATGAAAGTAATTAGTGCTGAATTAAACTATGTACCAAACATTGAAGTCGATTTGAGTGATGAAGATGCTGATAAGCTGATGAATCTACTTAATATCATCGATGACATGGACGACGTCGTTAATGTCTATACAAATATGAAGTAGTTTGTAGATATCCTTCTATTATACCATAAGAACCATAAAAAGTCCATAGCCAAAAGGCTTGTGCTTATTTACTTTTCGTGTTAAATTGAGTGTAACTACTAAGTGTAGTGTGTAAATTGTTTACAGGGGAAGGTATTTCTGTTGAAATTAGTTACTCGCAAGTCAACTAAGTTTCAACCTAAACTTAAATCAAGGTTTAGGTTAGGGTTTAAGTTTGGGCTTGGTTCAAGAACTAATTTTCAATCATTTCAATCCAAACTTCGCTTTAGATATCCAGCTTCTCAAACCCTACGTGGTAGTGTTCTATTAACTGCATTTGTACTTGTTACTTTCCTCTCGCCCATATTAAAGAAATCATATGAACCGCAAATAGCCAATGCTGCTCCACCTACCATCACCAGACTATCCCAAACCATTAGCCAACCTAACGGGGGAGATAAGATAATTATTCAGGGGAATAATTTTAGCCCAGATATTACATTTACACAGGTTTCGTCTGGAGGTAATTACACCTGCGCTCTTAATTCTGTTGGTCAAGTTTACTGCTGGGGCAATAACTTGTCTGGCCAGCTTGGCACTGGTAATATCACTGCCTCCGCTGTTCCAGTTCCCGTAAAGGCCAGCGACTCGGGCGATGCTCTTTTTAGTAAAGCGATCACCCAAATTACAGCTGGCTGGAGCCACACCTGCGCTCTCGACTCCACTGGCAAAGCCTACTGTTGGGGGTACAACGGTAATGGTGAGCTCGGTAATGGCAATTCTGGTTCTGGTACTAACTCTAGTGTCCCAGTCGCTGTCAAAGCTGATGACCCAACTGACGCTCTTTATAATAAAACTATTACTCAAATTGCGGCTGGCTATCGACACACTTGCGTTCTCGACTCCACTGGCAAGGCATATTGTTGGGGACATAACGGTAATGGCCAACTCGGGACTGGTGACGTTATCTCCTCTAATGTCCCAGTGCCCGTTCAGTCCAACGACCCAGGCGATGCTTTCTATAATAAAACCATTACACAAATTACGGTTGGTTACTTTCATACCTGCGCTCTCGATTCTGATGGTAAAGCTTATTGTTGGGGATACAACGGTTCTGGTCAACTCGGGACTGGTGATACTATTAACTCTAACATTCCCGTTTCCGTTCAGTCCAACGACCCAGGCGATGCTTTCTATAACAAAATCATTACAAAAATCTCGACTGGTCACTCCCATACTTGCGCTCTTGATTCAATTAGTAGGGCTTATTGCTGGGGAAGTAATGACTATGGCCAACTCGGCACTGGTGACGCTACTTCCTCTAGTACTCCAGTCTTCGTCAAAGCTGGCGACCCAACTGACGCTCTTTACGATAAAACTATTACTCAAATCACCGCTGGTTGGAGGCATACTTGCGCTCTTGACTCCACGGGCCAAGCCTACTGTTGGGGAGATAACAATTATGGTGAGCTAGGTGATGCTACTAATATTCAGCGTATTGTCCCAGCTATTGTTGCTCGGGGTGAAGTACCAGATGGGATATCTCTTATTGGAATTTCTGCAGGATATACGGAAGACGGACCAACTCATACTTGTGTGGTTGGCGCTAATTATAAAGTCTATTGTTGGGGAAATAATTACAATGGTCAGTTTGGCAATAATATTAGTGGGGGAGATCTTTTTACCTATGACTTAGCAATTGATTCTAATACACCGGTGGAGGCTATTAGTAGTATTAAAGTTAGATTCGGTAATGCTTTAGCTACTAATATTCGCTATATTTCACCCTATGCTCTAGAAGTTACTGTTCCAGCTCATGTCGAAGGTACAGTTGACGTCACAATTACTGGCCTAGATGGCGTGACGGTTACTAAAACCAACGCCTATACCTACGAAAACCCCACTACACCAGAAATAACTAGTATTTCACCTAACCAAGGTCTAATCTATGGTGGGGAAGAAGTCACCATATCTGGCATTAATTTAGATAATTTTAAATGGAAACAAGTAGTTAGTGGCAGTAGTCATACTTGCGCTATAGGCTTAGATAACAAAGCCTACTGTTGGGGAGAAAACAACTATGGCCAACTCGGCACTGGTGACGCTACTTCCTCTAGTACTCCAGTCTTCGTCAAAGCTGGCGACCCAACTGACGCTCTTTACGATAAAACTATTACTCAAATCACAGCTGGTTGGTATCACACCTGCGCTCTCGACTCCACTGGTAAGGCCTATTGCTGGGGATGGAACAACTATGGCCAACTCGGCACTGGTGACGCTACTTCCTCTAGTACTCCAGTCTTCGTCAAAGCTGATGACCCAACCGACGTTCTCCACGGCAAAACCATTACTCAAATCACCGCTGGTTGGTATCACACCTGCGCTCTCGACTCCACTGGTAAGGCCTATTGCTGGGGATGGAACAACTATGGCCAACTCGGCACTGGTGACGCTACTTCCTCTAGTACTCCAGTCTTCGTCAAAGCTGATGACCCAACTGACGCTCTTTACGATAAAACTATTACTCAAATCACCGCTAGTAATAATCACACCTGCGCTCTCGACTCCACTGGTAAGGCTTACTGTTGGGGACGTAACAATTCTGGCCAACTCGGCACTGGTAATAACACTAGTTCCAATGTTCCAGTCGCTATCAAAGCTGATGACCCAACTGACGCTCTCTATAGTAAAACTATTACCCAAATCACCGCTGGTTGGGGGCATACTTGCGCTCTTGACTCCACTGGCCAAGCCTACTGCTGGGGAGAAAACAACTCTGGCCAACTCGGCACTGGTAATAACACTAGTTCCAATGTTCCAGTCGCTATCAAAGCCAATAGCCCAAGCGATGCCCTCTATGGTAAGACTATCATGCAAATCACCGCTGATGGCACAGATAATACCTCTCACACCTGCGCCCTCGACTCAACAGGTCAAGCCTACTGCTGGGGAAAAAACTACTCTGGCCAACTCGGCACTGGTAATAACACTAACTCCAACGTCCCAGTCGCTGTCAAAGCTGATGACCCAACCGACGCTTTCTATGGCAAAACTATTACTCAAATCACAGCTGGTTGGAATCACACCTGCGCTCTTGACTCAGCAGGCCAAGCCTACTGTTGGGGATTGAATAACTCTGGTCGACTCGGCATTGGTAATAATACTGACTCCAACGTCCCACTGTTAGTCAAACTAGGTTATCTCATCTACTTTGGTGGTACACCAACTAATTTAGGTCTCTATCCATCTAGCAACAACACTAAACTAACTAACACTGAGCTCAGAGTTATGACTCCAGCCGTCAGTGGATCAGCTACGGTTAATATTACCCTCCACTCTACTACCACCAACATTACCCATAACATCCTTAATCAAGCCTATACCTTCACTAATCCACCTGCTCCAACCATCACTCAGGTTAATCCCAACACAGGCTCAGTTAATGGTAATAGTAGCACTAATATACAAATCACTAATTTATCTAATCTCAAATTGGTCGATGACTTTACTCAAATCACAGCTAGTAATTTACACACCTGCGCTCTCGACTCCACTGGTAAGGCCTATTGCTGGGGATGGAACAGCTCTGGCCAACTCGGCACTGGTAATGCCACTTATTACTCTAATGTCCCAGTCGCTGTCCAGTCTAATAACCCAACCGACGCTTTCTATGGCAAAACTATTACTCAAATCACGGCTGGTTGGTATCACACCTGCGCTCTTGACTCAGCAGGTCAAGCCTACTGTTGGGGACGTAACAATTCTGGCCAACTTGGCACTGGTAATACCACTAGTTCCAATGTTCCAGTCGCTATCAAAGCTGATGACCCAACTGACGCTCTCTATAGTAAAACTATTACCCAAATCACCGCTGGTTGGGGGCATACTTGCGCTCTTGACTCCACTGGCCAAGCCTACTGCTGGGGAGAAAACAACTATGGTCAACTGGGTAATGGCACAAGCGGTGGTAACCAGTCTTCATATGATAACGGTATAGACTCCAACGTCCCAGTCGCTGTCAAAGCTAATGACCCAACCGACGCTTTCTATGGCAAAACCATTACTCAAGTTACAGCTGGTTGGTATCACACCTGCGCTCTCGACTCCACTGGTAAGGCCTATTGCTGGGGATGGAACAGCTCTGGCCAACTCGGCACTGGTAATGCCACTTATTACTCTAATGTCCCAGTCGCTGTCCAGTCTAATAACCCAACCGATGCTCTCTATGGTAAAACTATTACCCAAATCACAGCTAGTAATTTACACACCTGCGCTCTCGACTCCACTGGTAAGACCTACTGCTGGGGATATAACTACTATGGTCAACTCGGCACTGGTAATGCCACTTATTACTCTAATGTCCCAGTCGCTGTCCAGTCTAATGACCCAACCGATGCTCTCTATGGTAAAACCATTACTCAAATTACAGCTGGTTGGTATCACACCTGCGCTCTCGACTCCACTGGTAAGACCTACTGCTGGGGATATAACTACTATGGTCAACTCGGCACTGGTAATGCCACTTATTACTCTAATGTCCCAGTCGCTGTCCAGTCTAATGACCCAACCGATGCTCTCTATGGTAAAACCATTACTCAAATTACAGCTGGTTGGTATCACACCTGCGCTCTCGACTCCACTGGTAAGGCCTATTGCTGGGGAGAAAACTACTATGGTCAACTCGGCACCAACCAATCAGGCACCGACTTATCTATGCAGCGTTACACCCCCGCCTATGTCATGATGAAGTCCGATCCACTGGAAGTGAGCTTTGGTACCACAGCCGAACACACAGCTGGCACAGCCGGACTAGCCACAGCTGTCTCATCCTTTGATGTTCCAACTGGTCAGTATTACATCCCAGGCACCACTACACTAACCCTTAACACTCCAGCTCACTCTGCTGGTCCCGTAGCCGTAGTAGTAAGGAACGCCGATGGCCAATCTAGCTCTAACACCATTGCAGCTGATGACTCTAATAAGTACACCTACACCAGTGTCCCTGATGCCCCAACTAACCTAACCGCCAATGCTACACCAGTCACTAACCAAGGCATCAACTACAACATCAATCTAAGCTGGACAGCACCAGTCAGTGATGGCTATAGTCCAATCACTGACTATCTCATAGAGTACTGCATTAGTAATAGCTCTGGTGTCTGTAACCCATCTCCAGAAGGGGACTGGACTATCTACAATGATGGCACTAGTACTAATACCTCAACCACCATCTCTAACCTCCCAGCTAGCCCATCAGCCTACTATACCTTTAGAGTCTCAGCTATTAACAACATCGGCACCAGCCAACCTAGTAACACTCCCACAGTTCAAACTAGCTTTATTACACTGTCTACCTCTCTTGACACAATCAATCTAGATATCGCAGTTAACTCTATTGGTTTATTTTCATCTACCACTCATGATCTAACTGTTATTACTAATAATCCGACTGGCTATAATATCACGCTATCCATGTTTGGTTTAAATAATAGCTTAACTCATATTGCTAATCCGACTTATACCATAAGTTCTACTACGGCCAATGCCTCCAATCCTCAATTAGACCTCCCAGCCAACACTTGGGGCTACCGACTCAATAACGCTACCTTTGGCACCACTACTACCATAGAGACTAATGCCCCTAATAGCCAATACACTTGGGCTCAAGTTCAACCCAGTACCACGCCCGATACTATCCATGATAGCGACGATCCTACTTCTACATCAGGTACTACCATACCTATTTACTATGGTATGAAGGTCAATGATGCTCAAGCTTCCGGTGCTTATGCTGGTACCGTTAGATACACTGGCGTAATGAAATAGGGTAATTTGTACCAATCTAGCATTTATGCTAATGTTTAACTAGTTAATATTTCAGGGGGAGAATGCAACGACTGAGGGTAATATTACTGGGTGGTGTTTTAGTGTTGGTAAGTGGTTTTTTGTTGAGTCAAGCAGCTTGGGCGGATGAATTAGTCGAAGCTGACTTGCCAGTAGTCTTGTCAGAAGAGGAAGTCTTGACGGAGCCAGATTTTATACCGACACCGCCGCAGCTTAGGTTCATTAAATTTCAATTAGAAGATTCAACTCGAACGGATGATTATCAAACAGCGGCAGAGTTTGCTCTGGTGCGTAATTTTGGTGACGAGGCGGTTGATTTAAGTGAAGTTACTTTGCAAATTGGTAAATGGGAAAAGAATCTAGCTGTTGGTCAACTTTTAGAACCCAATCAGGTTGTGGTGCTATATAACGGACATTTTAAAGATAAGGTAGAGGGTAATGCAGTAACGTATTGGTTGAGTCAGCAAACTCAAACGATGGAGGTTCGAACCTATAAGCCTGGCATTTTCAATCCTGATAGCAGCTCTAGTGTAGTTAAGCTGATTTTTCAAAATCAGGTGATTGACGAAGTTAATTTGAGGGCATTGCGAACCGATAAAACCCACGATACTTTAGTGGCGCAAACTACCGCGAATGCTGAGATTATTTTGCAAGATGGTCAAGTAATTTGGCGTTCGGTTCGCGCCCACATTCCCAAGCAGCAATGGCTTAGCTATGGTAGTTTGGTGCTATATGAAGAGCCTGAACTAGAATCAAAAAATCTATGTCAGGGTCTGGTTTTATCGGAAGTTGCAGTTAATATTGCGCTAGATAAACAATTCATTGAAGTACACAACCCAACGAGTGAGATTATTGACTTAACGGGATGTAGACTATGGACGAATTGGAGTGGGGCAAGTGAATATATTTTTGATGATATAGAACTGGCAGATCAGCAACGTTTAGCGGTGTTTTTAAAAGACACTAAGCTGCAATTATCACGTACCGACGCCGCCAAAATTGAGCTAAGAAACGAGCTGGGTGAGATAGTAGACGAGTTGACAATAGAGGTACAAACACCTAATAGTGCCCAAATTCGAGTTAATAATAAATTTGTTCAAACTTTTGCACTGACACCTAATTTACCCAATATAGAATTACCCGAATTGTCTTGTAATGTTGGCTATGTCTTTAGTCAAACGACCGGTAATTGTCAAAAAATAACTGTTGTAGATAATACAACAGATGAAGAAGTTGTTTGTGAGATGGGCTATGAAGTCGGCTACACTGGTACTTGTGTGAAAAAATGCGCTGAAGGGTATGAGCGCAATCCTGACACCAATCGCTGTCGTAAAATTGTGGATGAATTAGAAACGACTTTAGCGCCTTGTCCAGTCGGGTATTATCGCAACCCAGAAACTAATCGTTGCCGCAAAATTACCACTACAACTCAGGCTGGTTTAGCACCTTGCCCGATTGGTTATGAACGTAATCCAGAAACTAATCGCTGTCGTAAAATTAGCAATCAGCAAGATTGTGATGAGGGTTATGAGATTGGCTTTACTGGCACCTGTGTGAAAAAATGCGCTGAAGGGTATGAACGAAGCGCCGAGACCAATCGCTGTCGTAAGCTGGTGGCACAGGCAAGTGAATCAGATATTGACGGAGCTTTTTCGGTAGTAGATGAAGATACTAGCGATACACCAATAGTTAAATTGCAGTGGTGGCAGGCTGCAATAGGAGTTGGCACGGTGGCTAGCTTGGGGTTGGTTTATCAACATGAGGCTATTGCTAAATGGCTGAAAGGACGAAAAAAATAATGCGGATTTTAGGTATCGACCCAGGCACTGGACGATTGGGTTTTGGGGTTATTGAAGTAGTGGAAAACAAGCCAAAATTAGTGACGGCTGGTGTGATTACTACACCAGCACATACGCTACTAGCCAAGCGACTGGAAGAGATTTTTATCAGCCTAAATGAGATTATTAATGAGACAAAACCCGACGCTATGTCAATTGAAAAAATATTTTTTGCACAAAATATTACGACAGCTATCAGTGTGTCGCATGCTCGTGGCGTGGCGATGCTTTGTGGTCAAATGGCTAAACTAGAGATTGTTGAATACACACCGCTGCAGATTAAACAGGCTTTAACTGGTTACGGTCGGGCCGACAAGAAGCAAATGCAAGAGGTGGTGCGCAAGCTTTTGCGGCTCAAAAACATCCCAAAACCAGATGATGCGGCTGACGCTTTGGCGGCAGCTATTACACATCAATTAATGTCACGTTAATTTCTGGCTGAATTGGTTATCATAGCGTATAATGAAGCTTAAGCGATTGAGAATCGTGAGGTGAAAACAACAAAAAGGAAAAACTATGACAAAAATTAAAACAGGCTTTGATTCGGAAAAATATTTTAAACTCCAAACCGCTGAAATCTTAAAACGTGTCAAAGAATTTGGCCGGCTATATTTAGAGGTTGGTGGAAAGTTAATTGATGACCTGCATGCTAAGCGAGTTTTGCCCGGCTTTGAATCATCAGCTAAATTACAGATTTTAAGTAATCTAAAAGATAAACTGGAAGTAATAGTTTGTGTGTCGGCGATTGATTTAGAGCGCAATAAAATTCGCTCGGATAATCACATGTCTTATGCCGATGAAGCACTGCGGATGATTAAGATTCTGCGTCAGCAAGGTATTCTAGTTAATAACGCAGTGATTACTCTATTTGATGAGCAAAAACGCGTTCGGCCGTTTGCTAAAAGGCTGGCAAAGATGGATTTGAAAGTTCATTTTCATTCTAGGACAGCTGGTTATCCGACAGATGTTGATATGATTGTTAGTGAGATAGGGTATGGACAAAATAGCTTTATTGAAATTGAACGCGATATTGTAGTAGTAACCGCTCCCGGACCGTCGAGCGGCAAAATGGCGACTTGTTTAAGCCAAATTTATCATGAATCTTTGCGCGGTCAAACCGTTGGTTACGCCAAGTTTGAAACTTTTCCAGTCTGGAATTTACCAGTTGATCATCCAGTCAATGTGGCTTATGAAGCGGCTACACTGGACTTAGAGGATGTGATTATGATTGATCCTTATCATCTAGCTAACTATGGTGTGATGGCAGTCAACTACGATCGCGACGTTGAGGCTTTTCCAGTTTTGAAGCGTATTTTTGATCGGATTTATGGGCAAGAGATTTATCAATCGCCGACTGATATGGGGATTAACACTATTGCGCAGTCTATTACTGACGATGTGGTAGTTCGTGAGGCGGCGCGTCAGGAGATTATTCGACGCTATTTAGCGACGGCATTAGAAAATCAGCTAGGGGAAATTAGCGATCAGGCTTTAGAAAGAGCTAGGTTGTTGATGGAGAATGTGGGCGTAACACCGCTTGATCGTGAGGTTGTTAGCCAAGCGATGAAAAAACTGAAATTGCTTGATAAGAATCTTAACAACGGTAATCAGGCTGCGGCTATTCAGCTAGTCGACGGTTCAATTGTGACTGGTAAAAAGACACCGATTCTCTCAGCAGTGGCCGCAGCGCTACTAAACATTCTAAAGGTGGCGGCAGAAATTGATGATGAGGTTTATCTATTACCGCCAGAGATTTTGGAACCAGTCAGTGATATGAAGTGTAACAAATTAGGTATGTGTAATTCGGAGTTAAGCCTAGAGGAGGTTTTGTTGGCGTTAGTAATCTCAACCGCCACCAATTCACTAGCTAAGAAAGCTTTTGATCAATTAGATAAACTGCGTGGTGCTCAATTACACTCAACTGCGCTACTATCTGATCGTGACTACATTGTTTGTCGTCATTTAGGTATTGATGCAACAGTTGGGGTGGTGGAATCGTGAGAAAAGTTGATTATAGTTTACTAACTAAACCCAAAGTTAATGTTCGGCATAAACAAACTCAAGTTCAAGTTGAGTTGAATGATTCGGGTGGTAATACGAAAGCGATTTATATTATGGCTGCTGTGTTTGCTGGTTTAGTTATGATCACTGCCGTGCAGATAATCGTTAGGCTCTTGCGCGAAGGGTCTATAGATCTTATATCGTTCTTTGAGGTAATCATGATGCTTTACGTTATAGCATTCATTGTAGCCATACCTAAACTGATTAAGCGGTTCGGACTCTACCTAAGATTACCATCATTTACCGAAGCAAACGGTTGGCTATATCGTCGAAAGGCATACCCAGATGGATATAATGGTCAAATTTTTCGCTATGGCGAACGTCGATCTTTATCAAATGTCATTGAAGTACCAGCTGATAATCTATTTGAAGGTCAAAACCATTTTGATTTTGGTAATTACTCTTTTAAGAGGGGGGATTCAGTATATGAATATGGTTTTGTGAGGATAAAATTATCTCGTCATCTTCCACACGTTTTTCTTGATAGTAAGAGTAATAACTTATTGCCTCGATTGTCTAACTTGCCCGCAGAATACAGGCGGAGTCAGCTGGTGGAGCTGTCAATTGGTTTCGATAAATATTTCAACACCTATGTACCTGAAGGTTATGAGAGAGACGCTTTAGAGATTTTAACGATTGACTTACTGGGTGACTTGGTAAATTACGCCGCTAACTATGATTTTGAAATTATTGATGATGAGCTTTATATTTTTAGTTCGCCAAAATTTGATTTAACAAACCCCGAGCAATATGAGAAGATTTTTCAGATAGTCCAAATAATAGCTGAGAAGTTGGACCATAAAGCAAGTCGTTATGTTGATCATCGGATGGTAGGTGAAGAGTCAGGTGGTATTGCTTCGGCCGGTAGGCGATTAAAATAATAAAAACGGGAGGTTGTATTGTGAAGAGTTTAGTTTTAGCAACAGTATTAAATATCGTGCCAGGGTTTGGTTATATTTATATCGGTGGTAAGAAGCGTTGGTTTGGCGTGGCGTTGGTGGTAGCACTTGGACTAAGTTTTTATGCAACGCTCAGTAATCCAGTTTATCAGGAAACCATCAATCAGGCTTTACAATTAGGGCAAGATTCGGCTCAGACAGAGATGGTTGGCCGAGCTGGCGCTTTGTCTTCTATAGCGAGTATTTTAATAGTAGGAGCTTTTATGTACGATGGTTATATATCTTGTCAGCAGGCTAATGCTGTTTACGACGCTAAAATAAAAGCTAAAATTGCTACAAAAAATAGGAAATCTTAAATCAAGTGTGATATACTGAACTCAAGTAGGGAAAGAATATGACGAAACGACGCCGGATTCTGATAGGGATTAGCAGTTTGTTGCTGATAGTTGGGATCGGTGTTGTTTTATTTTTCGCCTTTCGTCCGCAGGGTGAGCGACAAAAGTTAATTGTTGGTACTGATGCCGGTTTCAAACCTTTTGAGTACATCGAAGATGGTGAGGTGGTCGGTTTTGATATTGATTTAGTGCAGGAGGTGGCAAATGATCTCAATCGCGAGCTAGTAATCGAACAGTTGGGATTTGACGGGTTGTTGGCTGGCTTGCAGGCCGGCCGGATTGACTTAGTGGCAGCTGGCATGACAATCACGGAAGAGCGAGCTAAGAGTGTGAATTTTTCAGATGCTTATTATGAAGCTTCGCAGATGATTATCGTACGGCGCGATAATATGGAGATTAATTCCAAAGCCGACTTGGTAGGCAAGAAGATTGGGGTACAGCTTGGTACAACTGGCGATATCATGGTTGATGAAATTGAACGAGCTGAAAAAATTCAGTTACCGGTTGTGCCAGGAGTGTTACAGGAAGTGGCAAGTGGTCGAATTGATGCGGCAATTATTGATAATGCTCCAGCGGAAAATTATTTACGTAATCAACCAGAGCTTAAAATGTTGTCTGAGCGGCTGTCGACTGAAAATTATGCTATAGCAATGCGCAAGGGTGAGCCGGAATTGTTAGAGGGTGTTAATAAGACCCTTGCACGTATTAAGGCAGATGGTACTTACGATAATATGATGGAAAAATATTTCAGCTCAAATGGTGAGGTTTCTACCGATGAGAAAATGTCTGCCAAAGAAATCCTACTAGGTGATGACCGCTACATGTTCTTATTAAAGGGTCTAGGAATTACATTGCTAGTATCGGTAGTTTCAGTCACCTCGGGTCTGATTCTGGGTATTATTATTGTGATGCTACGTATCTCGCGCTTTTTACCGTTTGGATTCTTGGCTAAAAAACGCCCTAAGAGCAGGCTGGCTCAGTTTAATCCGTTGGCGTCGTTGGCTAAACTGTATACTACAGTGATTCGTGGCACGCCAGTTTTAGTACAGTTATTGATATTGTATTATGTCATCTTTTCAGCACCAGGCTTTCCAAAGATTATTGTTGCGTCGGTAGCATTTGGCTTAAATAGCGCGGCTTATATTGCCGAGATTTTACGCTCGGGTTTCGAGGCGTTACCTAAGGGGCAGTGGGAGGCGGCTGAATCACTTGGGTTTAGCTACACTCAAACAATTCGTTATATCACTATGCCACAAGTGCTAAAGAATTCGTTACCTAGTTTGGTTAACGAATTCATCGCCTTGATTAAAGAGACCTCAGTGGTTGGCTGGATTGGCCTAAGTGATTTGATGCGCGGTGCTGACATTATTCGTTTCCAAACCGCTACAGCTTTTGAATCTTTAGCGGCTGCGGCCTTGATTTATCTGTTGTTGACCACCATACTGACGCGATTTTCTAGTCGACTAGAAAGGAGGCTGGGTGTCAGTAATTAAAATTGATAATTTAACCAAAAGCTACGGCGATAATCAAGTGTTGCGTGGGGTTAATCGTGAGGTTAAGTCTGGGCAAATTATTGTCATAATTGGCGCGAGTGGTTCAGGCAAGACCACTCTGCTACGTTGCCTTAATCGGATTGAGATGCCAACTGGCGGAGATATTACAATTGATAATGTTTCGATCAATAAAATTTCTCGTTCAGAAACCGTCTCTGGTATGGTTTTCCAGAATTTCCATCTGTTCCCGCATCTGACGGTTGAGCGCAACTTAACAATCGCGCCGATAAAGATTAATAAAATCGATGAAAGTAAAGCGAAAGGCAAGGCGAAAAAACTTCTAAATGATTTTGGATTGGTAGATAAAATTGATGCTTATCCTAATCATCTATCGGGTGGTCAACAACAGCGGGTGGCGATTGCGCGCGAACTGATGATGGATCCGAAGATTTTGCTTTACGATGAGCCAACTAGCGCACTCGATCCGGCTAATGTGTCAGAGTTAGAAAAGATTATCAAGCGGTTAGCTAAGACTGGTATGACACAGTTCATTGTGACGCATAATATTGAATTTGCTGTTAATGTGGCTGACGAGATTTGGTTGATTGAAAAAGGGCGAGTTGACAAATTTGGCACGCCAGTCGAAATGATTAAGCGCTCCAAAACTGACCCAATCTTAAAGGGTTTCTTTGAGGGTGTAGATTAAAATTAATTGCCAAAGAAAATCCCGCCTCTTCATGAGGCGGGTTTTTGGGTTCTTATTTGCCCGGGAGTCCAAGATTTTCTTGGAATTTGTCTAGCTTCTTTTCTAGCCAGCTACCAAAACCTTCCTGCTTTATATCACTAAAAGCTCCAGTAGTGTTTTCTATAGCGTCTCGGGCTGCGTCGCCCAGTCCGGTTTCTTCCACGAAGTTCTTAGCGTCCTCCCATTTGTTTTTGATGTCCACGTCCCAGCCTTTGTCGACGGCGTAATTTACTGCGCCTTCGGCAACGTTGTCCATCCAATGGGTAAAGTTTTGGGTAAAACTTTTAGCTTTATCCCAAGCGAATGTAGCGCCCTTTTTGGCGCGTAGTATCATTCTGTCCTTAGTAGTTATAATACCCGAGTCAATCTCGGCTATTAGCCGACCCATCTCTTCCATTTCGACGATGTTCTTTATCGTCATGACTTGGTCAAATCTCAGACCGTGTAAGGAGTCGTAGTCTTCATATCGAATAATCTGAAAACGTGATTGGTCACAATTGTGTGAAACAGCGGCTCCTTGGCCTTGCCCATGGAAACGAATCAACGTGAATCGTGGCGTGCCGTCCTCGTGATTGGTGTTCAGCCTGAGTAAAACTGAGTCCCCAGGTCTGATGAAGTTGTAGTTCGGTTCTTCCGCCTCCGCTACTGACGCGAAGATTGCCACCATTACTGCTATCACCACTATCATAATCAGATAGAGTGAGCTTCTTTTACATTCGTCGAATTTCCAGATCTTTTTCATATTGCCCTCCTAATTTAATTTGTGAAAGAACCCGACTATATTGTGCTTTATACAACATAGCATGTCTTCGAAGAGAGAAAACAGTACTTTACTCTCTACTTAGACCTTCTTATTATACCATAACTGGCATTACAAGTCAAAAGAAAAGCTGAGGTAGGTTCCTCAGCTTAGAGGTGGGGTAGGATGGCGTAATTGATGAATTCATAGATAAGGACCGCTGCTCCCAATTTGGTGTTTCTTTTGGCTAAGTGGGCTTTTTCGCCGACAATTAGATACATGAGATTAATAATCTCTTGATCTTCTGGCTTGGATGGCACTCGGCAAAAGCAGATATCGCCAAATTCGCATTTAGCACAATTCTGTAGCTGGAATTCAGGTGAGTATTTTCTTTCCCAGGCCGCAGAACACTCACGATGGAATTTTCTGTGAAATTTTTCATGAAAATCAACATCGATTTTAGTCTTGTAAAACAGTTGTTTTGGTATAGACAAGCCGTTCTTTTTGCAGTATTTAACAACAGCTTGGCGAGTTCTTCTGGTAAAAAACCGGTGATGCTTGTCGCGTCGTCGTCTTATGTTAAACATAACTACTACCTCGTCAAAGTTCTCCCACCTGATATTAACTTTAAATGATAAAACACTTATGGTCAAATTTGATTTTTCTTATGCTTATCTCTATAATAACGACCAGCAATAAAAGGAAATAATCATGCAAGAAAAGACACATAAAAAGGGTATGCTGATGGCGCTTATTCCAGCAGTTTTGGGCATTGTGCTGTGGCTAATTGTTTGGCGAATTGGTTTTATTCCAGCCTTTGTGTCTTTTGTGATAGTTTACGGCACACACTGGTTCTATGGTAAGTGGGGTGGTCGAATCTCTAAAAAAGAATTCGGACAAGTTATGACTCTAGCGGTTTTTTCAATTCTAGTGGCTTTTTTTATTGGTTTTACGGTTCAGACTTGGGAGCATTATAATCTAATGATTGGTGGTGAGGGCGGTTTCTTTAGTGCTGATTTTTGGCAAACTGTAATAGAAGAGCTGAAATTGTTTAGTAATTATGCCAAGGATTTTGGTTTGACAGTTCTGTTTACAGTGTTTGCCATAATTAGCTTGGTGTACGACAAAAAGCGTAATCGTGTTGAAAAGAAAGTCGACGAAATCGCTAAAAAAATGTGATAGAAAGCCGTAAAACTAGGCCAAATCGACCTAGTTTTTGGTTGATTTTGTTTCTAGAAGCTGATTAATTTTAGTGATTAGTTTATCGGCATTGTTTTGCCATGATAAGGTCTTGAGATGTTCGGTGCCGGCTTGAACTAACCTAGTGCGTAGTTCTGGTTGGCAGACTAACTGAGCGATTTTCTTAGCTAAATCCTCAGGTGAATTGGGGTCAAAAAACAGTGCTGCTTCACCGCTGGATTCATGTAAAACTGGTATATCCGAGGCAATAACAGGTGTCTTGACAGCCATCGCTTCGGTCACTGGCATACCGTATCCTTCATAAATTGACGGCATTACTAGGGCGGTAGCTTCGCTCATAAGCTGAGCGATTTGTTTTTGTTCGAGACTGCCTGTCTGGATAATGTTTTCACCGTTATCAATCGATTCATCAACCAAGTTTTGAGTGTCGTTGTTTTCCCAGCCCTTGGCGCCCGCAATCACTAAACTGCATTCTTTTCGAACCTTATCGGGAAGTGTTAAGTAAGCTTTGACGAGGGTAGTTAAGTTCTTGCGAGGCTCAAAGTTGCCGACAAATAGTAGGAAATACCTGGTGGTAATCTTCAGTGACGGTGCCAGTGATTTTTTATTGGGCTTAAAGTTCAAAAAGGTTTGATTAGGTGGTACTGGTAAAGTTAAAATACGATCGTTGGTGATATTAAATTCTTGCATAATCTCTTGCTTTACGGTATCGGACACAGTTAGAATCAAATCAGCTTTTTTAATTGTCTGCGGAACAACCTTTTTGAGATAAATCAGGTTTTTCTTTTCAACGGTCTTAGGAAAGAAGCGATAGGTTAAATCGTGGATGGTGGTGATGCGTAGAGTTGATTTTTTAGTTGGCCAAGTTACAAAATTGGGAAAAATTGTTGCATCAACTGGATCCATTTTCCGATCAAAAGCTCGTCTAAAACCTAGTTGGTGCAACTTGGCGTAGATTCTTTGAGGGAAATTGATGCTGGCGTGTTTAATATCAACTTGTGGTTCGGGATGACGCTGTTGCCAATCAAAATAAAAGCCAGTAATCTCAACGTTCTCATTGGCGTTGAGAGCTTCAGCTAAGCGTTTGGTGTATTGTCCCACACCAGAAACCTCAGCTTTGGCCGCAGGACCTAAGTCAATTCGCAGTTTTAACATCTTTCTTTATTGTAGAGGGGAATTATATCTTTGGCAACTAGTTTACAGAAGTTAAAAGATTTTAGATAGTTTTGCCGAGCTTGTTTGGCGAGCTTATCGGCTAGCTTTGGCTGTTGATAAATTATCTCCATAGCTTGTTCTAGAGCTTTGGCGTCTTTGGCGGGGATCAGTAAGCCATTCTTCTGATGAGTAATTACTTCTGGGTTGCCACCAACATTGGTGGTGATAATGGGCTTTTGCATCATGCAAGCCTCAAGCAGGCTTAGACTTAGCCCTTCGTTATAAGTTGGCTGGAGAAAGCAGTCGGCTTTTGCCAGGAACTTTAGCGGATCAGGTTGATATCCTTTAAATTCGATTTTAGAATTGGATTTTGTTAACTGTTTGAACTCTTTAATATCTGGTCCATCACCTACGATTACTAAGCGTAGGTTGTCATATTTTTTTGCTAGATTTTTAAATGCCGTAATAGCCTCTCCAACACCCTTATCAATTACTAATCGACAGATTAGTATAAAAGTAAAATTTTTGGATGGTTTTTTGTTGTATTCTTTGAACTTATCAACTACGCCGTTATGAATTACGACAGTCTTTTCAAATAGCCAATGATTCCTTGGCAAAACTTCTTTAATAGCAGCTTCATCGCCGAAGCTGTTTAAAATGATTTTATCGGCCTTTTTTGCAGCGCTTAGGACTATCTTTCCGTTATAGTTGCGTCCAATTTGGTTGGTGTTTCTTAAAATATATTTCAAATCAGCGTGATCACCCCAAATAATTGTTTTGTTTAAGAGTTTACCAGCATAAGTGGCGGCGATAAAATCGTCTTTGCTCTGAGTATGAACAGTGCAGGCCCCATATTTTTTGAATAGATATAGATAATAAAGAAACAAATAAATTTCAAATACTAAATACAGAGGCAGTAGAAGAGTGCGCCAGCCTGTCCAATTTTGTTGTTTTAGATAGGGGGTCCTCTTGTAATCGATAGAATTGTTCTTGGCAAAATCAATAATTCCAGAGTGTCCCGTGAAGATAATTGGTTTTAGACCGTACTTTTGAAGCTCTTGAGCTAAAAAAACCACGTAGCGCTCAGCTCCGCCAAAATCGCTTGCCGAGGCATTACGAATTAAAATCGCATCATATTTTGCCATAGTCCTATTTTACGTCACCTTGAAAAAAACACCAATTTAGCTATAATTTTAGGGAGATTTTATGAACGTGTTTTCGAAGCGAAATCGGGCTATTTTGGCCGAGATGGTGCGGACTGATTTTAAAGTTCGCTATCAGGGCTCAGCGTTGGGCTACTTGTGGTCTATCTTAAAGCCTTTGGCGCTCTTTGGCATTATGTATATCGTTTTTACGGTCGTATGGCCGGTGGCGCGAGGTGTTGATTACTATGGGGTATATTTACTTTTAGGTATCGTGTTTTGGAATTTCTTTACTGAAACTACTTCAGTTGGTGCTCAATCAATTGTGACTCACGGATCACTTTTGCGTAAAATTGATATCCCGCGTTATCTAATCGTAATCGCCTCGTCAGTTTCGGCGCTAATTAATCTAGGTTTGAGTTTACTGGTAGTGATAATCTTTGCTGTTATATCAGGCGTACCGTTTTCCTCCAGTTGGTTGCTGGTGATGTTTTTTGGCTTCCAGTTGTATGTTTTAGCAGTTGGCATTGCCCTGATTTTAACTACAATACACGTGCAGTTCCGTGATATTGCTTATATTTGGGAGATTTTGTTGCAGGGTGGATTTTATGCTAGTGCAATAATCTTCCCGCTACAGGCTGTGCCAGTAATGTATCACAAATACTTCTTCTTAAACCCAGTGGTGCAGATCATTCAGGATGCACGTTTTGCGTTAATTCAATCACCGGACGTTGTTACTTTATGGAATTCGGGAGCGGGTTGGAAGATTAAGCTTGTGCCGTTTATGTTGATAATAATTATTTGCGTTTTTGGTGTTCTTTATTTTAGAAAAAAATCTAAATATTTTGCGGAGAATGTTTAATGGCTAAAGCCAAAAAGTCTGAGCCGGCAATTGAAATTAGAAATATCAGCAAAGAGTTTGTATTGCCGCAGTATCAAAACGATTCATTAAAGCAGCTAATCGTTCATGGTTTTAGGCGCAATAAGAAGACTAGGCGTACAGTTTTAAATGACATCAGTTTTACTATCAACAAGGGTGATTTTTTCGGAATTGTTGGCCGTAATGGTAGTGGTAAATCGACCCTTCTTAAGCTGATTTGTGGTATTTATACACCAACTTCGGGTGAAATTATAACTCATGGAAAAATTACGCCGTTTATCGAATTGGGCGTTGGCTTCAATCCTGAACTATCAGGTCGCGATAATGTCTATCTTAACGGCGCTTTACTAGGCTTTAGTCGTAAAGAAATGCATGAGATGTATGATGACATCGTTGAATTTGCTGAGTTAGAAGAATTTATGGACTTGAAGCTTAAAAACTATTCGTCTGGTATGCAAGTCCGCTTAGCTTTTTCAATTGCTATTAAATCAAAAAGTCCTATATTGGTGTTTGATGAAGTGTTGGCGGTAGGGGATGCTAGTTTTCAAGCTAAGTGTCTACGTCAGTTTGCTGAATTTAAGAAGAGCGGTCGCACTATTGTACTGGTTACTCATGACATGAATACAGTTGAGAAATTTTGTGATCGGGTTGTTTTGCTTAACGATAGTTTGGTGGCTTATGATGGTGGTTTTGCTAAGGCGATAGAGTTATATAATTCGCTCAATGTTCTTGGATCAAGTGATGATAATGAAATTGATAAACATAGTAAATCTCCAGCATGGATTAAATCAGTCACAGTTAATTCAAAGAAAAACTCTCCAAAGGGGGTTGTTGAACCACTTGTTCCGTTCAGTATTTCAATACAGATTCAGGCTAGTAAAGAAATTAAGTCTGCGTTTTTAGCTGTTAAAGTATGTGAATCGGAAAGTCAAAAAATAGTTTTCGGTTTTGATTCTAAAGCTGATAATCACAAGCTGCCTCTGAAGCTTGGTAATAACAAGGTTGTTATAGATATTGATAAGTCTACGTTTGTGTCAGGTAAGTATTATGTGGTAGCTGGATTATATAACAATAGTGGTCGCGAGATTATTTACTCTCACTATAATGGCTTAGAGAGAGGAAGTATGTTTATGGTTGGCTCTGGTTTGGATGATGGTTTGATAAGCGTAGATCACACATGGAGAAGTAAATGAAGTACGGTTTAATAGTCTTTAACAAAACGGCCAACATAGGTGATGATATCCAATCGTATGCCGCTAAACAGTTTTTACCAAGAGTAGATTATTACATCGAGAGGGAAGAGTTGAATGAATTTGTGTCTGACAATGGAGAAGTGATAAAAACCATAATGAGCGGTTGGTATACTCATGAACCAAGTTCGTTTCCACCGTCCCCATTCTTGGATGCTTTCATTACGTCGATTCACTTAAGTAATCATACTCAGTCAAAACTCCCAGAGTATTTGCATGGAATCTTTCTTGATTATTTAAAGAACAGTCCATATCCGATTGGTAGTCGAGATCAGAAAACGCTAAAGGCCTTAGAGTTTGCGGGAATATCTACTAAGTTTTCAGGATGCTTGACATTAACAATAAAACCACTTGCGAATGTAAGAAAGAAGAAGGTTGTTTATGCAGTCGATGTTAGTAATAAAATTGTGCAACGACTAAAAGAAGTGACCGAAATAGAGGTTGAGGTTATAACCCACGCATTAGATAGTGAGAAAAACTCAAAATTACCTTACGATAAGCGTATGAAAAATGTTGAAGAGTTGTTGAAGAAGTTTCAGAGCGCTGATTTGGTTGTTACATCAAGATTGCACTGCTGTTTGCCTGCTTTGGCGGTCGGTGGTAACCCCACTTTGATATATGATAGCGACAACCCTGATGTTGTTAATAGACTCAGTGACTATCTGCCTTTTGTAGACCATTTTTCTGAAGAAGAATTTCTGGCTTTGAATAAGACCGAGGTATTAGAACGTCACAATAATAATCGGCAGTCTTTTAAAGAAATAGCATCTGAATTAGAGAAGGACGTGACAGAGTTTTTAAAACGGGATTCGTTGATGAGCAGACCAAATATATCGCCAAGTCAGTATAAAGAGTTCTTTGTTAAACAAAAGAAATATCTCATACATACGCAAAAAATTGAAACCGGTCTTCTAAATAACAGGATAGCAGACATGGAAGCATATATTGAGTTATTAAAAAAAGAGAATGAACAGTTAGATAATCAATTGCGTATTTTAGAGAAACGAACCGGAGTGGCCTTAGTAAAAAAGATTCTCCGTAAAGATCGCGAAGATAAGAACTCTAGCAGGGGTTAATTTCATAATAACTTTTCATATTCGTCGGTCGCATGACTGAAACGAGACCTTATCTTTTTCTCGGCCATCTTTCCTAAATCGAATTTTTGTTTGTCGCTGATTCCTATAGTCCACCTAATAGCTTCAACAAAAAGATTGACCTTATCTGTTTCGGCGTCCTTACTGTTTATATCAACCAAAACTCCGTCTTTTTTGTGATCGATAATTTCCGGTGTGCCACCGACTTTCGAGGCGATAACTGGCACACCGAGATTCATTGACTCTAATATGCTCATTGATATCCCCTCAGAGTTAGATACATTGATAGTGAAATTAGAATGCTTTATTAGCTCGTTGGGTGAACTGGACTGGCCGTAAAAGAATATAAACTTATTGAGTGTCTTGTCGGTTTGTGCTTTCTCTTTCATCTTTGCGTACTCTGAGCCGTTGCCGACTACTAAAAGACTGGCAAGTATTTTTTGTTGTTTAAGCTGGTGTGCAATGTTGACTAACCTCATAGGCGTCTTGTCGACATCAAGACGGCCAATGTAAGTAATTACTTTGTGTTTTTTGGGTATCTTGGCAAAAATCGGATCGACTGGTTTTCTAGTAGTATTCTTTGCAACACTGCTATCAATGCCGTTATAAATAACTTGAATCTTATCGGGGTCAACCGGATAACGCTCGATGTAGTATTTCTTTAAATATTGACTTATGACTATACGCTTATCAATAAATTTATCGAAAGGCATAGAGGTCCTGAGAAAAGCATCACGATCCTTTGGAGTTCCGTGAGTGTGTAGAAGATCGTAAATCTTAATTCTATTACCCAGGCTCTCTTTTATCTTCTTAGTAGCGCG
This sequence comes from Candidatus Nanosyncoccaceae bacterium, assembly GCA_050950465.1. GTDB lineage: Bacteria > Patescibacteriota > Saccharimonadia > Saccharimonadales > Saccharimonadaceae > CAZRIZ01. Next base: position 168,276 of record JBMNHQ010000001.1, on the reverse strand, counting down.
ATAAGCGGCGTTGGAGTTAGTAATGAGCACGGTTGCGATTTCGTTATCAACAACGTATCTAGAAATATATTCGGTACGACACCAATCAGGCCATTCTGGTTCTATAATTTTGGGTAGGAGAATGATGTTGTCGGCAAACTTTTGAAATTGTGGCAACCATGGATTATGGCTTTTTTCAGTAGTCATAATATGAATGGAAAACTTCTTTCGGTCGAGACCTTTTATAATATTAAGCATAACACGCTCAACTCCGCCCATATTGAGATAGGTCATGCAGATTAGAATTGGTTTACGTCCAGCACTATTAATAGTTGAGATTGAATTTAATGCTCTATGGTAGATAATTTTATCTTTACGACTTAACCAATTACTTTTGAATAATTTAATAAAAGGTTGCATGAGGGGGTTGCGATGCCCAACTCTAAACAAACGACTCGCCAAGCTAGTTCGTTCGCGGTATCTGGTGTACTCGTATTGATGGCTTAATCTTAGGATAACGGCAATGTAAGGGGAGTATATTTTGGAGTTTGGTAAACTTCTAATTAGAGTGGTTAGTTTGTGAAACTTGGGATGAGTGAGCCTATTAAATTGTTGAAATTTTCCATAAGGCTCTCTGAATACAGTTTCGAGATTGCGAGTGGCTAGATGACGATCGGATAATCTACTTAAGCTATAAGTGCTAGATTTTGCAGTTCTTATTCTAGGATTATTAGCAAACAGCACCATAACTCCGTCCTTCTTTAGTAAGGTAGATTGCCTGCTTATTTCATCGAACGTTAGGTGTTCTTTAGTAGCTTTAATTATTAGGTCATACGAGGTAGATTTTTTAATTTTGGTACTAATCTTAACGTATGGCAATAGCTGCTGAATTTCTGAAATAAAACCTTTACTAAAGCCAGTTATTAATCCTAATAATTCTTGCCTTTTTGGCAGGCTAGACACGACTTCACCCTCAATAATGACTAACTCGTCTCGTTCTTTTTGGGTCACTATACTATTTTACATTACTTAGGTTAGAAAATAGAATGCAAATATCTTGTTTTGCTTCAGTGTGCTCTTTAGTTCTCAGACACATACCCTTATTGGTATAGGCTTTGGTGGTAAACATATGTGTAGTGTTTTTAGGGCTTAAATCTAGTTTTGCTTCACTGGCATTTATCGGCTTGCCGCTGCCTAGGTCAATAAACTCAGCTTTGGCGTTCGATCGCATCATGCGTGGTTCAAGCATGTTGTCGAAGGCGATTTCTAATCCAGAGTCCTTAAAGAAGGCAGAATTATTACGTCTTTGATCCCATTCAGTACGGTAGTACCAGTTACCATTCACGAATACCCTATCTGTCATATAACGAACTAAATCAGTTGGAAAATTGCCACTTACAGATAAAGTCCGATGGTTGTATTTACCCTGTTTTGAATTGGTGCGATATGCTACGTTGTATTGTAGCTTCTCAACCTTGTTGTTTGATACATCAGAAGCATCGAATACTAAGAGTCGGTTCTCTTTTGTGTCGCTCTCGGTGCGATAGTAGGTTTTTTGGCCTGCAGATATCTTTGAGGTAAACATAAACTGTTGATCCTTGAGAAAAACTTCGTTGTCTGACGCATCAGCATAAAGATGTGTTTTGTTAGAGTTTTGTGTTAATCTCATGAAACGAGGGTGCAGGAACGGTTCAAATTTAACTTCTTTTAAGTCTTTTTGTAGGATTGCTGCATTATGATTATTGGTTTGATCAAAGGCTGTCCGCAGATAAGTTTTGTTGTTTACAGTAATCTTCTGAGTAAATTTTATAGCTCGATTTGAGTTTATATTGTGAGTCTGTGCGCTCGGATTGGTCGGATTGTATTTAGGTGTGTTCGGCGGTAAGATTTTGTAAACTGGTTCCTTTAAGTCTTCATATCTTATTTCTTCTAGGTCACTAAAGGGGATTCCGTAATTAGCTCTGGCAATAGTATCGTGTTCAGTCCTTAGATATAAAACATCATTTAGGGTTATTTTTGAAACAAATTTAATCTCTCGGCCCTTTTTTAGAATTTGATTGCTTTTTGACATATTCTTAAGGTTGACTTTACTAGTATCTGTCTTCACTCTCATGATACGGGCGACATCCATTTGCTCATAAGGTAAGTCTGATTTGTATTGAGTTGATCCAAACCAGTTGGTAAAGTATAGATAAAAGTTACGATTACCGTAAGCGCCACAATGGGCGGTGCCATAACCAGCTGCTAGGGCGCTAGCGTTGGGTTGGTATGGTGTATAACGATAAAGTGCCGATGTAGCACGGTTTTCAATATTTATGGTCGATCCACCACAAGCTCGATTGGGGTTGTACAAGACATAGTTTTTCCCAACTGGATAGTTGGTCCAGCCGCCATCTAATACAGTACGAAACAGGCGAGCTGCCATGCGAATTTGGTTTCTGAGTCCGTAATATTGAGCGTCACAAGGAGCAGTGTCTGGACAACCATAGCCAGTAGCTGAACGGTATTGAATATGGTTTGGCCAAGTGTCAGTTACCAGACCTTGTTCTTTTTGCAATAAAACAATCAATACTTGCGGATTGATTCGATAATCCTGAGCGGCTTGCCAGATTATATGAGCTGCACTTTCACCATTAAAATCTTCATCTGCCATGCAAACAAAGTGGCCATCACGGATGTTGTATCGCAAGTGTGGATATTTAGCAGCCTTACTGACATTGGTGTCGTTACAATGATTCTTTGATTTGAGAAAGGTTTGGATTTCAGTTTCTGTCATGGTGGTGTAGTCACTCATAACGTAGTCACTCATAATATTACCAGGATTAAAGTTGCTTAAAGCATCAACTTGTTTGGTCTGATTAATTGCGGCAATGATAATTCCCGCAACCAATAAGACAGCTGGTGCTAGCAATAATTTAATCTTAGATTGTTTTCGTCTTTTTATCTTCATGGTATATCTATCTCCCCACCGTCTATCTCGCCAGACTTATTATTATTCTTAATTTGAACGTTGATTTGCCACTTTCCAGACGATAATTCTGACAATGGTATGTCAAATCCTTGACAGGATGAAGATGATGGATTATCGATTGTCGGGACTGTCTTCGTAACGATTGCGCTCGAGGTAGTTGAGGTAAGTTTGAGAGTGCAGGTGCCAGCTGGTTGGACTAGTTGATCGATTGTGAGTCGAATAGTTAACTGGTTAGTGCTTTGGTTGACGTTTTTATTAGTAATGAAACCAGTAAAGTTTTGGGCGGCACTAGGCTTGTCGCCATCATATTGGATTGGTGTTTTACCGTCGTCTTTTGGGTTTTGCTCATCTTGTGTATTGTCGTCACTAATTGGTTTAGTAGCTTCGTCGAGTTTTGTTGTGGTGTCTTTATCAGAATTAGAGACAGCTTGATTGTCCGGTGTGGTTGGCTTTTCGGGGCGAATGAAGTAATTCCAGATTAGGAATCCACCAAATGCAACCAAGGCTAACACAATAATCGTTTGCCAGACTCGATTCTTTTTACGTTTTCTGTTGGTGTAGTTTTTCATAGCACTCCAAGATTTTTGTTTTATTTTGCTATATAAAGCTATATTCCCATTATAGCACTTATGGTAAATAAAATCAAGCACTGTCCAGCTAATGGTTCTGTGCTTTTGGTTGAAGTGGCTAGTTGTGCTAAAGTGGGTCTGTTACAATATAAGTATTCGAGTAAAAAGAAGACTTGTTTTCTTTTCCGAGTGTGCAATATGTTAAAAAGCTATAAGTATGATTAAGTCTGTCAAAAAGCGATTAAATAAGAGCCTTACGAGCGATCTCGTGCTCAGGTTAGCATTCGTGGCCAGTGTTTTGGTGTTGGGTGCGATTATTGTTAGTTTTCGTTTTAATACGCCATCAGGTGATGATTTGGTCTTTTCTAAACAAATGGAGTCTTTTGGCATTCTAGAAAAGATTATCCATACCTATAAGAGTTGGTCTGGCAGAGTGGCGTATTTTATAATAGCGGGGTTTGTATACAAGTTTGTTCCCCTAAAGATATTAGTATACTTATCGCCATTGTTTTCTGTCGGCCTACTGGGAATATCTCTTTTTATTGTTTTTTATAGCCTAATGTCTCTATTGAAGCTTGGTGTTACAAAGAAGAGAAAATTTGCGGCAGCGTTTCTGTCAATCATAACAACATTATCAATAATGCTATTTTCTTTAGCGACATATGATAATTTCTATTGGTTTGCTGGTGTCATAACCTATGTAATTCCGCTAATTTGCTTTAACATACTAGTGTTCTTGTTCTTAAAAATCGTAAACAAAAAAAGGGAGATTGGCTGGTCATGGCATATAGGTATAGCGCTGTTTGGTCTGTTTACGGCAACTCTAAATGAAGCGTTTTCTGTTCAATTATTTTTAGCTGTAGCTTTGGCTATAGTGCTTTGCTTAGTATTTAACAAAAAAACCGTAGTTCGTCCTTTATTAGTGTTGCTGGCTGCTGTTATTGTTGGACTGATTATCATGAAAATCTCCCCTGGTAATACTGTGAGAATGAATCTTAATCAATCACTTAATCCCAGCTTAGATAGCAGTCTCCTTGGTTTGATAAAGATGACTGTTTTGACAACCATAGCTAATCTTACAAAGATTTTAAAATATAATGCTTCTGGCCTCGCCACAGTATTTGTCTCAGTTTTGATAGCGTCGTGTGGTGTGTCTGGTCGGTCCAGTAAAGCAAGTCGCTTAAGTTTACCGTCAGGCTGGCGATTATGGGTTTTGTTTGGCAGTGTTGTTGTGTCACCAATTGTTATGTTAGCAGCCAAAGCTTTTGCAATTCACTATGGTGGTTCGCCAGACATAACTGAATATACGCTATTAACCACTAACTTCTTTCTGTATGTTTCTGTTGTGATTTTGGCCATAATGTTAGCTCATCTAATACCAAGTTCGAAACTTTGCCGGCCAATCGCTATTGCTATTATGGGGTTAGTGCTAGTCGCTGGCCTTGTAGGTATGAAAATTAGGGCGATTGATATAGTTGGTCGAATGGTTTTACAAAAGGCAGAGTTTCTCAGCACACAGCAACAAATAGAGGACCAGAAGGCCGCTGGATATAGAGACGTTGTTATTGATGAGTCGGTCGAGTACTTTACTTACTGCGCTCCGGCTGTTAGCGCTGAGGTGTGGTGTAACCAAGCAAATTCGTATTACTATGACGTCGATAGTATAACTGCGTCTAGTCAGAGGACTTACCGGCAGCATCAATCGCCGTCATTTTACGATATAGTAATGGGCAGTAATCATTAGTATACGAACGTGCCATGCTTGCTTGTTTAAGCCATTTTTACTAGAATTAAATGAGTAAAATGAAAAAACTAATTAGTTTGGTTCTACCATGTTATAACGAAGCGGGCAATTTACCAATCCTGTACAAAGAGATTCTTAAGTTTCTTGATACTAAGAAATATAAATTTGAGATTATATTTATAAACGACGGCAGTAAAGATCAGACTTGGGGAGTAATTCAAAAAATAGCTTTAGCCAACAGGGATAAAGCTATTACCATCAGGGGAATAGACTTTAGTGCTAATTTTGGCCATGCGGCAGCACTGGAGGCAGGTACGCTAGCTTGTCGTGGCGATGCTATGATTGCTATGGATGCTGATATGCAGAAACCGCCGAGACTAATAAAAAAGTTTATTAAGGAGTGGGAGGCTGGCTACGAGATTGTTAATACTGAGCATGATTTGGGGCCAAATGATTGGTCGTTTGTTAAGAAAGTTACCTCGAAAATGTTTTATGGCTTTATGAACTTGATTAGCGATGTAAAGTTTGCTGGTAGTCAAGCCGATTTTCGATTAATTGATCGTAAAGTGATTGATGAGATAAATAAAATGCCAGAGTCGCCAAAGTTTTATCGTGGTTTAGTAAAAGTAGTGGGTTTTAAGACTAAGACGATTTTTTATGAAGAGCGCGAGCGATTGCACGGCAAGACCGGCTATTCGTTGATAAAACAACTGCGTTTAGCTAAATTAGGAGTCTTATCTTTTAGTGCCAAGCCACTTTATTGGATATCTTATTTTGGTATTTTGCTCGGCTTAGTTTCGTCGATTGCTTTGGTTGTTGGCTGGCTCGTTAGTCTTTCGGTGATAGCCTATATAACGTGGCTGATACTGTTTTGTGTTAGTTTAGTGTTGGTTCCGATTGGCCTAGTTGCAATTTATCTAAATGAAGCCTTGCGACTATTGCGTTGCCGTCCTAGTTTTACGATTCGCAATCAGTTTTAGTCTTTTCGTCGGTTTTCTTAAAAACAATATTTTTGTAAAGTACAAAGTTCCAAATCATTGACGCACCGGTGGCGACTAGTTTGCCAATAAAAAGTACAATATTACTATTCTCAATGATGCCGCTTAGCAAGTAGCTAAAGGCTTGAATGATGATGGTCTGTAATCCCCACAGGCCAACTAGGGTAACTATAATGAACTTAATAAATTGATCGCGACTCTTATTGTCATTTTCAAAAGTATATTTTCGGTTTAACAAGTAGCTTGATGTCATGGTAATAGAAGTAGAAATGATGTTACTAACTAGTTTATCTAAATGTAGCAAATTAGATAGTGCGAACAAAATAGTAAAGTCGAGCGCAGTGTTAAAGCCACCAATAATAATAAATTTTAATTTATCGGCGTGCTTAGTGATAAGCTGTTTAATTTTCATGTGTATTAATCTTAGCAAAATTTAATTTTTTAACCAATAAATTTTAGGTTAGTAAAAAGATAGAACAAAATTAGGTTGGTGGTGATACCGAGAATTAGCCAGCTAGCGATGGCAAGTTTTTGTAGTTTATTACTTAGTTGGGTGCTTATAAAGCTGGCTAGGCTAATAAAAATTACAAAGCTGGGTAGAGTATAGCGATGAACCGAAACGATGTTGCCATTAAGTGTATAAAAGATGATTGAAATTAATCCAGTGATACCCAAGACGTGGCCTTTTGACTTGAATTTTTTGATGGCGTAAACTGAAGCGATAGCCAGAAGGGCAAGGCTCAAAAATGGCATTAGGTGATTGACAATGTAATTACCCCAATTGAGTCTCTTAGCCAAAAAGGGATTGGTGAAGACAATAATAGCTTCTTTGAAAATGGTTCTGATGAATATTGGGTCAAATCTGTGGTAGACCCAGTCATTAGTTAGGCTATAGGCTTCCATCATACTAAAGAAGTTACCACGTGCGCTTAGCAGGTATAGTCCGTAGAATAGAAAACCGATTGGCGCTAATAGAAACCAAGCTAAATTTTTATTAAAGGCTTCTTTGATTTTCCACTGGTGCTTATTGAGATATTCTAGGCCACAAAGCAGTATGATTAATATGCTTGGTAGTCGTGTAGCGGTTAAAATTGCTAGCATGACGCCCATTTTGGGCCATTGTTTGTTTAGGGCAAAAAAGTAGGCGGCAAAAGATAGGGCACAGAACAAGACTTCGGTATAGAATTGCCCCATGAAAAAAGCGGTTGGAAAGGTTAGGAATAACAAGACAGCTAGATTAGCTGACTTTTCTTTCTTAAGAAAAATTAGAGCAATTTCGTGCAGGAAAAAAATAGCGATTGCTAAAAAGATAATATTGATAAATAGAATAATTATCGGTAGGGGAATGGTATTGAAAGTGATTATCTGCAGGATTTTAACGATTAATGGTAATAGTGGATAGAAAGCTGTGGCGGGGCTGGTGGGGTTGGAATAAGCACCGTTTAAAATTGCTTTATACCAACCGCCGTCCCAGTTGGTCATGTACTCTAATGAAAGTGGTTGTCGGTTTGTGATTTGAATAATCAGAGCTATTATTAAAACTATCGCCTGCCATACAGTTGCAACTAAGAGACAACGCTTTATTTTTTGGACGTTTTGTAATTTTGCCATTTCCAACTGTCTCTGCAGGCTTCGTTGATGTCTCTGTGAGTTTGCCAACCTAGAACCTTTTTAGCTTTGTCGACGTTAGCATAAATAGTGGCTAAATCACCAGCGCGTCGTTTGGTGATTGTATAGGGTATGGTTTTGTTACTGGCTAATTCAGTTGCTTTGATGAGTTCTAAGACCGAAGTGCCATGACCAGTGCCGAGATTAATGGCGGTAAAACCAGACTGAATATGTTTGAGTGCTGCCAAATGGCCTTGGGCTAAGTCAATTACATGAATATAGTCGCGCACTCCAGTGCCATCTGGAGTATCATAGTCATTACCAAAAACTCTGACTTCGGGTAGTTCACCTGCAGCCACCTTTAGCACATAGGGCAGTAGGTTATTGGGAATTCCTTTAGGATCTTCGCCAATCAAACCAGAGGGGTGAGCACCGATGGGGTTGAAATAACGTAGGGCTACGGCTTGAAAACTTGGCTCAGCAATGCACAAATCTTTCATAATTTGCTCAATCATAAATTTGGTTTGGCCATACGGATTAGTGATACCTACACCCGTTGGATCATCCTCAGAAAAGGGCACTTCTCCGTCGCCGTAAACTGTAGCCGATGAACTAAAAATCAGTTTTCTAACATCAAACTTAAGCATAGTTTCAAATAGACTTAAGGATGAGTCGATGTTGTTACGGTAATAAGATAGTGGTTTCTCAACTGATTCGCCAACGGCCTTGAGTCCGGCAAAGTGTATAACAGCATCGAAATTATGTTTCGTGAATATCTCAGCTAATTTAGTTTGGTTACAAACATCAATCTTATAGAAGATTGGTTTTTTACCAGTTATTTGTCCGATTCGATCAATTACATTGGCTGACGAATTGGATAGATTGTCGACAACTATAGGCTCAAAACCAGTTTCAATTAATTCAACAACGGTGTGTGAACCAATATAGCCTGCGCCACCTGTTACTAAAATTTCCTTAATCATGTTAACTATTATACACGTCTAATTTTTAAACCCCGCTTTGGAGCGGGGTTTAATTTGTGAAGCAGAAATTAGTTTATGATGGATTTTTTGTTTGGACTACGGTCGATTGAGCTAGGATGTCTGACATGATAAAACAGTCAACGTCATATTTGTCGCACGTTGCGACTATTTCTTTAAGAAATTGCTTGTCGATGTGGTTTGCCACTTCAATATCAGCTGTTTTCATCGGAGAGATTATCATTGAAGATCCCCCTAATATGTCGTTGGGATAGAATGTAGAATTGAGAGTTTCCCAAAGATTTTTAGTATGGGTCATTATCACTACTGCTTGTGGTATGGACTGGAATTGACTTTTTCTTCTCGGAAATATTCTTTTGAAAAAATGCTCCTCGAATAACTCTACATGGCGATGCCGGTCCACGCCATCGTTGTCGATCTCGAATTTTTCCTGTAGTGTGCTAATCAAGTCCTTGGCTTTCTCATCGTCGTCGCCTTCAAGTGTAAATCCTAAAACCAAAATTTGATTTCTGCGTTTAATTGTAATGTTCTCCATCTTGCACCCTCCTTGCTCATCAAACGTGATGAGTTGATGGCTATACGATACATTATAATATGTTTCTTGTCAAATAGCGTTCTTGAGGTAATTCTGTAATATTTTTGTGATTAGCTCTCTTTCTGATGTTTATATATACGATGATTTTTGCACTAGCTGTCGTGATGATTGTCGATACATAACATTTTCTCTTTGACATAAATCGTGCTTATGCTATAAATATAAGTAGTAAGAAAAAACTAAAAAGGGGAGACAAATGCAGCAACCGATTAATATCAAATCCGAAATTGGTAAGCTTAAAGCGGTCATTCTGCATCGTCCGGGCGAAGAGTTAGAAGGTTTAACACCTGACTATATGGAACGTATGTTGTTTGACGACGTTCCATATTTAAAAGTGGCCCAAGAAGAGCACGATGCCTTAGCAAAAGTTTTGCGTGATAATGGCGCCGAGGTCCTATATTTAGTGGATCTAGTGGCAGAAGCATTAGCAACCGAAGAAGTAAAGTGGCAATTTGCTCGCGAAATGGTGCGTGCCTCTAAGCAAGGTGGTCGTGCGACAACTGATGCGATTATCAGCTACCTTGGTAATATGCCAGCCAAAGAAATGGTGGCGAAGATTATTGCTGGGGTGCGTAAGCATGAAGTTGAGGTGCCAGATCCAAAAGAGAAACAATTACATCATTTCTTGATTGATGAATACCCATTTTATCTTGATCCAATGCCGAATATGTATTTTCAACGTGACCCAGCGGCAGCAATTGGTCATGGTGTGACAATTAACAAGATGCACTGGCCAGCTAGGCGGCGCGAGTCTCTGTTTATGGATTATATTTTGCGCTACCATCCGCGCTTTAAAGATGCTAAGATACCGCGTTACTTTGATCGAAATAGTCGCTTTTCAATGGAAGGCGGTGATGAATTAGTATTAAATTCTAAGACGATAGCAATTGGTATTAGTGAACGCACTCAGGCTGAGGCAATTGAAGAGTTTACTATTAATTTATTTAAGAATTCTGATTTTGAGAAGGTTTTGGCGATTGAAATTCCTTCCAAGCGGGCCTTTATGCATCTGGATACGGTCTTTACAATGGTAGATTACGATAAGTTCTCGATTCATCCAGCGATTCGTAAATTGGGTGAAGGTGACATGAAAATATTCGAGTTAACCAAAGCTGATACTAAGACTGGCTACTTTGTAACTCAAGAGACGGGTTTGCAGAAAACTTTAGAAGAAGCCTTGCAACGACATATTCAATTTATTGATTGTGGTGCTGGTGATGTGATTGCATCAGCTCGCGAGCAATGGAATGATGGCTCCAATACTTTGGCAATTGCGCCAGGGGTAGTAGTGACATATGATCGCAACTACATCACTAATGCTGAGCTTCGTAAGGCTGGTATTAAGGTGATTGAGGTACCAGGAGCCGAAGTTGGTCGCGGTCGTGGTGGTCCGAGATGCATGAGTATGCCAATTATTAGAGAGGAGATTAAAAACTAATGATTAATTTAAAAGGTCGGTCGTTTTTGACCGTTGCTGACTTAACCCCAACAGAATTTCGGGCTTTACTAGATTTAGCAACGCATTTTAAGCGTAATAAATATGCTGGTATGACTAATGAAATGCATAAAGGGAAAAGCATCGCATTGCTATTTGAGAAAACTTCTACAAGAACGCGTTGTGCTTTTACAGTTGCAGCTGACGATTTAGGTATACACGCTGAGTTCTTAGGAAAAGATGAAATTCAACTGGGTGTGAAGGAAAGTGTTAAAGATACGGCGATGGTGCTTGGTCGGATGTTTGATGGTATTCAATTCCGGGGCTATAAGCACAAAACAGTTGAGGATTTGGCAAAATATTCAGGTGTTCCGGTTTGGAATGGTCTAACTGACGATCATCATCCAACGCAAATTTTGGGTGATTTTATGACGATTGAAGAACATTTGGGGCATCTGAAGGGCGCACGCTTGGCGTATGTTGGCGATGGCCGCAATAACATGGCTCACAGTTTAATGCAGGGCGCAGCTCTTATGGGATTAGATTTTCGTATTGGTGCGCCTAAATCACTTTGGCCTGATGAGGAGTGGGTAAAAGAGGCAAATAGTTTAGCTAAAAAATATGGCACCGGAGCCATGGTTACTGTAACAGAAGACCCGCGTGAGGCGGTTGCGCAGGTCGATTTCATCTACACCGATGTTTGGGTGTCGATGGGTGAAGAGGATTTGATCGCCGAACGAGTTAAGTTACTAAAAGCCTATCAGGTTAATCGTGAATTGATGGAGTCGACGGGCAACAAAGAAGTGAAGTTCTTGCACTGCCTGCCATCTTTCCATGATACAAACACGACTTTTGGTAAGACCGTCTTTGAGCAATACGGTATCAAGGAGATGGAAGTGACAAACGAAGTCTTCGAAAGCGGTGCCAGTATTGTCTTCGACGAAGCAGAAAATCGGCTTTACACGATTGAAGCAGTCATGGCGATGACTTTATAAACGCATAGTATTAAGTAAAAGGAAAGGTTTATGGAAAAGGAAAAAGCAGTTCCGAAAAAAGAAGCGACTCCTAAGAAGAGGCGAATGCTTTCATCGTTTACTATCATGATGCTTTTGACCATCGTGATGGCGGCGCTAACTTGGTTTGTTCCAGCTGGGCGCTATGATACAAAAACGATTAGTACTGCGGCCGGTGAAAAAGAGGTTGTTGAGAAAAACCTCAAGGATGAAAACGGCGAAGATATCTTGGACGAAGAGGGCAATGTCCAAACTTCGTATCGAACCTCCACCGAACGTATAGCTGAAGCAGAGGCTGAACTGGAGCGCGTTAAATTAGAACAAGGTATTACTGACGAAGAGTCAGAGGAAGCACTAGAGAACGAAGAGTATCAAGCTGCTTTAGAAGCCGTGGCTGAGGCTGAGGCAATTCGCAACCCTCAAGGTCTTTGGGAAGTGTTATTAGCCCCAGTTAAAGGAACAAAAGAAGTAGTCGATATTATCGTCTGTGTCTTCTTTGTAGGTGGCCTATTAGCTCTTGAAGCTAAGGTTGGTGCTATCCAAGCTGGTTTTAAGGTTCTAATGCGCAAGATGAAGGGTAAAGAGAAGTGGTTAATTCCAACTCTTATTGCTTTGTTTGCAGTTTGTGGTAGTGCCTACGGTTCTCAGGAAGAAACAGTAGTCTACTACACCTTTATGGTGCCACTAATGATGGCGGCTGGTTATAACGCTATGACAGCCCTAATGACTGTGATAATTGGTACTACAGTTGGTATTGCCGCTTCGACTGTTAACCCATTCTCGGCGATTATTGCCTCAGACTTGGGTGGTACAGAAGTTGGTCAAGGTATGGTGCTTCGCGCCGTTATGCTACTAACTGGTATCATAATTGGCTCTATCTTTGTCGTGCGCTATGCCGAAGGAGTGCGAGCTGGTAAACATGCCGAGGACAGTGTCAATGATCATAAGCTCAAGTTTGCTCAAGAGAAGCAAACATCGGACGTGTTTGACGCTAAGCGTAAAGCTACGTTGATCATCATGATGATGGCCTTGATTGTGATTACAATCTTTGCCTTTATTCCTTGGGATACGCTCAATATCAATCTCTTTGTCAACATGCAAGAGTGGTTCTACAACCTGCCAATTATCGGTCGTTTGTTTGGTAATATAACACCGTTTGGTTGGTGGTATTTCGACGAACTAAGTGTGCTCTACTTGGTGGCTGCCTTAGCAATCGGATTCATGTATAAGATTGGCGATCAAGAATTTGTCGACATCTTTATCGATGGTGCTAAGGACGTTATGGGCGTCTGTCTAATCATTGGTGTAGCACGTGGTATTACCGTGGTAATGAACGATGGTAATATTACCCACACAATTCTGCACGCTCTAGAAACTGCCTTGTCGAGTATACCGACTGGTGTAGTTAAGGGTCTATTCGGTGGGGTGCTTTACTTGATTTACCTACCAATGGCCTTCTTGATCCCATCGACCTCAGGCTTAGCCTCGATTTCGATGCCGATCTTTGGGCCACTAGCTGATATCTTATCGGTTGGCGCACCAATTGCTGTGGCGTCCTTCGTGGCTGGTAGTGGTATCATCCAGATGCTAGCTCCAACTGTCGGTTCGCTGATGGGTGGTCTAGTCTCCTGTGGTGTTTCGTACAACAAATATCTAAAACGAGTTAAGTGGTTAGCAATTACATTGAGTGTGGCTTATATCGTGCTCATTACGATTGCATCAGTAACCGGTTTTGGAATATAAGTATAAACAAGATCAACCCGCTAAGTATCAGCTCAGCGGGTTGATTTAAAGAGGAGAATAAAGTGAAGAGAGAATTTAAGCATACAATTGTGCGTCGTCCAGGACGAAGTCTATCAGAGGGGATTACTTCAGCGCCTGAACTGGGTAAACCAGTTTATGAAAACGCCATTGTACAGCATGACAACTATATTGAGACTCTAAAAAAATGTGGTGTTGACGTGACGGTCTTGGAAGCAAGTGAAGAATTTCCAGATTCATGTTTTGTCGAAGATAATGCGCTTTGTACACCAAATGTAGCAATTATTTCGCGTCCAGGTGCACCAACTAGACAGGAAGAAGTTAAACTGCCTGATTTGCGTGAAGCCCTATCGAAGTTTTATGACAATATCGAACAGATTGAAGCTCCTGGTACAATCGAGCCAGGTGATATCGCCATGGTTGGTGATCATTTCTTGATTGGCCTGTCGGATCGTACCAACGAAGAGGGTGCTCGTCAGATGATTGCCTTGTTGGAAAAATATGGTCATACGGGAGAAATGGTTGAAATGGAAGGCATGCTGCACTTTAAGACAGGTATGTCTTATCTAGAGAACGGCATTGTGTTGGTGCTAGATACCTTCTCGACCAATCCAGTCTTCGAACGCTTCGAGAAAAAGGTCATTGTTCCGAGTGACGAAGCCTATGCGGCTAACTCAATTTGGATTAATGACACTATTATTACACCAGCAGGTTTCCCAAAGACTAAAGCAGCGCTTGAAGCTCTGGGCCGCTATAGGGTAATTGAATGTGATACTTCTGAATACATGAAAGTCGACGGCGGCCTGTCCTGCTTGTCACTTCGCTTCTAATAAAAGCTGCCAGAAGTTTAATAAAGAACGAGGTGTCCGATTTACGGGCACCTCGTTGGGTAAGGATGAAATAATGCAAAGGTATCCAATATTAGAGATAAATTTAACAGGAATCACTAGTAATGCTAGGCATTTGGTAAAACTAGCGAGTGATGTCGGAATTCGAATAGCAGGTGTCGTAAAGGGTGCTGACTCTATGCCAGAAGTGGCAGAAAGTTTATTGGCTGGTGGAATTGATCAAATTGCTGATTCAAGAATTGAGAAACTGGTTCAATTCAAAAAAAGCCATCCCGATGTTTCAACCATGTTGCTACGTATTCCTGCCAAAAGCGAAATTGAAGACGTGGTGCATTATGCTGACTATAGCCTCAATTCTGAGATTCAAACTCTGCGTTGGCTAGATGAAGCGGCTGGCAAAGCTAATATTAGGCACGGAGTGGTGCTTATGCAAGATTTAGGTGACCTGCGGGAGGGTTTTTGGGGTAGGGATCAAACTGTTGAAGCAGCCCTGTTAGTTGAACGAGAGCTTAAAAATTTGGAATTAGCAGGTGTCGGTGTTAATTTAGGTTGCTATGGCTCTATCAGGCCAACCGTTACAAACTTAAGTGAATTGGTTGACACTGCTAAGGCGATTGGGGCTGGAATAGGTCGAACTTTGGAGATTGTTTCAGGTGGATCGACTACAACTTTACCTTTATTATTTGACCATCAAGTGCCAAGTGGCATTAACCACTTGAGAATTGGTGAGGGAATTATATTAGCACGTGATATGAAATTGCATCGCGGCTACCCAACTCCTGAACTAACAGCTGAAAATTTTGTCTTATTGGCAGAAATTATTGAGATAAAAACCAAACCATCTTATCCAATTGGTGAAATTTTTATGGACTCCTTTGGTAAGAGTCCAACCTATGAGGATCATGGTGACAGAAAAAGAGCCTTATTGGCAGTGGGTAGAAAAGACTATGGTGATTTTTTACCCAATCTTTTGCCGACGATTGATGGGTTGGAAGTTATTGGTGGTTCAAGTGATCATTTGATTGTTGATATAACTGACGTAACTGAAGAATTGGCAGTGGGCGATGTGTTGCGCTTTAATATGCAGTATGGTTCAATGATGTTTCTGTCTAGTTCAACATCAGTTACTAAGAAATTTAAGAGAGAATAGTTCTATTTCGCTTATGCTACAATTAAACTATGGAAAAGAAAAGAATTGTAGTAGCATTGGGTGGCAACGCCTTGTCGAAGGATGGTCGTGCACAAGCCAGGGATCAGCTAGCTGTAGCAACTGAAACTGCTAAGCAGTTGATGCCGATTATTGAAGCGGGGCATGATTTGGCAATTGTGCATGGTAATGGGCCACAAGTTGGTAATATTATTGTTAAAGAAGAGTCGGTTAATACGGCCAAAGAGCCGACGATGCCAATTGATGTCTGTGGAGCAATGAGCCAAGGGCAAATTGGCTATTGGCTGCAAAATGCCTTGCATAATAGTGTAGCCCGAGCTGGTCTACCAATGCGGTCTATTGCATCAGTTGTAACACAAGTGGTGGTAGATAAAAATGATCCAGCGTTTGATAATCCAACCAAACCAATTGGCGCTTTCTTTACTTCTGAAGAAGAAGCAAAAACCGTCGCCGAGGAGCGAGGTTTTGTAGTTAAAGAAGATGCCGGTCGAGGTTGGCGCCGAGTAGTACCATCGCCTAGGCCAATCGATATTGTCGAAGCTAGTTTAGTGAAGTCAGCTCTTGATCAAGGTAGTATTGTGATCTCAACTGGTGGTGGTGGTATACCAGTGCGACGTCTGCCTGACGGTCAATTAATTGGATTAGAGGCAGTGATTGATAAAGATTTTGCTGCTGAGAAACTAGCAGAGCTAATTGGCGCTGATACTTTATTGATTCTGACAGCAATTGAGGCAGTTAAAATCAACTTTAGACAAGAGAATGAGCAGTCTCTAGACAGAATTTCGGTAGCTGAGTTAAAGCAACATGTAGCTGACAATCAGTTTGCAGCTGGTAGTATGCTACCTAAAATCGAAGCTTCAATTCAATTTCTCGAATTTAACCCTAGCGGTAGTGTAATTATTACAACACCAGAAATGGCTAATTTGGCTCTGCAAGGTCAGGCCGGTACGACTATTTTAGGTTGATTTTCACAGTTTATACACAGGTTCAAACAAGTTCTCCACTGTTAAGCCGCTAACGCTTGATTCAAAAAGTTATCTTTGGTAGACTACAGAGCATGCTTTTGAAAGTGACTATGGTCGAAACTAAAAGAGCATGAATATTAACGGAGTAAATCCATGTCAATAGCAATCGAATTTGCACCGTCTCGGCGCAAAAAGATCGCAGTAGATGTGGTGCCTGCCGAATGGCAACAATTTCTGCTAGTTTAAAACTAACAGAAACTTTAATTAGAAAATAAAATAAAATAAAAATAGTCCCAAGGCACCGGGACTATTTTTATTTTTAGGACCTTATTCGTCTTTATCAAGATGCTTTTTAATGGCGTCTTTGAGCTTTTGGTCGTCTGACCAAGTTTCAACGTCTAGCTTCTCGCCATTTAATACCAAGGTCGGTGTCTCAACCAATTCGTGAGCTTGGCCTAGGGCGGTATCAAAATCAATCTTTTGTTTAACTTCTTGTGAGGCAACATCCTGCTTAAATTGATTGATATCTAGTTCTAATTGCTCGGCGTAATCTTGGAAAATCAAATCACGCTGGTTAACATCGGTCCCCCAATAAAGATAGTTTTGAAATAGCTTATTGTGCATCTCCCAAAATTTGCCCTGTTTACCAGCGGCTTCAGCAGCAGCAGCTGCTGCACGAGCGTTTGAATGTCCGGGTATGGGGAAGTGACGATAGGTCATAGCAAACCCACTCTCGTATGATTCGGCTAGATCAATTAACTTTTGATTATGGCCCGAGCAAGCTGAGCATTGATAGTCACCATATACCACTAAGACAACCTTGGCGTTAGTGTCACCGACAATATGATCACCAACCTGCCCATTCTGCTCACTTGGTGTCGTGATAGCGTCTTTGTTAACTTGCGATAGGTCAATTTTAGTAGCACTACGATCTTGGGTTAAGAAAAGTAAGCCAATTCCGCCAATCATAAATATCGCAAATACAATCCATCTTTTCATCAAAAACTCCTCTTTTCAACTCTTGTTTATTGTACTAAGAAATTGTTCTACCTTCAAGCTCATGTTAAACTAATGATATGTGGTACGTACTCTTGGTGCTGCTTGTGGTGGTAATTGTGGTGTTGTCAGCTTGGGGTGGGCTGAAAACCGACTATTCAGCTTGGCAGTTAAAACAAAAACAAGAGCAAATTAAATCTAATCGTGCCAAGTTAGACTTGGATCGTTTAACTAGTAAGCCAACTTTACTTAGTTGGCAATTAATCGGATTAATTACTTTATATGTCAGTTTGTTCTTTGTTAGTCAAAAGGCTATGGGCGATGGTAAAGCTTGGTTGGTAATTTTAATCAGCTTAATTTTAGTTAATATTGTGGCTAAGATTAAACCGATTCAGCGCTTAGCTCAAGCGATTTATCTGAGAATTGAAAAACATTTATTAAGGGCTGAGCGATTCTTGCGTCGGGTGGCTAATTTAACGAACTTAAGCTCATTAAAACAGCTGGATGGTGGTAGTCGAGATCGTGTTGATTCGCTTGACGAGCTGTTATTTCTGGTTGAAAATTCGCCAGCTGCGATTGATGACAGTCAGCGGCGGTTGATTCGTTCGGTATTAGAGTTTGATGACATCACGGTTGATGAGATTATGACATCATTTGATGAAGTTATGAGTCTAGCAGCGAATGATCTGATTGGGCCCCTTATGCTGGATGATCTACATCGCACGGGTTATGAATACTTCCCAGTTTTAAATCGAGCTGATGAAGTGGTGGGCATTTTAAACCTAGCTGACTTGGTTTCGTTAGACAATAAAACTAGTCAGACTGCTCAAGAATTATGTGATAATGAAGTTGTGATGCTACGCTGTGGTGATAGCTTGATGGGCGCCCTGCAACAACTTTTGACTGAACAGGCTTTGGTAGCGGTTGTGGAAAAGCGTGGCAAGCCAGTTGGTGTAGTGCGTCTTAACAGTATTATTGCCAGTTTAATTGGCGATAAGATGTGATACAATACGTCTAGTAGAAAAGAGGCAATATGGATAAAAAAAGAACTCTAATCCGAGAGCTAGGCTCTCGTGTTGGTAAAAAAGTTTCCATCATGGGATGGATGCACAAGAAGCGCCTACTAGGCGGTTTAAACTTTATCACTTTAAGAGACCGCAGTGGGATTGCGCAGAGCTTGATTGAGAATAAAGATGAGTTAGAAAAACTACGTGGCATGCAAATCGGCACCGTGTTAGTCTTGACTGGTACTGTGGTGGGCGATGATCGTGCGCCTGGTGGGGCTGAGTTGCACGATGTAGAAGTGGAGGTGATTGTTCCTGTAACAGATGAGCCACCGATTGAAGTTGATAAACCGATTCCCCACAAGTCAGAAAATTTAGACAACTTGTTTGAATTTCGAGTGTTAAATATTCGCAACTTGAATGAGCAGAAAATCTTTAAGATTCGTTCCGATTTAGTACAAAACTTACGTCGTTTTCTGATTGATAATGAATTTATTGAAATGGATACCCCTAAGCTTTTGGCTGGTGCAACTGAGGGTGGAGCTGAAGTTTTTAAATTGGATTATTATGGTAAAGAGGCAACTTTAGCCCAAAGTCCGCAGTTTTATAAGCAGATTATGGTGGGGGCGTACGAGCGAGTCTTTGAGATTGGCCACGCTTATCGTGCCGAATTATCAGCTACCTCGCGACATTTGGCTGAAGTTACTATGCTGGATATCGAGATGGGCTTTGTTAAAAACCATGATGATGTTCTAAACATGGTTGGTGAAATGACCATGTTTGCTCTAAATGAAACTTACAAAAAATTTGGCGATGAACTCAAGAGTTTAAATGCGCCAGAGCTTAAGCTTCCAGCTACGGCTGCAGAGATTCCCCGTTTTACAGTGGCCGAAGTGCATGAGATGTATACCAAAGCAACTGGTACTGATACGACTGACGAGAAGGACTTAATTCCAGACGAAGAGCGTTTTATGGGTGAGTATGCTCGCAAGAAATTAAATAGCGATTTGGTATTTGTTAAAGATTTTCCAACCGTGGCTGGTAAATTCTATCACAAGTTTAATGACGACGGTGAAACTGTAGCTTGGGCGGATTTACTTTATCGTGGTCAAGAGCTGGCGACCTGCCCGCTGCGCGAAGAGGATTACAAGAAGATGGTTAAGCAAATGACCGATAGGGGTATCGACGTAACCGCACCTGGCTTTAAATATTATTTGCAAGCCTTTCAATTTGGTTTACCTCCACACGGTGGTTGTGGTTTCGGTATTGATCGCTTAGTACAGAAGACGATTGGACTTAATAATGTCAAAGAGGCTTGTTTGTTCCCACGCGATATTAACCGACTAGCACCGTAATTTATCACTAACTATGTTAAAATAACACCATGAAGCGTCTTAGTTGTGGCTTGATGGTATTGTTAGTCGGTCTAGTTGGCTTATTGATGACACCCAAAATCTGGGCTACCCCAAATGAAGTTATTTACCAAAATGTTTCGCTTAATTGTGAAACAATTAAATTGCGCCTAAAACAGGTCCAAATTAATGATAGCTTGACGCGAGTTAATTATGGTCAGGCCTATGAATCAGTAATCGAAAAAGTTCTAACTCCTGCCAATACTCGTCTAGTGGCTAATCGGTATGATGCTAGTGGGTTGGTTACTACTACAACACAGTTTAATAATGGCCTGCAAAATTTTCGTAGTTCTTATCGATCGTATAAGAGTAAGTTGGACGATTTGGTTTTAACTGATTGCAAAAATAATCCGATAGATTTTTATCGAAAACTAGAAACTGTGCGTTCTGCTCGTGCAGGGTTGGGACATCAACTGGAAGTGCTTGATGGTCAAATTGAGAGTTATAAAAAGATGATAAAAGAAGTGATTGATGATGGACGAGATTCCTAAGAAGCCTACCCGTCCAACGCTTGACGAAATTATGTGCCGAATAAGATGGCCTTTTAACCGATTTTATTTATTCTTGTTGATTGCAGTAATTTTTGCACTAGTAATGGGGGCAGCTAGTTATGGTATTTATCGTATGTCGGATGCAGCTTCACTTGACTTAAGTTTGCCATCGCATCAAGATAGGCTACGTGAAGAACGAGAAAAACGTGAATTACCCAGTAAGGAGATTGTAGTTGATCCAGCCGGTGTAGTAGATGGTGTTTTTGCTAATCAGGTGGCAGATTATTTACGGTATTATCAAGATTCAGTCGGTGAAGCCCAACCGTTTGCGCCCGATGTCTTGTTAGATGAGAACTTAATTAATTTGTCTACTATTAAGGTAGAATAAATTCGTTGGCATGCTTACGCATCCACTCGTCACCTTTGCCACCGGCCATAAATAGTACTAAGTTGCCAGCTTGTAATTCTTGCTGGATATTTTTAAGTAAAGTGTCATCAATTTCGCTAGCCTGAGTCTTTTTGGGTATTAATTTGGCGAAGAAGTTGGGTGTTAGAATCTCTAAATTAGGGTCCTCACGTACCTGCCAAGTCGGCACCCAATAGATTTTATCAGCTCCAGTGAAGACTGTCGGATATTGTTTGTAAATCTGGTGTTGGCGTGAATTTTGTAGCGGTTCATAGATTGCCACAACCTGTTTAAAGCCGTGTTTGTCGGCATATTCGCGGGCCATACTAAGGGTTGCTTGGACTTCAGTGGGATGATGAGCGTAATCCGAAAACAGCCCAGGAGCAATCTGTTCGAAACGTCGACCAGCTAAGGGGGTTTGGTTTAAGATTTCGATTAATTTGGCCTCAGTTTGCTTAGGGAAGATAATCTTGGCAAGTTCGAGTGCTAATGTGCCATTGCGGCGATTATGTTCACCCAATATATCAATATGCGAGTTTGTTTCTTTCAGAACGGTTATATTTGATAGGCTGTTGATTGAGTCATAGATGTCACTCTGCCATAACCAAACCTGACCGGACTGTTCAATAAATTGACGAAAGGCTGCCTGATAATCTTGACGTGTTGGGTAGGTATCAACATGATCGTAGTCAAGGGCAGGAATCAGACTGTATTTTGGCTGGTAGTGCAAGAAGTTATGGTCGTATTCATCACATTCGTAAACAAAGTATCTACTCTTTGGGTTGTAGCGTCCATCGGGCGCAAACGGAAGAGTACTGCCAACCAAATAACTTATAGGAATGTCTAGTTGATGAAAAAGCCATACCAACATCGTAGTAGTGGTAGTTTTACCGTGAGTACCAGCTACGGCGATTAAATCAAAATTATGTTCGGTTATAAATTGTGGGATAAACTGGTCACGTTTGCTGATTTTAATGCCTAGTTTTTGAGCGGTTGTTATCTCGGGATGGTCAACTTTAATAGCAGAAGTATGAATCATCCAATCAATTTGGTGTTTTTTATGAATTTTGCGTAGAAAATTACCTGATTGGTCTGTTGAGAAAATCACACCCCGCTGTTCTAGCTCAGTAGTTTCGGGAGTTGGTAGTGGATCACTACCAAAAACCTGATGTCCGGCGTCAAGCGCTAAGTTGGCTAGGGGTGAAAGCGCTTTGCCGCTTAGTCCGGCAAAATATATTTTCATGCCTTTAGTATACTACACCACCTGAAGCGGTAGAAAAAATGAAGGTTTTGTGGTTAAATAAAAGGTGATATGGTGGGTTTTCTTGGCATTCCAAAGTTAGTGTCGTGGTTTCGGTCGCGGCATTCTTGGCGTAAAGCCACCTTTAGTGAAATTTCGGCACTTTATACAGCTAAGGTGTTGCGGCTTTTAGCGCTAAATTTAGTTTCGGCTTTTGTTTTAGTTTATCTATACCGTGCAGGCCACTCAATTACTTATATTGCAATTTTTAGTGCTTATCGAGCTTTCGTTAATTTACTCATGACACCACTGGCAGCGATATTAGTAGCTCGATTAGGTGCTAAAAGGATAATTTTACTAAGCAATTTGATTTATATTCCAGCGATTATTTGTTATACCAACTTGAGCAGTGATTTTTCAATTGCGCTTGGTGGTTTTCTTCAATCGTTAACAATTACACTTTATCAATTAGCTCATGATGTAATCTTTTCTGAAGTCAAAAGTGACGATAATGCCGGTACAGAGATTGGCTATATGGCAATATTTGAAAGAGCCACAGCGATTTTGTCACCATTAATAGGCGGTGTAATATCAACTTTCGCTAGTCCAACTGTAGTTATTATAATTGCATCAGTTTTGTTCGTGGCTTCGACATGGCCGCTGTTTAAAACGCAAGATACGGCTAAGAAGCAGCACTATTTTGCCCCTTTGGCTTTTCCGTTTCGTAAATATGCTCGGGAGATGTTTTTCCAGATTGCACCTGGTTTTAATACTACAGTTGATAAAGTTTGGTCGTTGCTACTGGTGGCTGTGATATTTGCTCAACAAAACTCCTATCTTGTGACGGGCGTAGTTAGTTCAGTTGGCGGGGCTATTGCGGTGGCGACGGCTTTTGTGGTTGGAAAATTGCTCGATCGTCGTCGACGTTATGGTTATATAATCTTTAATAGCAGTACTGTTTTGGGTGCGGCTCTAGTAGCATTGCGGGCTTTTGTGCGTACGCCACTAGCGGCTGGAGCAACTATCATTTCGTCTAATATGACTTCAACAGCGCGTGGTATTGCTACTTTGAGAGAACAATTTAGTCGAGCAGATAGGTCAGGTACGCGGGTGACCTATATGATGTATCGTCATTTATTTTGGCATTTATTTGCTTTTGTAGGCTGTCTAGTTTGGATAGCTGCTATGGTAATGACTTTCGACGAAGTGACAGGCATGCGAATCTTCCTAGTCATAGCTAGTGTCGTTGCGTCATCTTTTAGCTTAACTGGCTATTGGTCGGAGCCGTGAGTGATAATGCAGTAAGTGGTATATAATTAGTATTGATATGGCTAGTCGTGAATCTAAGCAGGAGAAGCTTCTTAAAACCCTAAAAGACTATCAAACTTGGCAGTTAGTATTGATTTTAATTTTATTCTCATTTGTAGTGGTGATTTTACTACGACTTAACAATACCGGTATGGTTAGTCGGCGTGAAGCTCTATTGGCGGCGGATGAAGAAGGTAATTCGGAGATCACTAGAGAGCGAGCGACAGATCTAAGAGTTTATGTTAATCGCCACATGAATACTTCGACTGGACGGTTTTTTCTAAAGGGTCAGTATGCACGTGATTCTGAGGCAGTAAAAATTAAGGCAGAAGAAATGGCTTCAGGCAATCCGCATGGAAATGTCTACAAAAAAGCTAGTGAGGCTTGTGATCCACTATTTCGTTATCGATCGGCTGATTATTTTCAGTGCTATCTAAACGAATTGGCTAAGTATCCAGCAGCGGAATATGGCTCGATAGAAGTGAAGATGCCTGAGCCGAATCTCTATCAAAAAGAGTTTGTTTCGCCTCTCTGGACGCCTGATTTTGCTGGTTTTGCTGTTCTTGGTTGGATATTCTTAGCATCAGTGGTGACCTTGAGGTTAATTTACAAAATTATACTGTTAATTATTCTAAAAAAAGTCGATAAAAGGCTCTAACCTGTTGACAAGAGAGAGATTTATTTGTAATCTGATAGTATAAGTTAATTTTAAGGGAAGGAATCAACTAAAATGCCTTATAGCCATACAAATTCACAGGGTGTAACATACTACTTGCATAAGATGGATGTTACTCTGCGCGGTGGAAAAGAACAGACCATTTATTTCTTCGCTAAAACCCCAAAGAATGACAAGGGTACCCCTTGCGCTCTACCAGAGGGTCGTATTGTTAAAGAAAATCCACGAAACGGATTCTTGACAGTTTCACGCAAGAAATAACTGTTATTTAATAAACTTGTTGCACCATAAGCGGTTTGCTGTTATCATAAAGGCAACACAAACAGGTGCCCGAGAGCCCCGCCGTAAAAAGCGGGGTTTTCGTGGGTACCGCTCTTGATTGACTTTTATAGCTTAAAATGGTATAATGGAGGTATGAGTAAGCGTAAATCGCCAGAAACAAACAAACCTGAGCAAATATCTTTTTTCGATAAAAAGGGGAATTTAAGAGGAGATAACTTTCATGAATCTGAAATGACGCCGATTTACGAGCAAATTGACGAGCAAAAAGTGAAGCAGCAGCCGGCAGATATTTTAAATGACTTGTTGGACCAAATGGCTGGGGATGACACAGAAGAACTGTCTGCTTTTGAAAAAGAATTAAGGTGTTTCCATAGTGAGAGTATTCCTGAAGAGTCAGATGATCCTCGGACCCTCGATGGTAGTATAGTGCCTGATTATTTGAATGAGGCAAGCCTAGACGATAAGAGTAGGAAGAATGAATCTGGACTTAGCGTTGAGAAATTGTCTACCGAAGAAGCTAAAGCTTTAGGTGAACGTGCAGTCAAAGCTGCTGATATCGATTTGTACGAACGTAGCCTGTCTAGCATGGCTCGAAAAGAAATTATAGCTAGAGCAAAATGGCAACTAGATTTGAAGCGTCAACGTACGAGTTATGAAGCTAAGCAAGACGCAGTAGCGTCTTTGGCAATTATTTTTAATCACTATAGTCAAATTGGTAGTAATCTTGGTGTGGAGAGAGCTATAGAAATGGGTATAGTAGAAGCGAGTGATAATTATGACGGGTCGGTGGAGATTGATCGATCCTATCCGATAGCAGAGGACTATCTTATGAACTTTCTAGCTAATGTACCTAAAAAAGCCGAAAAAAGTGTTTATTTAGATGTAAATAAGGGTAACAAGCTCAGAAGCTTGCCAGAAGTTATAAAGAACTCTATGGGCATAAAGGATGTAGAGTGGTTTGGCAAAGGTTATGTACCCATACGCTTTTCTTATGAGCAAAAAGAGCGATTCAGGCAACGAATGCATGAATCGTTCGCAACGATTAAGCAGTATGATCCAGTTCTTGGTTCGAGTGTTGACTCTTTTTCTAAAGAAAGGAACCAATTTATACGAGATTTATCTAGCATGCTTGCAGAGGAGCGCAAAGAATATCGTAAAGATAAGCGACAAAAAGCTGCTAGTAAACCTTAATTTGCAACAATTGCTACGAACTTTCGAGCTTCTGATGGCGGATGCTATGGGAAAGTCGCGTCATTTTTTCTTTTTCCGATAGGTCCATTCGTAGACCTTTTGCGTAGCAAAAAATCGATGGTTCGATTCAATTAAATTAAAATAACACTCCGGGATAGGGTGTTATTTTTAGAGGCACTCCTTCGCTATCAAAGATAGTTACAGACCGCATCGCCCGTAGCGGTTCGAAGAACCGCACAGGAGGTTGGTGGGGGTGGCTGGAATTGAACCAGCGACCAACAGGTTATGAGCCCGCTGCTCTAACCCCTGAGCTACACCCCCATTGCGACTTTATTATACCCTAATTAGTTGCTTTGAGCCATACTTCAACCTCTATGTCTCGTGATATAATCAAAGTGATTATGTCTAAAAAGCTGAATCGCCAAAAACTACGCCAAATCCGATATTCTCTGCGTCATGATGTTTTTACGAAACAGAACATCATCACAATTTTAATAATTGGCTTATCGCTGGTCTGGCTAGTTTCGGCCGTGCAGGCAATAAGCCAGAATTATAAGCAGCAAAAACGTTTAGATGCTAAACTGCGCGAAGCGAAAATTATTGAGCTAGAGGCAGAAAACCTAGCTTATGAGCAGGATTACTATCGTAGCGAAGAGTATCAAGATTTAGCACTAAGGCAAAAAACTAATTTAGTTCTACCAGGTGAGAAAGTGCTAATTCTAGATGATTATCCAGTCTGGGTAGTCGAAAAAGAAGCCGAGCTTGACAAAACTAATCAGTCAGTTGAGCGTCCTGAGCCGAGTAATTTTCGTAAGTGGATGGACTTCTTTTTCGGAGCAAAATCAGTTGCTATTCAGTAGGGGCTTGTCAAAACCAATAAATAATGTATAATTGACCGCGTATTTAGTTACATATCGCGGGGTGGAGCAGTCTGGTCAGCTCGTGTGGCTCATAACCACAAGGTCGTTGGTTCAAATCCAACCCCCGCCACCAAATAGAAGCCCTGTCCATCGGACGGGGCTTCTATTTTGCAAAAACTTTAATATTTGAGCCAGCGATCGTTTTGTAAAGTGATTTCCTATTGTTGCATATTTCACAACATATTTTGTTATAATTCTTGACATCACTAAACCGCTCATGTTAAATTAAGTACAACTACTAAGTGTAGTGTGTAAATTGTTTACAGGGGAAAGGTATTTTTCTGTTGAAATTAGTTACTCGCAAACTAACTAAGTTTCAGTCTAAGTTAATTCTTAGGCAGCGCTTGAGTTATGGTTTTGTCGCAGCTATTTCCTTAGGCTTTTTAACATTAATCACACCAATGTTTAATAAAACTTTCGAGCCCAAATTAGCCTATGCCGCTACACCTGCTATATCTAGTATTTCACCTAACCGTGGGTTGATTGCTGGTGGAAATACAGTAACCATCAGCGGTAGCGGTTTTGATAAGTACCTAGATATTGCACAGGTTTCAGTTGGTCATAGTCATACATGTGCCTTAACGGTAACAAATAAAGCTTATTGCTGGGGTGCTAACTGGTCTGGCCAGCTTGGTAATGGTACAACTACCGATAGCGCTACTCCAGTGGCGGTTTCTCAAGGTGCGGTACCGGCTGGAACAACTTTAACTAGTATCTCGGTTGGTCACTATCACACCTGTGCTGTTGGCTCAAATGGTAAGGCTTATTGCTGGGGTTATAATGGCGAGGGTAGGCTGGGCGATGGATCAACTACTGATCGCACCACCCCAGTAGCAGTTGCTCAGGGGGCGATACCAACGACTACGACTATATCAAAAGTTTTTGCTGGAGGTGCTCACACCTGTGCTATAAATTCGCAAGGGAGAGTTTATTGTTGGGGAAATGGTGGTTTTGGTCAATTGGGTAACGGATCAACTGCTGATCGCACCACCCCAGTAGCAGTTTCTTCAACGGCGACGTTTACGGCGCTCTCTATGGGTTATTGGCACACTTGTGGATTGGCCTCTGGTGTTAGTCGGCCTTATTGTTGGGGCCAGGGCACTTATGGACAACTTGGTAACGGCTCGACTGCCAACCGATCCACTCCTGTCTTGGTCTCCCAGGGGGCAATTCCAAGTGGGGTGACTATATCTAAAATCTCGCCTACCTCTGGCTTCCGTACTTGCTCTATTGGGTCAGACAATAGAGCTTACTGTTGGGGTGCTGGCGGTTTCTTAGGTAATGGTCAAACTGGTAACGCTACAACACCTATAGCTGTATCTCAAGGGGCTATACCGTCAGGTGTTAACTTTAGCCAGGTCGATGTTAGTGTTGAGCATTCTTGTGCGGTAGCTACTAATAATAAGGCTTATTGTTGGGGTCTTAATACGTATGGTCAAGTTGGTGACAATACGGTTACTGATCGCGCTACTCCAGTGGCAGTTGCTCAAGGGCAGATACCAACAAGCGCATCTATTCTTCAAGTTTCAGTTGGTGGTGATGATAATGATAGTAATCAATCTTGTGCATTAACTTCAGATCGTGAATTATATTGTTGGGGAGGCAACTTCAGCGGTCAGGTTGGCGATGGCACAACTACTCAACGTAATTCTCCTGTGGCTACACTACCTGGTCAGATACCGAGTGCTACTGCGGTTACTTTTGGCGGTACTGCCGCCACTAATATAGTAGTTAACAGCGCCACCTCTATCTCTGCTCGAGTTCCAGCGCATTCAGCTGGTTCGGTCAATGTAGTTGTTACCAATCCTGGTGGCGAAACTGCAACCTTAACCAACGGCTACACCTACTACACTGTCCCATCCGCTCCAGCTGCCCCATCAGTCAGTCCTAGCAATGGTTAAGTCACCGTATCATGGTCAGCACCAAGCAGTAATGGTGGTTCAGCTATTACTGGCTATGATATCCAGTACCGACCCAGTGGAGGTAGCTGGACACTTCTATCCAATGTCTCATCTCCCCGAACTATTACTGGCTTAACTAACGGCACTACCTATGAGTTCCAAGTTAGAGCTAAGAACGTAGCCGGTGCAGGTGCTTGGTCAGGTACGGCTACCACTACACCTCGCACCACTCCAGGTACTCCAACTGGACTATCTGCCACAGCTGGTAATAAACAAGTCTCTCTATCATGGACTGCACCAAGCAATGGTGGCTCACCTATCACTGATTACATCATTGAATATAGCGACAATGGCGGAGCTAGTTGGTCGACTTATGCGGATGGCACTTCTACCAACACTTCAGTTACAATTCCAGCCAATAGCCTAAATTTGCTTAGTAATTCAACAGTTGAAAAGACTGGTGCTAACGAATTCTTACAATATGCCGATATCGCACCAATCATCGATCTTTATGGGGTTGATAATCAGTACACTATATCTTTTGATATACGAAGTGCTGACACTACTACCCAAAACACTATTAATATTTACAACCAAAATGGCACTGATTCGAAATATAGCATAGGTGTTACTCCAATACCTGTTACGACTACTTACACGCGCCATTCAGTGGTGGTGAAGCCGACTGTGCAAAATGGTAGTTTGTCTCAAGCCATGTTGGCCTTTTATGGCGGTTATGGTACGGGCAATATTCCGAGCGTAAAGAATGTTAGTATAACTTTAACTAACGACAAGACCTACCAAAATTTTGTTGATTCTGGTCTTTCTGCTGGCTTTCCTTATTCTTTCCGAGTTCGAGCAGTCAACGCTGTTGGAGCTAGCCCCAATAGCAATGTAGCATCAGCTACCCCTTTTACTACGCCAGCTGCTCCACTGAATCTAACTGCAACTGCTGGGGTTAAGCAAGTAACCTTAAGCTGGACAGCACCCAGCTTTACTGGTGCCAGCGCAATTACAGATTACCGCATAGAATATAGTTCAAATGGTGGAGTGTCGTGGTCGATATTTAATGATGGTGTTAGTGCTAATACTACTACGGTTGTAACAGGACTAGCAGATAATACAACTTACAACTTTAGAGTTAGCGCCATTAATGGTGCTGGGGTGGGGGCTTATTATGATATAACTTCGGTTCAAGCTACAACCATGGGTAATCCTCCATCCACCCCATCCACTCCAACTGCTACCGCCACTGCTGTTGCTCAAATAACCTTATCTTGGACAGCCCCCAATGATGGTGGTTCACCCATCACAGGCTATGACATCCAATACCGACCAAGTGGTGGCACTTGGACTACAGTTTCCCAAGGCACCACTACTAACCGCACTTTTACCAGCTTAGCTAACGGCACCACTTATGAGTTCCAAGTTCGAGCTAATAACGCCGCTGGTAGCAGCTCCTACTCGTCTGTCGCTAGTGCTACCACCTGGAATGTACCGGGTGTACCAACTAATCTCACTGCTACACCTAATTCCGATAGCGTCATCCTCTCTTGGACTGCACCAGCTAGTACAGGTGGTACACCTATTACTGACTACCAGATTGAGTATTGTACAGCCACTAGCGCTGGTGTTTGCACAGGCTCTTGGACTATCTACAATGACGGCACTAGCACTAACACAACTGCTACAGTCAGTGGTCTTGGCAGTTCATCAACTACTTATTACAACTTCCGAGTCTCAGCCATCAACGCGGTTGGCACTGGTCCATCCACTGCACCAGTCACTGCTCAGTCTAGCTATATTACCGTCTCAACCTCATCCGACACGGTTTCTTTCCAAGTTATACCCGCTACGGCTGATCGCTTTAATTCCATGACCCATGACATTACTGTCAAGACTAATAATCCACTTGGTTATGATCTCAGACTCTCCACCAACACCACTCACAGCAACTTAGTTAATATTAATAACTCAAGCCTCATCATTAATCCCACCTCAGCTAGTGCTACCAGCCCAGTTCTAGACCTTCCAGTGAATACCTGGGGCTATCGCATCAATAACACCACCTTTGGTACTACTACCACCCTAGAAACTAACGTACCCACTAGTCAATACACTTGGGCTAAAGTTCAACCTAACAACACTCCAGACACTATTCTTACCAGCAATAACCCAACCATCACTGGCATCACCATACCTATCTATTACGGGCTAAAGGTTAATGCCACCCAAACATCAGGTACTTACCGCACTACTGTAGTCTATACAGCGGTGACGAAGTAAGGTGATTTATTCGTCAATCTGGTAAAATTGCGGTACAATTAAAGTATGATTGCAAGACTTCGAGGTAGGGTAATTGAGAAAGACTTGACCCGAATAGTGATTGACGTGGCGGGTGTTGGCTACGAAGTCCAGATGCCATTGTCTGATGCTAGCGAGTTGGCGCTTAAAGCCGAGGCTGATGTTTATACATATTTTCAGGTACGCGAACAATCGCAAGAACTTTATGGTTTTTTAACTTCAGCCAGTAAGGCTTTATTTCAGCTTTTAATTACCGTTCAGGGCGTTGGTCCAAAAGCGGCTTTGGCGATTTTATCGATTGGCCAGTTTGAAAATGTACGCTCAGCGATTGCGCGCTCTGATAGTAAATATATTCAGCAGGCGCACGGTGTGGGCAAGAAAACGGCTGAACGAGTTTGTGTTGATTTGTCCGACAAAGTTGGTGTACCGTCAATTATCGGTAACGAGGCAATACAAACTGAACTTGACACTAGTGATGAGGCGGTCGAGGCTTTGATGGCGCTAGGTTATACTGCAACCGATGCGGTTAATGCTCTGGCGCAGGTTGATTCGAAATTATCGATTCAAGAGCGTATTAAGCAAGCTCTGAAAGGCAGGAAATAATGGCAATCGAACGAATTGTTGATACTGGCTTGCATGATGAGAATGACAAAGAGCAGCAAATTGAAGTTGGGCTTCGGCCACATAATTTTGCTGAATACGTCGGGCAAGAAAACATCAAAACTAATTTGAAGTTGGCGATTAGAGCTGCTAAAAAACGTGGTGAGCCGCTTGACCACATTTTACTCTATGGCCCACCAGGCTTAGGTAAGACTACACTGGCGATGGTGATTGCTAACGAAATGGGCTCGGCTATGCGGGTGACGAGTGGCCCAGCGATTGAACGAGCTGGTGATTTAGCTAGTATGCTAACCAACCTGCAAGATGGCGATATCTTATTTATTGACGAAATCCATCGGCTCAGTCGAGTGGTGGAAGAAACGCTTTATTCGGCGATGGAAGATTTTAAGCTCGATATTATGATCGGTAAAGGCCCAGCGGCACGTAGCGTTAGGCTGGATTTGCCAAAATTTACGGTGATTGGTGCGACCACACGAGTTGGTGCTTTAGCAGCGCCGCTCAGAGATCGTTTCGGTCACGTTTACCGGCTAGAATTTTATCACCCAGAAGAGATTTCGCGCATCGTGGTGCGTTCTGCTAAGATTTTAGATTCGGATATTAAAGACCCAGCCGCCAAGATTCTAGCGACTCGTTCGCGTTTGACGCCACGGATTGCCAATCGACTACTCAAACGAGTACGTGATTATGCTGATGTTAATGGAGACGGCATTATCGATGTCCCGACGACCGAAAAAACTATGGAATTGCTACAAATTGATGAACTGGGGCTGGATGCAGCGGATCGTAATATGCTAAAAAGTATCTTCCAAAATTATCAAGATCGACCAGTTGGACTTAATACAATCTCAGCGTTGACTGGTGACGAAACAACCACAATCGAAGATTACTACGAGCCGTATTTGATGCAAATTGGCTTTTTAGAACGGACGCCACGTGGACGACGTGTAACTGGCAAGGCTATTAAGCATTTGCACTTGACAGATTAGTCAAGATGTTGTAAATATAATAGTAGTATGGATGAGGAATTGCGATCTCTGCCAGAGGTGGCGCCAGTACCTGGTGAAACCATTGCCCGTTTTAAAATCGTCGGGGTTGATAGTGATGGACGCAATCTTTATCAAAAAGTTGAATACAGTGAGTTAACCAATCGAGATTATGGGACTCGTTTTCGCCAATCTAGTCGCGAAACTGTGATTCATCCGAGGCCAATTGGGCTACAACGTAATGGTTTTCAACCACGTTCAACTAGACGAGTCGCTCGCCAAGATTTAGCAGGCATTGCTAGTCAATACGAAGATTTGACGCCCGAAACCTTAAAAGAGCGTCATGAGCAGAGCCGTCGAGATTATCCAGAAATTCGTGACCTAGCTGACAACGAATTTGTTTTGGTAGAGGTTAAACGTCATCCGATTGTTCCTAAATTAATTTGGGGAATTAATCTATTCTTCTTGATTATTGTCACAAGTTTATGGTTAATCTTTGCTTCTACTAGCACTGGACCAAGTCGTGTTCTTGGCTTTGATTTGAACTTTTCTGGCATCTTTGCGTTCATAATTGTTCTACTGGATTTGCTTTTGGTATTAATGGCCTATATCAGTGCTAAAATTTATAAAAACAATAAGATGTTTATTACTAGCGAGCGAGTGATTCAATTTCAACAACGTAGTTTATTCGATGAGAAGATTCAGTCAATTGATTTAGATGGTATTGAGGATGTTTCATCACATCAGGTTGGCATGGTTGCATCGTTATTTAATTTTGGCAATGTTCGCCTTTCTACTGTTGGTGACGAGACAACTTACGAGCAAAATTTGGTATACAATCCTAAGCGAATAGTTGAGCAAATCAACAACATTGTTCAGGCAGTCAAAAATGATCGATTAGTGCCGACCAAACTAGGTGAACCTCAATTTCCTTTGATATAAGGCGCTTCTTTTTCGAGCGTGGCAGTTAACTTAAACTTTTGACACTGACTCTCGGTGCAATCGCTGGCCTGATAGGTGTAGTTAGAATTTGCTTCGCCCATCAGAATACCGTTTGGATCAGTAAATAGAGCTGGGTCCATACCGGTAAGCAACTCAGGCGAAATATTTTCAGGGTAGTAGTTGTTTTGCTTATAGTAAACATTAATTAGTTGGAAATACATCGCATTGATGGCTGCTTTGCGCTCTTTGTCGCGCATTGTAGCTTCGGCCGAATTGGTTTGGGTGATTACTAACACTGCTGCCGCTATTGTGACTATTGTAACAAAAATAATCTCAATAACTGTAAAACCGGTTTTCTTCTTCATAACATTAATTGTAGCATAACTTAATTGTTAAAATTGATTGAAGTATAGTAAAATGGGCGTAAGCATTATGTTTGGTTGGTGTGCGAGGATTTTTGCCAGCCAATAAATTGTAAAGGAGTTGTGCATGAAACGAAGAATATCAACTTTAAAGAAGCGGTGGCTGAAGGTTGGACTGCTTTCTTTGCTAGCACTAGTTGGCAGTTTGTTCTACGCTATGTGACCAGCTCGGGCAGCCAATGTTACGGCAATTGAGATTTATAACAATAGCACTCTTAGTTGGAGTAGAATCTCATTACCACGCGTTATGACTGATCCAGATTTTCCTGCAGGTATGTCGTATGATGAGGGCACTGAGGAGATCGTCTTAAATGGCTACGACGGCGGACCAATTAGGCGAGTCGACGAGGAGCCTGACAACACGATTAATTTGCGACTGATTGGCGATAACGCTATCACTTCGCATACATATGGCATTGAGGCTAATGC
The DNA here is from genome assembly GCA_050950465.1 of Candidatus Nanosyncoccaceae bacterium. Lineage (GTDB taxonomy): Bacteria > Patescibacteriota > Saccharimonadia > Saccharimonadales > Saccharimonadaceae > CAZRIZ01. The sequence continues at coordinate 134,093 of JBMNHQ010000001.1, read as the reverse complement.
TGTTTATATTAAAGGCAGTAGCACTGCTAACCTAACCATTAGCAGTCAAGACACTGCGATTAAGCGCCAGCCTCGTATTTACGATGTCACCCTGAGCACAAACAATAAGGTTGATGCAGGTAATGCGATTTTGTACGGAACCGCTAAAGTGATAGTGACTTCCGACAAGCCGACCTACGCTTTTCATAATGTTGATTTGTGGGGGAGCTCATCGATAAACATTAATATTAACACCAGCACCAGCGAGAATATCTACGGAATTAGCTCTCTAAATCTGCGAGGCACTGGTCAGGTTTCGGTGTCGGTGAATAATGCTGGCTCAGGTGCTGCTCAGGCAATAAACAATGAGCCAACCTTGCCAACTGACTATAGTGCCACTGATGGTGACTGGAATGAAGGTAGCGTGGTCTACAAGTATGCCTCATCTAACGCATCACTGTCGACCATATGGGCTTACATGACGTATGATGGCTTAGGTGGGTGGGACTCTAACGATAGTTTCTTCAACGATTCTGACACCGACTATACGATCGATATAGATTCAATGTATACGACCGCCGAGCTGTTTATAAGGCTCAAGGAGCCAGAACAAACCTTTAAAGTAACGGCTAACGGGGTAGAGCAAAGTGCAACCGTATCTGGCCCTGGCTACGCCACAGGACGTATGACTCTAAGTGGTAGCACCACGGTTGATTATGTTATTGAGGTAACAGCCGCAAATGGCGTGGCTAAGAAGACTTACAATGTGCGACTTCAGCAACCTAGCGCCGTTACGGTTACAAGCATTGATATCAAAAGCCCTCCAGCTACAACCACCTACACTGACGGTGATAACTTAGATTTGACTGGCTTAGAGGTAACGCTTAATAAGTCTAATAGCACTTCCGAAGATGTGGCGCTGGCCAACTTTGCGACTAATGGTTTAAGTACCAACCCAGCTAACGGTGCAACGCTAGCTACAACCAACGATAAAGTGGTGATTTCTCATACCGACGGTCCGACTAAGAACTTGACGATTACGGTCAATCCTGCTCCGATTACCTACAACCTCACTATCACTTGTGGTGAAGGTGGCACTTGTACGCCCAATCATGCTAATCCATACAACGACGGCGAAACTGCCACTATTACTCTAGCGCCAGCCTCTGGAAAGCAGGTCAAGAGCGTAGCTGGTGTTGACGGTAAGGAGAATGATACGACTTATACGGTGGTCATGGATTCTGATAAAACAGTTGTGGTTGAGTTTGAGGATGCATCGCCAGTGACGGTTACTAGTGTCGCTGTTAAAACTCCACCAACTACCACAACTTATACCGTAGGCGAAGCCCTAGATTTAACTGGCCTAGTAGTGACTCTCGGCAAGTCGAACGGTACCTATGAAGATATCGCCTTGGCTGATTTTGCTACTAATGATTTAAGTACTAGTCCAGCTAACGGTGCGGTTCTGGCAATTACTGGTACAACAACAATAATAATTACACATGATATTAGCTACCAATCGGCCTCTCAGCTTATCGTAGTTAACCCTAAAACCTATACTGTAACCGTCAAATGTGGTGCTAACGGTACTTGTGATGGTGCTGGAACCTATGACGAAGGCGCGACTGCTACTGTGGCTGCGGTGGCTCATGATGGTTATCTGATTGATAAATGGATGGTAGGTGGTGTAGAAAATACTGCTCTGTCTGGATTATCGAACGGGAACGGCGGCTTTTTTGTAACAGCCGACACTGTTGTTGACATTAGCTTTAAGCGCGATCCAGCCAAGACCCTGTTGACGTTAAATTGTGGCGCTGGCGGAACTTGCGCGCTCAACCCCGAGATCATACCGCGCTTCTATAACATAGGCGCCGATGTGTATCTCAATCTATCTCCAGAAGGTGGTAAAAAGGTTGGAAGTGTATCTAATGCCGTCAAAGATGGTGATACGACATACATAATTACCATGGATGTCGATAAGACCGTCGATGTTACATTTGTTGACATTCCGACCTATAACCTCACCATTAATTGTGGTGTGGGTGGTGCTTGTACGCCCGATCACGCTAATCCGTATAGCGAAGGTGACATAGCTTTTATCACTGTCGTTCCTGACATTAGAAAGCAAGTTAAAAGCGTGACTAGCGCGACCAAGGTAAGTGATACAGAATACAGCGTGTTGATGGACGCTGCTAAAGCTGTCACGGTAGAATTTGAGGATGCCCCAGTTATCTTAGATGCCGATAAAGTTACTATTAAACAAAACGAAAGCTTAACAGTGACAATTAAAAATCTAGCTGCCGAGCATGAAGGCAAAACCGTTGAGTTCTGGTTACATTCTGATCCAGTTAAGCTGGGTGAAGGCACAGTTTTGTATGGTAGTGCTACTGTCACTGCCTTGATACCTTGTGGTGTTAAGCCAGGTGATCACACTGTCACTGCTCGTATCAATGGTGTCGATGTCGGTACGCCAGTTACGGTTACTGTTCTATCTTCGCCAGCTTGTCCAGTTTCACCAAAGACTGGTGTAGGATCTAACTATCTAACCACTGCTATTGCTGCCATCTCCATGATCGGCCTAGGTGCATTTGGATTGATTTATTCCAAGCGTCAGCAACAAAACTAAAACTTAATTAAAGAAGCATCAAGCCCCCGAACAATCGGGGGCTTTGGGTTGGTGGCGAAAAGCGTTATAAAACGGTATAATATTAGTATGCGAGCGAAAAGAAAACTTGTTTTCTTTTCTGAGTGTGTGACATATTACACGTAGTATAATTATATATAGTACAATCAAGCTAAATAAAGATATTAGGGGAGAATTGTCATGGCAGAAAAGAAGGCCAAAGCCAAAGAAAAAGTGGGCAAAAACACAAAAGAAACAGCTGATAGTGGCAAAAAGCAAGCCTTAGAATTAGCGGTAGCACAGATTACCAAACAATACGGCGATGGTGCGATTATGAAACTAGGTGAGAATCATAAAGCTGATGTGGAGTTGTTTTCATCGGGCGCTTTAAGTTTGGACTTGGCGTTGGGTGGTGGTTATCCAAAAGGGCGAATTATTGAAATTTATGGACCAGAAAGCTCTGGTAAAACTACTTTAGCGCTTCATGCCATCGCTGAGATGCAAAAAGCAGGTGGTACGGCAGCCTTTGTTGATGCGGAGCATGCGCTTGACCCAGCTTATGCCAAAAAACTAGGTGTTGATACGGAAAATCTACTGATTTCTCAGCCTGATAACGGCGAGCAAGCTCTAGAGATTGTTGACACTTTAGTGCGCTCTAATGCAGTTGATATTATCGTAGTTGACTCAGTGGCAGCTCTGGTGCCACAAGCTGAAATCGATGGTGATATGGGCGATTCACACATGGGTCTACAAGCACGTCTGATGAGCCAGGCTTTACGTAAACTCACTGGTATTATTAATAAATCTAAGGCCACTGTGGTATTTATTAACCAGATTCGCATGAAGATTGGTGTAATGTTTGGCAACCCCGAAACTACAACTGGTGGTAATGCCTTGAAGTTTTATGCTAGTGTCCGTCTTGATATCCGTCGGATTGGGCAAATCAAAGTTGGTGACGATATAGTTGGCAATCGTACCAGAGTTAAGGTAGTTAAGAATAAGATTGCTCCACCATTCCGTACGACGGAATTTGATATTATGTACAACGAAGGTATTTCCCAGACTGGCGATACACTCGATTTAGCGGCTCAATATGAGGTAATAGAAAAGTCAGGTGCCTTTTATAAGTACAACGGTGAAGTGATTGGTCAAGGACGCGATGCTGCTAAAAAATATCTCAAAGACAATCCAAAAGTTCTAACAGAGATTGATAAAGCCGTCCGTGCTAAAATTGCTGAAAAAGCTGAATAATGAGCGACAAAAAACGTGCCCTAATTATTCACGGCACTGATGGTGCGCCGGATGATCATTGGCAGCCTTGGCTTAAAAAGCAGCTTGAGGTGTCTGGTTATGAAGTGGTTGCGCCACAATTTCCTGATAATCACTATCCAAATGCGCAGCTATGGGGGCAATATTTACGTGATAATTACCAAGATTTAAATTACGATATCTTAGTTGGCCACTCATCTGGCTCAACGATGATTCTGCATTTGTTAGAAGCGGATTGGTTCCCGAAAGTCCGAGCGGCGGTTTTGGTTGGTGTGTTTTTAAACGATGATATGGTAAAGAGTATTGGTTGGTATAATCCAGAGCAGTTTGCAAATATTCTACCCCAGAAACCCTTCGATTTGATGAAGATTAAAGACAAAGCTAATAAGTTTTATTTCTTGCATGGTGACAACGACCCGTATTGCTCATATAGCGATGCCAAGCAGTTGTCAGGAAAATTAGGTGGTGAGTTTATAACAGTCTCTGGTGGTCATCACTTGAGTGTTGAGTCTGAATTGACGGAATTGCCTTTCATAATGACGGTGCTAAGGCGAGATGGTTTAATTGGGTGATGAAAATTACCAAATTGACTGCCCAAGTTAAAAATTCTGATCGAATTAATGTTTTTATTGATGATAGATTTCGATTTGGTTTAGATATTAGTCAAATTGTTGACTTGGGTTTAAAAGTTGGTTTGGAAATTGACGAGAATCGGTTGGCAGAGTTAGAAATTGAAAGCCAATTTGGCAAGCTATACGCTCAGGCGCTGAACTATTGTTTTATTCGGCCGCGTTCAGTGCGGGAAGTGCGTGATTACCTTTGGAAAAAATCCCAACCTAAACTACTGAAGTCGGGTAAAAAAACCGCTGGCCTACCATCCGAATTGACTGATCGTGTAGTTAATCGATTACTGGAGAAGAGCTATTTGGATGATGTAAAATTCACAACATGGTGGGTAGAAAATCGATTTATTAAAAAGGGTGTTAGCCGAAGGCGTTTGGAGCAAGATTTGCGCCGAAAGGGCGTGGCTACCAACATAATTAAGCAAGTTCTAGACGAATCAGTGCGCGACGATCAAACTGAACTTCAAAAGATGCTCCGCAAAAAGCGTGCACGCTACAGCGACGATCAAAAGCTAATTGCTTATTTAGTTCGGCAGGGTTTCAATTACGATGATGTGCGCAAAGTGGTGGCTGAAGATTAAGATTTAGTTTCGCTACTATTTTCCAACTCTGGGTCTTTACGAAACGGGTTAACAAATTCACCGATTGGTTCGATTTTACCTTTAGCTGGTTGTTTAGCCTTTGGTTTTTCTTTTTCTTCTTCAACTGTAATTTGCTCATTGGTAATCTCCACAATTTTTGAGCGATGGATCATTAACTCTGGATCAATCAAAGATTTAAAGAAAGGTCGCTCTACTAGGATTTGTTCAACTGACATGGTAGGTAGACTAAGAGTATAGCTAGTGACTTTACCTAATTTAATACCGTCTTTACTAACCACCTTAGTATTAATTAAATTGAAGCCTAACTCAATAGTCTCTTTAAGTTTGATTACATCTTCTCGCCCAATAATTTCATCACTAGAGTTAACAATTAGTCCAATTGGACTAATTTCGCGAATGTCTTGAATTAGTAAATAGGAATCTTCTGGATTACTTAACCTTGGCCCAGTCAATTTAAAAGCCATAATCTTTAGGTTGTAAGGATTAATAACCGGCTCATCTAATAGAGCAATTGGTGTGCTAGTGTGTAGGCTGAGAACTGGCTTGCCTTTGAGATCAGAACCAAAAATTAACATACTTGTTTATATTGTATCATTGATCGGAAAAAGGGTTGATGCGTCCGCTAGAATCGTCAACTACTGGAATTTGTCCGTCAACCTTATCAAGTTCAATAATTTGCTCAATAGTCTTCTGATCAAAATAGATATCGGTATCGAGTTCGAGATCTCCGCTAGTGTCGTTGGCATGATTGAAAATACTTGAAAGCAGTATGATGATAGCGCCAAGTATAGCCATCAAAACCAAGACGGCAATAAAACCTTGGCGTTGCCTTAGCCAATCGGTCATCTTTTTAAGATCTTGACTAGCTTCGCGTTCAGCCCTGCCTCTAGCTTTTTTATTAACCTGTTGTTTAATCGCTGGAGCTTTGGCTTTAGCTTTAGTCTTAGCTTTAGGCTTAGTAGTCTTTGGTTTAGTTTTATTTGACATAAATAGCTATGGTCATAGCACCGACCGTGATGTTATTATCTTTCTCTTTCCTAACGTCGACTCGTAGGATTTGCATCTGACTTAAACCACCTTCAACTAAACGCATGAAGCGAATAAAACTATTGTAGTCAATGGGGTTTTCAAGCGTAATAGTAATGAGGGTGCTCTTAGCTTTAGAAGTAGAAACGACGTCTTTAGCGGCCGTAAAGCTGATTTGTGCAATCTTGATGCCAGCTTTATAGGCGTAATCGTTAAGAATATTGATGGTATTGTCCTGATAACGATGCTGAGCCTGTGAAGCCACCATCTTTTCGACAGTTGGTTCAATATAAGATACTTCAGCGTAGCGCTCTTTAAGCTGCTCCATGCGGGTAACATTATCTTCACTAGCTTTAGCTTTGCGAGCTAGTAGATTAGTTTCATCAGCCAGTTGTCGTACCTCTTTTAATCCTAGAAAAAAGAGGGCAATAGTTCCGCCGACGATCAAGACGATCACAATAATCAAAATTGTGCGTATAGTTGTTGGCGTAGTTTTTTTGTTCATAGCCCAAACCCCTGTCGATTAAATACAACGCTAAAATTGGCTTTTATGATTTGATCAGTGTTGACAACACTCACAATCACAACTGACTTAAATAAGCCTGAATCTTCGAATAATTTCTTGATATCGGCGGCCTGATTTGAATCAACCAAATTAACTTCTAGAGACTTCTCACCTTCAAATAACTTTGATTCTAATTGAACAGCGTTAATTGAGACACCTTCAGGTAGAATTTTTGCGATTTCAAATAAAACTTTGGAATAATCAACCCGTTGGTCCAAAACTGTCTTAGTGTGCTTGAGGTTATTGCTTAGCTCTGTGGCGTCTTTTTTAACTTCTTCATATTCCACCACACGTTGGTTATTACTAGCTTCTTCTTCACGATAAATATCTTGGCTTTGTTTGATTTTAATATAAACGAAGCCAAACGCAGCAGCGTAAACTACTATAGAGGCTAACAACACTCCAATATAATTGCGCAGAATGGTGTTATGTATTGAAGCGCGTAGTTGTTTCTTATTTTCAGGAGGTAGTAGATTAATCATAATATAGCCTCCTTAGGGCCAGCCATGGCAGCGCCAGCTACAGTAATATAGCGAGAGATCAGAATACGCTTTGGTCGTGGTAAGTGTTTGAAATTGACATCTTGCCAAGGATTAGCCAGACGCACGGGCAAATAAAGTGCATTAGTAAAGTAATCACCTAAGCCAGCAACGTTACTACCAACGCCAGTGATAATAATCTGTTCAATCGGCTCTCCTTCTAACCGTTCTTCATGATAGCGGATCAGTTTCTTAATCTCAGCAATGATAACTTCCATATCTGGTTTGAGGGCGTTGGTGATATCTTTCTGCTCTGGGCTTTTGTTAAAACCTTTGAGCAGCTTTAATTGATGAGCTTTTTCAACGGTTATGTCCATATTTCGAGCGATTGACATGGTAAAGGTGTTGCCGCCAATCTGAATACTACTAGTAGCCTTAATAATCTTGTCCAGTACAGCAATATCAGTACCGGTTAGCCCAATATCGAGCACGATAGTGCGCAAGTAACCAGCCTCATTTTCATAGAGTAAACGGGATATTGAGTGCATGCTAGGCTCAATCAAGACTGGCTCAAGCTGGGCTGAGCGAACAATATCAACTACTCGACCGACGATATTCTTTGGTGTCGCACAAATCAGAACTTCGAGGTTCTTATTAGTACGAGAGGTGATGGAATAATCAACCATTAATAGATCTTTCGGAACAGGGATATATTGTTCGATTTCTAGGTCAATCGTGCTAGCTAGGTCTTTTTCGGCCTCAATCGGTAGACGAATAACACGAGAAAAGGTATTGGCGGTTGGTATACTAACTGAAGTGTAATAACCTGATAGTTTACCAACCAATTTATTGCTAATAAGCTCGACTAATTTACTTTCTAAATAACTATCAGAATTCTCTAGTGAGCTGGTGACTTTATCACGTGGTAAATCGACAGTGGCATAAGCTAAAACTTGCGGTTTCTTAGTAGCCCTAATCTCCATTAGACGTAGCCCGTTAGGGCTGATGTCAATACCTAGATTGGTTTTTGTCTTGAAAAAACTTCTCACCGTTTATATACCCACTCGTTTTAATAGTTCGTATTATAGCATAACCAAATTGGCTTAACCACCAATATCTTTCGACATACCAGTGATTGGCAGGAGTACGCTGGCGGCAATTAAACCAACCATACCACCCATCAAGACAATCATGACTGGCTCGATAATATTAGCAATTTGATCGATAGCTAGATCAACTTCTTCGTCATAAAAGTCAGCTACTTTGACTAGTACACTATCGGTACTACCAGTCTCTTCGCCGACAGCTAGCATTTGCCCAACAATCTCGGGCCACAGTTTATCTTCACTTAATACTTCAGATAATTGTTTGCCATTTTTAACACCATCGACAGCGGTTATCAAGGATTGTTGATAAACAGAGTTGCCGATAGCGTTAGATGCCACCTCAAGAGCTTTTATAACCGAAACACCAGCGCCAATTAATGAAGAGAAAGTGCGGGTAAAGTTTGATACAGCGATTTTCATCATAATATTTTTGATAGCAGGAACTTTTAGGACTAAGGTGTCAAATTGAACTTTGCCTCTAGGGGTTTTGAGATATTTTTTAACACCAAAAAATATACCAGCTAGTAGTGGAAAGATGATAAACCACCATTTGATAACAAAAGCACTAATAGCCATCATAACCTTAGTAATACCAGGTAACTCACCTTTACCATCGGTCATCTTGGAGGTAATTTCACCAATCTGTGGGATAACAAAGAGCATTAGGCCGAAAAAGGCAATAAACATAATTGCTATTAAAACTTTTGGATAAGCCATGGCAGATTTAACCTTTTTACGGATAGAGGCTGATTTTTCTTGTTGAATAGCGAGACGTTTTAGAATGTCGTCTAAAATACCAGCAGCCTCTCCAGCACGCACCATATTGACATAGATATCATCAAAAATATCGGGATGACCAGCTAGAGCATCAGAGAAACTATAACCACCTTCAATCTGGTCGGCCACATCTCTGACTGCAACGGTTAACTTACTATCGGAGCCACCTGCTAGTGAATGTAAACTTCGTACTAAAGGGACACCCGCACTGACCATGGCGGAAAGTTGACGAGTAAACATAACTAGCTCGTCTTTCTTCATTTTGCCACCCTTGCCCTTACTAAATGGAGCACTGCCTGCTCGACTCTTTTTGACGGAAAGTGGTCGATAACCAATTTTACGGATGGCTTCTAGTGCAGCCTTTTCGTCAGATGCCTCAACAGTACCGTCGATAATATTATTTTTCTTGTCAATGGCGCGATAACTAAAAATCATTCTCTCTCCTCTTAATCCTTGGTGGCGCTGTAAACTTCTTCAAGCGAGGTATCACCCCTGATAGCCTTGATAATTCCGTCAGTTTTCATGTCGACCATACCATCGGCTAATGCCTGAGCGTTGATCTCACTAGCGGTAGCGTTAGACATGATTAATTTTTGTATAGCTAAAGTATTATCTAGTACTTCATAGATACCGACACGACCCTTGTAGCCAGTGTGATTACATTCGTCGCAACCACCTTCGTGGGGTAGCCAAATATACTCAATTTTGGTTTTGGTAGTGGATAGTTCTTTAGCTGATTCACCTACGCCATCTTCCAGAGCCTGTTTTTCTAGTTCGTGTAATTTTTCTATGGGCGTTTCAATGTCTTGTAACATAACCTTATGTTGATTATCTAATTTAGCATCAACTGCGATACGTTCACGACAGCTCTTGCATAGGCGTCGCACCAAACGCTGACCAATGACAGCGTTAACGGTTGAGGCGATTAAAAATGGCTCAATCTGCATATCTAAAAGACGAGGTAAGCAGGTAGCAGCGTCGTTGGTGTGAAGGGTAGAAAATACCATATGTCCGGTTAGGGCAGCTTGTACACCTAAATTAGCAGTTTCGCCGTCACGAATCTCACCGACCATGATAATATTAGGGTCTTGACGAAGCAGGGCACGTAGTCCTGAAGCAAAAGTCATGCCGGCTTTGGGATTGACTTGAGTTTGGTTAACACCTGCTAGACGATATTCCACCGGATCTTCGATGGTTGAGATATTGACTTCTGGGCTATTCAAAATATTCAAAACACTGTGAAGGGTGGTGGATTTACCAGAACCAGTTGGGCCAGTGACTAGCATCATACCGTTGGGTTGAAAAATTGCATTGTTAACAATTTTGAGCGAATTACCCCAGATACCGAGTTGTTTCAGGGTAAGTGGCTCAGAACTTTCGCTTAAAATACGCATGACGACTTTTTCGCCGTCAGTGACAGGTAAGGTGGAAACACGAAAAGCGTAACGGTTTGGTCCAAGATCGATCTTAAAACGGCCGTCTTGTGGTACACGTCGCTCGTCGATTTTCAAATTAGATAGAATCTTGATGCGTGAAACCAAAGCGTTGAGCACATTGCGCGGTAGGCGGTTAACTTCGTGTAAAACACCGTCGATGCGGTATCGTACTTGAACAAATTCTTCTTGCGGCTCGATATGAATATCACTAGCGCTAGATTTAATGGCGTATTCTAAAAGCAGGTTGACAGTCTGGGCAATGGGCGAATCCTCGGTCAGATCTTCTTCGTTAACCTCACCGTCTTGTTTGGCGTCATCCTCGCGCTGAATATTAATAACGTGAGTTAACTTATCGCCGACATCACCTCGGTATAAATCTAGAATTTCTAAAATATTAGTACTGGTCGCGATGTGAAGCTTGAGCTTTGAACCAAGATCTTTCTGTAAGAAGTTAACTGCCTGAATGTCCTCTGGGTCGTCAATTGCCATGTCAATTCGCCCAGTTTCTTCGTCGACATTAAATACAACAGCTTTATACTGACGGGCGACTGGTTCAGGAATCTTACCGAGTGCCTCTGAAGTGACATCACGACGATCGATAATAACAAATGGTACGCTGATAGCTTCGGCATATTTTTCAGTCAATTCTCGTTCGCTGATGACGTTTTTTTCCAATACTAAAGTCTGAAGTGATTTGCCACTACTTTTTTGCTCATCAAGTAGACTTTCTAACTGCTCATCAGACAAATCCACCAGTTTTTTTATTCTTTCGTCTGGTAAAAGCATAAGCTGTTTAGATTATACTAAAAAAATGGTTTTTGGGCTAGTAATAACAAAAGAAAAAGGCCCCTAGGAGGGGCTTCATAAGCATTAAATATGTGGGGCTATGACTGGCTGAATTGTGAACACAGGCGTTTTTTGAGTATGGCTAGAAGTAAAGTAGACATAAGGGAAGTTATGGCGAAGTTAATTGTACTTGGATTGTTTATCTCCGTAAGCATCATTAGACCAGTCTTACCTAGAAGCATTCCAAAGAGCGAAAAACCATTTAGTATAAGCAGTAAGCCTAGGTACTCCGTCCATGTATATGGTTTTTCTTTGGCTTGCTTGTCGTGTGAGAGACAAACAACTGCACATATCGCAGCTGGTATCGACACAAACAGCAAGGTTATCAGTCTGGGGCCTACGAAAGCGCCGCATACCAGTCCATCAAACAGATACATAGTGGGCAGGTTGTGCTTTTCTTTGGCTTTGAGAGCAGTTATCAGATGCACTAGAAAACCGATTGCGAAGATAACCAGTAAGGCAAATTTGACTTGGTTGTTATCGGGCTTGATGATTCTTGAAAGTTGTTCTGACATGACAACCCCTCCTTCATATTTAATCTATGTTTAGGTACTCCATCTCACTGTGAGAATGGCTATCTTTCTATTATAGAACGAATATCGAAAAAAAGCAAACAAGCGAAAAGTCAAATGCTTGCGAGAAGGCGTCAAACTGGTTATGATTAAAGAGATGAAACAGGCAAAAAAATCCAATCCCGAACCGCTAATTGTGGCGGTGAGTGGCGGAGTAGATTCGGTGGTGATGCTCGATTGGCTGGTTCAGCGCTATGACAACCTAGTAGTGGCGCATTTTGAGCATGGTATCAGGGGTGAGGCTTCGCGCGCTGATGCCAAATTTGTACGTGAATTAGCTAAAAAGTATCATCTGCCGTATGAAATTGCCTCTGGCGAACTGGGTAATTTAGCTAGTGAAGATCAAGCGCGGCAAGCTCGCTATCGGTTCTTGCGTACGGTAGCTAGGGAGCGACGTGGTTTGATTTGTACAGCGCATCATGCTGATGACGTTCTAGAATCAATTGCGATTAATTTCAAACGAGGCACAGGGTGGCGTGGTTTGGCAGTCATGGGTGCAACCGATATATTTCGGCCATTAATTACTTGGACTAAAGCGCAAATTTTGCAATATGCACTAGATCATAAGCTCGAATGGCGTGAGGACGAGACTAATCACCAGCCAGTTTATTTACGTAATGTTTTGCGTCAAAAAATGCAAGATTTACCAATTGGTACAAAAGAAATGTTATTCGAGCTGTTTGAGCGTCAAACACGACTGCGTCAGGTAATTGATCGAATTTTAACTCAGATTATCAATCAATCGGGTCGCTATCGGCGATATGGATTTATCATGGCGGAGGACAGTTTAGCGCAAGAAGTATTGGCCTTTGTAGTCAAGTGGCATACCGGCGTGTCATTAACGCATCCACAGTTGGAACGAGCGGTTCTAGCCATTAAAACGGCACGTCAAGGTGAGGTGCACCAATTGGCGGCTGGCGCTGAACTAGTTTTTAATATTAGTTTTTTTGTTGTCAAAACAGATAAAAAATAGTAAAATAAAAGGAGCTATTTTTACTTGAAATTGACTGTTTTAAAACTGAAAGGAAATTGATGTATAAGAAAAGTAATTCAAACAACCCCAGAAAACCTAAAATGCCTAAGTCACGTAAGCCAAAAAATATTTGGAAAACTATCGGTTTTTGGACAATTTTAGCAATCTTCACATTGGTTATTACTTCTAGCATGCCAAGCGGCAACCTTAAAGAAGTGCCAATCTCTGAGGTAATTGCTCGAGCCAATGAGGGCGAGATTAGTAAACTGCAAATTCAAGATAATCGCGTTTTAGTAACACTGGAAGGTCAAGACAGACCAACCGAATTTTCCTTTAAGGACAGTGCTAGTTCGATTCACGAGCAGGGACTGAAAGTCGATGCGCCGGTGACAATTGAACAGAAGCCTGCTTCTAATACTCGTTCGATAATCCTTGATATTGCCATCATGGTAATCCCGATGATAATTGTAGTAGCTTTCCTGTCTTATATGATGAAACAAGCACAAGGACAGAACAACCAAGCGATGGGCTTTGGTAAAAGTAAGGCCAGAGTCTATGGTCGCGATCAAGAAAAAGTTAATTTCTCTGACATCGCTGGTAATGACAATGCTAAGCAAGATTTGACGGAAGTCGTTGATTTCTTAAAAAATCCCGAAAAATATCGTAAACTCGGTGCCAAAATTCCCAAAGGTGTCTTATTAGTCGGTAACCCAGGTACCGGTAAGACTATGTTGGCGCGAGCGGTAGCTGGAGAAGCGAACGTACCGTTCTTTTCGATTTCTGGTTCGGAGTTTGTCGAAATGTTTGTTGGCGTTGGTGCCTCTAGGGTACGTGATTTGTTTGATAAAGCTAAGAAAAACGCACCGGCAATTATCTTTATTGACGAGATCGATGCTGTCGGTCGTCGTCGTGGTTCGGGTTTAGGTGGTGGTCATGATGAACGTGAACAAACTCTTAACCAAATTCTAGTTGAGATGGACGGTTTTGAGACTGATGCTAATGTCATTATTTTAGCTGCAACCAACCGAGCTGATGTGCTTGATCCAGCACTGCTTCGCCCTGGTCGTTTTGATCGTCGAGTAACAATTAATCTACCAGAGAGGCGCGATCGCTTGGCAATTCTAAAAGTTCATTATAAAAATAAGCCAATGGAAGATAATGTTGACTTAGACGCCTTAGCAGCTAAAACTGCTGGATCGTCTGGTGCAGACTTGGCTAATATCGCTAACGAATCGGCTATTATTGCAGCTAGTCGCGATCATAAAAAAATCACTCAAGATGATGTGACCGAGGCTTTTGAAAAAGTTGCTATTGGACCAGAACGTAAGAGTACAATTATGAGTGATAAAGAGCGCGAGCTAACAGCTTATCACGAAGCGGGGCATGCTGTAGTAGGACAGGTTTTGCCCGACAGTGACGAAGTTCATAAAGTAACAATCATTCCACGTGGCGCAACTGGTGGTGTAACTTGGTTTATTCCACCTGAAGATCGTCACTATACCAATGTTTATGAGTATAAAGATATGCTGGCGCGCGCCATGGGTGGTCGCCAAGCCGAACGCTTGATTTACGGCGATGATGGCATTACAACCGGTGCGGGTATGGACTTGCGTTCAGCCACAACTTTAGCGCGTGAAATGGTAACCGAACAAGGTATGGCTGAAGGCTTACGTGATCAGGTCTTTCATGAAGACGGTAGTAATATTATTTTTGATAAGATGACTACGACTAATAGTTATTCGGAAGTAACGGCGCAGAAAATTGATGCCGAAGTCGCCAAGATTATGAAAGAGGCGGCCGATCGCGCTTACAAAGTTTTGGTAGCTAACAAGAAGCTGCTAGAAACTTTAGCAAAAACTTTATTAGAAAAGGAAACTTTAGAGGCTGAAGAAGTAGCAGAGATATTGAAAGATGCTAAGCTGCCAGCCGAAGTGAAGTTGCGTAAGTAGGTATGCCTCGTCGTCAAAATCGTGTTATTGCTCTAGCTAACCGGAAAATGTCAACTAGGCATGCAGCTTTGATTTTGGCGGCCACAACCCTCTTAACATCACTACTGGGGATGTTTCGCGACCGTTTATTAAACAGCTATTATCTCGATACTTATCCGACCGGTATCGATGCTTACACGGTGGCGTTTATTATTCCTGATTTTATGTTCTCGATTCTCGTATCAGGAGCACTTAGTGTGACATTTATACCAGTGTTCAATCAACTGAGGGCAGATCGCCGTTCTAATGATGATCGAAGAGCTTGGGACTTGGCATCCAGTATGATTAATTTCATGTGTTTGGTCGGTGCGGGTATCTCGCTACTGATTATGATCTTCGCTGAACCATTGATCAATCATGTTGTCGGGCCACATTTACCAGAAGCTAGTCGTGCCTTGGCAGCCAGCCTAATGCGTGTTATTGCTATTAATCCGTTTTTGTTTTCGATTTCAGGTGTGCTTTCGAGTATCCAACAAGCCACGGGACGTTACGTTTTTTATGCGATAGCTCCCGCGCTCTATAATATTGGTATTATCATCGGTACGCTCTTTTTCACCAATGGTATCACGATTTTTGGTTGGCAAATTTTTGAAGGTGGCATCATGGGTGTGGCATTGGGGGTATTACTGGGAGCAATGGCACAACTTTTGGTATCAGCTTTGGGCGTAATTGGGTTAGGCTTTGATTACAAATTTCAAATTGATTGGAAGAATCAAGGTTTTCGTAAAGTCTTACGTATTTTTCCAGCCCGTTCGATGGATCAAGGTATTGATTATATGACATCACTGGTTGAAACTCGTTTGGCATCGGGTATGGCACCGGGCACAATTCGCTCATATAACCAAGCTTTCGGTTTACACAACATGCCGATTAATTTAATTGGCGTGTCAATTTCTAATGCGGCTTTTTCATCAATGACAGAAAAATTAGCTCGTGACCAGACTGGACAATTTAAGCAGGAGGTACAAAGGGTCTTAAAGGCGATTATTTTCATTGCAGCACCAGTGACGGTAATTACTTATTTTACGCGCGGTTATGTTGTTAGTTTTATCAAAAACAGTGGTAACGCTCTAATCGCTACTTTACTTGGTCACTTAGTGATCGCGATTTTTTGTCGAGCCATTTATCACATCTTGGCGCGAACTTTCTATGCTAAGCAAGACACCAAGACCCCGCTAATTTCTTCGATTATTGCTATGGCAGTGGATATTGTTTTTGCAGTTTTCTTTATTCGCAAACTAGGTATGGGTGTGGAGGCTTTGGCAATTGCCCAGACGATTAGTGCAATTGTTGAATCAGGTATTTTGTTTGTAGTTCTAGTTAAACAAAATCGTAATTTGATTGATCGAGATTTTGTAATTTCGTTTATTAAAACAATAGCAATCTCGTTTGTAGTGGCAGTCGTGACCTATACTTTGGTAATACTTATACCGCTAACTCGTGCGGACAACAGCTTCTTTAGTGTCTTTCCGAAATTCACTTTTATTTGTGCGATATCACTTAGTGTTTATTTACTACTTTCGTATTTACTTAAAATGGAAGAGGCGCGAGCTATTATTCGACGTGTTAAATCACTATTATTCCGCTCCAATGTAGTCACAAAAAATGGAGCTAAGCGTGGCTAGCCTTGAAAGAATTCGTAATTTTTGCATCATTGCTCATATCGACCATGGTAAAAGTACCTTGGCCGATCGAATGATGGAGTTGACCGAAACAGTTTCCAAGCGTGAGATGAAATCGCAACTTTTAGATTCGATGGAGCTGGAGCGTGAACGAGGGATTACCATTAAATTAACTCCAGTAACCATGCAGTACAAGGACTACGAGCTTAATTTGATTGACACACCAGGTCACGTCGATTTTACCTACGAAGTATCGCGCTCACTGGCAGCTTGCGAAGGGGCGATTTTAGTGGTCGACGCCTCGCAGGGCGTGCAGGCGCAGACGTTAACTAATATTTATCTAGCAATCGATGCTGGTTTAACGATTATTCCAGTCTTAAATAAAATCGATTTACCAGCCGCCGACCCTGAACGAGTTAGTCGCGAGATTATCGATATCTTAGGTTGTGAAAAATCAGATATTTTGCATATTTCCGCTAAAACTGGTCAAGGTGTGCCTGAGCTACTCGACCAAGTTATCGCTAGGGTCCCTGCGCCAAAGGAGGTCGCTGATGAGTAAGTTAAAAGCTCTAATTTTTGATTCTTATTACGATGACTATCGTGGTGTGGTGCTCTATGTGCGAATTTTTTCTGGTAGCTTAAATAAAAATGATGAAATTAAAATGATGGCCAACGGGACTACTGGAACTGCTTTAGAAATTGGTCGTCTGGCACCCAATATGTCACCACGCGAAACGCTAAACAGTGGTGAAATTGGCTATATTGTAACTAACCTTAAGTCAACTCGCGAAGCGACAGTTGGTGATACGGTTACGTTAGAGAAGAATCCAGCCCAAAACCCTTTGCCAGGCTACAAAAAGATTAGGCCATTTGTCTATGCTGGCTTTTTTCCAGTCTCAAACGAAGATTACCAGACACTCAAAGACGCGATTGATAAAATCGCTCTGAGTGACTCGGCGCTGGACTATCAGCCAGAAAATTCACCAGTGCTAGGCTTTGGTGTGCGAATTGGTTTTTTGGGCCTACTCCATATGGATATTATTCGCGAAAGGTTAGAGCGCGAATACGATCTAGACTTAGTTGTCACCAATCCATCGACTGATTATCAGGTGGTGCTAACTTCGGGCGAAGAAGTGAGCGTGCGCGTGGCATCGGACTTGCCAGAGATGTCAAAAATTGCTCTAATTCGCGAGCCGTGGGTGATAGGTGAGGCTATCGCGCCTAAAGACGCCGTCGGCACAGTGATTGACCTGCTTATCAGTAAACGCGGTTTTCAAACTAATATCAGCTACATTGACGAGCGCGCTTTGATATCTTTCCGCGCACCGCTGGCAAATTTATTGACCGACTTTTTTGACCAATTAAAATCGCGCACCAGTGGTTACGCTAGCTTTAGCTATGAATTCGACAAATACGAAGAGCACGATTTGGTGCGGCTGGACTTTTATGTAGCCGGTGAGATTGTCGACGCCCTGAGTCTGATGGTGCACCGCTCCGAAGCCGAGGGCATCGGTCGCGAACTGGTGAAAAAATTAAAAGACGTGATTCCACGCCAAAACTTTAAAGTCAGTTTGCAAGCCGCGATTGGTGGTAAATTTATCGCCCGTGAAGACATCTCAGCTTATCGTAAAGACGTGACTGGCTATCTTTACGGCGGTGACGTCTCGCGTAAGAAAAAGCTTCTGGCCAAGCAAGCCAAAGGTAAAAAACGCATGAAACGGTTTGGTAAAGTCGACATTCCGTCCGAGGCATTTACTGTGCTGTTAAAGAGGGACTAGCGTGCAGTGGCTTGCGGTAGCGGCGGTCTTTATTGGCTCTCTGCTGTTTGCGGTTGGTAATCATACCGACAAGTTCTTGGTAGATAAAGAGCGAGACGGTAGTTCGCTGGAGTCAGTTATGCTGTTCTCAACTTTAGTAGCTGGGCCGATTATGCTCTTAGCGATGCTGATATATGCTAAATTTGAGATTGCTTTTGCTCCAATACCAGCGGCTTTAGCGGTACTAGCGGCGATTTCTTATACATTGGCTAATTATTTTTACTTTCGAGCTCTAGAAAAAAACGACACCACAGTGGTTATAGCGATGACTCAGCTAATTCCAGTCTTTACCTTTATTATTTCGGCAGTGTTCTTTCAGGAGTTTTTGACTACTCGGCAAATGATAGGTGGTGCGATTATTATCGCCTCAGCTGTTGCGATATCAACCAATCTAAAAGATCTAAAGAATCGTCAGAATTATCAGGTTTTAGGGCTTATGCTATTGTTTTCATTATTTTATGCTGGGTTTTTTAAGCTTTTTGAGGTGGCTAACAAGACTAGCGATTACGGTTCGGCTAGTGTGTTTTTTCAATTTGGTCTTACACTAGTCGGTGTCTTTTTGTGGTTGCGTCGAAAATATCGTCGAGAGTTTATTAAATCAATTAAGCAAAATGGTCGAGTCTTTGTTGGGCTAAACGTCTTTAATGAGATTATCAATGCGGTGGCAGCACAGCTAGATAACTGGGCTGTTATATTTTTGCCACTGGCGATAGTCAACACTCTTGCTGGTTTTCAGCCAGTTTTTGTTTTGATTTTAGGACTAGTTGGCGCGAAATTTTGGCCGAAGATATTTCAAGACAAGGTGTCGCGCGGTGAGTTAATTAGAAAGAGCTTCTGTATTTTAATAAGCTTGGTTGGCTTGTATGTTATGTTTAGTTAAATTATTAGCGGAGAAGCGGGTATGAATCTTTTGATGGTTGGGTTAAGAATGTTGGCTACGTTGCTATATGCGACCACCAATCACATCGATCGCTTTTTAGTAACCAAAACCTATAAAGAGCCTTCGACTAAGGCTTTGATGGTTTTTTCGACAGTCGTGGCCGGTATAGTTACTTTGCCAATCACGCTGGTGTTGACTAAGTTTACAATCGATTTCAATTGGTTAGCATTTATTTTAGTTTTTCTATCAGCGGTCAGCTTTATGGTTTCGACTTATCTGTACTTTTTGGCGTTAGAGTTTAGTAATACCACGCTAACCGTGGCAATGCTGCAGCTGATTCCAGTATTTAATTTCTTTATTTCGTTAATATTTTTTGGCCAAACCATTAAACCGATACAAATTATCGGTGCGTTAATTATTATCACTGCTGCTGTAGTTATGACAACTGACTTTAAAAAGCTAAAGCGCGAGAAAACTAGCTGGCGTTTTCTGCTATTGATGACTTTTTCATCTCTAATGTACGCGGTTTATCATCAATTATTTGTTTCGTCGATTGACTGTAGTAATTATGGCACCGCGGCTAACTTGTATCAGGTCGCTCTGCTGATTATTGGCTTGTTTTTGTGGTTTCGCCGTAGTTATCGTGAGCAGTTTATAGACGTTATCAAGGCTAATGGGCGACTGTTCCTGGGTATTAATGTATTAAATGAACTACTTAATTCTGCGGCTGGTTTATTAGTAAATTATGTGGCAATCTTTTTGCCGTTAGCAATTGTCAACACACTAAATGGTTTCCAGCCAGCGTTTGTGTTGATTCTCGGGCTAATTGGCGCCAAGTTCTGGCCGAAAATATTTGACGATAAACTTTCTCGAAGAGAAGCGGTTAAAAGTGCGATTTGTATCGCGGTGATATTAGTTGGTCTTTATATTATGCTTAGTTAGCGTTAAGTTACACGGGTCACATTGACTTATTTAGCATAGTATGTTATAATTAAGTATTGATTTGTGTTGACTATAAAAATAAGGGGGTGTGATTATGAAAGTCTTCACAGAAAGGTACATTGCAGAGCGACATGGCGAAGAAGCGGCTAAAAAAGAAATGGATCTTTTTCAAGCAGTCCGACGTAAGGTTGAGGATTTTAACCCTGGCGAAGAGCTATCGCGTGAGATAACTTGTCATATACTAGTTGATGCCTTGACGTCGCTTTTTCCTGACCTTAAGCCTCAGCACGGTTATTGGGAGCCTGGCTTTGGACATGCTTGGTTCGAAACTCCACTGGGCAATATTATCGATGTTTATCCGTAGGGAGTTATTGGTGGTCCAATTTTAATCCATCGTGAGATCCCGTTGGTCAGACCAACTCGTGATTTTTACGACAACATGACTGGTTTTACTCGACCATTTTCTCCTGACAAGCGTGTCTTAGAAGGAGTAAAGGAAAGAAAGCCTGATTATAACGCGTTGGTAGAAGCCGTCCACTTCGCTCTGAAAGTAAGTTAAAAGTCTGGCTTTTGCCAGACTTTTATAATATGCACCAAAACCTGTTAAAATAAAGATAGAAATATGATTGAGATAGAAGCTAAATTTAAGCTAGCTGACGGAGTGGTTCGCTCGACGGTGTTGGAAAAGATTCAAAAGCATCTAACCGAGCCACTGGCAGAAAAGCACCAAATTGATACGGTTTTTTTATTGCCTGAACAGGTAGATAAATCAATAGTTACTGGCTCGCAAATCATGCGAGTGCGTGACGTGCTCGACCCCAAGACTGGTGAATTAACAAAAAGCCTGATGACCCTAAAAGTCCATAGCGCTAACACTTTGGCCTCACAAGAATATGAATTTGCGGTGAGCGATGGCACAGTGGCGCGCCGTATGCTCGAGGTGATGGGTTGGCAAAATGTAGTGACGGTTGACAAGCTGCGGGCTGAATCTAAAATAGCTAACTATGGCGTTTGTATTGATGAAGTGGCTAAGCTAGGTTTGTTTATCGAGCTCGAGGTGCTGGCGGAGGGCGACGCTCAGGTAGATGTGATTCAGGCACAAATGAAAGAATTTTTACATAGTTTGAGGCTTGAGGGTGAAATTTGGAACATTCCTTATGACACGAGCATCATGAATTTAAAGGAGTCAGCTAAATGAATTATTTAGAGCAGCTAGTTAATGACTATCAACCAACCGAATCGACGCGCGAAATGGTGGCGAAGTTTCCGCCAGTTATCTTGGCTGGAGTTTCGGGGTCGGGTAAAAACGCAATTATTACGCAACTTTTAAAAACTGGCAACTATCACTATTTTGTAACTTGTACTACCAGGTTGCCACGCGAAAACGATGGCGTGATGGAAAAGGAGGGGGTTGATTATTATTTCTTGAGCACCGATCAAGCTCGCGATATGCTTGAAAGACAGGCTTTTGTTGAGGCTAAATTTGTTCATGGCACGATTTATGGCACGAGTGTGGCGGAGTATGAGCGGGCGGTGCGGGCTGACAAAATCCCAATTTTTGATGTTGATGTTCAGGGTGTGATGGAATATAAAGCAATTACACCAAGTACCACGGCACTGTTTGTTCTGCCACCATCTTACGAAGTTTGGCTGGAGCGACTCAAAAAGCGCTTTAGTGATGAAGAAGAATTTCTAGCGGCTTGGCCAAAACGTCGCGAAAGTGCAATTAGGGAACTGGAGGCTGCGCTAGAATCACATCAATTTGAGTGGATAATTAACGATGATTTAGATGAATCTGCCGAGGTGGCTAAGCAGTTGATTGCTTCGCCCTCAACTGATTTTGTGACCAAAGAACAAAAACAAATTGCCAAAGATTTGTTAGCTAAATTAAAAACGGAGTAAAGTTGTGAACGAAGACGATAAACCAAAGAAAAAGCCAAAATTTCGACTAATAGACGAACCAATGAATGATGTACAAGTCATGGAATGGTTTGTTTTTGCTGGTGGTATCGTTGGTGTGGTGGTTGGTTTGTTAACTGATAAAATTGCCATATCGATTCTTTTGGGTGTTACTTTTGGTCTGCTGTTCTCGATGATGCGTCGAGCTTTTCGAAAGAAATAGCTTTTTAGTTTTGTATATTCCTGAACCTGATTAAATATATGGTGTCTGTCCATTGGGCTTACAACCAACCAGCTCTCCAGAAACGTTTAACCACGCCCATCGTCATGGGGTGGTTGCATTTCGCTTACAGTCGTAATTGTAAGAGCTTCTGTCGAGCTGGTTGGTTTACGCCCTGTAGCGGATCATTTTACACATCAGTTCAAGCTTGGGGTGCAATAGTTGCCTCGAGGGAAATCTTGAGTTACGACGAAAGCTTAGCGCCGATGACCCTGTAGCTTGTAGTCTGTAGCCATGGCGAAGGAGTACGACAGGTGCTGTCGACGCGTGTCTGATGGTGAGTTGTTGAACATCAGGCCGATAAAAGCTCTTCACTTAGCCTACGCCTCTCTTTATACGATGACGTCCCTAGTTCTTAGCACTCGATTGACAAGAGTGCTACTTTTTGATATAATCAGAAGATAATGACTGAACGTCAAAAACGAATCTTGCAAGCGATTGTCGAACAGTATTCAGAAGTGGCCGAGCCTGTTGGTAGTTTGATTTTGGCGAAATTATTTGATGTCTCGAGCGCCACGATTCGTAACGACATGGCAGTGCTTGAAGAGATGGGCTTGATCGAGCAGCCGCACACTTCAGCAGGGCGGATTCCAACCGATCAAGGTTATCGAACCTACGTCAATCAGTTGATTGAGGATCAAAGGAACGAAACTCGTCCAGCACTCAGTCATCATCGGGCGCGCCAAGCGTTTGCTAAACAACTACAGGCTAGTTGTGGTGTGCCGAGTAAGTTGGTGCGCCGAGCAGTACGCGGCCTAGCCGAGATGACTGACAATTTGGGTTTTGCTACGATTGGCGAAGAGATTTATATTTCTGGTTTTACGAACTTGTTTAATCAGCCGGATTTTGCTGATCACGCCAATGTACTAGCACTGTCAAAACTACTTGATAATCTTGAACCATGGCTTGATGAAGTTCAACCTAACGAAGTCATTAATGTTTTTATTGGTTCGGAAAACCCAATTGGTAAATCGAGTGGCGCGACTTTGATTGTTAATCGCTTTAGTTCGCCATATAGTGAACATAGTTACATTGGTGTGATTGGTCCAACTAGGCAGAGTTACGCCAAGGTTATGCGTTTAGTGGAACAAACTGGCTTGATGTTGCAGGAGATTTTAAGTGAAGCTTAAGAAGATTAAGCAAACTTACTTGACTCTAAAAATTGTTACTGTAGTGTTGGTTGGCTTGGCTTTTTTTGCTGCTGGGCAGATTGATATACCATATACCGAGGAAGCGTTGCGTAAAACTAAAGTTTGGACGATAATATTTATAGTTTCTTTAATATTGGTGGCTATTTTAGTTGTTTTATTGATGTACTTTAAGCCTAAGGCCAAAAAGATTATGCAGGAAAGTGAGTCATTAGAAGAAGGTACTAGATATGTTTTTGGAGAAGGAGAAGTAAATGAGTAAGAAAAATAAATTAACCGAATTGGAGCAGCAAAACGGGGAGTTGTTGTTAGATTTACAACGTACTAGGGCAGATTTTGAGAATTATCGAAAAAATGTTGAGGCTGACCGTCAGCGTGTTAAACAACTAGCTGAAGAGTCTATGGTGATTAAGTTGTTGCCGATTTTGGATGATTTAGACCGCGCAACTGGCTATGCGCCGAAAGAAATTGCCGATGATGCTTGGGTAAAAGGTGTGTTGAGTTTAAATAAAAAGCTCGCTCAGGAGCTGGCCAAGGTTGGTGTTGAGAAAATCGCTGTCAAAGTTGGCGACGAATTTAATCCTGAACTACACGAAGCGGTTTTGGTAGAGGGCGAGGGCGATAAAGAAATTATTGCTGAAGTTATGCGTCCAGGTTACAACTACGATGGCCAAGTTTTGCGCCATGTGGTAGTAAAAGTTGAGAAGAAATAGGGTAGTTAGGCCTAGGCTTACTTAGTCGGCCTGATGTCCAATGATCACTTGTGAGACACGCGTCGGCAGCGCCTGTCGTCACAGGGCCGCTCGCGCTAAACTCTCGTCGTAACTGCGAGATTATCTCCAAGCAATTATCGGACCGGCCGACCTGCTGGGCGTAGACCAACCAGCTCGACAGAGGCTCCTGAGGGACGGCCGAAAGCGAAATGTAGACCACCTCATAACTCTGAGCGTGATCAAACGTGTCTAGAAAGCAACTTGCCAAATTCCTAGATACCCGTCTTTGGTTACATCAACCTGCGCTTGCTCAGTTTAATTCACAAGGCTGTGACCTCTATTTCACCGTAGATGAGGAGAGGTCAGCCGAACGCCACGGGCGCACTAGCCCCGTAAAGAGTACTTGTGAATTAAATTGGGCGAAAAGCAGGTGTGGCCAATGTGTTTCTTGCAAGTAACTATTGGAGACAAGGCTAAATCTTGCGCATACCCAGAAGTGCTCACCTGAACCGCTCGATTTATAGTATAATAAGCTTATGCTTAAAGATGAAACCAAACAAAGTTTAGAACAGTTTATCCGCGCGACGAACTACTTGACGGTAGCGCAGATATTTTTACAAGACAATTTCCTATTAGAACGACCACTGATTCCAGCTGATATTAAACCGCGCCTATTAGGCCACTGGGGTTCTTGCCCTGGTGTAAATATTGTTTATGCGCATTTATCACTACTAGCCAAGCAAAAAGATATATCAAATATGATATTTTTGCTTGGTACAGGGCATGCTTTCCCAGCCTTGCAAGCTAATTTATTCCTAGAAGAGTCTTTACGCGGAGTTGATAAAAAAGCCACACTTGATAGCGATGGCATTGGTTATATCTCGAAACATTTTAGTTGGCCGTATGGTTTTCCCTCTCACTCTAGCCCAGAATCGCCTGGTGTAATCTTAGAGGGCGGTGAGTTAGGCTATTCGTTAGCAACGGCTTATGGTGCCGTGCTTGACAACCCTGATTTGATTGCTGCGGTGTTGATTGGTGACGGCGAGGCCGAAACTGCCACGCTAGCTGGCTCATGGCAGCTGAATAAATTAGTAGCGCAGCCAAAAAATGGTATTGTTTTGCCGATTTTGCACCTCAATGGCTACAAAATATCTGGTCCAACTGTCTACGGTCGCATGAGCGACAAAGAGCTAGTGGACTACTTCCAGGGCTTGCGCTACGAACCACATATCGTGGAATATCGCTCGAGCGATGACGATGAAGCGATGGCCGAAACGCTTGATAAAATTTATCAAAAGATTCAAGCGCTCAAGCAAGGTTCAGCGATTGACGATCGCTTGCCAGTGCTGATTTTCCGCTCCGACAAGGGCTTGACTGGCATCAAGATGCTTAGTGGTAAAAAAGTTGAAGGCAACCACTTCTCACATCAGGTAGTGTTAGACCACGCTAAAACTGATCCATATCAGCTGGCGAAACTAGAGAGCTGGCTCAAGAGTTATAAATTTAATGAGCTATTTTATAATAATCGTTTCGGTGCGTGGCGCGAGCAGATTTTACCTGATGTCAAGGCGCGCTTTGGTAATAGTCAAATCGCGCTTGGTAAGCGATTTGATGGTAGTGCGGTGCCGACTTTGATTAAGCCCGATTTGCTTGAACAGGCTAAGCCTATAACTAATATCGGTGAGCAAATATCGCGACCGCTACATGCTACGGGCAAATATTTAGAGCAGATTTTCAATCTCAACCAAGCGCATGATAATTTCCGCTTTTTCTCACCTGATGAAACAACTTCCAACCGCTTGCATGATATCTTTAATCAGACGGCAAGAGCTTGGAATATGGTGCGTCGCGACTGGGATGATCACTTAAGCCCTGACGGTCGCTCAATGGAGCTTCTGAGTGAACAGGTTTTACTTGGTATGTATCAAGGCTATGTCATAACTGGTCGTTATGGCATGATGACAAGCTACGAATCGTTCATGGAAGTCGCGACTAGCATGATGCAGCAGCACGCCAAATTTATTGAACAATCTAAAAAAGTTAGTTTCCGTACACCAATACCATCAGCTAATTTCCTTTTAACTTCAGTTGGTTGGCGCCAAGATCATAACGGCTTCTCACACCAAAATCCGTCTTTTCTCGATAACATCTTATTACGTCAAGGTGAAGTTGGACAAGCGCTCTTTCCAGCTGACGACAACTCGATGATGGTGGCGCTTGATTATTGCATAACTAGCTTTAATCACGTCAATGTAATTACAAGTGGCAAAACTGAAGAACCACGTTGGCGCACGCTTGAAGAAGCTCAGGCCGATTTGCGTGCTGGTGTTTGTCGGTGGGATTTTGCCAGTGACGATGACCCAGATGTGGTCTTGGCGGCTTGTGGTGACTATATGGCTAAAGAAGCACTTTATGCGATTCGTCTGTTGAAAAAAGACGTGCCCGAAGCCAAGCTACGCTTTGTCTACGCTAGTGCGTTATCAACTGGTGCTTTTGGCTTGGGTAAAAAGCCAGTTGGACAGGCCAGTTTTGATCAAGTCTTTACTAAAGATAAACCAATCGTCTTTAACTTCCATGGTTATCCAGAAACCATCAAGGCGATTTTGTTCAACTACCTCAAAACTGATCGCGCTTCGGTGCACGGTTTTATCGAGCAGGGCTCAACTACAACGCCATTTGATATGATGGTGCGCAACCACACGTCGCGCTATCATCTGATGATTGATATCTTGTCACAGCTGGTTAAGTTAAACAAAATCAAGCCAGAGCGGGCTGACGAGCTGACCAAAAAATACCAAGAAAAAATGGTCGCTAATACCGAACACATCAAAGTCCATGGTGACGACCTGCCAGAAATCAAAGATCAGCGCTGGTAAATAATTAATCAACGGTATCGATAAATCCGCCACTCTGATGTTTCCAGAGGCGAGCGTAGGTTTTGCCATTTTTAATCAGCTGGCGGTGGGTGCCGTCCTCGATAACCTTACCGTCTTTTAATACGATAATCCGATCAAGTTTGGCGATAGTACTCAGGCGATGTGCAATCACAATCGAAGTGCGCTGGTGCATCAGGTGCTCGAGGCTATCTTGGATGAGCTTTTCGCTCTCAGAATCGAGCGCGCTAGTCGCTTCGTCGAGTAGTAAAATCGGCGCGTCTTTGAGAATGGCGCGGGCAATGGCGATGCGCTGACGCTGTCCACCAGAAAGTTTGATGCCGCGTTCACCAACCAAAGTATCTAGGCCGTCAGGTAATTTCTTGATAAACTCCCAAGCGTTGGCTCGCTTGGCGGCATTGATAATTTCTTTTTCACTAGCATTTGGTCGACCGTAAGCGATGTTTTCGCGTAAACTGCGGTGAAAGAGTAGTGGCTCTTGTGGCACAAAAGCGATTTGCTCACGTAGGCTGCCCTGCTTAATATCGGCGATGTTTTGCCCGTCGATACGAATCTCGCCAATTGTTGGGTCGAAAAAGCGTAGCAATAAATTAACTAAAGTGGTTTTGCCCGAGCCAGATTTACCAACCAGACCAATCTTTTGACCAGGTTTAATCACTAAGTCGATATCACTAAGCGCTAGCTCTTTTTTACCATCATACACATAAGACAAGTTGTTAAATTCAATCAAGCCTTCAGTAACTTCAATCTTGCGCGCACCTTTTTTATCTTTAATCTGATCAGCACTAAGTAAAATTTCGGTCATTGGCGAAGCGTCAAGCAGGGCGTTGTCAAAGCTTTGAAGAATACGCCCAATTGTAAATATTTGGGTATTAATCTGTTGCAAATAAGCTAAAACAAAAATTGCGACTGATAGCTCAATGTGATTATGACTCAATAGATAAATCAAATAACCGACAGTAACCACTTGAATTGTCGTCATAATAAAAACTCGAACTGAACCTTCGGTTGACATAAAGCCGATGTCTTTTAGGTAAGTTTGACGATATTTTTCAGTATGTTTCTGTAAATTTTTAAATTCGAGCTTCTCGCTAGCAAAAGTCTTGACCGCAATACTGTTGGTGAGCGAATCGGCTAAGTCGCCATACATCCGACTACGCGTTTTGCGACGCGTTTTACGCCAAGCTTTTCGTTTGTTGATGCTCCAATAAATCTCGAGCAACAGTAGGCTAATAAAAACCAAAAACACAACGGCCAATTGCCACATTTGGGAGAATAAAATTGCGATACCCGTAGCAAATGACAGCACAAAACCAGTCGATTCGATAACTAGCAAATCTCGCAGTTCAACCTCGCTGCCGATAAAGTCAGTGAAACGACTAGTTAGGGCGCCTAGTTTGGTATTGATAAAGAAGTTGATATCTTTGGCGATTAAGCTCTGATAAGTATTTTCAATTAATTCTTTTTGAGAGGATGATTCATGAAATGTTAAAGCTCTAAAACCAATGAAATTTAGCACTACGCCTACAAGACCAGTTACGCTAGCAAGAATCAGCGTAGTTTGCGATAGGTCAATAGATTGCACGGCCTGACTAATTGTTTTAGATAAGAAAAATGGCAACAGAGCGTCGATTAGTGTGGCGCTTAGCGGAATGCAAATAACAGCAGTAAAAAAACTAGCTTTGTATTTACGAATTTGCTGCCAATATAATTTGATAGTCTGACGATTAATTGAATCGTTTTTTAATTTAGACAACGATAGCTCCTTCTTGTTTATAAAAAATAAAAATAATGATAGAAACTATCAAAAGAGGAAAGCTTGAAAAAGCGTTCAGTACTATTGTAGCACAAGACGCGCACAAGGATAGTTTTTTGTAGTAAAATAGGGTTAGCAGATAACTAGCGGGGTTTGTTAGTTATTTTAAAAAACAAAAGGAGATTATTTTGGACAAGTTAATTTTAGTGACCAATCCTGGTTCGGCTAGTCGTAAATATGCTTTGTACGAGGGCGAAGATTGTTTAGCGACGCTACATTTTGAATATGAAGACAATGAAGTGATTTGCACGGCTAAAGTTGGTGATAAAAAGACTAAGCTAAAGCCCAAGATAAAAGATGTTAAAGAAGCGGCGGGGCAGTGCGAAACAATCTTGCGTGAAGTCGGTGCATTGAGCGCCGATCAAAAAATCGATGCCGTGGCGGCTCGTTTGTTAGCCGCAACTCCATATTTTGATCAAGATTATGTGGTTGACGAGGCGGTTCTAGCTGAGGCCGAGAAAGCTAAAGACCGTTCGCCACTACATACGGCGACACATTTAGGTGAAATTGCTTTCTTCCGCCAACAATTTCCTGATTTGCCAGTGGTGGCGATTTCTGACAGCGCCTTTCATTTCACCAAACCAAAAGAAGCTTTTCGCTATGGTGTCGATATTGAGTTGCAAGACAAATTAGGCATCGGTCGCTATGGCTATCATGGTATTTCAATGAATTCTATCGTGGAGATTATGCGTAAAAACTCAATCTTGCCTGAAAAGGTGATTGTCTGCCACTTAGGTAGTGGCGCTAGCATCTCGGCGATTAAAAACGGTGAAAGTGTTGATAACTCGATGGGTTACACACCGCTGGAGGGCTTGATGATGGCGACGCGTTGTGGTCATATCGACGTGGCGGCAGCTCTGGCTATCAAGCGTGAACTAAAACTCGACGATGCTGGTTTGGAGCAGTATTTAAATAAACAGGCCGGTCTGCTCGGTATGTCAGGCAAGAGTGATGATATGCGCTTGGTGCTAGCCGACGAAGCGGCGGGCGACGAGCGAGCTGCTGAAACAATGAAAACCTATCTCTATCGTATGCGCAAAGTTATTGGTGAGATGGCAGCGGCCCTAAATGGTGCTGATGCGATTGTTTTCACGGCGACGGTTGGCGAACGCGCCGCGGATATTCGCGAACGACTTTGTAAAGACCTAACTTACCTTGGCTTTGAGCTCGATCTTGACAAAAACCAGTCGGCTGACGAAGCGCCAGTCTGGGCAAACTTGGCTAAAGCTGGTTCCAAACCAATCTATATGATTCGTACCGATGAGGCGCGGGAAATGGCACGTCGGGCGCAGCTAAAAATCAGCTAAAAAGTCGAAAAAACTAAAAAAGCACTAGCATTTTGATTTAAGTTTGTGTAAAATAGAGGGCAGCAAGTTTAATATCTTCGAGATAGGGAGTTTGAAGAAATGAAGAATTATTATTTTAAGAAGCAACGGCTTGGTCTTGTGATTACGGGTGGCTTGATGTCGCTCTTAGTAGCCTTTAGCTTAACGCCAACCTTTGCTGGCATGGTGGCAGCAATCAAGAACACAGACAACAGCGCTTCGACTGGTACGGTGATCTTGGTGGAGACCGGTCCTGATAGCGGTGGTTCATCAACCACTTGTTCTTCGACCAGTGGCTCAGGCAACAGCTATGACTGTATCACCATTAACAAGTTCGGTAATAACGGTGTTGATACGCTGTTGAGTCCTGGTGGAAGCAATAGCACAACTATCAATCTCAAAAATACGGGTAATTTATCCGCTGCTAAAATAGCAGTTGTGGCTGGGGAATGTTTAGAGGATGGTTCAACTGCTCCAGCATCACCTGGTAGTATCTGCGATATGGTTGATATCACTATCACTGCTGGTGGTCAACAAATTTTCCCGACCGCAGCTTTACCTGGCGCCAAGACGGTTCGTGACTTTTATACCGCTGCCGCCTCTGGGCTTGACTTTAGTACCGCGACGGGTGTGTTGACGGCTTTAAATGGCACTGGTGGTGTTGATGTTGTTATTACCACCACACTCAAGTCAACTGCTGGTGCGCCTTTTCAAGGTAAGGAAATTAGTCAAGCTATCACTTGGCAAATTGAATCTTAATAGTTGTATAAAACTCGCACGTCTAGCTTATGACATAGGGTTGGTCGTGTGTTAAAATAAACACCAACATGAAGTTTGATAAAAGCGGAGTATTTATCTTTGTAGGATCGGGACTGTTAGTGATTGTCTCGATCCTACTTTCTTTTGCTTTGGGATATCGCCTGTTCTTTGTTGAAACACCTAGCATGGGTACAACTGCGCCAGTTGGCTCGTTAGCGATTGTTAAGAGTCAAGATAATTATCAAAAAGACGACATCATCACTTTTTATCGTGGTGCGCGGGTTTATACTCATCGAATTATCGGTGAAAAAGATGGCAAATTTATTACTAAAGGCGATTTGAACCAAGCAGCCGACGCATCACTAGTAGCTAGGGATGACATTATCGGTAAGACGTTGCATATCTGGAAACATCTTGGCTGGTTGTTCCGGGCTTTGCCGTGGTTGATAATTGGCTTTATCGTTGTTTATTTGATTTCTTGTTTGAAAAAAATTCGTGATTCGTGGCGTTGGTCAGTCCGTATAGTTGGCTGTTCTATTGTTGTGATTATCACAACGTTCGTACTTAATCCATGGTTCAATGTCCAGATGCTAGGCTTTACCAAGCATGAGGCGGTGGGTGTTAATATGCGCGTTGTCAATACTGGTGTGTTTGCAATTCGCAAGGATGGTGGCGGACGTTATGGTGCTGGGGAAGATACAGTTGTTCATGTTACAGATATTGATAATAAGGGGCGCTATATCTATACGCCACGCCCATCGATCGGCTGGAAGGGGGTGATTTTTGCTTTTCTTTGGTCGATAGCGCCTTTATTAATTGGTTTGTTTATTCGCTTGCCGTTCGATGACGAAGATTTGGAGGCTTTTGAAAAAGGTGAGCTCACTCAAGAGGATATTGAGCGTGAAAAACGTATCAATTTTATAATTTTTGTGTCTTTTATAGTCATTGCAATGGCATTGATCTTCTTCCAAGTATCAACTTTGGCAGCTTTTGTAGTGGGTGTAAAAAATACCAGTAACACTGCTAGGGCGCGTAGTTATTTTAATTGCCGAAATGCTATTTCTGGTACGACTGGTCAGCAACCCCTGTTTGCTTACGCCATGGGAACTGTGACGACGCAAGAAGTGGATCTAACTGGTCAGGGAAGATATGGGACGTATGAGACTGGCAAAGAGAAAAATAATGCTACCTCAGTGCCAAAGACGCCAACGCTTGATAACGCCTATGGTTGTCAGCTTGATACGCCACCAAATAGCGTTGTGTTTGATGGGTCATACAAATCATCGACTCCTGGCCTTTGTTTGATTAATTCTGCACAACTGAGTAGCCCGCAGGCCTTTAGCATTGAAACTTGGTTCAAAGTACCAGTGCCAGCTGGCGCCAATGATTACTCCGGGGGTAGTGGTTTAATAGTTGGACTTAGTAATCAGCGTGAAGTAACCTATGACAACGACAATATTGATCGAGCTCTTTACGCTGATAATGCCGGTAGGTTAGTATTCTCTATGTGGTCAACTACCCATCATAGTAGTTATCAACGGGTTGGTTCAACCATTACCGTTCATGATGGAAATTGGCACCATGCGGTAGTGACTTTTTCGACCATAGACGGTACGAGACTTTATGTTGACGGCAATCTGGCTGGTCAAAATGCTGCAGCCGTCAATGTCGGCTTTATAACTAGTGGCTGGTGGCGAATTGGCTGTGGGGAGATTAAGTCAACGCCCGATGCCGGAACTAGTCGTTTTCATCTAAACCATTATCTACGGGGCAGCGTGCAATATACAGCGGTTTACTCAAATATATTAACCCCTCTTCAAGTGACGGAGCATTATTCAGCTGGTTTTCCATAGTTGTGTTATCATTTAAATAATAAGCATAAGGAGAATTATGGAGCAAGGAGTTAAATCAAAAAGCAATTTGATTGCGGTTTTGATGTTGATTATCGGTTTGTTAGTTGGCGCAGTTGGTGTCTTTTTATGGAAGGATGGCGAGGTGACTACGGCTAAACAAAGTGCGTCTGATAAAGATCAGAAAATCGCGACTTTAGAAAAACAAGTTTCGGAAATTTCAGGCGTAGATTGTATAGAAGGTACCGAACTAGACGATAAGACGATTTTGAAGATCTTAACCGAGGAGCAGATGAAAGGTTCCAGTGTGGTGCAGTATTGGTTGCCACTGATTCATGGTGTTCATGGTGATTATGCTAGCACCTCGCCGTTGCCAATTGTCTATTCATCAGAGTTAGGTTATGAAATACCAGCCATGGGTGGCATGACGATTTTCTGGCACAAAGAAGACGGTACTTGGAAGCGAATTGGCCAATGTACCGAGGGTGGTTGCGAGATGGGAGAGGGCTACAACTACGATCAGCTGCCAAAAGAACTGACCCACTAGAACAAAGCCTAAAAACAGCTACCAATCGGAGTAGCTGTTTTTGTTTGGCTAGTGGTGTGGCCTTAGCGTGAAAAGAACCTAGCCAAAGGAACCAAGTCGACAATAACTGCTACAATCACCCCTGAGCAAAATGATAATACAGCAGTTTTTATTATGTCGTCTTGAGTGTATTTTTTGGTTTTGTTGTCAGTAATTTTTGTTTTTAATTTCTCCATAATGTTAGTGTATCACCCAAGAGTCGCTTTGTCGAATAACAGTAGCAATATTGGTTATGCTGATGCTAATTTGGTAGAATAGTAAAAGATGATGTTTTTAAACACAGTTAGTATAAATTAGTGACAAAGGGGAATTATGGAACAAAATTCATCGAATATGAAGAAAAGGTCAAACAAATGGCTGGTTGCGGGTGCCGTTTTGCTATTATTTATTTCGGCGGTAGTTATTTGGTTAATCGCTACGGCTAAGCCATCGATTAAGGTTCAGTCAGTTAAGGTTGAGTCTAGTTTGGTAGAAAAACAATTAGAACTTGAGAAAAAACTAACCATCGACGACGCAACTTTCAGCAATCCAAAGATTGTCGTCAATCCGTATGAAGTGTCGCCCCTGACCGCATTGATAATGTTTAAAACCGAAAAGCCAGCTCGTGCACACGTCAAGATAGTTGGCAAAGATGCTTTGACGAGTTTCGAGCACACTTTCGACGAGACGACCGAACATCGCTTACCGATTTATGGACTTTATGCTGGGAAGGAAACTCAAGTCGAAATCAAAGTCGGTGACCGAGCAAAAACGGTGACAATTAAAACCGAAGCTTTGCCAAAAGACTTTCCGAAAGTCGTTGAGGTAAAAGCTGATAAGGCTCATTTAGTAAACAATTTATATTTTCTAACACCGTCGTCGGCCAATGCCAAAACTTCAGCTTATGATGTCAATGGTGATTTGCGTTGGTATTTGACCGAAGATTTCGGTTGGGAGATCAAGCGCGTCCAAAGTGGTCGTTTGCTTCTAAGTACTGAACGATTGATTAGAGCAGCTTACTACAACACTGGTTTTTATGAAATGGATTTGCTTGGTAAAGTTTATCGTGAGTACACTGTTCCAGGTGGTTATCATCATGATGTTTATCAGCGTAAAAACGGTAATTTTGTGGTAGCGTCTGACAGCATTGAGGCTAATCGTCAAACTATTGAAGATGTAGTGGTGGAAGTTGACTACAATACTGGTAATGTCGTTAAAACAATCGATGTTAGCAAAATATGGCCGATGGATACCGGTAAATCAATAGCTTGGACGGCCGATGACTGGTTCCACAACAACTCTGTTTGGCTGGATGAGGGGCGTGATGAGCTAATTATGTCGGGTCGACACCAAGACGCTGTGGCAGTTTTGAATTACGGAGATGGCACCTTGAAATATATCGTTGGTAGTCCTAAGGGCTGGACAGAAGAAATGCAGGAATATTTCCTAAAGCCAGTTGGTAATAATTTCGAATGGCAATGGGAGCAGCACGCTGCTAAAGCTCTGCCAAATGGTGACATGATTGTATTTGATAATGGCAACAATAAAACCAAAGATCCTGACAAACAGGTTCCGGCCGAACAAAGTTATAGTCGGTCGGTTATTTATCGCATTAATCGTGAGGCTAAAACAATTGAGCAAGTTTGGCAGTACGGTAAAGAGCGTGGCGCAGATTATTACTCACCATATATTTCCGATAATGATCGTTTAGGTGAGAATCATTTCTTGGTGCATTCTGGTGGTGTTAATTACAAAGATGGTAAGCCAACTAACTTGCCGGCGGCGGTGGCACAGGCCGATACTCTACGCAGTTTTACGACTGAACTTCTAAATAACCAAGTGATTTTTGAACTAGTAATTGATCAGAACTACTACCGTGCTGAAAAAATGCCACTCTATGTAGCGCAGGACATAAATTTGCGACTAGGTAAAGCAGTGCAACTGGGTAAACTACCAGCCTCCGAGTTGTGCAGTGATATTCCGCTCAGTAAAGCTCGCCCAGTTGATGATGAATATAAAAAATATAAAATTGAGCTCAAACGTGAATACGATCGCTTGGTGATGACGGGTACTTTTGACAAGAAATCGATTGTTAGACTGGCGCTTAAGGGCGGCAACGAGAGTCACCAAGTAACCTATCGTATGCCAGTTGATAAAACCTTCGATAGTCAGGCGCTCTGTGTTGATATCATGAATTACGAACATCAGACTAGCGGCGAAACCAAAACTGCTATCAACTATGTTAACGCCACAGATCTTTCAGGCGAATACCGTATTTATATTTCGGTAGGCGATAAAGTTTACGACACTGGTAAGCTAGTTAGGTTCTAAAACAATAATTCTTAGCTTTAAATTAAAAAGGCCAGACGAAGCTGACCTTTTGTGATTAAATTTTTGGTGTGATCTAGTTAACGCCGTATCGGGTTTGGTAAGTTATTTTACAATCCTCACAGTAGTTAGGTGGGTGCTCCCAGCTTGTGTGGACGTAGAGCTTTTCACCACAATTCTTACAAAACCGTGCCACCCAGTTGGCTTTATCTGCTTTAAGTGCCTGATGATAGGCCTCTCTGGCAGAATTAAAATTCTCTTGTGCACAGAAAAAGTCGTATTGAGCAATTTCGTGCTTGGTTCTGGCGGTGTTGTAATTTGTCTGAAGGCGTTTGTGATACCTCATGGCTTTACTATAGGCAGCTTTACGTTTTTGAAAAGTATCTATAGCGTTTGTGGATGGTGCTAGAGTCTCTAGCATAGTAACCAAATGACACATTTCTGTAGCAAAACTACTTCGGTCGTTTTTGTAACGCTCTCCCTCTCGTGAATGCCTATTGGCTTCTGCCATATCTTCGCTACGTTTGGCTGCGTTTGCCAGTGCAAGGGCTTGATTCATAGCCCTATGGGCGCGATTAAACTCTTCAGCCACTACGTAGAGTTGATATGATAGATCCTCCTCTGCTGCTAGATATAAATTCCATTCTCGATCGGCTGGTTCGCGAGCAAGAGTCACTTCGCGTTCAGCTGACTCAGCGATTTTCCAACTAGCGCTTAGCATGAATCCAAGCTTAGAACGCTGCTGCCCTAGTTCTTTCATTAACTCGTAAGCAGCTCGCCGTTCTTTATAAGCCTTGTCCATCTCTTGACGTAAAGTCTCAATCTTATCGGTATGTAACACTTCACAGTCACTCCTTTCAAGGTGCTAATTTTAGATTAAGATAACCTTAAATGTTTTTATACTAAAACATTATAACTATAATGTCAATTTTGGATAGAGATAATCGATAATAACTACGAAAATGCTCTTTTATTTTTGCTTTGTGAGAAACTCCAAAGCTTTTTGTGCCATGCTTGGGTCTCGTGGGTTCATTCTAAAAAATTTATCTAGTGCATCGTGTTTTTTGAGCATGGCTTTTTCACTCCAAAGTAAGTTATCGTCAAACCAGACAAAATCACTAGCAAAATCAATCGCGTCGGTTTTAAGTACATCCCAGTCAGTTGGTTGAAATGTATTATATATTTGTTCAACTAATTCATCGGGAAATTCACCGCGCAGGGCTCGATCAACTCGGTTCTCGCCGTGTTTGCAGTGTGTTGTCAGCCAGTAAGTCGAGGTCGGATGGTGTGCTAGGCAGTATTCTAAGAGCTCGATAATATCGCTTTTTGGCGAAGCCGTTCCGCGTAAAACCCCATCAACGTCGAGGTAAATGTTCAGCTTTTTCATGTTGTTATTATAAGGTATTTCGTTCGTCAGATAATTATAGCAAGTTGTTATATAATAATTAATGCATAAATTAAGCAGAATTTATAGAGAGGGAGCAGTGATAGACTACAAAAAACTTGATGAAATAATAGCGGTTTATAAAGAGCGATTTGTTGAGATTTTCAAAGGCGGAGAAGGTTATAAGTGGCGAGCGGTTCAACATTTTCAAAAGCATTGGAATGTGGATGCTAAAGATTTTGGTGCGATGTTTAAGGAGGCAACAAGAAGAACTGACAACCTGCTAGCTTCGCGAAACAATTTTCCCAAAGCCATGATTGAAGAATTCTGTAATGTTGACCAAGAGGCGGTGCGGCAGATGTTTAAGGTGCTATATGATGAGGATCGGGGGTTGGCTGAGCGGATCCAATACTTTATGGACGAATCCGAAAGGCTGCGGCTGACTTATGGTGCCGAAAAATGGAGCAATCATTTTCAGAATACCAATGCAATATCAACATATTTATGGCTGAGATTTCCTGATAAATATTATATCTACAAGTATTCCGAGATCAAAAAATTTGCCCATGAGGTCGGCAGTAGTTATACTCCGAGGGCGGGATCTATAGAAAGCGTTAAAGGTGCCTTTGGTCTCTATGACGAATTATCTAAGCATCTACGCGTCGACAATGAACTAAGGGGTCTGCTAAAGACGAGTTTAGTTAAGGATTACTACGATGACCCCAACTTAAACACAATGGCTATTGATGTCATTCATTTTGTTAGTACTTACATGAACAATCAAAAAGGCTGGTGGTACCTTTAAATATACCGAAGATTTCGACCCCGAAAAACCCTATATCAACTCTCTTGACACCAAACTTAACACAAATGGTGCTGGTAACTATATTGGTACTATCGTCGTTAGTAAACCTACCAGCGCTAACATTACAAGTGGCTACGCCAGTCCAGCAATAGTTAATATCACTGGTGGTACTTTTATCAATAACGAAG
This sequence comes from Candidatus Nanosyncoccaceae bacterium, assembly GCA_050950465.1. GTDB lineage: Bacteria > Patescibacteriota > Saccharimonadia > Saccharimonadales > Saccharimonadaceae > CAZRIZ01. The sequence goes on along the minus strand of JBMNHQ010000001.1, from coordinate 96,014 downwards.
GTAAAGACGCTATAGTTATGGCTAATCATAGTTCCAAACAAGTCGATGATGGAACTGGGGAATTCCGAGACAACCATGACATTATTGTCAATCTTGACGGAGTGAGTATGCAGATAGACGGCGAAATTAATAAATACGATAAGGCAGATTCAAGAGAAAGTAAATTCTACGACAATCGTCCACAACAACCCTAACCTCAAGAACCACAAACACCAAAATCTATACACCCCTCTAAGAGGGGTGTATAGTCATTTGTGATATAATACTAGCACGCGAGCGAAAAGAGAACTTGTTTTCTTTTCCGAGTGTGTGACGTATTACACGATAGTATAATGGATGTATTAACAATCTGACGTATCTAGAAGCGGGGAGAGAACTGACTCTATGAACTGCTCGCAACCTGCTGTTCTCAGCAAGGTGCGAATTTCAGCCCAATCACACGGGGAAGATATTTATTCTTAGAATAATCGACCGCCTGTGAGGCGGTTTTGTTTTGGAATGATGCGTTACGACAGAAAGGAAAGGTATGAAAGACGAACAATTACGAACGGCCGAAAGTGTATCACCGAAGCATCCAGATAAGATGTGCGACCAGATTAGTGATGCGATTTTAGATGCCTATTTAACCCAAGATCCGCAATCGCGAGTGGCGGTCGAGGTAATGGGTGGCCACGGCAAGATTTTTATCATTGGCGAGGTGACGAGTAGGGCTCATGTGGAAGTTGAGCCGATTGTAAGACGAATCGCTGGTGAAATGGAAATCGAAGCGCGCTTGGCGGAGCAAAGCCCAGAAATTGCTGGTGGGGTAAATACTGGCGGGGCGGGTGATCAAGGAATTATGATTGGCTATGCCACAAAAGAAACTCCAGAAATGTTGCCACTAGAAGTGGTTTTGTCACGCCAGCTAAATCAGTTTTTGTATGACAACTGGCCGTATGATGGTAAGACCCAAGTGACAATACGCGGTCAGGAAATTCAGAGCGTGGTGGCGAGTTGGCAAAAAGTCGCGAAAGCCGATTTAGAAGTGGCGGTTAAGCAGTGGTTGAATTTGCAAAGTCATAAAACCAAAGAGCTGCATATCAATCCAGCGGGTGATTGGCAAATCGGTGGTTTTGAAGCCGACACTGGCCTAACTGGCCGTAAGTTAGTGGTAGACAATTATGGTCCACGAATTCCAGTTGGTGGTGGCGCGTTTAGTGGTAAGGATGCGACAAAAGTTGACCGCTCGGCGGCCTATATGGCGCGCAAAATTGCGGTGGATTATTTACAAAAATTTCAAGCCAACGAGGTGCTAGTGCGACTAGCTTATGCGATTGGCTATGATCAACCAGTCGAAGCGACGGTAATTGTTGATGGTGCAGTGCAAGAAATTCAGGGGTACGATTTGTCACCTCAGGGAATTATTAACCTGTTAGATTTGCGAAAACCGGTTTTTGAAGCGACCGCGCGCTATGGTCATTTCGGCCATAAAGAATTCACTTGGGAGCGATAAAAACGCCCCCGTACGTCGGAGGCGCTTAAGCTGCTTGAGCAAACTTTTGCTCGAAAGCGTCAATAGTTTGATTTAGTTGTTGAGTTAGGTCCGAGTGTGCGCCTTTAGTACGAGCGATGTTTAGTATCATTTCTGAATACCATATCTGTTGCATGATAGACGAATTGAAATCAGCTTTTTTGAGACATGCTTTAGTAGCATTTTTTACGTCACTCCCTCGGTTGTGAATATGGTCAGCTACTTTAATCTCGAGAGCACCAACTGTGCCCTTGGCAGCGAGACGGCTGAGTAGCTCTTTTTTACGCTCCAGCCATGGTAGGTTTTCTCCACTGGGTGATTGTTTAATTTCGGTAACTTCCTGAACAAAGTCAGCGACTGCGTAATTGAACAGATACCTGACGTCTTCATGTGTGAAATCAGTATCTTCGATTATGTCGTGTAGTAGAGCGGCGGCCAATAGATTTGGGTCGTTGGTATATTGTTTGAGGATTTTGTACACGGCAATTGGGTGACTAGCAACAGGTTCCCCAGTAATTTTACGCTTTTGTCCGCGATGAGCATATATACAGAGTAGATAGGCGCGGACGATTGAGTTGGGTATTAGCTTGAAGGCTTTTAGGGTCGGATACTTTTTGATCTGCGCCACTTTCTACTCATTTTTCCTGAACTCCTTTCTAAAGAACGATTTTTCACCATCATTTAGAGCAAACAATGGATGCCTAATTATACACATTAATTTTTGGCTGGCAAGTCAAAATGCTTATGCTATAACATAAATTAGACTTTTTGAAAAAAGTATTGCAAAGAAAAATATTTTGTGCTATTCTGGGCACAACTACATCGGTTGGTGCGGTTAGAATAATTTTATTTTAATTCTTGATGAAGGGTGGTTGCGCCTTTTTGTGGCGTGATTTGGCAGTCAGGACACAAGGGAGAGAAGTCCATGAAACACCTAATACAAAAGTTAAAATCAGGGTTGATGATCCTAATGACGATTGTTGTCGGTTTACCACTGAATACTCAGCTGGTTCAAGCTGCCGCGCCAGGGGTAACTCCGCCAGGTTATGCTATTGAGGAGAGCGCAATTCCTCTGATGGTTACACTCGAGGGTGAATCGACTAATGTTCATACTCGACCATATATGTTGTGGACCAGCGGTTCGCAGGTTTTTATGATGGTCAAATCAACGCATAAGATTCAGTACATGGAAATCGATGGTACACGTAGTGAGAATCTTGATCGTTATGAGGCTGATCAGACAATTTATGTTAATGGTATACCTTACGCCAATCCGGCCGATACCTTAAATGGTAATATTAAAGACGCGCATTGGACGGTTGTGCGTTTTCCGCTTTCAGTCTTTACATCTAATCCACAAACCACTCGTTTCTCTTTCTTCGTGAAGGGTATTGGTGGGGGTCATGATGTTGGTGGGTATATGAATATAGAAATCCCAAAAGTTACGGTCAATGTTAATAAAACTTGGGATGGTGGTCCGAAGACACCTGTCAGTATTACGTTGTATCGACAAATCGGGAACGAAGCTCGTCAAATAGTCGATCGAGATGATAATCCTTTCATTCTTTCTACCGCCAATCCAACTAAGGGCTTTACCAATTTATTATTTACTGACAATGCTGGTCGGATTTATATATATTCTTTCGAAGAATCAGATCCAGGAGCTGGTTATGAGGTTACTTTTAGCTCAAGTTATAATCAAGACACCAAGACGTACACTTTTGATTTAATTAATACCTATACCAACCCAGGCCCAATTGTTGACCCAATTGAATTAAATAAGACTGCCACTCCGTTTAATGGCATGGTCAACGAATGGGATGTTAAACTCAGAATTGAAAGTGGTCAAACTCAGACCACTTCAGACACGATTTTAGTAATCGATCGTTCGGGCAGTATGGCCAATTATAATAGGATGAAAAATGCTAAAGTTGCTGCCAATAGTTTGATTAACAAGTTGTTGCCAGCTGGTAATACGAGAAATCGTGTAGCGGTAGTGTCTTTTGCGGGCTCACCGTATAACACCTCTAGTGACGTAACAGTCAATTCTCATTTCACGACCAATAGTACGACAGCTAGCAATGCTGTTAATAGTTTGATTGCTGACGGCGGAACTCATACTCAAGCTGGTATGCGTAAGGCTCGTGAACTTATAGCTACATCAACAGCCAATCTTAAAAACATCGTTTTGCTATCCGATGGTCGACCAACTTTCTGTTATGGCGTTAACAGCCCGTGGAAAATGAACACAGCCAACTTGATTGCTTATCCGAACTATGGGTGGCAGACGCCAACAACGGTCCCTGAGAATCAATTTAATAATGATCGGGTCGGCGCTGGCAACTCTATGTATCAACGATACGATAATCCGAGCGGAACATCTAATGATAAGTGGTATAACTGCGGCAATCACGCCATCGCAGAGGCTGGCTTCTTTAAGACTAGTTATCCCAGTAGTAATCTTTACACTATCGCTTTGAGCGCCGGTGAAGAAGGTGGCCCAGTTTTAAATGCTATGGCTAGCCCAGGCAAGGCTTATACAGCTGAGCCAGACGAATTGACAGAAATCTTTAATGAGATTGCTGGCAAAATTAATAACTTTATTCAATCTGCAACGATAATTGATAACATGGCACCTGGTGTGGTGGCTACCCAGATTATTTCATGCACTGGCGGTTGCTCTACTGTTAACCCTTCTATTATCAACGCTGGTAAAACTGTTAAATGGGAGCCAACCTTCACTTGGAATGATACTATTGGTAAATATGTGGCTGAACTGGTTTACCGAGTTCGATTGGATGAGGATATCTTAACGGCTCCTCACGACAACGATGGTCTCTATCCAGCTAACGCTAATGCAACCATTACTTACAACGGCGAATCTACGGCTGATTTCCCAGTTCCAAAGATTGACCCAGTGTTTGTCAAAATTAAAAAGACTCTAGGTGGTGATGACTGCGTAGGTTGTAAATTTACCTTTAGACTAACATTACCAAATGGAACTACGGAACATCATACTGTTGTAGCTGGTCAAGAAATTACTCTTTACCATCCAATGCCGATTGGTAATTACACAATCAGTGAGGTGAGTGCGACTGATGCTAATGGCAATTCAATGTCTTTGGATCAATATGTAATTTCGTTTAATAAAACTAGCTTTGCTTTGGCTTTAGGTGGAGCTGACCAAATTATTTCAGCCACCAACACCGTTAAGACGGGCTCTGTCACTGTTGATAAAAAATGGGTTGGTGTACCAGGCACCAAGGCGGTTGTTACTCTACATGCTGATAGCGTATCGACCGGTCAAACAGTTGAGCTTAATGCCAACAACGAATGGCAACACACCTTTACTAACTTGCGTCAATATAATCGCAACGGTTCGCCAATTAAATATACAATTGTTGAAACCAAAATCGACGGTTATGCTGACCCAGAATATTCTGATAATGGTGAAGGTATTATGATAGTCAATGGTAGTGGTGCTATTACGGTTACTAACCGATACATCCCAGAGACAACTAATGTTACAGGGTATAAACAATGGGTTGGTGGTCAATATTTCAATGATGGTAAGCGTCCAGATATTCAGCTGCAGCTCTATCGAGATGGCATTGCCCACCTCGATCCAGTAACCCTAACTGGTGGTGCAACACCACAATTGTCATACACTTGGGAAAATGTTCCTAAAACTGATATCAACGGTAATGTTTATACCTATAGTGTTGATGAGGTTAAGACTCCAGATAACTACACTAAGACTAAATCTGAAGATGGCTTGACTGTGATTAACACATACGGAGCATCGCTAGTTGAAGTTATTGCTACCAAAACTTGGGTTAATGGCCCAGCTCCAGTGGCGATTGAATTTCAACTTTATCGCCAAACTATCGCCGAGGCAGAGCCAAGCAAAGTTGGTTTGCCAGTTACCCTAGATCCTGGCACTCTGACGTATACTTGGCCTAATATGCCAGCTACTGATGATGACGGTAGGACTTATACCTACAGTGTAAAAGAGGTAACCGTCCTGTCTAACTTTAATACCAGCTACGGTAATACTGAACTTGATATTATCAATACTTATGTAATTCCAAAAACTGAGGTTACCGTCACTAAGAAATGGGTTGGTGGTTCAACACCTCGTCCTACTATTCAGGTTCAACTTTATCAAAACAATGGCGCGTTTGGTGACCCAGTTAGTTTGCCTAACGGAACGACCGAATACACCTGGGCTGACCTAGACGCAACTGATATCAACGGTAATATTTATACCTATAGCGTTGATGAAGTTAAAGCTCCAGAAAATTACATTAAAACGGTTAATGGCTTTACAATCACTAATACTTACAAGTCACCTAAGATTGAAATCACGGGTACCAAAGCTTGGGTTAACGGTCCAACACCTCGACCTAATGTTGAACTTCAACTTTATCGAGATGGTGCGGCCTTTGGCGATTCGGTAACTTTGGTTGATGGAGAAACTTCACATACCTGGACCGAATTAGACAAGACCGATTCAAATGGCAAGACCTATGCTTATACAGTTGATGAAGTCGATGTTCCAACCAATTATGTCAAGACTGTCTCCGAAGATGGCCTAACGGTAACTAATACCTATCAATCACCTAAGATTGAAATCACGGGTACCAAAGCTTGGGTTAACGGTCCAACACCTCGACCTAATGTTGAACTTCAACTTTATCGAGATGGTGCGGCCTTTGGCGATTCGGTAACTTTGGTTGATGGAGAAACTTCACATACTTGGACTGAATTAGATAAAACCGATTCAAATGGTAAGGCTTATAAATACACTGTTGATGAGGTTTATATCCCAACTAACTACACCAAGACCATTTCTGAAGATGGTTTGACGGTAACTAATACTTATAAATCACCCAAGATTGAGGTTACTGGCAAGAAAGTTTGGGTCAATGGTCCAATACCTCGTCCAGATGTTGAGCTTCAGCTCTATCGAGATGGTGCGGCCTTTGGCGATTCGGTAACTTTGGCTGATGGAGAAACTTCACATACCTGGACCGAATTAGACAAGACCGATTCAAATGGTAAAGTCTATACTTACACAGTTGACGAAATCAATGTTCCAGAAAATTACATCAAGGGAGTCGATGGCTTTGTGATTACCAATACCTACGAATCACCAAAGATTGAGATTACTGGTACGAAAGTTTGGGTCAACGGTCCAACACCTCGACCTGATGTTCGACTACAATTGCTCAGAGACGGAACCGTCCAAGACGCAGTGACGTTGTCTCATGGTACAACTTCGCATACTTGGACTGGCCTAGACAAGACTGATTCAAATGGTAAAGTTTATAAATATACTGTCGATGAAGCCAATGTTCCAACTAATTACGTCAAAACTATTTCTGAGGATGGTCGAACGGTGACTAACACTTATGAATCACCAAAAGCTGATGTAACTGCAACTAAGGTTTGGATTGGTGGTTCGGTACTAACCAAGCCAGACGTAACCTTCCAATTAAAGCAAAATGGTGTTAATTATGGCGCTCCAGTAATTCTTGAGACTGCTGATGGTAATAGTGAAATAAGTCATACTTGGAAAGACTTAGATATTAATGATAAAGACGGCGTAGCCTATGAGTATACCGTTGAAGAAGTCGATCCACTAGCTCCATGGGGTAAAGTTTCAGAGATTAAATTAACGGTGACGAACAAATATACCTCGCCAAAGATTAATATCCCCGTTGAAAAACTATGGGAGGGTGGTGAAAAAGTTCGACCAGAATCAATCGAAGTTAACTTACTACGCGATGGTGTTAACGCTGGCGAAGACACACTTGTATTATCAGAAGACAATAGCTGGAGCGGTAAATGGACGGTTGACGAAACCGATGCTGAAGGTAATAAATATGTTTATACTGTTGAGGAAGTCGCCGTTGATAACTTTACCTCAGAAGTGTTTGAATCGGAAGAAGGTGTCTTTATCCTTAACACCTACAATATTCCAACCAAGGATATTATGGTAAAGAAAGTTTGGGAGGACCCATTTGCAACTCATCCAGATGCTATCATCAATCTGTTGCGAGATGGCGAAGTGATAGCTTCACAAGTCCTCCAAAACGGCAAGTGGTTCCATACTTGGAAGGTTGAGATGACCGACATTGATGGCACACCTTACACATACACTATTGAAGAGGAAAAACTAGAAAATTACGAAAGTAGAATTACTGGCTCCTTGACCGAAGGCTTTGTTGTTACTAACTGCTGGTTGGAGCCAGGCAAAGGCGATTTAGTAGTTCCAAAGACTGGTGCTGGCTCAGCTATGAGTCCGTTCATCGCACTGTTTGCACTACTCTTGATTGCCCTAGGTGTTCGAGGACGAAAATTAGCTAAGCAAATCGCTTAAATTAAAACTCAAACAAAAACATCAAACCTCCGATTATGGTCGGAGGTTTTGGTTGCTTTGATGAGGATGTTTGTTTAGACTAGTGGTATGATTGAGTTAAAAAGTGGTGAGACGATACTAGAAGTTGACCCAAAAGGGGCGTTTTTGGTGAGTTTGCGCTCGTTTGGTAAGGATATCTTGTTTCCACGAACACAACTAAAGAATAAATCGGGTGAGATAAAGACTCGGGGTGGCTTGCATGTTTGTTTACCAAATTTTGGTCCAGATAATAAGTTTGACCTAAATCAACACGGCTTTGGTCGGGAATTGACTTGGCAAGTTATTAAACAATCAGCTAATCGAGTAGTCTTGTTGCTGGAGGGCGGCGCGAAGCCTTATAAAAAACTTCAATCAGTACTGGAGGTGGATTTGTCTGATAGAAAATTAAATTTGAAATTAATCTTAAAGAATCTAAATGACGAGGTGCTGGAAGTGGCGCCAGCTTTTCATCCGTATTTTGCAACGAAAAAAGATGAGGTATCGTTTCGATTGGATGATGAAATTTTACAGTTAGACGAACTTGAGGGTACAATTTTTCGAGACAATGTAAAATCGGCTAAAATTGGCGGTCGTGAAATTATATTTAACCAAACTAATCTAAATTGTTTTGCGATTTGGACCGATTTACTGGGTAATTATGTTTGTGTCGAACCAAGCTTTGCTGGCAATGCTTTTGTTGACGGTGGAACAGAGGAGTTGGGTGCTGGTGGAGTAAAGGTATATGGTTTTGGTTTTGAATGGTAGCGTGTTTCTTGTTAAATGTAGGCTATGGGAAGTTTGGCGCGTAATTTTGTGATTATCATAAAGTAAAAAGCCCCGACTTATATCGGAGCCTTTTGTCGGTTTAGTAGTTTAAGTCGGGTGAGATAAACCTGACGAAACTCTTGTCGATAGCACCAGTCTTTTTATGTTGCGAAACATCTAGAATCAATCTGATTATATTACCGGGCTTAAGACCTTTGGCATAGCAGTAGAGACTATCGCTTTCAATGGTTTTTTCACTACCATCCTCTAAGCGAACAACGGTCAATCTTTCGGTGTGATACGAGCTGGGGATTATCATCTTGCCTATTATCGCTGTTGGTCCCATCTTGAAAACCTCTCTGGTTTCTAAGAGAATGGCATCTTCCTCCTTTGTCCCAAGTGATTTCCACCTAAGACCAGTGGTGGCGTAGCTGATAATAAGATATATCAACCAGCCAATTGTAAAGATTATCACCCCCAACATTATTATGGCCAAAGCCGCATTGTTACTTTCGAAACCGAGTTTGAGCAATTCACTCATTTTTCTTTCCCTCCTAAAAGTATTCCAGTGAACATGTTAATGCCATACTATCGTGTAATATGTCGCACACTCAGAAAAGAAAACTTGTTTTCTTTTCACTCGCGTACTAGTATTATATCACTTACGCTTGAAAAAGTCAATACAGAGGAGGGTGGTCAATTTTACTTTTCTATCGAGAGATTGTAATATAAATGAAATGAGAATACGGGCCATAGTTAGTGATATTGACGGTACATTGCTAGATACACCTAAGCAAACTCTGCCGAGCGAGCGGATGTTAGCGGCGATTAGAGCGCTGAAAGACTTAGGAATCGAATTTTATTTAGTGTCGTCGCGTAGTTTTCCCAATGCTCAACCATTGATGAAAGTTTTGCCAAGCCAAAATCCAGCGGTTTTATATGGTGGTGCTGAAATTGTACAGCCAGACGGAACGGTTTTGGTACGACATAGTATTACGCCGAGCAAAGTTGCAGAAATTATTGCAATTACTTCGAAATTAGATTTCTCTGTTTTGACAGATGGGAATAATGGTCGTAAACAATATCAATCTGGCGCAGTTTTGAGCGAAATTGAAAATCCTGAGGGACTGAAGCGAATCGTAGTGCTTTTGATTCCGCCAGAATCAGTTGATATGATTGTTAAACAATTTGACGGCGTGGATGATATTTCTTGTCATGTTGTGCCTTCGGGTGAGGTGCCTGGGTTGTTTCATATCCACCTGACTGATAATCGAGCTAACAAAGGCAAAGCGGTCCACGAACTAGCCAAGATGGTTGGTGTTGATCCGTCGGAAATGTTGGCGGCGGGTGATGGACGAAACGACATAAGTTTGTTTGAAGCAGTGGGTTATAAAGTGGCGATGAGCAATGCGGCTGATGAGCTAAAACAAATAGCCGATCGAGTGATTGGTGATGTGGCGGACGATGGCTTGGCGGAGTATCTGGAAGAGCTGGCGGCAGAAATCGCCAACAAAGTGGTCTAGTGGTAATATCTTTATTTTTTGACTGAAAAATTGTAAAATAATAGTAGATCTTAGGTGTTTTTTGATTAACAATCACCGAATATAAATGAATTTACATTTCTAGAAATGAGGCGAATGGAGCACGTGAATAACTATCAATCAGAAGAAAAAGATATTGATGTTTTGATTTCGGGATCGATGTCCTTGAGTGAACAGTGGCTTAAGGTTGCGGATGAGCTGAGTGAGATGGGACTCAAAGTAGATCGCCCAGTTGCCGAAGAGGGCGGTTTTGATTGGGATAATGCATCGGATGAAGCGATTGCGGTTGAGAAGAAAAAATATATTGATCACCACTTGAAAAAGATACTTGGTAGTCGAGCTATACTATTGTTCAATGCTGAGAAAAAGGGTATATCAGGCTATATCGGTCCGAATTCATTTTTAGAAATGGGCGTGGCTTATGCATTAGGAGTGCCAGTTTATCTGTATGAGAAGCCAAATCCTGAACAAGACCATTATTATGAAGTGATTGGATTGATGCCAACGGTGATTGATCACGATTTGGGGCGCTTAGCAAACGAAGTTAAAGAATTGAAGAATCAATCGCCAGACAAGCCTGAGTCGTAGCTTTTGTTTGAAAAATAAGATGAATAATTACCAAATAGTTAGACCAATCATCGATGACGTTGAGTCGATTCGGCGTATGCAGGCGCAGTCATGGCGCGATACTTACGAGAACCCAGAAATTGGTGTGACGGCAGAGTGGTTGCGTGAGCGCACGGCGAGCTGGTTTACGCCAGAGAAGTTGGCGGAGTCTTACGAGCATTTGGGTAAAGTTTTTGCTGATGAAACGCAGTTTTACCGTGTGGCGAAGCGAGACGGAGAAGTGGTAGGGTTTGTGCATTTCTTGACGCACGATGATGGCTCAAAAGAGTTGTCTGGCATGTATACTGATAAATCAACTCATGGTACTGGCCTGGCGCAGCGACTGGTAGACGAAGCGCGAGATTTTCTTGGTGACGAGAAAGTTGATTTGTGGGTGGTGGAGTACAATGCGCGAGCGATTAAGTTTTATGAGAAATGTGGTTTCAGGATCGTTCCAGGCGAGCGCAAGATTTCATCTGACAAGCTGCCAGCGATAAGAATGGAGCGCTCAGCGAAATGAGGAGGGGTGTCGTACTCAGTTTGGTTCTCGGTTACATCGCAGTTCCGTTGTTGATATTTTTTGGTGTGTTGCCGTTTGAGTATAAATTTGTCTTTTTGGTGGCTTATGGGATCTTGTCTTATTTAGTATTGCGATTCATGGGCGTAAAAAACCATGAGCTTGGTTTGACGACCAAAAAATGGCAAACTTCGTTAAAGTCGGTACTTGGCGTTACTCTATTTTTTGTATTGGCGGCGCTAGCGGCTTATAAATTCATTGGCGCACGTTTTGAGCCAAACGAAACGTTGCTGTTTTACTTATTTTACGTATTTGTTTCTTCGCCAGTTCAAGAGTTTTTATATCGCGGAGCGACAACTTATTTTGGTAAAATATTTAAATTAGACAAATGGCCAACCATTTTAATTTCGACACTGCTGTATAGTTTAGTCCACATCATTTACAAAGACTGGATTCTGCTAGTAGCGACATTTGTCTTGGGCATAATTTGGCATTTGATTTATCTTAAAACTGACAATTTGCTGGGCGTAGTGGTCAGTCATGCTGTTTTTGGCGCACTAACAATATTTTTGGGATTGATATGAGCGGCGTGAAAGAAACTGTTTTTATATTCATGCGACATGGGCAGACCGATCAAAACGTTGATATGGCGACTGGCAGGGCTATCAATGAAGATAGTGATTATCCGCTAAACGAAGAAGGTGTTAAGCAGGTTCAAGAAGTGCGAGATAAACTGCCCAAGGTTGATGTTATCGTGACTTCACCAATGAAGCGCGCTCAAATGACGGCGGAAATTGTGAAAGAAAGGCAAAAAGTTCCGATTGTGATTGAGCCAGATTTGCGCGAGCGCTCGGTTGGCGGTGTTGATTCTAAAACTTGGCATGAGTTATTTGATATTGACAAAAATGTTCAGCCAGAAAAAGAGGGTACTGAGTCTGTTAGAGTCTTTTTTGAGCGAGTTTATGCCACAATAGACGATTTAAAAGAGCGCTATATGAGCAAGACCGTTTTGATAGTTTCACACGGCGGAGTTTATAGTGCTTTTCATGCTTATTTCAACAATCTTCCATGGGAAGGAAATATGCGTATTGGTAAGGTTGGTAATGCTGAAGCTGTAGTTTATAGGGTAAATAATAAAAAGGAGGTTAAATGACCAAACAAGTTTTAGTTATTCATGGTGGAACGACTTTTGATAGCCAAGAAGATTATATTAATTATCTAAAAACTAAAGAACTGTCATTTGATAGGCTTTGTCGTGAACTGGGTTGGAAAGATCTGTTGGGCCAAGAATTGGGTGAAAGGTTTATAGTATTGAATCCGAAAATGCCTAACTCTACCAATGCGCGTTACGAAGAATGGAAGATTTGGTTTGAGCGAATTTATGCGCTGCTTGATAAAAAGCCGATTTTGATTGGACACTCGTTGGGTGGCATATTTTTAGCAAAATATTTAGCGGAAAATGATTTGCCACACAAAGCGAAAGCGCTGATTTTAGTGGCTGCGCCGTTTAAAGACGAAAGCCAAGAATCTTTGGCTGATTTTGCCTTGCCAGATTCGTTAGAAAATATTAATAAGCAAGTCGATAAAATCTTTTTGATTCATAGTCAGGACGACCTAGTGGTTGATTTTGCTGAGTTGGCTGGATATAAAAAAGCTTTATCAAACGCTACCGAGATGGTTTTTACCGACCGTGCACATTTCAATATGGCTGACTTTCCCGAGATGGTAGAATTGATTAAGAAGGTGGGCGCCGAAAAGTAAAAATAAAGGCTCTGTATTATGAACTATGGAATAATCAAAAAAGGAATCAAAAATTACCAGACGATTATTATTCATCGTCATTTACAACCTGATTTAGATGCTTTAGGGTCGCAGTTAGGATTAAAAGAGGCGATTTTGGCTACTTACTTCGATAAAGAGGTTTATGTCGTGGGTGATGAAAATGATTTAAGTCGTCGGGTTGGGGCGATGGATAATATTAGCGACGACAAATATGACGGCGCGCTGGTAATTGTTGTGGATGCGGCGACTCAAGACAGAGTGTTTGACGACAGGTTCAAGTCAGCAGATGAGGTGATTATCATTGATCACCACGCCAATCAGCCCGATATCGACAGGGCGACGGTTTTTATTGATACTGGCTATGAATCGACAACTGCTTTTCTGGCGGACATTTTGTTTGAATTAGATTTTGGGATTTCGCCCAAATGTGCCGATTTGTTGATGATGGGGATTGTTGGCGATACCGATCGATTTCGCTACATAAAAGATGGCGTTAGGCTATTCGAAATTTCAGCAAAATTGATGAAATTAGGTGCAAATCCAGTAGCCTTGTATGATTGGCTGTATCTTGAAAAGCCCGAGGTGAGGTTGATGAAATATGATTTTCAATCAAGAATTAAGATTGAAGACGGCGTAGCTTTTTTGAAGAACAGTAAAGAGGATGTGGCTAAGCATCCTGACGTTGATATCTCTGTTATGTCTAAGGAAGTGGCTGGCTCGATGCTAGAAATTGAGGGTGTGTTAATTGGAGCTAATTTCACTTTCAGCTCAGAACAGGGCGTAATCTTAGGCGAGTTTCGCTCGCGTGGAGTTAAGATTGTTGACGTCGCCAAAAAATATGGTGGCGGCGGGCATGACATGGCTTGTGGCGCATCGCTGGCTAACTGGGATTTGGTCGATGCGGTAATAGAAGATTTTAAGAAAATGGTTAAATTAAGGGGGTAATAAAATGATTGAACAAAAAATTAGTCGATTAGATATCAAAGAATATCAATTCGATGAGAACACCAATCCGTTTGCGTTCGATGCGGAAAATAAGCAAGATTTGACACCAATTGCTAAAGTTATTGATGCGGAAATTCTGCGTCGTTTTGCGAGGCAGAATATTTTAGTGCGTGGCGTACAGTCGGGTAAAAAGCGTGACGAAATAAGTCGTGATGATTACGTGGCAAAAATTTTAGAAACTGGCACAGATAAGATTTTTACTCAAAGTGGCGATGACCGAAGTTATCTAGGTGAAGTAGAGGCCGATTTTCATGCCGGTGAGTATCCGAATTTTTCAGAGGACAGCTCAATCGGCGGTATTTTTAACCTGCATGTTTACAAACCAGGTTGCGAAGATCGACCGCAATTGCCGATTGATATTTTTTTGATTTACAATGCTGACGATTATGATGCGGTAGAGTATATGCACCAGCGTCATAATGTTTTAGTTAAGGATGCTTATAAATTAAAGTCCAGTCGCGACCGCGTAAAGTCGCTACTAGGGGTGATTGTAATAAATTAAAGGAGTAAAAATGAACAGCCAAGAAATAATAGATTTTCTAATCACTGCCAAACGAGCGACTTATGCTGGTCAGGGCGAGAAAGTTGAGTCATTAAGGCCTAGTTCAAAAGATTATCATTTTGAGCAGGGAGAGTTTGCCTATCATGACACTTATTTTGGCTCATCGCGTTTTATCGGCGAGGAGGTAGTGTATAAGAATAATCAGCCAATTTGGGCGATGAATTATCGCGGTCAGGCATTTGACAAGGCTATGGAGGGGGCGATAGACGTAAACGCTCTAAGGCCAGCCATGATGAAAGTTGGCGAAGGCGATATTCTGCCAGTACGTGGTCCGAAAGAGTTTATTAATGGCGACTGGAAATATACCTTTAAAGTTGATGGTGAAATGGCTGATTTTATCGGCACCGAAGAAATATCATACAAAGGCGAGCTGGTTTATCGGCTGTATTGCCATGGTGGAGAAATAGAATAAGGAGTAAAAAATGAGTGAGTTTTTAGGACCAGAGAATAAAAAATTAGAAAACGTAGAGAGTCTAGAAGTGGTTCTTGATCCAGAATCGACGCAGGCAATGGGCGAGTTGGCCGTCGGCCATTCTCCTGAAGAAAATGAGAATCCAGAGGAGTATAAAAAGATGTTGGACGATCTGGTTAAAACCTGGGGAGAAGACCTAGGGAGTCGTATATATGAAAAGATAGTAGAGAGGTATAAATTACTTGAGCATAGAGACAGTATAATTGGTGTGGATGACCTTGGTGAGCTTGCGGGTAATTTAATGGGCGTATTATATTATGTAGGAGCGAACGACCCAGAAAGTGCACTGATAGAAGCTGGGGTACTTGAGTAGAATCAAATCTATGGCCACAAAAAGAATGTTAATTTATGGCGACTCCAATGTTTGGGGCGAATTGGCCTTGTCTGGTTGTCGGATGCCGCACAACGAACAATGGCCGAATATTTTGCGAAAGTCACTTGACAGAAAGTGGGTTGTTGTACAAGAAGGGCTGGCGGCTCGGGTGGCGGGTGACTATCGAACCGAGCAAGGTAAGATTCATACTAACGGTCGGCGCTATTTTGAGGTCATATTCCGTAGTGCCACGCCAGTTGATGTTGTTATTATTGCTCTTGGCACAAATGATTTGAAATTTAAACATGGTCGCTCAGCTCAAGAAATATATGACGATTTGATGTGGTATAAAGACGAGGTTGGTCGACAGATTGAAAACAACGAAGGGATTGAGGCAAAAGTCTTTTTTATTGCTCCGCACACCTTTGCAACTTCGCGTGATTGCAACAAGGGTAATCCCGAGGGGCTAAAGCAGTTAATTAGTTTATTAAAGAAACGTGACGATGTAATTTTCCTTAAGAGTATTGATACTGCAGTTGATAAAGTTCATTTTTCTATAAAAGGGCATAAGCAGACTGCTGAGCAGGTGTACGAGTATTTAGTGCAAAAAGGGGTGGTGTAGAGGGCTGAACTGCCTTCCTTCTCAAGCAAAGCTTAGCAGATAGATTCTGAATTAACCCACTCCGCTTACTTTGTAAGCAAGGGGCTTGCAGACTCAGAATGACTAAAACTTTTACTTTTCTAGCAAAAAGTTGTACAATTAAAATAGGCGTTTGAGTGGCAATCAACCACGATTCTTCTTCGTAAAGCTACGAATGAAAGCGCTGTCGGCGGAAAAGCGTAAGCTGAGTAGACCCGACCGGTTCAAGTCCGACAACTTGTGATTAAGAGCTAAAAGAGAAACTTCTTTTGGAATCGAGATGGTACCGTCCGTTAACTAACGGATTCTCGAGACCGAAGGAAGTTTTTGTTTTAAATAAAGGAGTAAAGATGTCATACGAAGTCGAACTAAAATTTGCTAAACGCTTGGCTAAACAAGCGGGTGAGACTATGCTCAAATATTTTGATGCTGATCAAAAGGTTGAGATAAAAAGCGATGACACGCCAGTGACGATTGCCGATAAAACCAATAATCAAATGGTGATTGATGAAGTTAAAAAACATTTTCCTAAGGATGGTGTTTATGGCGAAGAAGATTCGTTTGGTAAAGATCGCGAGCGGTTGTGGGTATGCGATCCGATTGATGGTACGGTTCCTTACACAATGCGGCTACCAGTATCGGTTTTTTCGCTAGCACTGGTAATTGATGGTAAGCCGGTCTTGGGTGTGGTTTATGATCCATACCTTAATAAACTATATGAAGCTGTGGTGAGAAATGGCGCCTTTTGTAATGGTAATAAGCTGACGGTGAGTGCCAACAATCTGGGGCTGATGTCGAAAGTTAATATCGATTGGTGGCCAGAAGTTGATTACGATATTGCGCCAGCAATGTATAAAATCTCTAAAGAAACTGGTTGTTATATTTTGTCGCCAGGTAGCGCTATAAAGGGTGGTCTATTGGTAGCGGCTGGGTATTTTGATGCCAGCATCTTTCCAGGGACTAAAGGTAAAAATGTCGATATGGCGGCGATAAAAGTTATTGTTGAAGAAGCGGGTGGTAGGGTGACGAACTTATTTGGTGAAGATCAGCGTTATGATCAAGATATTAAAGGCGCGGTAATTTCGAATGGCGTAGTGCATGACAATTTTATAAAAATATTTGAGGAGCTTAGATGATAAAAGAGGTAAAAACAATGAACGAACCACAAGTGCGAGTTGGTGTAGGTACTTTTGTAGTAAAGAACGGTAGGTTCTTAATTATGAAGCGCCATGGTTCTCATGGCGAGGGCACTTGGGCCTTACCCGGTGGGCATATGGAGTTTGGCGAAACAGTAACCCAAACTACAGTGCGAGAAATTAAAGAAGAAACTGACTTAGAAGTCTTCGGCACGATCGATGTTGGTTTTACTAACGATATTTTTACAAAAGAAGGGAAGCATTATATTACTGTCTTTAGCCTCAGTTACACAAAAGGTACTCCTAAAATAATGGAACCGCATAAGTGTATCGAGATGAAATGGGTGGCTCGGTTGGAGGATATTCCAGAACCTCAATTTATACCGTTAAAGAATTTAGTGAACACTACATTTGCCGATAATATAAATCAGCTAGTTAAGGCTTCAAAAAGGAGCGAATCATAATGAAAGTTTGGCGTGATAAAGACGGTGAAGAGTTTCGTAATAGTAAAACCTGCTGGGGGCGAGAGTACAAGCCAGACACTTGTAAAATTGATGTTTCCAAAATATCAGTTCGGGGTAAGTTTCCCGAGTCCGGGTGGGGTTATAACGAAGAGGCTCACGAAGTAGCGGTAGTTGTGGCAGGAAAAGGCTCGATTGAGAAGCAGGGGGGTGAGAAAAAAGAGCTTGCTATGGGTGATGTGATTCATTTCGCGCCGATGGAGCGAGTAAGATGGGAAGGTGATTTAGATTTAATCATTGCTTGTGGTCCAGCATTTGACCGTAATAAACATCATATAGAGGAGGATCTATGAAATTTAAAGCCAATAGTCGTCGTCGGGCGCTAGAATACGAAAAAGATGTCTTGAAGTTTTGGAAAGACAACAAGATTTTTGAGAAATCGATTGAGCAGCGACCCGAGTCGCAGGCTTATGTGTTTTACGATGGTCCGCCGTTTATTACTGGCGTGCCACACCACGGTACTTTACTGAGTTCAATCGTTAAAGACGCGGTGCCGCGCTATCAAACCATGCAAGGCAAGCGAGTAGAGCGGCGCTGGGGCTGGGATTGTCACGGTCTGCCAGCGGAAAACTTTACTGAGAAAAAACTTGGCATAACTGATCGTCATGAAATCGGCACAACTGTACCACTCGAGAAATATATCTGCTCGTGTCGTGACAATATGGTACAAACTGGTAATTTATGGGAAGACACAATTGACCGAATTGGTCGCTGGGTAGATTTCAAAGGTGCCTATAAAACCATGGACAAAGAGTTTATGGAAAGTGTTTGGTGGGCGTTTAAGACGCTTTACGAAAAGGGCAAGATTTACGAAGGCGAAAAAGTCTTGATGTACGACACCAAATGGGCGACGCCACTGTCTAAAGCCGAAGTTACCATGGATGCGGGTGCTTATCAAGATGTAACCGACCCGAGTGTGTATGTAAAATTTAAGATTGTTGATAAAGCGCATAACAAAAACAATCTGCGTGAAATTAATCGCGTAATTGTTGGTGGTCCGATTATATCTTCGGATAGCAAGATTTTAATTGGGTATAACAAAAAAGGTGGCGTGTTTGAGGGACAGGTTTTTGTTCCAGGTGGTGGTGTTGAAGAGGGTGAAACACAGCTTGAGGCGCTAAAGCGTGAGATGCTAGAAGAGGTGGGGATTGATATTTCTGAAGCTGAGATTAAAAAAGTTGATTTGGTGATGTACGACTCTAGTGAGAAAACCTTGGATGATACTGGCGAGCGTGTATTTGCGAATATGGAATTTCATAATTATACGATGAAATTTGATAAGCCAGCCAGCGAAATAAAAATTTCCACTGAGGATGATTTTGAAACAGCTAAATGGTACACAAAAGAAGAGCTACTACAGCTAAATCTGTCTAAAACTACAGCTCAGTGCTTAAGGTTTATTGGCTGGCTCCCCGCTAATTATGACAGCAAGAGTGGTGCTAGTGAGAATAGGTATTTATTAGCTTGGACAACTACGCCGTGGACACTGCCAGCCAACGTGGCTTTGGCAGTGCATCCAGATTTGGACTATGTTGAAGTTGAATATAACGGCGAGATTCTAATTATGGCCAAATCGCTAGTCGAAAAAGTCATGACTGACGAAAAGCATAAACCGCTGGATTACGAAGTTATTGGTGAAATGAAAGGTTCGGACTTGGCTGGGCTGGAGTACGAGCCATTGTTTGATAATCACGGTAAAAATGCGCACCAAGTTTACGCGGCGGATTATGTATCGGATGTTGACGGTACTGGTATCGTGCACACAGCGCCAGCTTATGGTGAGGATGACTTTAGTTTAGCTGAGCAGCATGGTTTACCAGTGGTGCATAAGCTTGACGATAATGGCGTGTTTATCGAAGGTCAGTGGCAGGGTAAATATCTTTGGGATGTCAATAAAGACATTGCTAAAACCATACTTGCTGACGGTAAGGCGTTGAAGATTGATTATATTCGTCACGAATATCCGCACAATCCGCGGACGGGTGAGCGCTTGATTTACCGTGCGCATCCGAGCTGGTTTATGGATATTGATGGTCAGCGTGCCGAGATGCTCAAAAACAATCAGCCGATTAATTGGTTCCCAGAACATATTAAAGATGGTCGGTTTGCTAAAACTGTCGAGGTGGCACCAGATTGGAACTTGAGTCGCGATCGTTTTTGGGCGACCGCTATGCCAGTGTGGGAGGGTGTTGATAAAGACGGTAACAAAAAGCAGATTGTGGTTGGCTCGTATGCTGAGCTGAAAGAATTATCTGGTGTGGAGCTGGATGATTATCATCGGCCATGGGTGGACGAAATTGAGTTTGAAAAAGACGGCGTTCACTACAAGCGCATCGACAAAGTTCTAGACTGCTGGTTTGAATCGGGCTCAATGCCATTTGCCCAGTTTCATTATCCGTTTGAGAATAAAGACAAATTTGAGGCTAGCTTCCCAGGCGATTTCATCACCGAATATGTTGGTCAAGTCCGAGCGTGGTTCTACTATGTTCATGCGGTATCGACTGCGCTCTTTGGTAAGCCAGCTTTTAAAAACGTAATTGTAACGGGTACAGTGGCTGGCAATGACGGCCGTAAAATGAGTAAATCTTATGGTAACTATACTGATCCGAACGAGCTGATGGATAAGTTCTCGGCTGATAGTTTACGTTTCTTGCTACTACAATCACCACTGCTAAACGGCGAAGATTATGCGTTGATTGACAAAGACGTGGCGGACGTAGCGCGCAAACTCAGCATGATCTGGAATATGTATGATTTTTTCACTATGTATGCTGAGGTAGACGGTTGGGAATTTGACCCAGAAAAGCCGTTGCTAAAGTTGAGTGAGCTAACCAATCCGCTAGATATTTGGATTGTGTCTAGATTGCACGAGCTAAACGAGCAGGTTGTTGAAAATATGGATGATTACAATCTGCCTGATGCGCTGGAACCGATTTTGCCGTTTATTGACGATGCCTCGAATTGGTATGTCCGTCGCTCACGTCGTAGATTCTGGAAAAGTGAAGACGATGGTGATAAAAACGATGCTTACAAAACTTTACATTACGTACTACTCAAGCTCAGTGTGATTTTGGCACCATTTACGCCGTTTTTATCAGAGGAGTTGTATCAGAAAATGGGTGGCGGAGCTGAGTCGGTTCACTTACTGGATTACCCAATGAACTTCGAAAAGAACCAAGCGGTTTTGGACGAAATGGCCATTGTGCGATTTGTAATAAATGAAGGTTTGCGCCAGCGAGCGGAAAATGGCTTCAAGGTGCGTCAGCCCCTACAGGGCGCAATTGTGCGCTGCACCAACCAAGCGGTGAGCGAATATGCTGACGTCATCAAAGAAGAGCTAAACCTCAAAGATGTCATGCTTGAAATCGTGGAGGTTAAAGATGGTGAAGAGTTCACGCCGACAATTACGGTGTCAACACTTATTACCGATGATTTGAAGCGCGAGGGTTTGGCACGCGAAGTGATTCGTGCGGTGCAAAATGCGCGCAAAAAAGCTGGATTAAATGTTGATGATCGAATTAACTTAGTTTTGTCGACCGATGATAAAAACTTGAAACAAGCGATTGAGCAATTTAGGGGTGAGATTGACCAAGAGGTTCTGGCAGTGGGCGAGTCAGTTTCAAATAAGGCTTACAGCGAATTAACGCAAATTGAAAAAATTGATTTGAATATCAAACTCGAAAAAGCCCAAGCTTAAGTATATAATTAGAATCAATCATGGATTGGTTTGGTTTGATTTGGCTGGCGCTGAACATTATTAGTCGTGCTGGTGGCGGTGGGTCATCAAGTAGTAGAAGCAGTTCAGGTGGCGGTGGGTCGTCAAGTAGTAGATCGTCTAGTGGTGGTTACTCTGATTCAGGTGGGTCTGGATGGACTGGATTTGTTAATTTTATCGTAGCGGCAGTGGCTGCTTCAGTGGCGTTCGTGGCAATGATAGCTTTATTTGCGTTCCAAGGTTGGTTTCTTCGAAAATTGGCAAAAATTACCTCTAAGTTAACGACCAGAATCGTTTCTGTATTTTTGAGTGTCGCTTTTATGATGGTTGGGGTATTAATTGTTAGTGGAGATGTATTGCCATTTAAGGTATCGATTGCGGGTAATGACATAAGCCTGTTCCTGTTCGCGCCAGTATTTATGAGCGGTCTTTTTTTGTTTCTTAGTAGTTTTAGCAGAGATTTTCTGGTTGATCCAATTAATAAGATTGTTCGACGATCTCGTGAAGTTAGCCTAAAGCAGCCAGCTGCTAAAGATAATGTCTGGAATAAAACTAAAATTATTAAACGAGCGAAGCAGGTTTTTCATCAATATCAAAATGACTGGATGAATAAAAATCTCGAATCAATTAAAACCTACACGACGTCGAGATATTTTAGCCACGCCAGCTTAATGCTAAAAGCAATTCAACAAATGGGGCGACATAGTGATTTGAGTAATATTAAAATTCACAGTGCAGTTGTGACCGATTTTCATGATCATAAAGATGATGGTAAAGATCGTGTGACAGTCATGTTCCGTGCTCAAATGCATGCCCTATTTATAGAAACGGACAGTGGTAACGTATTGCAAGAAGACGATAGTAAGTTTATCGAGTGGTGGAATTTTGTTCGGCAAGGTGACGAGTGGATGCTGGACGGGATTGACCAAGCAACAGAAGACCAAAGTCAACTTTTGATTGATCTGAAAAATTTTGCCCAGACAAATAATATGTATTTTAGCCCTGACTGGGGTCATCAGTTGATTCCAACTCATGGTCAACTATTTAAGAATGGTTTTGCGGGCACAGATATCAATAATCACGTGATTGGTCGGTGGGGCGATTTAATCGTACAGCTTTATACCTACTCACCCAACATCAACCAAACTGCGCCGACATATTATGTCATTGGTCAGATTAATCTACCAAAATCTTACGGCGGTATCATGGTCTTGCGTCGAGGACATGGTTTGTTTAATCGACTACACATTCCGCAGGGTTACGCTAAATACGAACTAGAGTGGGGCGACTTCAACAAACGCTACGATGTTTTAGCAACCGATATGGATAAAGTCACCAGTTTTGAACTATTAAACCCAGCGTTTATGGCATGGCTGTATGATTGTAATCTCAAGGTTAATATTGAGGTAGCCGATAACGTCGTTTATCTTTATGCTAAAGTCAAAGCAGGCGAGAATCGTTATAGCGATATGCTAGAGATTTTGAGCAAGTCTCACGCCGAACTAAAGATGTAGAAAACAGAGGCAAAGAATTAGACAAAAGCGCATTTATGTGCTATAATGTGGTTATTAGGTAGAAACAAAACAAACAACAGGGGGTAATTAAACTAAAACAGACAATTGTTTATGATGGTCTCTTAAAATTCCCTCCCCCACCCCCTACCCTACAAAATGTAAAAATTACAACATCTTAATGTGGGTAAAAATTGGGCTTTTGCCAGCTAAATTAAACAATCAAAATGTTTTTTGACAGACTCGTCTATTTATGATATAGAATTTAAGTTTTGGAAATATTATTTTATTATTGTCTAATATATTTTACAAAAAGTAGAGTGGTGTTTTCGTTGTTTATGACGTGTCTATGCGAATAGGAGAAATTAATCTGAAGACTGTCTCGAAAAAGCTTGAGTTTAAATGTATAATCAGAACTAATTATGAAATGGTTTAGTTTAGTTTGGCAAGAAGTACTAGATGTCATCAGTCGTGCAGGTGGTGGTGGCTCATCTAGTGGTGGCGGCGGCGGATCGTCGTCTGGTGGCGGCTCATATGGTGGTGGTAGTAGTGGCGGAAGCGGTGGTGGTGATATTAACACTATGTTTATAATGATTGCGTTTATAATTGCGGGCGTAGTATCGAGTAATATTTTTGAAAAAGTTAAAAAGAATAGGACTGAGCGGTCAGCTAGAATGATTTCTGGGCTGTCTGGTGTAGCAGCAACCGTAATTTATGTTGGAATACTGCAAGCCCTTCTGCCAGATAGTGGAGGTAAAGCTTTCGCCTCTATTGGTAGTCTTTTAAGCGGTATAATTGTGTCATTTTTTGCTACTAAATCAGAAGCTAAAAGCTACAAGAAACAGCTTGCTAAGGAAGCGGCGTTGGAAAAAGCGGCATCTCTAGATGGGGCGTGGGATAAAGATAAAATTATTAAGCGTGCTCGGCAGGTATTTTTCAAGTATCAAAGTGACTGGGCGAATAAAAATATCGAGTCGATTCAAACTTACACTACGCCACAATATTTTAATCATGCTAAGTTGATGTTACGCGCGATTCAGCAGATGGGGCGACATAGTGATTTGAGTGGCATTGTGATTCACAGAGCCTCGATTTTTAAATTTCACGATGATAAAGATAATCAAAAAGACCGTGTTTCTGTAGAAATAAGGGCACAAATGCGCGCTCGGTTAGTTGAAACTGCCACCAATAAGATTCTTCAAGAAGACAGTAATAGTTTTATCGAGTGGTGGAATTTTGTTCGGCAAGGCGACGAGTGGATGTTGGATGGAATTGATCAATTTACAGCCGATCCAAGTAAATTGGTAGTTGATCTGCAGAATTTCGCTAAGTCAAATAATATGCACTTTAGTCCAGATTGGGGGCATCAACTTATCCCCACTCGTGGTCAAATGTTCAAGAGTGGCTTTTATGGTACGGACATTAATAATCACGTGATTGGCCTGTGGGGCGATTTAGTTGTGCAGCTTTATACCTACTCACCCGATATCAGTAAAAAATCACCAACTTACTATATTGTTGGTCAGATTAACTTACCAAAATCTTACGGTGGCATCATGGTTTTACGACGTAAACCCGGATTGTTTAATCGATTACGAATACCACCACGAAGTTACGCCAAATACGAACTAGAATGGGGTGAATTTAATCAGCGTTACGATGTCTTGGCAACTGACATGGACAAGGTCACTAGTTTTGAGCTACTGAATCCAGCTTTTATGGCTTGGCTATATGATTGTAATATTAAAGTCGACATCGAGGTAGTTGATAATGTGGTCTATCTCTACGCTCAAATTGCTGCAGGCGAGAATCGCTATAGTGAGATGCTGGAGATTCTAAGCAAGTCACATGCTGAACTAAAAATGTAGGCAACAGGGGTATAGGCCTAGACAAAAACACTCTTTCATGCTATAATATAAGTATAAGGTAGAAAAATAAATTATATAACAGGGGGTAATAAAGCCAGACGGGCAATTGTTTAGGTTGGTTCTCGAAAATCCCTCCCCTACCCCCTGCTCTACAATATGTAAAAATTACAACATTTAAGTAAGGCGCAAAAGGCGGTTTTTTGTAATTTATTTAAATAAAACCAATAAAAATATTTTTTGACAAACTCCCCTATTCATGATATGAAATTTCAAGCTTTAAATAAGTTTAATTTTATGGTCTAATATGTAAATATTTCATTTATATAGAGTGGGGCGAAAGTTTAGGTGACTAACCCCACTCTACTAGAAAGTGATTATTTTGGTAAAAATTTGGTACAAAAAAGAGAGCCTAATTCTCCCTCAAATCACAGACAAAACTACCACCATCTTCTGCCTCTAATTCAGCCTTTATTGCGTCCATTGTTTTGTCTACGTCTACTATATTCTTCTCATTTTTAACTTCAATCTCCAAGACATTTTCAGTAACTGTTACTACGCATTTAGATTGGTCAACTTTTTCTGGACAAAAGTTCGCTCTGGCTTCTTCTTTCATCTTCTCTGCTGTCGCATTGTCTGCAAATGTAACTTTTGCATAGCCACTAGCATCTTTGACCTCCTGCGTAGTGGCATCAAATTTTACTATCATTTGACCTTGTAATTTTACTGCTCCGTCAAAGTATTCGTGTTCGTTATTACACTCCAAGACCAAATCGCTTAAAACCCATTTGGCGGTTAACTCTATGTCTTCGGTTATTGGTGTTGAAAAATCAAATTCTTTGTTGTCAAGATACCAGCCAGTGAAATCGTGTTTTGCCTTGGTTGGATCAGTCGGCTTTGTAGCACGCTCATCTTTCTTGACTTCTTGGCTCTCGACGGCAGTTCCGCCATCGCTATTAAAGCTAACTTCGTATTTTTTATTTTCCTTTAAAACAAATAGCACAGCGACAGCAATTAATACGACTGCAGCAATGCTTGAAATTATAGCCATCACTTTTTTGTTCACAGTTATTACCCCTTCATTTATCTCACATCTTATACGTCAATACGTTTTGTTTTTGTATATTAAACAGCAAATGCTGATTGTTCTTTATATAATTACCTCCTGTCTGCTTAAAACACTAATCAAGAGTTTGTTATTTTAAATATTGCTATTGTTGATACTCTACGGGTGAGAACGGAATGTTTTTAGAAATAAAACTTCGAATAGAAAGGTTGCTTCTATTTGATGCTATTCTAACATATATTGCTTAAGCTTAGGTAGGAATTGTCTTAAAATACTGCTTGTTGGATGATTCTGACTGAGTACGGATTTATTCTGAGTATATGTAAAACTACCCCACATCGAATATTAACTAGTGTTTTGGTATAATGTAGCTTATGACAAAGAAACAGACTAAAAAGATATGGCAACCAAAAAACCTAGCAGAGATATTTTTTGTAAATGGTGAAAAATATAAAAACAAGAATGCCCTAGCCTACAAAAAAGGGCATCGTTACCATAAACTAACCTACGGCGAATTGCGCGACGAGATTGTTCGAGCAGCTTTAGCTCTGAAAAAGTTGGGTATTGAAAAAGGTGATTGTGTTCTGATAGCATCTGAAAATCGACCAGAATGGGTGATTGTAGATGTAGCAATTATGTCGATTGGCGCGATTTCGGTACCGATTCACAAAAATCTTGCACCATCTCAGGTTGAATGTATTCTTAACGAGACTAAACCGGTGTTGGCCTTCTTTTCTGACGAGGTTGCGTTAAAAACCATTGGTGACGGCAAGAAAAAGATTAAACATCTAGTGTCTTTTGAGAAATTGCCTGAACTGAAAGTTCTGTTTTTTGAATTCTTGATGAACGAGGTTAAATTAACCGATACAGCGATTAAGAAAGTGCAAAAAGAAGCCTTGTTGATAAAAGCTGATACGATTATGACAGTGGTTTACACATCTGGTACGACTGGTAAACCAAAGGGTGCGCAGTTAACACACAAAAATATCGTTTTTGTAGTTAGTAGCTTTGAGGAAAAACTTAGTTTTGTAAGTAATGACATATTTTTCTCTATACTACCACTTTCTCACATATTTGAACGAGTAGCTGGTAATTTTATGCCATTTTTAGTGGGAGCTAGTATTGAATATTGCGTAGATATAGCTAACTTTTCATCTGATATAAAAAAGGTTAAGCCAACAGTAATCTTGGCAGTACCAAGACTCTTTGAAAAGGTTTATGATCAGGTTTACAGTAAGGTTGGTGAAAAGCTTATTACTAAGACTTTATTTAATTTAGCTATGAATTATGAAAAAACGAATGGTTTGATGGCGAACTTGTTTGATCGAATATTATTTCAAAGGATTAGAGATAATCTTGGGGGGAATATAAGGCTCTGTATAGCTGGAGGTGCGGCCACAAACCCAGATATATTACGATTCTTCAACAAAATAGGCATTGCTTTAGTTGAAGGCTACGGGCTGACGGAAACGGCTTCTGCTCTGTCAGCTAATGACCCAGTAAACAATCGCATCTCAACGGTCGGGCAACCGATTAATGGTCTTGATGTAAAGATAGCTGGCGATGGTGAAATATTAATAAAGGGCGACAGTGTGACTTTGGGCTATTTAAATCCTACGGATGATATTGGCGCTTTTACCAAGGATGGGTTCTTTAAAACCGGAGATTTGGGTGAAATTGATGATGATGGCTATATAAAAATTATTGGTCGCAAAAAAGACGTCCAAGTCTTGACTACCGGAGAGAAGGTGGTACCAGTTGTGATAGAAAATGCATTAACATCATCGTCTTATATTGAGCAAGCATTGGCCATTGGAAATGGATATAAGCATATTGCTGCGATTATTGTGCCTAATTTTGAACATGTTAGCGAGAGGTTGAATATTGACAAAAAGGAGGTGTGCGACGATAAAGAGTTGCGCTCTTTACTTGATCGTGAAATAGGTGAGGCGGTTAGGGATTTACCTAAAATTCAACAAGTTAAAAAGTATATTATTGCAAGAGAGCCGTTTTCAATAGGGAATAATCAAATGACGGCCTCTCTTAAGCCTCGTCGTCAAGAAATTATCAAAGCTTACGCTCGTGAAATTAAGAAGCTCTACCATAAATAAGATTGCACTTGCAAAATAATCGTAAATAGTGTATAATAGTAGGTGTTAGAAGGTGAACTATGAGTACTTATAATAAGTTTATTAGCAACACCAAAGCTGTGCCGATAATCTCTGGCAATCTATTTGAAGGTCACAACAAGCGATTTGCCACTGTCTTGTTTGGCTTAGGTTTACACCCTAATGGGTCTGATGAAGGATTGTTCAATGGTTATTTGTCTTTACGAAAGAATGTCTATGTTGACCAGACAGGCATACTGGACGCATCTGAAAAATACGACTCTGGCTTAGAAAGTGACGAAGACGACAGGCGCTCAGTGCACATAGCTGTATTTGAGAATCGTGGCAATAATCAGGTGGCAGTAGTGGGTTGTCTTCGCTTGATTGTCAAAAAAGATCGAAGCCTATTGCCAATTGAAGAATTCTACCCAGAGGTTTTTGAACAAGACCCGATTGCGGTTGGTGATGTGGAAATGTCGCGTTTTATTTCGCGAGCTGAAAAGGGCAAAGGTGACAATTACAAAATCATAATGAGTTTATTTCGTGCTGCACTTAGTTGGGCCTTGCAAAACAAGACATCGTTTGCCTATGGTGTAATCGAAACAAGACTAGCCCGTGCTATGAGAAGTTTTAGTTCGGCATTTAAGAAAGTTGGTCAGCTTAGGATGATAAAAGAATACAATACGAAGAATATCGGCATAGTGATTGATTTAAACAAAGCTCGTTGTGATTTAGAGAAGAAGAGTTTTGATGTTGTAGAAGTAGAGCAAAACAAGCCGATTTTTTGGGGGAGAAGATGAAGAATCTCGAACTCGATGCGATGATTAAAAAGTCGGCAGAAGAAACTAGGGCTAGGTGGCCATGGAGGGAACCGGAGGTTTTTAACTATAACTCGACTAAAGATCAGGTGAGAATGGCGAATCTTCTAAATAGCAAAGAAGTTCGTGATACTTTCGACCCGATTGAGGGTATTGCTGAGAGTGAATTTGAATTGCTTTATCCGGAATTAATAGACAAACCCAAGGAGCGGGAGGAGTATGTAGCCTCAGTTCTAGAGCAAGGTAATGAGTATGGCGAATGGGTTTTTAACCAAGGTTTTCTTATTAGATATCCAGATCGAAATAGGTATCGTGATTTAAGAACTTATAGATACAGGAATTTAATTACTAAGGAAGAGCAGGAGAGGTTAAATCAATCTCAGGCAGCAGTTTTTGGTCTGAGTGTCGGTGGCAACATTGCTGTGGCTTTGGCGCGAAATGGCATCGGTCGCGCATTGGCACTTGGTGATTTTGATGTAATGGATATCTCTGGACTAGGCAGGACTGTGGCTGATATAAGAGATGTCGGCTTCTCTAAGCTTGATGTGGTTGCTAAGCAAGTGAGTATGTTAGACCCATTTATTGAGCAAAAACACTTTCGTGAGGGCTTTCGTGAGAATATAAAGGATGAGCTGGTGGAGTTTGGGCCAGATGTAATATTTGATGAAATTGATAGTATGCCTACCTCGGCAGTGATACGAGTATTTTGTCGTGAATTAAAAATACCTTATCTCACGGCAGCAGATGTGGGCGTCAGACCCACTCTAGAGGTGAGGTACAATTGGGATAATAAGAAGCTCTATGCTGGCATGGTGTCTGATAGAGATGCTGAAAAGATGATGTCCGGTGAGGCTTCCGATGAAGAGCAGGCTATAATTTTTGCCAAAAGTGTTGGTATAGCTAATATGTTAGCCACCCCAAGACTAATTGAATCTTATTCTAAGATAGGTGAGGAATTAGCTGGTGTGTCACAGCTTGGTAGTACTGCTCTGATGACGGCTGGGTTTTCCGTTCAGGCTTGTGTAGATATTCTATTGGGCAATAACCCAAGAGAAGGACTAACCGCACTTAAGCCCGATGTTGCGCTAAAGACCAAGCCATCGATACTCGAAACAGTCAGAATTTTGCGATCAGCGAAGCTAAGAAGTAAAAACCTAACGTAGTATAGCAGTTTTAAAAATGCTATAATCTAACTTATGAATCAAGGTGTCTATGTTGTTATTGACACGATTACTGTCGTTTTGTCGTTAGTTCTTATGTTTATGGCTCTTTCTGGCGGTGGGGTTAAAATAAGGGTTAATCGCCTTTATGCTATTTTTGCAGTTGCCTTAGCCTTATGGCTACCTGCTATACATATAGGCAATAATCTCTCCACTCCAGTTAATGTTGCTTTGGTGGCTAATTATATTGTATTTAGCTGTAGCTTTTTAGTTTCCGTTATGTTACTAAAGATAGCATCAGAGATTGCGGATATATCGTTCATAAAAAGAATAATAAAGTATTATGAAATTATATTGTGGCCGTTTACTATTGTGAGTGCTACTCCGTTGGTTGGCATGGGTATAGAGCCGCAAGATGAGGTTAATGGTGTAGTTTTTGGGCCGCTAGGTGGTTTATATGGCATATTATTAACCGTAAATATACTCTTAGCTATATTTACCATAATATGGGGCATTAAACATTGTCAGGGTCTGAAAAAAGTGCAATTAAAGACTGTTGGGTGGGGAATTTTAATAACTATGCCATTAGTTATGGTACTATCTTTCATATTACCGGTTTTGACTGGAAACTTTGTCTTTACGGAATTTGGCGCAACCCCGAGTATTTTAATGGCTATTTCCCTATACTATGCCACAATTCGTCATCAGCTATTTGATATCAAGCAGGCTACTATGCGCACAGTCGGCTATGCTCTAACTGTAGCAACTATGGCTGGTATATATGTGGCTCTAGCTTATACACTTTCGCTTGTGTTTTTCCGCGGACAGGTGGTAAGCGGTATCAGTTTTAGTCCGCTCAATATTATCTTAGCTTTAGTTATGGCCTTGGTTTTTCAGCCCATCAAGCGATTCTTCGATCGCATAACTAATAGAATTTTTTATCGTAATGAGTACGATCGAGATACTTTCTTTATGGAATTTGGCAAGATTTTATCTCATGATACTGACTTAAAGTTATTGCTACGCGAAGCTAGTCACTACCTAGCCATCAACATGAAGGCAGAGTACGCCTCGTTTTATTTATTAAATCTTGGAATTTATGGTAACGGTCAAACTAAAAAAGCTAATTTTCGTCGCAAAGAAATTAATGTGTTGACTGGGTATGTTCAAGCTAAGTTGCTGGGGGCTGAAGCGGTGTCGGAAGACATGCTTGAGGCTGGCGATGCTAAAGAGGTTTTAGAAAAGCATAAAATCAAAATTTTTATGCCACTGATGGCGCAAAAAGAAGTTTTTGGCTATTTACTTCTCGGTGAGCACAAAAGTCGTGGTTACTCACGACGTGATCTAACAGTGCTTAATTCAATTGCTAATGAGCTAAGTATTGCTATTCAAAACTCAATGTCGGTTGAAGAGATTCGTGAGCTTAACGCTACTCTGCAACAAAAGATTGATGACGCAACTAATGAGTTGCGGACAAAGAATCGTCAATTACAGCGTTTAGATGAGGTTAAAGACGAGTTCTTATCCATAGCGTCTCACCAGCTCAGAACACCACTGACTAGCATCAAGGGTTACGTCGATATGCTACTTGAGGGTGATTTTGGCGAAGTTTCTGGTCGACAGCGAGAGGTTTTGGATGATATTTTCACGTCTAGTGAGCGAATGGTGCAGTTGATTAATGACTTTTTGAATGTTTCACGTATTCAAACTGGCAAGTTTGCCCTAGAGCGTCGACCAACTGATTTAGAGGAGCTAATTGAAAAAGAAATTAAACTAATGTCGGCCTCGCTCGAACAGCGCAATCTCAAGATTGATTGGCAGTGCGATGAAATGATGCCACTGCTTAATGTTGACACTGATAAGATTCGTCAGGTTGTGGTGAATATGATTGATAATGCGGTTTACTATTCGCGTCCCAATTCGACAATCAAGGTTAGATTGGATAAAGAACTTGATAACCTAATCTTTACCGTGACCGATACTGGCATTGGTGTGCCAGCCAAAGATCAAGCAAACTTGTTTGGCAAATTTTTCCGTGCTAGCAATGCACGCAAGCGTCGACCAGACGGTACTGGTGTAGGACTGTATCTAGCTAAGAAGATTATTGACACACACGGTGGTGAAATTATCTTCAAATCAGTTGAGGGCGAGGGTAGTACTTTTGGCTTCAAACTGCCACTTGTGGCATAACTTGTCCGCATCTTACTTTTAGTATGCATTGTAAATAGAAATCAGTTTTCCGATGATGCTTGTGGTATAATATAAGACACATAACCATAAAAATGGAGTTTGGTTGATGTTTGCGAGACACACAAAAATAAAGATAATTCCGCCTGTGTTTATCGGCTTAGCAATCGCCTTCTTAGGCCTTTTTGGTGTGGTGCAAACTATTCAAGCAGCGCCACTTTACGGTGATGCGAGTCTTTTTGTAACGCGTTGGCAGACTAATGTAGCTGGAGCAACCGAACCCAAAAAAGTTACTTTAAGATTTAAGGATGACCCTATTGACACTTATCAAGTATCTTGGAATTGCAATGATATTTATGAACCATTTAATACCAAGTTAGCTGAACATACTTATGCCGAAGCTGGTGCTTACGATGTTTGTCTTAAATCCACGACTCCGCTTCACTTCTATGCTCCTGATTTAGCCACTGATGAAAGAAACAAATTACTAGAGATTAAGCAATGGGGACATATTCCATGGTCAAGCTTTAGGTCAGCTTTTTATGGCATGGGAAATATTCAGCTCACTGCTTCTGATACTCCTGACCTATCAGCTGTTACGGATATGTCATCTGCTTTCGGTGGCCTAGCAAGATTTACTGGTAATGAATCTATGAATACTTGGAATACTATCAATGTGACTAATATGTCAAAAACGTTCATGAACAGTCCTAAGTTTAATGCTCCAATTGGAGGCTGGAAAACTGACAATGTGGAAGATATGTCTGGTATGTTTAGAAGCGCTAAAGCTTTTAATCAACCGATAGGAAGTTGGAATACTGAAAATGTTAAAGATATGTCGTACATGTTTGGTAGCACCAAAGCTTTTAATCAACCGATAGGAAATTGGACCACCTCAAGTGTCAGCAATATGAGATATATGTTTTATGCTGCTACTAAATTTAATAATGGTAAAGAGTCAGGAGAAAGTAGTGGCGTCCTTAACTGGAATACCAGCAGTGTAAGTAATATGAACACTATGTTTTATGGAGCCACTTCATTTAATCAGGATATTAGTAATTTTAAAATCTCATCTCTCACTAACGCTGGTAATATGCTAAACAACTCTGGCCTAAGCACTGAACATTATGACGCACTATTAAATAGTTGGGCCGAGCAGTCTGTCATAAAATCAAACGTTGCTTTTGGTGCAGCTGGTATTTACTACTGTACTGCTAAACCAGCCATAGACTTCTTAACTGACGATTATAACTGGAGTATTACTAATGCTGGCTCAAATTGTCCACCTCAAAACTTAAGTTTATCTAACACAGAGGTTTATGAGAATACCACGGCAGTAGGCTATGTTTCGGCGACTGACGAGGGTGCTATTACTTACACATTAGTGGATGGTGCAGGCGATGAAGACAACACTAAGTTTAGTCTTGACTCAAGTACTGGCGCACTGTCCTTCGTAGCAGCTCCAGATTACGAAAGCCCCAATGATTTAGGTGATACGCCTGGTAATAATACTTATTCCATCCGCGTACGAGCCACTGATACTACTAGCTTATATAGCGAAACAATCTTTATCATCACCGTATTAGATGTCGATGAAGTAGATCCAGTTATCACCATTACTGCTCCGATTAAATCTCATAATGATGACATTACTGGTATTATCATCCAAGTAGTAGACAATGCTGAGATTGAGCCCAGTGGTGTATCTATTGGTGGCAGTTCTACTGCCGGTCCAGAGAGCCTGACTTGCCAAGCAGATGGGGTTAATAAAGTTAATTGCACAGTAACTGTCACTCAGTCTGGCGAGCTCATTATTCAAGCCGAAGATGAAGCCGGCAATTCTGCCTCTAAATCTGAAGACGGCTTCTTGATTGATCGTATTGCACCAGTTGTCAGTATTGATCCACCAGTCACAGCTACAAGTAGCAACCAAACTAGTTATATTTTGGCCGGTGGTTGCACAGCAGGCGATAAGAAACCAACCATCACTATTGGTGGCCAATCTCACGCCGTTGATTGTATTGCTAGCCGATGGACACTGACTACCGACCTATCTAGCTATACCGATGGTGATATTGCTGTTTCTATTCAGCAAACTGATGCGGTGGGCAATGTAGGTACTGCCAATAACACTATCTTTAAAGACACTATCGCTCCAAGCGCTGATATCGATAGTCTTATTACTAACAGCAAATCCCCAGCGCTAACTGGTTCGGTTAGTGAAAGCACTGCTACTGTAATCGTCACCATTGATGGTAATGATTATCTCACCACCAATAACGGCACTGGCACTTGGATCCTATCAGCTGGTGACATAACCGATTTAGCGGACGGTACTTATACTATAGATTTAACTGTTAGCGATGCACTTGGAAACACTCATATTTATAACTTTATGGACGTGGTTACTGTTGATACTAATCGCCCAACCGTTACCGTCAACCAAGCTGCCACTCAAGCTGATCCTACCAATATTAACGACATTAAATTCACCATTATCTTTTCTGAATCTTTGCAGACTGATTTAGCTAAAGAAGATCTAACTCTAACTGGCACTACGACTGGTGTAGTTTCTGACGTGACTAAGATCTCCGATACCGAATATATGGCCAGCGCAATTGGTTTAGCTAGTAATGAGACTATTCTTCTGTTTCTCGGATCCAACAAAGTTAAAGACTTAGCTGGCAACTTCAATACCGCTTCGACTTCAGTTGACAACTCTGTCACCTATGATGTCACCCCGCCAGTTGGTACTATTAATCCGATGCGACCAACCACCAACACTCGTCCAGGATTTAGTGGTACGGTTGATGATAATGACGCTACAGTTACAGTCGAGATCGACAGCACTAATTACTCCGCTACTAATAATAATGGTACTTGGAGTTTAACGACTAATGTTATTAGCGAATTGATCGTTGGTAACCATGCTGTAAAAGTAACTTTTGCTGATGCAGTTGGAAACGAATCAACCAAGACCATCGATTTAATTATATTGCCAAATAAAATTAGCCTAGACGGACAGACAGATAACCAAGGTGCAGACAACGCTGTAAACCAAGCCATTATTGAATCACTAGCTGGTACTTGTCAGGCTGGTGTGATGAACGCTAATAGTTTAGCTGGTGGACTAACTGCTCCTGAAGCCAATGTCATCATCATTGGTGGCATCACCTACCAACTCAGTTGTGAAGAGCTCGGTGGCAATGCTGTTATCGATATTACTTTAGGGGAGTACTATTCTGATCTAGCGTCGCTCCGCATTTACAAACAACAGAGCGATAATTTAATTGATATTACTAGCAAAGTTAATCTCCGTAATGAAGGTAGTCAGACTAAATTGACTATGACTTTAATAGACGGTGCCGATTATGACGAAGACAGAGAGGCTAACTATGTAATAGTTGATCCATTTTACGTTGGTGTCTATAAAGAACCACCAGTCGTCCCAAAAGGTGGTGTCGGTAAATCTTTCCCAATAGCGGCATTAGTAGCGACTGTTGTTGGGGTGATTTTATGGCGATTTGATAGATGTAAAATGCAAATGAAGGCGTAGAATTCTATGTCAAAGCAAGAAGTGAGAAGCCAGAACAATGTAGTTCAACCTAGTCAGTGGTGGCAGGCTTTACCTCGTCTGCAATGGCAGGAGTTGTCTCGCGTTCCAGTAAAAAGCGATTGGTTCGAGGTTTATCAATTGCCGCATCAAGTTTTTGCGATTTATGAACCACATCATTTCCAAGAGGTGATGAGTTTTTTGGTGCTTGGTTCAACCAAAGCTATGCTGATTGATACTGGTATGGGAATTAAAAACATCAAGGTAATAGTGGAGGAGTTGACTGATTTGCCTCTTGTAGTTGTTAATACTCATACGCATTTTGATCATATTGGCGATAATTGGCGGTTTGATTTAGTTCATGTTCTTGACGAGCCAACTGCTAAAGAGCGCCTTAGTCAGACATTCGATGTAAAGCAAGATATACTTGAACTTAAAGATAACTTTATCCCAGAAGCTTTTCATTATGACAAGATGGATACGATTGATGTTGATAATTTTCAAATTAAGCCATGCCGATTTCAACCTATCAAAGAAGGTCATGTATTTGATTTAGGTAATCGTCAATTTCGGGTTGTAGCGACTCCTGGCCATTCGCCTGATAGTATTATGTTGGTTTGCGACGAAGAAAAGCTGGTTTTTGTAGGTGATACCTTTTATCCAGCTTCACTTTACGCTCATTTTTATGGTAGTTTTGAAACCTATCGCCAGACTTTACATCGCGTGGCAACTGAATTTAGCGACTATCAATTGTTTTGTTCACACAACGAAGCTCTTCGCCCTGGCCGTTCGTTAGCAGAAGCCGCTAAGGCATTTGATCAAATTGCGTCTGGCGAAGCTAGGTTCGTTAGCGATGAATCTGGCCTAAAAAAATATCAATTCGACGACTTTGCTGTAATTGTATAGAAGCTCAGAGCTTATTATCTTGTGATAAACTGTTAATTAGAATGGAATCGACTATTTGGAATGAGACTGATTTAAAAACTGGTCTAAGTCTTGACCAAGTGACTGAGCGCCAACAGCAGTTTGGCGCTAATCAACTATCGGTTCAGCAAAAGACGAGTATTGGTCGTCAAGTTTTAGAAACGTTGCACGAACCAACTATTGTTATGTTGATTGTGGCGGCGACAGTTTATGTCTTGTTAGGTGAGTCTAAAGACAGTATTTTTATGTTTAGCTCGATTGTGGCGATTGTGATAATCCATGTTTTTCAGAGTTGGCGTACTGATAAATCACTGGAAGCTTTGAAAGATTTGGCGGCACCACAAATTAAGGTGCTACGTGATGGCAAACCGAAAATAATCACTAGTAGCAGTTTAGTGCCTGGGGATGTTATTTTTATTAGTGAAGGTTTAAAGATTCCAGCTGATGCTGTGGTGGTTGAGGGGGTTGATTTGAAGGTTGATGAATCAACTTTGACAGGTGAACCAGAGGGGGTTTGGAAGGTGGCGACGACTTTAGAAAAGTGGGACGATTTAGATGATGATACTAAAAAGCAATCGTATTGCTACGCTGGAACCTTTGTTCTGCAAGGTTCAGCAATGGCGGTGGTGCGAAGAATTGGTCTTGAAACAGAATTTGGTAAAATTGGTCACCAATTAGCTCAAGTCGAAGAAGATGATACGCCATTACAAAAACAAGTAGCGCAGCTTATTAAGATTTCTGGTTTTATGGCCTTGGTTTTTTGCATTTTAGTTGTGATTGTGACTTTTAATGGGTTAGACAAATCAATTCCAACACTTAATCGCCTTGGTGCTAGTGTTGTTTCGGGAGTAACTTTGGCAATTGCCTTAATCCCCGAAGAGCTACCAATTGTCTTGACGGTTTTTATGTCGATGGGAGCTTGGCGCCTATCAAAACAAAAATCACTGATTCGTCAACTGGCGGCGATTGAGACACTTGGTGCTGTATCAATTTTGTGCGTTGATAAAACTGGCACAATCACAATGAACCAGATGTCGGTTGATAAAGTCTGGTCGCCTAGTCTGTCCGATGCTCAGTTAGCACAATTAACTGGCATGGCTTGTGAGATTAAGGCCTATGATCCAATGGAAAAAGCCATGATTGATTACGCTGAGTCACTTGGCATTAGTCGAGATGAGATTTTTGCGGGCGAGTTAGTGCACGATTATCCGTTTGATAATGAGCTGAAGTTTATGGGGCATGTATGGAAAATCGATGACGAATTAGTGGCGACAGTTAAGGGTTCAGAAAATGTTTTGCAGTTATGTGATTTAACACCTGAGCAGACTAAAGATGTGCTTCGTCGGGCGCAAGTTATGGCTGATTTGGGTCGTCGGGTAATTATGGTGGCGTTTGCTGATGGTTTAACTAAGGTGCCGAAAGAGATCAATCAGCTTAAATTGAAATTTGCTGGTATGGTGGCGCTATCTGACCCGCCACGTCCAGAAGTTAAAGAGCAAATCGAACAATGTCTGGTGGCTGGCATTCGAGTGGTGATGATTACGGGCGACAATGGCGTGACGGCGGCCAGTATTGCTCGACAAGTTGGTATACCAAACACTGAGCGTGTTTTGACAGGTGATGACCTAGATAAAATGAGTGACGATGAAATTGCCAAAGCTCTGATGGAAGTTAATGTCTTTTCACGCGTAACACCAAGCGATAAATTGCGTTTAATTAAAGCCTTTAAGGCTAAGGGTGGTGTAGTGGCAATGACGGGTGATGGAGTTAATGATGCGCCAGCATTAAAAAATGCCAATGTTGGTATTGCTATGAGTTTGCGTGGCTCTGATGTGGCACGTGAAGCAGCTGACATCATTTTACTAGATGATAACTTCGCTACGATTGTTAATACCATCAAAGATGGTCGACGAATTTATAACAATATTAAAAAATCAGTCAGGTATATTTTGGTAATTCACATTCCAATTGCACTGGCAGCCTTAGCGGCGCCGTTACTTGGTATTAAGCCAGAATTCTTGCTGTTACTACCAGTTCATGTAGTGCTTTTGGAGTTAATTATCGATCCGACTTGTTCGGTTTTGTTAGAGCGCGAGCCACTTGAGCCTGATGCAATGACTAAGCCACCACGTGATTTAACAGAACCGTTGGTTTCTGGACGATCTTGGGGGAGGGTAGTAGCGCAAGGTTTGACGATTTTTGCTGGCAGTTTTGGCATTTATTACTATCTTTTGTCACATGGAGCAGATGTAGCTTTGGCGCGTTCAGGCGGATTTGCCGTCATGGTGTTAGCTAATTTATTCCTAGCGCAATTAACTATTACAGGGACAGCTTCGCTTAAAGTTGGTTTTCAAAATATTATTCGTGATAAGGTAAGTTTAGTAATTTATGTCGCTATGTTGGCGGTCTTTGCTATTTTGTTCCTTACTCCTGTTGGTAAGGTTTTTTACCTAGCCAAATTAGACTTTCAGTGTGCTATTGCGGTTATAATAATTTCTTTCTTTGCGACTTTTTGGGTGCGACTTTTGCCAAAATCTAATAACTAATTTTAAATTAGCACTCTTGACGAGCTACACCCCTCTCGGGCTTTCAACCAATCGGTCCTCCAGGGACGCTTGACCGCGCCCGTCGTTACGGGGCGGTCTGCACTTCGCTTTCGGTCGTAACCTCAAGAGCCCCTGTTTGACCGATTGGTTTACGCCCATAAATCAAGCTCGCTATATCTGCCAGTAGGCCAGTCTATCAAAATCTATTAGCACTCTTGACATGGGAGTGCTAATTGGCTATAATCAGGGGTAGAATTAGTTAAAAATTGGAAATTGATATTCAAAAAAGGAGAAATATGGGAAAAATTATTGGAATTGATCTTGGTACAACCAACAGCGCCATGGCTTATATGGTAGCGGGCAAGGCTGAGATTATTACTAATGCTGAGGGCGATCGTACCACACCGAGTGTGGTAGCTATAAACAAAAAAGGTGAGCGTTTAGTTGGTAAAATTGCTCAACGACAACGCGTAACCAACTCAAGCAATACGATTTATGGTATTAAGCGCTTAATTGGTCGTAAGTATAGCGACAAAGAAGTGCAAAAAGATCTTGATATTATGCCGTTTAAGATTGTTAAGAAAAATGGCAGTGTTGGTGTAACCATGGGTGATAAAGACTACTCGCCAGAAGAGGTTTCTGCTATGGTTTTGTCAAAACTAAAGGCTGATGCTGAACAATTCTTGGGTGAAAAAATTACTGAGGCGGTTATTACCGTACCAGCCTACTTCGATGATTCACAACGCCAAGCCACCAAAGACGCTGGTAAGATTGCTGGCTTAGAGGTGAAGCGTATTATCAACGAACCAACTGCGGCTGCCTTGGCCTACGGTGTTGATAATAATAAAGAGCAGCAAATCTGTGTCTTTGACTTGGGTGGTGGTACATTTGACGTCTCGATTCTTGACTTGGGTGACGGTGTTTTTGAGGTCAAATCAACCAATGGCGACACTCACTTAGGTGGTGAAGATTTTGATAATCGGATTGTTGATTTCTTTGTTAAGACTTTTAAAGACGAAACAGGTGTTGACATTTCTAAGGATACAGCTGCGATGCAACGTCTAAAGGACGAAGCTGAAAAAGCCAAGATTGAGCTTTCGACCGCCAATGAGTATTCAGTTAATCTGCCGTTTTTAACAGCTGATGCTGACGGTCCAAAACATTTCGAGTACAGCTTAACTCGCGCTAAGATGCTTGATTTAGTCAAAGACTTAATTAATCGATTGGAAAAACCAGTCAACCAGGCTCTAAAAGACGCTAAATTGGCTGCGAAAGATATTGAAGAAGTAATCTTAGTCGGTGGTATGACCCGTATGCCAGCGGTGGTGGATAAGGTTAAAGAGATCTTTGGTCGCGAACCAATGCAGGGTGTTAATCCTGATGAAGTTGTGGCGATGGGTGCAGCTATTCAGGGTGGTGTTTTAGCTGGTGATGTTAAGGATGTA
This sequence comes from Candidatus Nanosyncoccaceae bacterium, assembly GCA_050950465.1. Taxonomy (GTDB): domain Bacteria; phylum Patescibacteriota; class Saccharimonadia; order Saccharimonadales; family Saccharimonadaceae; genus CAZRIZ01. The sequence goes on along the minus strand of JBMNHQ010000001.1, from coordinate 55,343 downwards.
CTACTGCTTGACGTAACTCCACTATCGCTTGGTATTGAGACTATGGGTGGTGTTAGTACTAAATTGATTGAGCGCAATACGACTATTCCGACTTCTAAATCGCAAGTCTTTTCAACCGCGGCTGACAATCAACCACAGGTAGAAATCAACGTCCTGCAGGGTGAGCGTGAAATGGCCGCTGACAATAAATCACTGGGTCGTTTCATCCTTGATGGAATCGCTCCAGCTCCGCGTGGTATACCACAGATTGAGGTGACCTTTAGTCTTGATGCCAATGGTATTTTGAACGTTAATGCCAAGGATAAAGGCACTGGTAAGGAACAATCAATCACAATTCAAGACTCAGGCAACATGAGTAAAGAGGAGATTGAGAAAGCACAAAAAGATGCCGAGTTACACGCCGAAGAAGATAAGAAAAAACGCGAAGCGGTTGATGCTCGTAATACTTTAGAAAGTGTAATTCATCAAGCTGAGCGCATGCCAGATGAGTACAAAGACAAGATTTCTGATGAAGATAAGGAGACAATTAAGAAAGCCGTCGAAGAGGCTAAAAAAGCTCAAGACTCAGAAGATAAAGAAGAGTTAGAAAAAGCCACCAAGGCGCTAAATGATGCGATTATGCCAATCGGTGCCAAGCTTTATCAGGCCAAAGCTGACGAAGATAAGTCTAAAGATGAGAAAAAATCAGATGGTAAAAAGTCTGACGAGCCAGTTGAAGGCGAAGTTGTCGATGAAAAATAGATAAACCTATTCCTGCACAAAACTAAACCGCCCTTTTAAGGCGGTTTAGTTGTGATGTGATACGATATTAATAGGCTTATGAGAAAGATTGCTAACATTATTTTAGCGTTAGTTTTAGTGACTGCGTTAGTGGTAGTGTCGCCAGTTTTTGCAATTAGTGAAGAGTCTGAAGAATTTATCAATCCAGCTGATGCTGAATTGATAGCGGCAGTTAATGATGCACTAACCTATTTTGTTGAAGTAATTGAGGCAGGTGAATCAGATGAAGAAATTGTTTTAGGAATTGAGGAGTCTATCTTAGCTTTGTATCAGTTGACTGAGCATGAGTTTGATTACGAAGTGAGTCAGGAATATTCTAATCAAACCAGTTTTATAAAACAGAAAGCAGATAATTTGCAGATGGAGCTTGTTAGTTTGAGGCAAATTTATCAGGCCGATACTATTAATAAAGAAGAAGCCTCAGACATAATTAGTCGGGTTGATGTGGCTGTAGATGAATATACTGTCGCAGTTGAGGGTTTAGACGAGCTGCTAGACAATGAAACCGCATTGGTTAATAGTTCTGATAATTTTTACCCTGTGTTGCTGATGATTATGTTGGTTTTAGTCTTTGGCTCTTTTGTTTGGGCTTTTATGTGGCCAGAGGTGGTAGCTGAACATCTTAAATCTCGTCATCAAATTGCCTATTACTCTCTTGTCCCCTTAGCTGGATCGGTCGTGGTATACATTGGCAATCGATGGATATCAGGCAGCAATGAACATATGATAGCTTGGGGTGCAATTATCTTTGGCTTAATTGTTTATCTCAAAGCGGTTTTGGATTATCGTAAGTTAGTAAAAACAATTGATTAAAGTTCTTTTTTGGCAACTAAAGCAACTCCTTTTTGTCAATATCGGCTATTGTAGCATTTGTACTGGCGAAGCGAGTAGAAAGCCGTATAGCAAGAGGTTAATTGGTTTGACAATTAGCATAATAATCATGAAATCTTTAGTACGGACCTTGGTTAGGCCAAATATGTAACAGAGTAAGTCGGCTGGAAAGCCAGGTACGGTCATAGTGATGATTACCAAAGTGTTTAATCCGACACGGTTGTCATTGAGACGCTGAACTAAGTGCTTCATTCGTTTGATTACAGGTGAACTTTGCTTTTTAATTGGTTGATCCTTTTCGATATTCTTTAACCATTCTCGAGCTGTCTCGTACTGATCGCGAGTAGTGACGTTACTAATTAGTTGCCAACCATAACGGCGAGCCAACATAAAAGCGGCAATTGAAGCGATGATAATTGAAATTGAACTAATGACTGTGGCCTTTTTAAGCCCAAACATCAATACTCCAGCGGGAACTGTAACTCCGCCAGGAATCAACGGAATAATTACTTGGAAAGCTTGGAAAATTCCGTAGGCGAGCGGTCCCCAAATACCAAAACGGTTGATAAAATTAGCCATTTTTTGTTCGTCTCTAAAATAGCCCTGTTGCCAAGCGGTGATAAACAAGATAATTGTTGCAACAGAAAATATGACGGTCAGCCAGAAGCCAATTAAATTAGTCACTTTTGGCGGCCTGTGGTCAATCTGAGATTTAGTAGATTTATTCATACGGCTTGAATTATATCCTATTGATTTCTTTTCCCCAAGTTAGTTGTTTAGCACTCTAGACTTTGCAGTGCTAAACAAGTATAATAAAAAGTCATGATAAAACGAGATTATTACGCTTCCGACACCAAAAATTTGGCACTTTGCAATCTGATTACGAACTGCTTTGCTCAGGTTTTGGTGAGGAGCTTTGGTGCAATAGGGGCTGTTTATGTCTAAGCGTGATTATTATGACCCCGTCACCAAAAGCTTGATGCTTCGCAATCTGATTACAGACTGCTCCGCTCAGGTTTTGGTGAGGGGTAGTGGTTTGATGGAGGGTGCTGATGCCTAAACGTGATTATTATGAAGTTTTAGGTGTTTCCAAGAATGCTTCAGCTGATGAAATAAAAAAGGCCTATCGTAAACTAGCGGTTAAACACCATCCCGACAAGGAAGGTGGCGATGAGGAGAAATTTAAAGAAGTCAACGAAGCCTATGAGGTTCTTAAAGATACCGATAAAAGACAGCGTTATGACAAATTTGGTCATGCTGGTGTTGGTTCTGACGGTGGTTTCGCAGGCGGTGGTCCATTTGGTGGCTTTGATGGTCAAAGCATGAACTTTGACTTTGGCGATGGATTCGGCGACATCTTCAGCTCATTCTTTGGTGGTGGCTTTGGTCAGGCTCGAGATCGACGAGGTGAGAGGCGCGGTCATGATGTTGAGGTTAATTTAACTTTAAACTTTAAGGATGCGGTTTTTGGTACAGAAGAGGAATTCACAGTCGATATGGACCTAGATTGTGATCGCTGTCACGGTTCAGGGGCTGAACCAGGTTCTGGCCAGAAGACCTGTCCGACCTGTGAGGGCGCTGGTCAGATAAATCAACAAATGCGTACAATTTTCGGCGTCATTAATCAAACACAAATTTGTCCGACCTGTGAGGGTATTGGTAAAGTTCCAGAACAAAATTGTTCTAATTGTGGTGGTGATGGTACAGTTCGTCAGCGCGAAACGATTAATCTGAAAGTTCCAGCCGGTATTGATGACGGTGCAACTATTCGTTTGCGCGAACGTGGTGCTGCCATCAAGGGTGGTAAACGAGGCGATTTGTATATTCATATCAAGGTGAAAGCTGATAAGAAGTTTACGCGTGAGGGTAATATAATCTTGTCTGATGAAACCATTAGTATGGTAGATGCGGCTTTAGGTACAGTTATTGATGTTGAAACGCTTGACGGCACGGTCAAGATGAAAATACCGGCTGGTACGCAAAGTGGCACTGACTTTAAGCTATCTGGTCACGGCGTACCTTATGCAGGTGGCGAGAGGCGTGGTCCACAAATTATTAACATAATTGTTGAGACTCCAACCAAGCTTAATAAAAAACAGCGTGAGCTTTTAGAGGAATTTAAACAAACTAAGAGGAGCTGGTTTTAGATGTTGAAAGAAATTAGAGCTCATCAAAGACTACTTAAAAATAGTTTTAGTAAAGAAATGTCTGCGTCAGAACGAGAAGTTCTGGCTAAATTACACTATCACCGTTTGCGAAGTTTTCAACATGAAAGATTAATTCATTTACTCATAACTCTGTTTTTTGCTGGTTTGGCTTTAGTTTCCGGAATAATTAGTTTCTGGCTATTTATTAACCTCCTGGGCGCTGTTGCTTATTTAAGTTTAGCTTTGTTTATGATTGTTTTGGTTCTGGAGCTGGCTTATGTCAGGCATTACTATTATCTTGAGAACTCGATTCAAGAACTCTATCAGTGGGATGAGCAACTGATGCTTAGAAAAAACCATTAAGGTTGACTTTACAGTATTAATATGCTATTATATTAGTATGGAACAACTAAAACCAAAATTAGACGATGATGTTTTAAACCGAAAACTTACTAAAGAGCAAATCGAATATTATCAGAATATCGACAGTGCTTTTGCCGATTATACTAAGTTTGAAGATCGAGAGCGACCAGAAGACCGCTTAAAAATGCGTGAGGCTTTTTTGGCTGACGAAATTCGATTGCCATCGTATAATTATCATCAGTTGGACGATTTATATTTTAATCAACAAGTTATTGACAAAAAGAGGGATATCTACGAATCTGTTATGGAGCTCGAGGCAGCTAAAAATAACCCAGCTAATAATCAGGCTGAGTTGGAACTTTATGCCTCTTTTCATGAACTGAGGCTTAAGAAGATTATGCTAGTCGAGGCGGCGAGAAATTTACAAAGTCATTCACTTAACCAATCTGACTACGAGGCTAACAAAAGAGCCTTTGAGCGTATTAATCAAGAAGTTTACGGCGAGTATGATTTTGTAGAATTTGCTAATTTGATAGGTGTTGAGGCTAAGGCGGTTGATGATTTTGAACCAAAGACTGATTTAGCTAGTAAGATAAAAGCTGAACTTGACGGTTTTTTGCGTAATGTGGAGCGAAAAGATGAGAGATCTGAGCTTTTAGATGCCGAAGAAATGAAACTAGCTCAAGACTGCGTCCTTCAACGTTATAAAAGCGTGCTGGAGGTGGTGCCAGATACTGGCGATGATGTTAAATATCAGGCGGCAGACTGTCAGGCGATTATGACCCAGGCGTTAGAAGCAGGGGGCTTGGCTGAACATGGCTGGCGGGTTGAAGTCAATCCAGCTAAAAGCAACGTATCAACAAGTACTGTTAAAAAACTGATTACTCTGCCGGTAACTACGGAGCGCGACGCTAACCAGTTACGTCGATTAATAATTCATGAGCAAGAGGTTCATGCTAGAAGAGGTCACAATGGTCGCATGGCTGGTAGTGATATTCTTAGATCTGGTACAGCGAATTATGCCGACGTCGAGGAGGGGTTGGCGGTGATGCTAGAGTGTATTGTCGCGGGTGATTTTGATAACTTATCATTTAAACGAGCAAAAAATCGTTACTTAACGGCTGGATTAGCTCTGTCGGGCGATGGGTTAAAGCGCGATGCGCGCGATGTGTTTGAAGTGATGTGGCGACTGGTGGCGGTTCAGGATTCTAAAAATGGTGAAATCACTCCAGACGATGTCGACTCTGCTCGCGATCGAGCCTATGATTTTATTGAAAATGCCTATCGTGGAACTGGATTCTATATGCAAGAAGTAATTTATTCCAAGCTAAAAATCTATTATGAAGGCATATTGAAAAATGCTAAATTCTTCAAAGATAATATCTATAATTTAGATGAGGCTCTCGACTCGGCAATGATTGGTAAGTATAATCACACTGACGAACAAGAATCTCAGGCTGTTCACGATCTAATTCTGGCTAATCATAAGGGCCAACTTGATACCGAAGGATAATTATATTACACTAGCGTAGTACTTAGGGTAAGGAGTTTTTATGAAGCAGCATTTACTCGTAACTACTACTGCCGATTTATCAATTGAGCAGTTTCGTCCTCTCTGCGATATCGTATTGCTTAACGACAGTCAGTCTTCTGATAAGATTCGAGCCATCGAGGATTATCGTAGTGTGTATGTCCGGAGCCACTTTAGCAGGCCAGATGTAATGCCGCAGAACTTTACTCAGCAAATTGATGAGATTGGTCGTTTGGCACGACAACACGATATCCCCTTAATTGATAATATGGGTACGGCACAAGAAATTGTTAATTTTGAAGACAAGTGGAGACAATATCAAATATTTAGTGAGTGTATGCCAAAAACCCAACTGGCGACTAAACAGCCCGATAATAAGTCGGTAATTTTCAAAAAGCGCATTTCGTCGCGTGCTACTGGAATTGTCTGGCGGCGCGAAGATATAGTTGGCGATTTAGCGGATTGGATCTGCCAGCCACTTCTTAATATCCAAGAAGAATTACGAGTTTATATCGTTCGAGGTGAAGTTATTAAAACTGCAGCTGTTCGTCAGAGTAAAACAACTAATCAGGCAGTTAAGGTGGTTGGAGTTAGAGAGTTAACTGAGAAAGAAGAGTCTTTTGCTCAATTAGTCCATCAAAGGCGCCCCGAACTTGATTTTATCGGTCTAGATATAGTAATTACGCCTGAGGAGTTGAGGCTTATAGAAGTAAATCGCTCGCCCGATTTTGCGTCTTTTGCTAGAGAAAGTCAGTTAAATTTAGTTGAAAAGCTTTACGATAGCACCTCGTAAACACTGGTTAGTCGTGGTATTTAAAAGTTAATATCTTTGACTTTTTGTTTGTAAAGTGTTAGGGTAGAAAAGTATGAAGCAAGATGGTCTAATAGTTGGTGCTTTTGAGCACGTTGGCTTGCCTTTGTTAGGCGATGTTGAATATTTAGCTAAAGTGGACACTGGTGCCTATTATGGTGCAGTGCATGTTGATGAAGTGGAAATTAATGGAAAGGGAGAGGCGATAGCGACTCTTGACGGAAAAACTTATGTTTTTCCAGCAGAGTTAGTTAAGCAAACTAGAGTTAAAAGTTCTAGCGGTCACCGCGCTAAGCGGGTGGTGGTAAATATGCCAATTGAAGTTCAGGGTAAAACCTATCAAACTTGGGTTGGTTTAACAAAGCGCAGCAAGATGAAGTTTCCGATGTTACTTGGGCGCTATTTCTTGCGCGAAAATGGCATCTTAGTTGATGTACGAATTAATAACCATTATGATACAGATGGAAGGAGACGAAAATGAAAATTGCAATTTTGTCTAACGGACCAGGGAATTATTCGACCAAGCGACTTAAGGAGGAAGCTGAGTTGCGTGGCCATGAAGTTGACATAATTAAGTATAAAAACTGCTATGTGTCGATTGAAGAAAATGACAACAAAGTATTTTACAATGGCGAGCCGCTTGGGCATTACGATGCGATTATTCCGCGTATTGCTAACAGCATGACACGCTATGGCACGGCAATTGTGCGTCAGTTGGAGATGCAGGGTGTTTATAGCACGGCTAAATCGATTGCGATTGTGCGGGCTCGCGATAAACTACGCTCGATGCAGCTTTTAGCTAAATACGGTGTTGATATTCCGAAAACTGTGGTTTCGCGCAACAACAGTGATATTGACGATTTGCTTGAGCAGTTAGGCGGCACACCAGTTATTATTAAGTTAGCTCGTGGTACACACGGTAATGGTGTGGTGTTGGCAGAAACTAAAAAGGCTGCCAAATCAGTATTGCAGGCCTTTTATGTGATGGATGCCGATGGTACTAATATTTTAATTCAAGAATTTATCGAAGAATCGGCCGGTGTTGATATTCGTATCTTTGTGGTTGGCGGACGAGTAGTGGCTAGTATGAAACGTAAAAGTTTGACCGATGATTTTCGCTCCAATCTACATCAGGGTGGTACTGGCGAACCAATCAAGCTAACCGACGATGAAAAGAAAATGGCTATACGAGCAGCTCGAGCTATGGGTTTAGGTATTGCTGGGGTAGATATTATGCGTTCTAAACGCGGTCCGCTAGTATTAGAGGTCAACGCCAGTCCAGGTTTCGGTATTGAGAAGGTTACTGGACGAAACGTGGCAGTAAAGATGATTGAATACGCTGAAATTAATGCCAAAAAGAAACCAAAGCGTGATCGAATTGGTGCTTGAAATTAGAATCTAATATTACACCATAAACGTTGTAAAAAATCTAGGCGTAAAATGCTTGCGCTTAGATTTTTTTTATGTTACTCTAGGGGTAACTACAAAGTGTGTAGTCAGAAATTTTAGGAAATTATTAGGGTGGCATTATCTACTCGCAAAGTGATTTTGTCGCGTAACTAGGTTTCTTGGACTTTCTGTAAATATAAAAATAGGGGAAAGTGTTTCAGTGTTAGATCGAGCTCGCAGCTTTAAGCTACGCAAAACACGTAAACAGTTAGTTTATGGTGTAGCCCTAGTCTTGTCTTTGGTCTTACTTACCTTTTTAACTCCTGTATTCAAGAAATCGTTTATTCCGTATTTAGCAAATGCTGCCCAGCCCACCATCACTCGACTGTCACAAACCATTGGTCAAACCAGTGGAGGAGACAAGGTCATTATTTATGGATCAAATTTTGAGATACTACCAAGCGCTACGCCGTATGTTATTAGTATGTCGACTGGTGCTTGGCATACATGTGTCTTAACTAATGAGAATGATATATATTGTTGGGGTAAAAACTATTATGGTCAGTTGGGTAATAATAAATCTGGCGGTAGTGAATCGCAGTTTTCATCTGGTATAGATTCTGAAACGCCAGTTTTAGCACACTTAGGGAATATTCCTAGCGGCACTGCCCTTAAGCAGATTTCGACTGGACACGAACACACCTGCGTTCTAACTGTCACTGGCGATGCTTATTGCTGGGGGCGTAATAATGCAGGGGCAACAGGTGATGGCACCACTACTCAATATGCTACTCCTAGGGCGGTAACTATGCCGTCTGGTGTTAAGTTTAAACAAATCCAAGCCGGATCTAATACTACCTGTGCCATATCTACCAATAATCGAGTTTATTGTTGGGGGCAAGGTGACTCTGGACAAATTGGTGATGGCATGACCAATAGCCGTACTACACCCACTTTGGCTCAGCTAGGTCAAATTCCAGTTGGTAGCGCTCTAACATCGATTGATGTTGGTGGTAATCAAGCTTGTGTAACGGCTGATAATGGCAAGGCTTATTGTTGGGGATCAGATTATTACGGTCAGCTTGGTAATGGCAGTGGCGGTAATAGTTCTACACCAGTTCTGGTTGTACAGGGTGAAGTTCCAGATGGGGTTAATTTAACAAAGGTTGCAACGGGCTTTGATCACACTTGCGCCCTTGGGTCAGATAATAAAGTTTATTGTTGGGGCCGCAATCAATATTGTCAGAGTACTCGAGATATTGGTAATACAATTCAATCTCCTGTGGCAAATCAATTAGGTGATATTCCAGCTGGCACTAAACTTATAGATGTAGTGGCGGCTGGTTTGCATACTTGTGCCCTCGGCGCAAACGATAAAGTTTATTGTTGGGGGCATAATAGCTATGGTCAGCTCGGGGCAGGATATACATCTGGTGTGATGGGTTACTCTTGCACACCTGAAGAGTTTGTTGACACTAATATTACACCTAAGCCCTACCGATTATCAACACTTTCTCGATCGTCTCATGGTGATGGTGCCTGTTTAATTGCTTCAGGAAAAGTTTACTGTTGGGGTAGAAATCAGTATGGGCAAGTTGGTAATGGATCGCACACTGGTAGTAGCTGGTTTGCTGGTGGTGTAAATACGCCTACAGCGGTAGTTACAAATACTACGCCGCCCATTCCCACTAATTCATCTCTGATAGTTAAAGTTGGAAACACTACCCTCTCTGATGATCAGATTCGTTATATTAGCCCTTATCAAATTGAAATCACTATGCCAGCCTATAGTCCTGGGACGGTTGATATTACTATTATCAACTCCGATCATACTATTATTACTAAAACCAACGCCTATACCTATGAAAACCCTACTACACCAGAAATAACTAGCATCTCACCCAACGAAGGTCTGATTTATGGCGGGGAAGAAGTCACTATTACTGGCACTAATTTAGATAATTTTAAGTTTAAACAAATGGCTAAATCAGGTGGACCAACTAATCACAACTGTGTTATTGGTCTAGATGGTTGGGTTTATTGTTGGGGGCGTAATGAATCTGGTCAACTTGGTACTGGCGATACCAATAGCCGCTCTACTCCAGTTGCTATCCAGCGTGGTGAAATACCAGCCGATGCTACTATTGAGTCTCTCTACATTGGTGGACGCCATGGTTGCGTTATTACTGACGCAGGCGATGCTTACTGTTGGGGTGAAAACAACTCTGGTCAACTTGGTAACGGTCTATCAGGTGGGAGGGGTGACTCATTTGACCTTGGTATTGATCAGTCTACTCCAGTAGCTGTCCAACGAGGTATTATACCAACTAACGTTAAATTTTCCCAAATGGCCTTAGGCGGTGATGCTAGCGTCAATGGTTCTCCACCTGAGCACACCTGCGCCCTCGACTCAGCAGGTCAAGCCTACTGTTGGGGATATAACTACTATGGCCAACTCGGCACTGGTAATACTACTAGCTCCAATATCCCAGTTGCCGTCCAGTCTAATGACCTTGGCCACGCTCTCTATGGTAAGACTATTACCCAAATCACGGCTGGCTACTCTCACACCTGCGCCCTCGACTCAGCTGGCCAAGCCTACTGTTGGGGAAATAATTACCATGGTCAACTTGGTACTGGTGTGAGTGGTGGTGTCTCATATTATTATGATGACGGTATTGACTTCAACGTCCCAGTCCCCATCAAAGCTAATGACCCAACTGACGCTCTCCATAACAAAACCATCACCCAAGTCATAGCTGGTCGGCAGCACACCTGCGCTCTCGACTCAGACGGTAAGGTCTACTGCTGGGGGTATAATAACTATGGCCAACTCGGCACTGGTAACGCCACTGACTTCAACGTCCCAGTCCCCATCAAAGCTAATGACCCAACTGACGCTCTCCATAACAAAACCATCACCCAAGTCATAGCTGGTCGGCAGCACACCTGCGCTCTCGACTCTACTGGCAAAGCCTACTGTTGGGGATATAATCAATATGGTCAACTCGGCACTGGTAATAGCACTAGCTCCAATGTACCAGTTTCCGTCAAAGCTGACCAACCAACCGATGTTCTCTACGGTAAAATTATTACGCAAATCACAGCTGGTGGCTATGACACCTGCGCTCTCGACTCAGCTGGCCAAGCCTACTGTTGGGGATATAACTACTATGGCCGGCTCGGCATTGGTAATAATACTAGCTCTAATGTCCCACTACTAGTCAAACCAGGCTATCTCATCTACTTTGGTGGTACACCAACTAGCTTGGGTCTCTATCCAACTGGTAATAACACTAAATTAACCAGTATTGAACTTAAAGTCATATCTCCAGCTGTCAGTGGACCGGCTACTGTTAATATTACTCTTCACTCTACTACTACCAACACTACCTATAACACCCTCAACCAAGTCTACACTTTCATTAGTCCACCAACTCCAATTATCACCCAAGTCATTCCTAACGCTGGCTCAGCTAATGGCAATACTGCCATAAGAGCTACTAACTTATCTAACCTCAAGTTAGCCGATGATTTTACTCAAATTACAGCTGGTGGTAGTCACACCTGCGCTCTCGACTCAGATAATAAAGCTTATTGTTGGGGAGGTAATAGCTATGGTCAACTCGGTGATAGCACTAATATTAGTAAATCTACTCCAGTAACCGTAGAGCAGGGTAATATTCCTGATGGCGTCACTCTCCAGCAAATCTCAACTGGATATTATCATACCTGTGCCATTGGCTCAGACAACAAAGCCTATTGTTGGGGATATAACAGCTTTGGTCAAATTGGTGATAGTACTAGTGGTAGTGGTGCTAGTAAGTCCGCTCCAGTAGCCGTAGGGCAAGGCGCTATTCCAACTAACGTTACTCTCCAACAAATTGTTGCTGGTCATTATCATACCTGCGCCATTGGCTCAGACAACAAAGCCTATTGTTGGGGATATAACAGCTTTGGTCAAATTGGTGATAGTACTAGTGGTAGTGGTGCTAGTAAGTCCGCTCCAGTAGCCGTAGGGCAAGGCGCTATTCCAACTAACGTTACTCTCCAACAAATTGTTGCTGGTCATTATCATACCTGCGCCATTGGCTCAGACAACAAAGCCTATTGTTGGGGATATAACAGCTTTGGTCAAATTGGTGATAGTACTAGTGGTAGTGGTGCCAGTAAGTCCGCTCCAGTAGCCGTAGAACAAGGTGCTATTCCAACTAACGTTACTCTCCAACAAATTGTTGCTGGTCATTATCATACCTGTGCTCTTGGTTCAGACAATCAAGCTTATTGTTGGGGATATAATAGTACTGGCCAGCTTGGTGATGGCACTAGTGGTAGTGGTGCCAATAAATCTACTCCAGTAGCCGTAGAACAAGGTGCTATTCCAACTAACGTTACTCTCCAACAAATTGTTGCTGGTGGGGCTCATACTTGTGCTCTTGGCTCAGACAATAAAGCTTATTGTTGGGGAGGTAATAGCTATGGTCAACTCGGTGATAGTACTAATATTAGTAAATCTACTCCAGTAGCCGTAGGGCAAGGCGCTATTCCAACTAACGTTACTCTCCAACAAATTGTTGCTGGTGGGGCTCATACTTGTGCTCTTGGCTCAACTGGTAAAGCCTATTGTTGGGGACACAACGAATACGGTCAACTCGGCACCAACCAATCAGGTGTGTCGCTTAGTATGCAACGTTACACCCCCGCCTATGTCATGATGAAGTTCGATCCACTGGAAGTTAGCTTTGGCACCACCGCAGAACACACCGCAGGCACAGCTGGACTAGCCACAGCCGTCTCGTCCTTTGATGTTCCAACTGGTCAGTATTACATCCCAGGCACCACTACACTAACTCTTAACACTCCAGCCCACTCTGTTGGTCCCGTAGCCGTAGTAGTTAAGAACGCTGATGGTCAATCTAGCTCTAACACCATCGCCGCTGATGACTCTAATAAGTACACCTACACCAGTGTCCCCGATGCCCCAACTAACCTAACCGCCAATGCTACACCAACTGGTGGTACTACGGGTATTAACTATCAAATAGACTTATCTTGGACTGCACCAGTCAGTGATGGCTATAGTCCTATCACTGACTATACAATCGAATACTGTGAAAGCAACAGTGCTGGCACCTGTTCTGGTAGCTGGATTATCTACAATGATGGTACCAGTACGGCCACTAGTGCTACTATATCCTCTATACCATATAGTCCATCGGTCTACTACACTTTCAGGGTCTTTGCTGTTAATGCTATAGGCACTAGCCAACCTAGTAATACCGATACGGTTCAAACTAGCTTTATTACGCTCTCTTCATCGGCTGATACCGTCACTATTAATATTGACCCATCAGTCAGTGGTAGCACTAACACCTTTTCATCTACTACTCATAACATTACAGTCAATACCAATCACCCCACGGGATACAACGTTGGGCTATCTACGTTGGGAACTAATAACAATCTAGTAAACAGTGGCAACTCTAGCTATGTAGTAACTCCAGCTACCGCCTCTGCTTCCAGTCCAGTCTTAGACCTACCCGTTAACACTTGGGGCTACCGACTCAATAATACTACCTTTGGCACTACTACTACATTAGAGACTAATGTTTCTACCAGTCAATACACTTGGGCTAAAGTCCAGCCTAGCAATACGCCAGATATTATTTTTTCTAGCAACGATCCCACTGTTGCTCCAGGTACTACTATACCTATCTATTATGGCATGAAGGTCAGTAATGCTCATCCTTCAGGTACCTATACTGGCATAGTTAGATATACGGGGGTAACACAATGATTTACATTACCGGACAGGGCACAATCATTAATTTTGAGGGGGAGGCTATGTGATGACAAGACGAAGCGGAGGGGCTGATCCGTGAAGAAATAAATTACAGTCCAAACACACACACTAAACACACACACTTCAAAAACAAACACAACAAAAAGATTTAGCCAAAATAGTTAAATCACAGATAAGCTCTGAAAGTCACAAGTCTCTCCCTAATCAAGCTTGTGAAAGACGAGCGAATCCCAATAACAAATCTATTAACTAAAAAACAAGGGAAAAGGAAAATAAAATGAAAAAATTTAAACTCGCATTAGCCGGAGTTGCAATCGTAGTTGGTGCTGTCGGTGCCTCAGTTACTGGCGTATTTGCCGCTAGTCAATCGGCTAACGTTACTATTAACGCGACAATCCAGGAGGTTATCTCAGCTGCTAGCTTTGGTACTACTCCTAATGAGTTCAATGTAACGCCAGGTGCAACAGTTCAGACTAGTAGCGCTCAACAAATTAGAATTAGTACTAACGCGGCTGGTGGTTATATATTGTATGTCAAAGACGCTGACAACGATACTAGCTTGCGACTAAATGCTTCTAATAATATTGCTGCCTCAACTAATGCATTTACCTCGCCAAATACCCTAGCTAACAACACTTGGGGTTATCGCCTAAGTACTTTTACAGCTAACCACTATGCTGGCATTACTGACACAAATGTTCAGATTAACAGTGCTACTGGTCCGGTATCAAATCACCCGACTGATATTACCTATGGTGTGCTAGTTGATTCAAGCAAAATAAGTGGTACTTACACGGATGTTATTACCTATACTGCCGTAACTCCAGCTGGGTAATCTTCAGAAAGGACGAAAAATGACAAGAAAAACTTTAATATTTGTCGTTGCGTTGCTAGTAGCTGGATTGTCGTCAGGGGTTAGTGTGTTGGCTGCCGAGCAGTCGACTAACATCACGGTCAACGCTCAGGTCCAATCGGTCATTTCAATTACAACCAGCGGCAGTGTGTTAATGAACATAGTGCCAGGCACTGGTGTGTCGTCTGGGGTTGATACTGTAACAGTCAACACCAATAGCCACAATGGCTATGTCTTGAACCTGAAGGCGACTACGTCTGATCGATTGGTTAAAGGGGGCGACTCCATTGGTCCCACCTCGGGTTCTTGGCTAAATCCAAGCACTATGAGTTCTGACTCTTGGGGTTATCGTATTGATAATCTCGGCAGTTTTGGTGGACCAACCAGTACTAGCTATGCCAAGGTAACATTAGCTGGTCAAGATGTTAAAACCACGTCTGGTCATACGACTGGTGGAGGTGATGTTACATCGGTACGCTATGGCGCACAGGTTGGTGTTGGTCAACCAAGTGGTGATTACACTGGGCAAGTAACCTATACCGCAACAACTAACAGCTAATATTAACTAAAACAAAAAGAAGGAAAAATGAGTGAAGAAAAATTTCAAATCAAAGTTTTAGTTGCTAGTCTAGCTATTGTTGTAGCAGCCGTACTAGCGTCTGGCGATGGATTTGCTGCCAACGTAGAAGGCAATACAACAATTACTGCCAGAGTCGGTTCGACTATATCAATCTCTAGTTTGGGCAATGTTAACATATCAGTTACTCCCTCGGGAGGTGATGCTAGATTGTCTAGCGCACGTGATATTGTGACTGTCAGCTCAAACAACTCTACTGGTTATAACTTAAACCTAGAGATGTTTGATGATGAAACCAGTCTGTTAAATGGCGCTAACGCTATTGCGCAGGGAGCAGGTAATCTAACTACTCCGTCAGCCTTGACGTCTAACACTTGGGGCTACCGAGTGGCAAATGCGGGTGGTTTTGGTCCTGGCGCAGCAGTAGAAACTAACGTGGCTACTAGTGCCTACTCTTGGGCAGGTGTTCCAGCCAATGGTTCACCAGATCAGGTTAAGTCAACAGGCTCAGAGGCTGATAATGACACAACTAACATCTGGTATGCTATAATGGCAGACAGCAACAGACCTAGTGGTACTTATACAGGTAGGGTTACCTACACGGCTACCACTAATAGTCCATAAAGCAAGAATAGGGGAATATGATCAATCAAAAGCACTGCTTCAGCCGAACATTTATCAGTTTAATTGTGTTAATGACAATTGGAATGATGTTAATTTTACCCAAATCGGTCTTAGCCGACAACGGTAAGAAAAACGAAATTACCATGTCACCAGCGCAGGATAATATTGAACTAAAGGCGGGGCAGTCTTTTGAAGGATCGTTTAAAATTTACAATACTGGCGATGAGGACTTCGAATTTACCGTCAGCGCCAGTCCCTATTCGGTGAAAGGTGAAGAATATCAGCAAGATTTTGAAACGCAATCGGAGCAAACTTATCTAGTAGATTGGATTGAGTTTGCGCAGGAGAAATACTTTCTGAAGACTAAGGAAAATGTTGAGGTAAAATACACTGTCGATGTACCAAAGCAGATTCCAGCTGGTGGGCAGTATGCGGTGTTGTTTGCAGAAACGGCTGGTGGTACGACTGGTGCAATCTTGAGCAACAAACGGGTTGGTATGTTGCTTTATGCCAAAACTGATGTCAATCCTGTTTTAGAAGGCCGTGCTGAGGTGCCACAAATTCCCAAAGTCAAATTTAACTCCAATCTTAGTGTCAAACAAATAATTGAGAATACTGGCAACACAGACTTTGAAGCTGAAACTACTATCAAGGCTAGTACCCTGTTAGGTAGAGAGGTTTACAGTTTTACCCGTCCAGACACTAAAATTATGCCAAGGAGTCGACGGGCGGTCGAGATGAAATGGGAGGGCGCTCCTATAATGGGCTTGTTTAACGTCAATATAACAACTAAATTTTTAGATAAGACATTTGAGCATAGTGGCTGGGTCTTGTTTATCTCTCCCATTATTATGGGCGCTATAGCTCTAGTCATTGTAGCATTAATATTATGGAAACATTATGGTCGGAAAAAGAAGAATTTCTAAATTAAAATTATTATCAATTATTAGCGCAATTGCTTTATTTGGAGCAATAGCGTCATATCAAGTGTGGGCGGGCGATGTTAATATCAACATGGAAGTTTGCACTGAAACTAACACTGAGCCATCGGTTACACTAAACTATGCCAATGATTCGACAGTATTTGTTAGTCCAATCAGTCTCAATTTTTTAACTGATTGGGTTTATCAGGCAACTACTCGACGTGGAGCAACCCAATTGGCGCAGAGTACAGTTCAGTTTGAGGCTGGCCAGTCGTTTAGCCAGAGTATAAATTTAGTCCCTGGGTCTAATACTCTGACGATTACGATTAATGGCGGCTGTCCACGACACGACGTTATACATACGCTCAATTTGTTTTATGACCCAAATGATATCTCGGTTAATCATCAGATTACACCCAATCCATCCCCAGCCATCACTGGTCAGGTTGGTATTAATGATCACCGAATTGAAGTAACGGTCGATGGCACTACCTATACAGCTACCAATCACGGCAATGGTACTTGGACGTTACCGGCGGGTACAATCCAGCCGTTGCTACCAAATGGTACCTATGATGTGCAAGTGCAATTAATTAACGCATCCAATGTAGTAATCAATACTATCAATGAAATCGGGGCTTTGGTAATTAATCGGGCAGCACCAACCGTAACTATTAATCCACTAGTGACTAATCAGTCTTCGCCAGAATTGACCGGTGAAATTAGTTCGCCTGATAGTATAGTTGAAGTGACTGTTAATGGCACAACCTATACTGTTACTAATAACGGCGATGGTACTTGGACGTTACCAGCTGGCACGATTCAACCAGACTTGGCTGATGGTGATTATGATATTATAGTCGAAGCAATTCATCCGACAACTCATGCAGTTGAGGCATCAACAGCTTTAACACCAGGTTTGACGGTTGATACGATTGCGCCACAGGTAACTGTTGATGAAACTGAGACAGATAGTCGCCAGCCAGAAGTTACTGGCACCACTGATGATCCAACGGCTATCATTACAGTTGAAATAAATGGCCACACTTATACTGCTACTAATAACGGTGATGGCACTTGGACGCTACCTGAAGGTGTGATTTCTGCTCTGGCTAGTGGTGAATATGATATGGTGGTGACGGCAACCGATGGTGCCGGTAATTCTACCGTCTTAAATGTAGTATTTACAGTTGATGCTGAAGATGAATTTGGCTTTATTCTGCCACCAAAAACCGGCTATATTCGTATTAATCGTACAAATATCCCGTCATGGCTGCTGTATCTAATTCTGATTGCCTTAATCACTAGTGTTGTGCGTATTAGTAAAAGACGACGCTTAGCTAAGACTAAAGTCGAAGTTTGATTATTTATAAATCTTCAAACATCCTAGCTTAGATTACTAGGATGTTTGTTTTTGGCTTGCGAGCTGAGGCAATTTTAACTACAATGAGCTTATGGTCTACGGTATAATCTTTTTAATTATTGGTGTGGCGGTTTTCTTGTTGCGACGACGGTTGGGTATTCCACTGATTGTGACAATTTTTGGTTATTTTTTGATAAGTTGGTGGAGCTTAACTATAGCGCAATGGCTGGCTAGTTTGGGCTTCGGCAAACCTCTGACTTGGTTACAGGCGTTGGTGGAAACTCTCGTAATTCTAGCAGTGGCGAGCTTCTCGATTTACAAATCTACCTCGACTGGTCGAGAGCGCAATGGGCGGATTGTTGAGGCGGCAGTCTTTGCTTTGACGATTATGGTTTTACTTAATGGTAGCCTAGGATATTGGTTTAGGTTAGATATGAATTCATTGGATATTAAATTATTTCTAGTTAATTATCACAAAGTTTTACTGACTATTGCCGGAGTCTATGCTTTGTATGAGGTATTGTTTCGAACAGAATAGGGTGTCTTAAGGCAGTTCGCTCGTGACACGAGATACAGTATTTTTTACCCAGACATCGTTCTGATGAGTGTTCTTTACCTACTCTTCTACCAGCCAACAAAAGCATGGTGTGGATGATTTGACATAAAAAGGCGTCTTCACCAATTGCTTCATCTAGGCGTTGTTTTATGTAATTAACACTAGTTGTGCTAGTAAATTTATATGTTGATTTTATTTCTATCCCAAATAGATACGATGCCATGCGAAAAACATTTACGTCTACAACCATAGAAGAAAAGCCGAGTCCGATGGTCATCACACAGTCAGCCGCTTTTGGGCCAATACCAGGAAGTGAAAGTAGATAATTTCGTGCCTCTGTTTTGCTTTTTTGTTCTAAGCTAGCCAGTCCGCCGTCGAGTTTTTGAATCTCGCGTAGACAAGCTAAGATTCTTTGGCTTTTTTGTTGAGCCATCCCAGCTGGTCGGATGATTTCGGTTAATTCTTTTTCATCTAGTGTCAAGACATCAGAAATTGTTAGGCATCTATCTAGCAACCGGTCCATAGCCAACTGTTCATTTTCTAAAGTTGTTCTTAGGGATACTAAGACACCAATTAACAGAAACTCGACTGGTCGTCGTCTTTTAGGATTAGGATGGTCGGGCCTAGGGTAGGTTTTAGTTTTAGAAAAAGACTCAACTTCTAAGGCGTTAAGTGATGTGCCGATTATTCGCCAGCGGTCTGATAGAGGTTCAGCTGTCTTTAGTTCAGTTTCTAATTTATGTTTTACGTCGTTATCGTCTATTTTTGATAAATCAAGCATACTTAAATTATACCTTATCCACTTTATCGAACTCACGACTTGTTTTGCTAATGCAAAACGTCGTGAATCGGGTCACTGCTACGACCAACTAAAAATACCACCTGCGGTGGTATTTTTATTTGGTGGAACCGGTGAGACATCAGTTTCACTTCCTCCGTTCATTTGCTCGGAAAAATAAGCCGCCAAGGCGGCTTGCTTTTCACTCGCTTCACTCACTCCGCCGAACTCATTTTTGCTGCGCAAAAATCTGAGTTCTCGTCTCAGCTCGGACCAAACAAAAAAACCACCTGCGGTGGTATTTTTATTTGGTGGAACCGGTGAGACATCAGTTTCACTTCCTCCGTTCATTTGCTCGGAAAAATAAGCCGCCAAGGCGGCTTGCTTTTCACTCGCTTCACTCACTCCGCCGAACTCATTTTTGCTGCGCAAAAATCTGAGTTCTCGTCTCAGCTCGGACCAAACAAAAAAACCACCTGCGGTGGTATTTTTATTTGGTGGAACCGGTGAGACTCGAACTCACGACACCCTGCTTAAAAGGCAGGTGCTCTAACCGCCTGAGCTACGGTTCCGTACCCGCATTATTTTACGCTGTTTAGAGAAAAAGTCAAGGTGTTGGGTAAAGAAAAACCCTCGCTGTTGAGCGAGGGGGCATTTGGTAGGAGGAATCATTTCCCAAAATGCCTAGGTGTGGGTTGCCGGCTCTGCGGTGGTTACGGAAAGAGCTGTGTGCCCGAGGTGTTTTTGGCACACTTGTGTGACAAGTATGAACGTGACCATCAGGATTAAATGTCTAAAAAGACAATTTTGCCCGCCGTTCAAAACCACAACCAACCACAGTCCGAACACCTTACGATTATCATATATTATTTACGAAAAAAGTCAAATTCAAAAAAGGTGCAAGAAAGGTAAACCCCCGCCGAAGCGGGGGTTGGTTGGTTAGGATCTTCATTTCTGCTCTCTGTAGGCTCTGGCACGGGCTTTAATCAGCGCTTGCCAAACCAGAGATTCAATCTCTGGTTCTATAAAGGTTCGGCCATTATGGCCATGCCTTGTGTTGATTTCGGAGCATGTGCATATACCACTCCGAACCACATAACCCTCTTCGAAGAGGGACTCAAGTTCCTCTTGGCTAACATCGAGTATAAGCCAAGTTTTGCCATCGTTATCATTAACAACAATGGCTTGGATGGTAGCCTCTTGCGAGTATACCTTAAACGTGGCCATAGTTACCCGATTCATGGGCAACTCTGGTTGAAAGTTCTCGTTTAGGAACAGCAGCCTGCTGTTGTTGTAATAGTAGCCTGTTTTTTGTGCCACTATTTCAACCGCCTTGTCGAGTAATGATTTCTTCATTCCTTCCTCCAAACGGCCGTTTTGGCCGTCACACTGTTTTGGCCGTGCTCGCCATGATATTTGGAGTTTCACCTCCAGATTGCGACTTACGCTAATTTCTAGCCCAAGCCACAATCTGGAGGTGATTCATGAAGAATCTTACTTATACCTAACCTTAATGTACTTTGAGCTACTATCTAACTCAATATCTATATTATAGCACAAGCACAATAAAAAGTCAATACTTAAATCAAAAGAGGTAAACCCCCGCACGGGGCGGGGGTTGGGTTGGTTAGTTATCAGTGTGGAGGTTGGCCGACTCTTTACAGGCGGCCAGGAAGGACAATTTCTTGTCCCGGAGTCGCATGATTTTTGCAACTCCCCAGAGCGCCTTCCAGCGCTCTTGTAGCTCTGGGTCCTCAAACTGTTCCCAGTTCGAGAATGGCACGAATAGACTTTTATTCTCCCTGAAGCCCTTCGTGCAGAGGGCTCTCAGGGTAGAGTCGTCCCAGCAGGGCGTAACATACTCACGCCCGTCCTCGTTAACAATGACGAGGACGCCATTGTTGAGATTGTACGATCCGGCAGCTTTGATGCGCTGCCAGTCGTACAGGTTCCGTGTATATCGCTTCTCGTCAAAAGCGTGCGTATACACGGTTCCTTCTTTGATCTCCATAAGAAGATCAGTAAAGGAAAAAGTAACGGGGGAAACAAAAGAGAATTTTGCCATAAGGCACCTCCTATTTGCCGGTAGTCCCGGCTATAATATTTATTAGCCAGTAGTCCTGGCCAAGCAATTGACATTAACTCTAATCTCAACTGGTTGGCCAGGGCATAAACCTGCAAATAGATGACTTAACCTAACCTTAACGTGCTTTGAGCTGATTTTACAACTCAATACCTATATCATAACACAAGCACAATAAAAAGTCAATACTTAAATTAAAAGAGCTAACCCCCGCACGGGGCGGGGGTTTTGTTGGGTTATATGCTAGGGCTACCTTGATTTCTCTAGAAGCCATGATCGCCTAGGGTCTCTCCGAGTGTGGTGAACGATGTTGTAGCTGGGGTAGTGTTGGTGTCTTGTTTTTCTGGGTAGGGCTTTTTACTTATCTTACCACGCATGGCGATAATTGTTCGCCACACGACTTCCTCAAGATTTTTGTCCGAGAAGGTGTTGCGGTAGCTTTTGACTAAAGTGCCATCTTCGCTTGACATCACTGTGCACGTAGACAAAAACCGAGCGTAGCCAGCCGTACGAAGCTGATTTTCCTCTTCCTTACTGGGGTTGATGATAGCCTTTATTGTACCGTCATCGCTAGTGGCGAAGAGTATGTTGAAACGTATGCCCCAGTTTTCATCCAGCTTCAGTTCAATGCAATGCAGGCGATACCAATTCGCTGGACTCTTAGGGTTGAAGTCTTTCTTAAACACTCTGACCGACTCACCAGATCTGTTGGTATATTTGAGGTCTAGATTCACATCAACAACGATGGTGTCTGCGTTTAACAATTCGTTTAATTTCTTCATTCCTTCCTCCAAACGGCCATTTGAACCGTCGCACTGTTCTGGTCGTGCGTTACCATATTTTTTTGGAGTTTCACCTCCAGATTGCGATTTACGCTGTTTTTAGCCTAAACCGCAAACCAGAGGTGATTCATGAAGAATCTTACTTATAACCTAATCTTAACGTACTTCGAGCTGGTTTTATAACCCAATACTCTTATTGCAACATAAGCTCTGTAAAAAGTCAAGAGTTTGAGCTTGCGCATCTGGTCAAGTTTTGTCATGATAAGCTCATGAAACGCTGGAAATATCATCCGTCTTGGTGGCCAGTGATGTTGATGATTGGCGCCACGCTTGGGGTGGCGCTGGCTTATTTTGTCTGGCTAGATGTGTCGTGGTTGGTTTTAGCAATTCTAGTCTTATTTCTGATTGCCATCATGATTTTGACCAAGCGAACTGTTTTACCGCTGATAATTTGTGTTTTGGCTGGTCTTTTGTTGGGCTGGCGTTACGCCACGCCAGTGCGTCAACAATTGCAGGTTTATGATAATCTAATTGGCAAAGAGGTGGTGCTTTCAGGAGTGTTATTTGACGACGTTGCTAAAACTGCCTCTGGTGCACATATTTTTCGCTTAGATCAAGTTGAAATTCAGGGTCGAAAACTGCCAGGTGATGTTTTGGTAATGTCACGCCAGTCTAGTTTAGCTAAGCGGGGCGATCGGCTAGAGGTAAGCGGTAAGTTATCTGAAGGCTTGGCGGGTTATCGAGCGACGTTTAAAAATGCTCAGCTGGGGCAGGTGACGGCTAATCATGATTTGGGATTAAAAATGCGCAATTTTTTCACTGATAATCTCGACCGCCAGCTTTCGCCACTGCAATCTAGCTTGGCTAGTGCTTTTTAACTGGCAAAAGGCGTGAATTGCCAGCGGATTTTACACTCAATTTGCAGATTGTTGGCTTGACGCATCTGATAGTAGCGAGTGGCTTTCATCTTACCACCGTAGTGCGCGCTGGTAAACGTATTGGCGAAAAACGTTCACGACGCTGGGCGCTCGCGCTCGGTTTGTTGGCAATTGGGCTATTTACGATGATAACTGGCGTATCTTCGAGTATGACGCGCGCTGGTTTAGTCAGCTTAATTTCATTGATTAGTTGGTATTACGGTCGACAAAGTTCAGCGGGGCGAATCTTGCTCTTGGTTTTAGGTTTAACGGTTTTAATAAACCCACTTTATCTTTGGGGTGATGCTTCGTTTTACCTCTCTTTTGGTGCATTTGCGGGAGTGCTATTACTGGGGCCGATTATGCGTCAATATTTTTGGGGTAAAACGAAATTACGTTTTGTGCCACAGCTCTTGACCGAATCGCTATCGGCGCAAATTGCCACCCTGCCAATTAGCGTCTTTTTCTTTGGCAAATTATCGACCGTGGCTTTGTTAACCAACCTATTGGTTGTGCCAGTGGCATCACTATTAATGCTGTTGAGCTTGCTGGCTTCACTGCTTGGTACGGTGCCAGGCGTTGGTGTAATTTTAATTTGGCCACTACAGTTAATTCTTAACTATGTAATTGGTGTAACTAATTGGTTTGCTGGTTTGCCTTTGGCGCAGATTGATTTAACAATTAATTTATGGCAAGTAATTCTGGCTTATACGGTGATTATTGGAGTAGCAATTTACATGGCGTGGCGCAATCAGCGCGACGCTAAATTAGCGGAAGCGCTTAAGGCGTTTAATGTGATTGAATAGAATAATGTATAATTAAGGCTATGGAATTTGAAGTAAAAAGCGATGCGGAAATGGTGGCTTTGGGTGAGCGCTTGGCAAAAAAGTTAACTTGGCCGTTCTGTTTGGAATTGGTCGGCGATGTTGGCGCTGGTAAAACAACTTTTGTGAAAGGCTTAGCTAAAGGTCTAGGCTCAATCGATGAAGTGGCTAGTCCAAGTTTTACGATTAATAATCAGTATCGTTTAGATGATGGCAAGATGCTGTCGCATTTTGATTTTTATCGCTTGAGTGAGGGCGGGGTGATGAATCAAGAGTTAGCTGAGGACTTAAATGACGAGTTAACTTCAGTGGTAGTGGAGTGGGGCGAAACGATTGGCGCAGTGTTGCCTCTAAATCGTTATCGTCTGGTGATTGACTACACGGCTGATGGCCGTAAAGTAACGCTAGGGGAACTGAAAGCGTGAGGTTGTATTTACAAACTGCCGACGATTGGTGTCGTTTATGGTTAAATGATAAATTGTTTGAGCGACAATTTGGCCGTGAGCTTTCCAAGAATTTGTTGCGTTTTTTACAACAGTCGTTAGAGAGCGAGGGTAGGGGTTGGTCGGATCTTGATGGAATTGTGGTATTTCGTGGACCTGGTAGTTATACGTCGCTGAGGATTGGTATTACTGTGGCGAATACTTTGGCGGATGGTTTACGGATTCCGATTGTTGGCTCGAGTGGCGAAAATTGGCGTGCTGAGGGTGATGGGCTGCTGAAAGAGCAGACTGCACCACAGGTAATCACGCCGATTTATTATCAGGATGCTGTAATAACTCAGCCGCGTAAATAGCTTATTCTATTGGTTGTAAGCCTAACTCAGATACCTCACGGCCTGATGTTCAACAACTCCTCATCAGACACGCGTCGGCAGCGCCTGTCGTCACAGGGCTGTTCGCGCTAAACTCTCGTCGTAACTGCGAGATTGTCTGCTGAGGAGTTGTTGAACCGGCCGTACCCACATAATAGAATTGGGGCGTAAACCAGCCAGCTTGACAGAGGCTCTTGAGGGACGGCCGAAAGTGAAGTGTAGGCCATCCCGTAACTTTGTAGTCCGTAGCCTATGGCGGAGGAGTACGACGGGCGTCGCCGACGCGTCTTTCGCAAGTAGCTATTGGACATCAGGCCGATTAAAATAGCTAGTGCGGTATGGTCACAAATTAACTAGTCGCACGCTAAATAGCTTTGTGTTACAATCTAATTAGCGTTTAGTGACTATTTTTCGACGACAACGCTGGTTTAAGAATATTTTTACAGGCGATGAAAACGATCGTCCAGATGAAAGGGTTTTATGATAGAAATAGTGATTGCCTCACTGGCTGGTCTAGTTATTGGTGGTGGCGCGGCTTATGGTGTCTTGACGACGAAGGCAAAAAAACACAAACAGCAGGCTGATAATTTAATTAAAGAAGCTGAAGATAAGGTAAAGAAATTAGTTAAAGAGGCACAAAGCGATGCTGATAAAGTTTTAGAGCAGGCTAAGCGTAACGAAGCTAATCGACGCAAGGAGATGGATCGAATTGAAAATCGTCTAACCGAGCGCGAAGCTACGTTGGATAAAAAGAACGAACAGGCTGATGAGAAAATGGATTCTTTGCGCCAGCAAGGTCAAGAGCTGGAGGATATGAAAAATGCCGTTTTAGATATTCGTCAGAAACAGGAAGAGAAGTTAGAAAAGATTGCTAAATTGACGAAAGATGAAGCACGACAGAAGCTACTTGA
Source organism: Candidatus Nanosyncoccaceae bacterium (assembly GCA_050950465.1). Lineage (GTDB taxonomy): Bacteria > Patescibacteriota > Saccharimonadia > Saccharimonadales > Saccharimonadaceae > CAZRIZ01. Next base: position 29,683 of record JBMNHQ010000001.1, on the reverse strand, counting down.
TATGACAGAAAAGAATATGAAAGAGGATTTGACTGGATTGGTTAGTAAGCTGAAAACTGAAGCTACTGAAACAGCTGAGGAAAAAGCTCAGATGATTTTACTAGGTGCAATGGAGCGGATGAGTTCTGAGGTGACCTCTGAACACACTGTTACGTCAGTTGAATTGCCAGACGATGAAATGAAGGGGCGAATTATTGGTAAGGAGGGACGCAATATTCAAGCCCTGCAGCGTGCTACTGGGGTTGATATTTTGATTGACGAAACTCCTGGTATGGTGGTGTTAAGCTCATTTGATCCAGTCCGTCGTCAAGTTGCTCGCCTATCTCTGGAACTCTTGATGAAAGATGGGCGGATAAACCCATCCCGCATTGAAGAGGTGGTGGCAAAGGCCGAAAAAGAAATTGATAAAGAAATTGTTCGCGCTGGTGAAGACGCAGCGCGCGAAGTTGGTTTGATTGGTATGCCGAGAGAAATGCTACATTTGCTTGGTGAGTTAAAATACCGCACTTCGTATGGACAAAATGTGCTTAAACACTCAATTGAGATGGCACAATTAGCGGGGCAGATTGCTGAAGAGATTGGTGCTGATGTTAAGACAACCAAGACGGCCGCTCTATTTCACGATATTGGCAAAGCTGTAACGCACAAAATTGAAGGCAAGCATCATGTGATTGGCGCTGAATTGGCGCGCAAATATGGTATGCCTGAAGAGGTGGCGCACGCTATGGAAGCGCATCACGAGGATATTGAGGCTACTACACCGGAGGCTATGGTGGTACGAGTAGTTGATGCGGTTTCGGCAGCACGGCCAGGTGCGCGTAATATCTCAAGTGAGAACTTTGTGGAACGTATGCGTGATTTGGAAAATGTTGCCAACGCCTTCCCTGGCGTCGAAAAGTCTTATGCGATTTCGGCGGGTCGGGAACTACGTGTGATTGTTAAACCAGAAAAGGTTGACGATTTATCGGCAATTCGTTTGGCGCGTGATATTGCGATTAAAATTGAAAGCACTATGCAATATCCTGGTGTTATCAAGGTAAATGTGGTGCGTGAAACTCGCGCTGAAGAGTACGCTAAGTAGTAGCTTTACACAGTATAATTTTTATGGTATAATGGGAGAGTAGCTTGTGGATATGTTGGGCAAGCTATTCTTTGGATGGACTAAGTCTAAATCGATTGGGCTTAGCATGACGAAAAAGGAGGGGTCGTTATGACAAGACAACTTAATGAGCATGAGATCGTAAACCGGTATTGTTGCGGAGAAGATATAGCTTCGCAAAATGCAGCCGAAATCGAAGGTCTGTGCAATGAAATCGATCAGCTTGAGGCGGATTTAGCGATGGCGACGGATGATCAAGAAAAGGAGGAGATTCAGCGCAATCTTGACAGTGCTTGGAAAAGATATAACATTGTTATTACTCGACTTGGTCTCTAAACTATATCAATCCATCGATTGGCTGGGCTATAAGTCCAGCCTTTTTATTTGTAGCAATCCTGACTTGATTATCGGCTGACGCCTCCTCCGCTTACTTACAAAAAAATGTAAACACTTTTTCGTTTCGCTGCGCTCCGCGAACAGGCACGCCTGTTCAACTCACCACTCCGTGGTCAAATAAAATCAGCCACCAGTATCACGATAGCACTAAGTCTGATTATCGCTCGCGTTGCTCGCTCTTCCGTTCGTTCGCTCGGAAAAATAAGCCTACGGCTTGCTCTTCACTCGCTTCACTCACTTCACGACAGGCGACCAATTTTTGCTGCGCAAAAGGTCGCCAGTCAAACACGTTGCGCGCAACAGATAAAAATTGACCCACCAAAAGGTGAGTCAATTTTTATGGTCGGGGCGACCTGATTTGAACAGGCGACCTCACCGTCCCGAACGGTGCGCGCTACCAAGCTGCGCCACGCCCCGATGCGTGTAGAAAAAATGCACTCCTTCGCGCTTTGCCGCTAAAGCTTCAGGCTGCTACGGACTGCATCCTCCATAGCTGTCCAGGGGACAGCGAAGGAGGATGGTCGGGATGACCTGACTTGAACAGGCGACCTCACGGCCCCCAGCCGTGCGCGCTACCAACTGCGCCACATCCCGATACTTTAATTTTAACACAAATCGGCCTCTGGAGAATCTGTAATAAATAGTCTAGCGTTTACGATAAACACTGCCAGATGGTGGAACATCACCTAATAGAGTGTTAATAGTCACTAGATAGTAGCCGTTATCTTGAAGATAATTGATGATTGGCTCAACGGCATCGGCGGTACTGGGGTAAATGTCGTGTAGCAGAATAATAGCACCGTTGTGGCTAGCAGTGATAACACGGTTGTAAATCTGTGAAGCGTCCTTTACATCCCAATCCCACGGATCAACTGACCATAAAATGATATCTTGTCCACGGTCACGTAGAACATCGAGGGAGCTTTGGTTTAAGATTCCGTAGGGTGGTCGAGCGACTCTAGGAGTGTAGCTGTTGTATGCTTGAAGGATTTCATTGGTTCGATTTAGTTCGTCATGAAGTTGATCGGAATTTAATCGGTTAAAAGCAGTATGATTCCAGCCGTGATGCCCCACTTGATGCCCCTCTTCGATTTGTCGTTTAATAATATCTTGATGAGCTTGGGCGTTTTTTCCCAAAATAAAGAAAGTTGCCTTAATGTTGTATTTCTGCAGAATATCCAATATACGATTAGTTTGTGCGCTTGGTCCATCATCGAAGGTTAGGGCAATACAAGGGTGCTCATTACAAAAACCGGATCGATTTTGTGGACTCTCTGGTGAGTTTAGATCAATCGTAGATTGGTCGAAGAGGCGATTCGCTAAATCGGGCTTCATAATTGGTAGATAGTTAGTGGCAGGTAAATTTACTATGAGCTTTCCACTATAGTCGGCATCCAGCTGCTCAGGTGTAAACTCGAACTGAAAGTTGCCGTCTTGGTGAACTAAAAAATTATCAGCCAATTCTGTCGTCAGCTTCTGTTCTAGCTTGTTAACGTTGAAGTCAGGCTTGGTTTGTTGAATTTCCTTAGCAACCGAGCGACGTAAATCAGGTAAAACTCGAGTATTTAAGTGATCGGGATTGATAAATATGTCGGATAATTTAATCGATTCTCCAGTGTTAAGGTCAAAAGTTTCTGGTTTAGTTAGAACTGTGATTGCCTTACTGTCTGAGTCTTGGACCGAGTTGACGGAAATTGATAATAGTTGATTGCGATTGTAAGTAACACTAAAGCTTGTATGTTCTTTGTAGCTTAGCTTGTCGGTTTTGTTTTTTAATTGGCCTAAATAATCTCGGTGGATTTTATCAATCTTCTGAGCTAATTTTTGGTTAACACTGTCGTTTGACGTAATTGGGTATTCACGTTGCGATTTGACTTGCCATTTTTGCTCGGTTACAAAATTACTACTGATACCATTGTAAGCTGAATTCTTTTGATAGGTTCGCTTGTTAACTAGACCAATTCCGTTGTCTTGAAAAATATAGGCTAAAATTAAAAAAATCACACCACTGAGAATTATAAATAAATAAGGGGTATTGTCATTTTTTAGTAGATTCTTTAATTTTTTCTGCACATTACAATTATACAATAGATTTTTTGTGGGCGTTGTGAGTAAGATTATTTTAGCAATCTGCTTTTCGCCCAATTTAATTCACAAGTACTCTTTACGGGGTTAGTGCGCCCGTGGCGTTCGGCTGACCTCTCCTCATCTACGGTGAAATAGAGGTCACAGCCTTGTGAATTAAACTGAGCGAGCGCAGGTTTGAGTAAATAAAAATCCTCCGTAGTTGTTTAGAGAACAGTGAAGGAGGATGGTCGGGGTGACAAGATTATCGGCTTCGCCTCCTCCGCTTGCTCACGAAAAAATGCAAGCACTTTTTCGCTTCGCTGCGCTTCGCGAACTTGCCCGCAAGTTCAACTCACCACTCCGTGGCTAAATAAAATCAGCCAGTAGTGGCGTGGTAGTGTTAAGTAAGATTATCGCTCCACTTCGTTTCGCTTCTCCGTTTGTTCGCTCGGAAAAATAAGCCTTCGGCTTGCTTTTCACTCGCTTCACTCACTCCACGACTTGCGACTTGTTTTGCTACGCAAAATGTCGCAAGTCCAAACTGTTGTATGCAACAGATAAAAATTGACCCACCAGAAGGTGAGTCAATTTTTATGGTCGGGGCGACAAGATTTGAACTTGCGACCTCACGGTCCCAAACCGCGCGCGCTACCAAGCTGCGCCACGCCCCGATTCGTCACAAAGTATAGTAGATTTTGCCAATTAAATCAAGAGTAGCGGTCTTCACTCATTGCAAAAACACCTTGTCTAACTTATTATTAAAAGTAATTAAAGAAAGGAAGATATGTTTAGTTTATTAAAATATGTAGCCTTTAGTAGCAGTTATGGATCTGGGGGTTATGGTTTGCGTGTGGTTCCATCGAATACCTCAGCTGCATCACTGAGTGCATTTATAGATAATCTGTCAACTTGGGGAATAATTGCGATGGTTTTGGCGGCTTGTGGCGCGTTGGTGGCCTATTTTTTCTTTGCACGTCAACCGCGTAATAATTTCAAAGGTTTTGCTACTCGGCTGCATGATTTTGTTAATTTTAAGCGCTTGCGTGTTGAGGCAATTGTTAAGATACTCTATCTGTTCATGGCTTTATTTACCACCCTGTTCTCATTTGAGCTAATCAGCGTTAGTTTTTTAGGGTTTCTAACTACTTTAGTTGGTGGTAATATCGGGCTTTGGATTACCTTTCAGTTTGCAATGATCATCATCAAGATTTATCGCAACTTAGTTGAGATTAATGAGAAACTTGGTAAGAAAAAATAACCATTATTTTAGTCAACGTGGGCGGTTGGCTGATTGATCTTGTGCTGCTAGTTCGATTGCGTCATCAAGCGGTGTTAACTTGATGTTACTACCGTATTTTCGTTCTAAGGCTTTGGTGATTAAGAAATCAGCAACTCTAGGGTTTTTGGGTAAAATTGGACCATGGCAGTAGGTGCCAATAAGGTTCTTATATCGCAGTCCTTCTGTACCGTCATGGCCATTGTTGCCACCACCTCTTGTAACTTTTCCAAGCGGTTTTAGCTTGTCTCCTAAATAAGTACGCCCAGAATGGTTCTCGTAGCCAATGATTCGCCCAAACTCCTCACTTTTAATAATTAAATTACCAATTAGGCGTTCGTTATCAACCTTAGTTTTAATATCTATTAGCTCAAGTCCAGGCATAGTGACGCCATCTTTGTTCTGGTACGGTTTGCCTAGGGCCTGATAGGCACCACAGATCATTAAACATGGTACGCCAGCCTCAATCCACTGTCTGAGTTGGTCTCGCAGGCGGCTCAAATCTTCGCCAATTTTTACTTGATTCGAATCTTGTCCGCCTCCAGCAATAATAATGTCTGGCATGTAGTGGCTAAAGTTATCACCAATGTTATGGCGCAAAACATTAACAGCAATATTACGCCACTCTAATCGACGAATTAGTGTAAGTAAATTACCATTATCACCATAAATGTTTAATTCATCGGGGTAGAGTTGTAGTATGGTTAGTTCCTGATTCATGCCTCTTCTCCTTTTGTAGCCCTGATTAGGATCTTACGAATTTGCAACATAGCAGTGTAGGTGGTAAAAATCTGTCGTGGTTGATTGGTGCTGAGAAAATTTGTAGTGGCGATGTTTAAGTTTGGTTGGCTAAAAGCGACTTTTTTCAGGTCATATTTTAGGCGATTAGTTATATCGAAACAACGACTGCCAGCAGTGGTATGAATTGTCTTTTGTGGTAAGTTGGAAAAATTAACATCCCACAGCCACGATGTGTCGCGTCCGTCAGCATAGTTATCGTTTACTGCTATCATGATTGCAGCATCAGGGTTAGTAAGCGAGTTGATTGACATTTGTAAACCAGATGGGTTTTTAACTAGAATTAGTTCAGTGGCTTGTCCGCCGATTAGAAATTTTTCACCTCGGCCGAAAGCTGGTTCGAGGTTTTTCAGGCTATAAACTAACCGATTAAGGTCTAATTTATCACCCAAGATTGCTTTAATTAGAGCAATAGCGCCAGCTACATTGAAGTGATTATAGAGCCCTCCCATCTTTAGCTTGGCACTAATTTTATCATTACCAATGCGATAGACATTAGCGCTGCCGGTACTGTGGTAGACTAGTTCAACTTCGGCTGGTGGTAGTTCAGCGGCCGTTAATGGATCATCTAAATCTTGAAGTTGATCACCGACTTTATCACTGTAGCCATAATAACTAACGTTTGATAGCTCGTTTGCAAAACTGCGTAGGCGTGAATCTTCGCGGTTAATTACGGCAGTTTTAGTAGTAGATCGAGCAATTTGTTCTAGTAGATGTGTAACTGTGTCGATTTCACCAAAACGATCTAGTTGGTCACGCAAAACGTTTAACAGCAGGCAATAGTTTGGCTTAACTTGATTAACGAAATGAATAGCATGAGCTTCATCTAGTTCCAATATTGCGATTTGAGCCTTGATTTGACCCTTACTATCACATTGCTTAAGTAGAGCTGATGCTACGCCACGTAGGAAATTACTACCGCTGGGGTTAGTAAAAACCGTGACATTTTGTTCGGTTAGGATTTGACTGACGATTTTAGTTGTTGAGGTTTTGCCGTTGGTGCCGGATATGACTGCTACGCCTAACGGCAGGTTCTCCAGAGCTTCTTTGACAAAATTTGGATGGATTTTCTCCATCACTAAGCCAGGTAGAGCCGAGCCCCCACCATAAAATCGCCCTAATCTGAGCAATAGTTTACCGACTTTAATTGAAAACCAGCGTCTGAAGTGCATATCGCTATTTATATATTATCGTGTAATATTTCACATCCTCGGAAAAGTTAAAGCAAGCTCCACTTTTCTCTCAGATGTTCATATTATATCTTAAACTTAGCTTTAGCGCGATGTTAGTTTAGTGTATAATTAGTTTATGCTTTTGGCTAGTTTTTTCAGATGGTGGTATGGAGCCGGCCTAAAAAATCGTTTTCGTCGTTTAACCGATCAGGTACTTAAAACATCGGATTTTTTCTCAATTGACTTACTTTTTAGAACTTTTTTCCACCCATTTCGTATGATTGACTCCCAAAAACTGGAAAAAGGTGCCTTAGAAGACAAGATACGTAATTGGTTTGATCGTCTAATTTCACGTTTAATTGGCGCGATGCTGCGCTTTGGTGTGCTTTTGGTTGGTATGGTGGCTTTATTAATGCGAGTTGCTTATAGCATATTAGCGATGATTCTATGGTTGTTTGTACCAATTTTACCAGCCGCTTGTGTGGTTCTGTTTATTTTAGGAGTGGCGCCGTCATGGCTGGTGCAGTAAAATTTAATTATCGTAGTTTACGTGCTAGTGAAGCGCGGATGACAGTTGGTATCACACCTAATTGGCGATTTGTTCTGCAGTGGTTTAGCTGGCTGTTCATCTTAGGTGGCTTAACGGCTATTGTTTTTAGTTACCATTTTGGTTGGTTGATTATGATTCCGGGTATTGTTATGTGGGCAACCTATCAATGGTGGCGTTGGCGCTTGTTTCACTTAGATATTATCACGCGTGACGATAATCAAGTTGATAATATTCTATCTAGTAGCATACTAGGTCGCTTATCTTCCAATCCTACACCGCGGGAGCTGGCAGAAATTTTAACTCATACCTCAAGTGGCTCATTTCTCTTGGTACGATTCGGTATTAGCCCAAGATTTCTAACAGAGCTGTCTTCAACAGATTCAGCTGACATGGAATCAATTTGGAAGACGGCTTTAGAGATTCGTCAACAGACCAAATCAACGACTCTGTCGGGCGGGACCTTAGCGCTGGCATTAATTAAAAATTTTCCCAACTACGAACAAGTTTTGGCTAAACTACAGCTTAGTCTAGATGACTTGATTGCTGGTGTCCGTTGGCATGACTACATTCATGCTGTTAAGGATCAGGTGGGTGTGCGCCTTAGGACTGGTGGTATTGCTAGGGACTGGTCATTTGGCTATACGCCATTGATTGATCAATATGGTCAAAACATTAGTCAAGAAGTTATTGGTCGTCGTTTTATGCAAACTATGGCTGGCTCTAGACAAGATGCTATCAAACAAATGATTGACATTTTTTCAGGCGGAGCTCGACAGAACGTAGCGTTGGTTGGATTAGATGGTGTTGGCAAGACTACTATGGTTTATGCTTTGGCAGAGAAATTATTATCAGTCGACGACGATTTACCGCGCAATTTGAGATTTCGTCAAATTGTTTTATTAGATGCAAGTGCAATTGTGGCTGGGGCGCCTGGTCGTGGTGAGTTAGAAAAACTCGTCACTCAAATTTTTACTGAAGCCTATAACGCCAAGAATATTATCATCTGCTTTGATAATGCTCACGTGTTTTTTGAAGAGGGGGTTGGGGCAATTGATTTATCAAACGTATTATTACCAATTTTTGAGTCGGGCAATACTCGAGTAATTTTAACCATCAGCGAACATAAGTTGCTACAGATTAATAAGCGGCACCCTAATTTAGTTAACACCCTGAATCGCATTGTAATTCATCCGACTGATGCAAATGAGACGATTGTAGCTATGCAAGATCGAGCGGTGGATTTAGAGCCGCGTTTCCAAGTGATTTATATGTATCAGGCGATGCAAGAGGCTTATCGTTTGAGTGAGCGTTATATACATGATTTGACTATGCCGGGGCGCGCAATTAGATTGCTGGAGGCGGCCGCTGGTTATCACCGTGATGGTTTAGTGACGGTGGAATCAGTTCAGGAAGCGATTGAGAAGACTATGAACGTCAAGATTGGCGCCGTTAATCACGAAGAAGAGCGTGAAATGCTGCTTAATTTAGAACAACTAATTCATGAACGCATGATTAATCAAGATAGGGCCGTCAACGTAGTCAGTGATGCTCTGCGGCGGGCACGAGCGGGGGTGCGTAGCCAAGGTAAGCCAATTGGTACTTTCATGTTTTTAGGACCAACCGGTGTGGGGAAGACTGAGTTGGCTAAATCTTTGGCGGCAGTTTATTTTGGTGGTGAATCAAGTATTATTCGCCTAGACATGAACGAATTTGTGACGGTCAACGATGTGGCACGTTTGTTGGAAGACGGTGCTAAAAATCCTCACAGCCTAACTGCGCAAGTTATGCAACGACCGTTCTCGGTGGTTTTATTAGATGAAATTGAGAAAGCTCATCCGGCAGTTTTGTCGACCCTACTACAGTTGTTAGATGAGGGTATTTTGCGTGATGAAAACAATCGCGAAGTTAGTTTTCGTGATGCGATTATTATTACTACTTCTAATGCTGGAGCGCATCGAATTCGTGAATATGTAGAAAGAGGATATGAAGTTAGCAAGTTTGAGAAACAGTTTATTGATGAATTAATTTCTTCAAATCAGTTTCGTCCAGAGTTTATCAACCGTTTTGATGAGATTGTGGTTTTTCGTCCACTTACTAAACCTGAGTTAATGCAAATTTTAGGGCTAATTATTAAGGGTGTTAACAAAAACTTAGTAGCACAAAAAGTTGCAGTTGAGGTGACTGAAGAGGCGATGAACTACTTGGTGGAAGTTGGTTACGATCCGCGCTTAGGGGCTCGTCCAATGCGTCGGATGGTGCAGTCAACCGTAGAGAATATTGTAGCGCGTGAGATGATTGCGCGTAGTGATTTAGCTGGCGTAACTATAACAGTCACGTTAGATGATGTTAAAAATATCGTCGAAAGGCAAAGAGAAGCCGATTCTATCGCTGAAAATCAATAAAAACTATTGAAATATATCACTCGTGATATATAATCAGCTTATGGCAAAAAATTATAAACGTTTGGTGGGTGACTTAGTTCAGCGAGCGCGTTTGCAAAAGAACATGACGCAGGCGGATTTGGCAGCTAAAGTTAATACTTCACAGAGTGCGATTAATCGCATTGAAAAAGGTAAGCAAAACATTAGTCTCGATATGATCGAAAGAATTAGCAGTGTGCTCAAGGTTGGTCTGCTAACTTTCGGTCAGAAAGGGGTGATACACTTTCGAATCAATGGTGGTAAAAAATTAAATGGTTCGATTCGTATTAATACTTCAAAAAATGCGGCAGTTGGATTACTCTGTGCTTCCCTACTTAATCGTGGTAAGACAGTGTTAAGGCATGTAGCGAATATCGAGGAGGTCTATCGTATTATTGAAGTGATTGAGAGTCTTGGTGTTAAGGTGCGTTGGTTAAATAACCATCGTGATGTGGAAATTATTCCACCTGCTAAGTTTACGACTGGGCAAATTAATCTTGTCTCGGCCCGTATGACACGCAGTGTGATTATGTTAATGGGAGTTCTGCTGCATAAAACTAAGCGCTTCAAGCTGCCTTATGCGGGCGGTTGTAATTTGGGGGCACGAACAGTCGAACCGCACCTCAAGGCCCTAGAATCTTTTGGTTTAAAGGTTAATACTACTGGTGGATTCTACAACGCTGAAGTTAAAGCGATTAATCCTACAAAACCAATTAAAATTGTCTTAGCGGAGCGGGGCGATACAGTAACCGAAAACGTCCTGATGGCCGCTGCTTTACATAGTGGCGTGACAGAAATCCGCAACGCTAGTCCAAACTATATGGTGCAAGATGTTTGTTTCTTTTTAGAAAAATTAGGTGTGCGAATTGAAGGAATTGGTACAACAGTTTTAAGAGTCCAAGGTTTAGATGATATTAATAAAAACGTTAGCTATGAAATTAGTGAGGATCCGATTGAGGCGATGAGCTTTATTGCAGCAGGTTTAGTAACTAAATCAGAGATTACCGTTAAGCGCGCACCGATTGACTTTCTAGAGGTAGAAATTGAAACCTTGCGTGGTATGGGCGCCAATTTAAAAGTTTCAGATGTCTACTTCTCGCGCAATGAACGGACAAAATTAGTTGATATCGTGGTCAAACCTAGTCAATTAACTCATGCAATTGATAAAGTTCATCCGATGCCGTACCCAGGGCTTAATATTGATAATTTACCCTTTTTTGCAATTATTGCAGCAGTGGCTGAAGGTCCAACTATGATTCACGATTGGGTGTACGAGAACCGAGCGATTTATCTGGCTGAGCTCAGTAAATTAAATGTGTCGACTCAGCTGATTGATCCACATCGAATTATCATCACTGGCCCAACCAAATTTAAGTCGGCTGAAATCGTGACTCCGCCAGCTCTGCGACCAGCTGTAGTGCTGATGTTAGCGATGTTGGCAGCCGATGGTGAATCGACTTTACGCAATGTTTATTCAATCAATCGAGGTTACGAAGATTTTGCTCGGCGCCTAAATTCACTTGGTGCTGATATTGAGACGATTTATTAAATTATTTTTTGGATTTTAGCAAGAATTTCCGTAATGGCTGGCTTGAAAACACTAGTAATGAAACGCCTTTTGTCTTTATCTGATATGTTTTGTAGAGCCTCGAAACTCCAAGTCTCAAAGCCAAGTGCTTCGCTGTCTTCAGTTTTTAGATTTTCGATTTTACCATCGTAACAATAGGCGTAGCTAGCTCGCAGAACGTTGTTGATTTTGTTAGTAGTTGTATCGAAAGATTTATGAGGTTTGATTTGAATTAGAGTTAGATCGTCGACTTTGGCTTTAATACCAGTCTCCTCGAATAACTCTTTTAGTGCTGTCTCTTCAAAATCAAAGCCAACCTCGACGTGGCCGCCAACTGAAGCATCGAGCAAATCGGGGTAGGTGTCTTTGTTTTTACCACGATGTTGGAAAATAATTTCACCTCGAGGTGTATAGAGCCAAACATGAACTTCGCGGTGTAGCAACCCGTCAGTATGAATTTTCTCACGAGTTTCCTCGTCGATGATGTTTCCTTGCTCGTCGACGATGTTTAGGATTCGTTTATCTGGCATGTATGTTTAATAATAATTTCCAAATGGCGCCTCGGATAGGAGTCGAACCTATGACCTTGAGCTTAGAAGTCTCCTGCTCTATCCAGCTGAGCTACCGAGGCATGCGATGTTGGTGGCGAGAACGAAGAGTTCGCTTCTCTTTGTGTCCAAATCAACCCCCACTCAAAGCTAAAGCTTTGACTTGGGCTTGGTGCGGGTGGCGAGAATATAGTCTCGCGCCATGAAAACTATTTTTTAAGCTACTTGTTTTCTTGGGCTCAACATGTAATTTCGCTGACCGCGAAATTATCGAAAAGTTCGCTTCTCTTCCATGCTGAACCAACTCGTATTTGAGATTTTAATCTCAAATCCGATTTGGTGCGGGTGGCGAGAATCGAACTCGCAGCCTCTGCTTGGAAGGCAGATATATTAGCCATTATACTACACCCGCAAGCAGGGTTATTTTAGCATATTGGACGGATTTATACCAGTGGTGTACAATAAAAGTGTGAGTAAATAAAAAATAAAAAGGTGAGTTTTATGAAGAAGGGAAAATATATTGTTATCGAGGGTGGTGATGGTGTTGGTAAAACGACCCAGTTAAATCTTTTGCTGGAATGGCTACAGGAGCAGGGGGTGAACTGTATCTGGATAGAAGAGCCGGGTGGTACGCCGATGGCTGAGGCGATTAGAACAATACTAAAGGATAAAACTATTGAGCGACATCCAGAAACTGATGCATTATTATTTACAGCAGCGCGAGCCGATTTAAGAGGCGTGTTTGCTAAATTGGATACTGGCGCTTGGGTTATTTCGTCGCGGAGCTATCTAACAACGATTGCTTTTCAGGGGTATGGTGATGGTATTGATGTTGATAAGATTAAAGCTACTACTAAAATGTGGATGCCTGACGGTTACACCACACCAGATGTTGAAATAGTCATGTCTTTAGATGCTAAAGCTAGTCGCGAGCGTTTGCAAAAGCGGGATTTGGCGGCTATGCAAGCTGACACCTTTGAATCAAAAGACCTTAGTTTTCACGATCGGGCTCAGCAGGCTTATGTTAAATTAGGGCAAGAGGATGGGCGGTATTTAGTAGACGCTGACCGCTCTATCGAAGAGATTCAAAAAGAAATTCGTGAAATAGTTCAGCCAGTCTTGGATGATTGGCAAAAATCTGCCTAAGCAATAAATCTCTACCTTTGGGTGGAGATTTTTAACTGTCCCCTTGTAAAATCTGTAAAAAAGTGTAGAATAACTCCAGTCGGATCTGTAGCTCAGCCGGTTAGAGCACCTGCCTCTTAAGCAGGGTGTCGTGAGTTCGAGTCTCACCAGATCCACCAAATACAAATACCATCTTCGGATGGTATTTGTATTTGGCTGAACATGGCTGAGACGAGAACTCAGATTTTTGCGCAGCAAAAATGAGTTCGGCGAAGGCGAAATGAGAAAAGAAAGCGCCCGCAGGGCATTTTCTTTTCGAATGAGCCGGAGGAGGCAAAGCCGATGTCTCACTAAAAATACCACCAACGGTGGTGTTTTTAGTTGGTCGTGTCTGTGACCCGATTCACGACGTTTTGCGTTAGCAAGCGAACTTTGCTTTATCCTAAATTCCTGCTTTTCACCTCATTTAATTCACAAGTACTCTTTACGGGGCTAGCGCGCCCGTGGCGTTCGGCTGACCTCTCTTCACCTACGGTGAAGTAGAGGTCACAGCCTTGTGAATTAAACAGAGTGAGCGCAAGAATAGCAGTCGCCCCACCAAAGACAAACACCTCGTACAAACGAGGTGTTTTTGGTGGAAGTGGTTTTTGTGCCTATTCTACGGGGTTAGGAATATAACCATAGAATTGTTTTTCATGATCGGACCAGTTTTCCATCTTTTCCGTAAGCTCCTCAAGTCGACTTTTGTTAGACTTTTTGTAGACGGAAAAGTGCATAGTAATGCCGTCGGCTTCAACAGTTTCTTGCTGAATTAGATGCCAGTTTGAAGTTATTGTCAGTGATGGATGAAAGGGAAAGAATTTGTCAGCCTCTGGAAAGTCAGCTTGAATCTCAGTTAGATAAATTTGGTCGATTAGGTTGTCCTTAAGATACTGTCGATAAACCGATTCGCCACCAATTACGAAGATATTGCGACCGTTTGCCAGCTCCCAGGCTAACTCTAGAGCTTCCAGATGATCTTTAGCTACATGAACGCCTTCAAATTTGAAGTTTTGGTCACGCGACAAAACAATGTTGATGCGATCAGGCAGCGGTTTTTTGCGCAGTGAATCAAAAGTTTTTCGACCCATAATTACTACGGCGCCTTTGGTCGTTCTAGCAAAATACTCCATGTCGGTTGGGAAGTTTCCCAGTAGGTTGTCGCCAATACCTAATTCTCGATTTTGGCCAACAACAGCTATGGCGTAAACTGGAATTATGGCTTTTTCCATATAATCACCTCCTTAAAGTGCGCCACCGGATATATTTTACAATATAATTAGGTAAATAAAAAGCCCGCCGGGCGAGCGGGTCTTTGCTTCGCTGTCTAGACAGCAATTTCTAATTTTTTGGATAGTTGTCCGAGTGGTTCATAGTCAACGACGATAAAATCGTCTGGCATCACGTCTTTCCAATTGGCGCCTCCTCTCAGCATTAACTTGGGCTGAAACGGGTTATTTAAGACGCGGTCTTCCTTGGCACGCTCCAGAATTTCTTCGGCTGCCCAGAAGTGTCGATCGTAAATATGCAGGTTGGAGACAGCATGAGTGAATGTTCCAAGCTTCATACCCAGCTCTCTGGCCACCACCATCATCAGGGCGACATATTGAATTTTGTTAATATAGCCAGCCATGATGTAGTCGTTGGAGCGCTGCTCAAGTTTGAGGTGTAGTGTCAGATCGTTCTCGTTGCCGGTTACTTGCCAAGTTGTCATAAAACAACATGGGTCAAGACCGTGCGGCTGTTGCAGATCGGCTGCTTGCCATAGGCTCATAATGTGACGACGGCTGAAGGGGTTGTTTCTGAGGTCATTCAGTAGCTTGTCCATCAGACCCCAGTTGTTAACGGTGGCGCCGTAGCATGGTCCGATGGTGCGATCGCCCATGTCCCATTCATCCCACCATGTAACACCATACTTACTCCTTAGCAGGTCAAGGTCGTTGCTGGCGTCGCGATAAATCCATAGGATTT
Organism: Candidatus Nanosyncoccaceae bacterium; assembly: GCA_050950465.1. Taxonomy (GTDB): domain Bacteria; phylum Patescibacteriota; class Saccharimonadia; order Saccharimonadales; family Saccharimonadaceae; genus CAZRIZ01. The sequence continues at coordinate 14,655 of JBMNHQ010000001.1, read as the reverse complement.
CTCCAATACCCGATCGTGCAGCGGTGTTGCGCAAAATGGAAAAAGGGAATTCGCCAGCGCCAATGTCGTATTTTTCCTGCACATTGAGGATAAATTTGGTGTGCGCTGGTGTGCCGTCTTTCCATTTTGGTCGAACTTTTTGGCCAAAGTCATCAAAGCCAGAATGCAGAATTTGCTTGATGTTGTCGATGTAGTATTGATCAGCAATGTGTATTTGCATAGAAACTACCTCCAGTTTTATATGTGCTACGACCGCCCGTATCGCATAGTAACTTTATCACCGCCCTTGATTGACTCGCAAGCACTAGTGTTTTGTTGTGGTACAATACTGTTATGAATCAGCCACTAAAATTTCAACAAAATGTCGCTTTGGGCGAGTTGACGACTATGAAACTTGGCATGTCGCGCGCTAAGTATTTTTATGTTTTAAATGACAAGCAGGATTTACCAAAAATTCACCTGTTTGCAGTAGAAAACGGTCTAAAAATCCGCGTTTTGGGTGGCGGCAGCAACTCGTTGGCGACTGATGAGGTGTTTGATGGGATTATTATTAAAAATGAATTAAGGGGCATTGTAAATTTCACAACAGAGGATGGTAAGCGGCGTTATGTGGTCGCATCAGGTGAAACCTGGGACAACTTTGTGGCGCGAACGGTGGCGGATGGTATGACTGGCGTGGAATTGACTAGTGGTATACCAGGCTCTGTCGGCGCTGCGCCGATTCAAAATGCTGGCGCTTACGGCCAAGAAGTAGCCGATACGATGGTAGAGTTTGAAGCCTATGATTTAATCGATAATCGTTTTGTGACGGTTAAGACTTCTGAGCTCGAGTTCGCTTATCGCACTAGTACGCTAAAAAGACGTAACACCAATCGCTACATCATTACTAGCGTAACTTTTGATTTAGTGCCAGGTGAGCTAAAACGACCGTTCTATTGGTCGCTAGAAAAATACGTTGAAGAAAATAACCTAACTGATTATTCACCAGCTAAAATTCGTGAATATGTCTTGGCGATTCGCGCTAAGAGAATTCCTAATTGTAAAGAATTTCCCAGTGCTGGGTCGTTCTTTGAAAATGCTGAGATTCCGCCAGCTAAATTTGAAGAATTAAAACGTGATTATCCGGATTTACTCTACGGTGATCCACAACCAAATGGCCTAGTTAAAATTCCAACTGGCTGGCTAATCGAAAAGGCGGGCTTGGCAGGGCAAACTATTCATGGCATTAATATTACGGCACACAACCCAATGATTTTAGTCAACGAATCGGCGCGAACCTATCAAGATTTAGAACTAGCCAAACAGACCATAGCTGACGCTGTAAAAGACAAATTTGCGATCGATTTAGAACCAGAACCAATTGTGATTTGCTAGTTTGCGTTTTCATGCTAAAAACCTTATGCTAATAGTATGAATAAGCGCACAAAAAAGCTCGGTTTCTCCATGGTCGAGTTGTTAGTAGTAATAGTTATCTTATCAACTTTCGCTCTTTTAGGTTCATTTGGTTATAACAAGCTTAAAGAGCACCAGATTAAAGAGAGGGCTCGTACTAATGCAGAAGGCGTATCTTCAGCATTGAATGAAATTTATATGGCAGGTCAGACTGTTGATGGAGTTCAGGGTAAGAAGGGTGAATATCCTTCAATCCAAGATACTTGTATAAAAAGTAATTCGATTATAAGTCAAATTATTCAAAAACAAAAAAGTGTTGATAAAGATGTGAAAGTGGCTTTCTTGTCAGCTACTAATTCGGAGAAGTTCTCACAAGACATGTCGGGCTGTGAGGTGCTGTCAAACGGCGAAATATCAACTGATTGCGTTAGCGGAATTTCAGGCTCGGCTAAGCTACTGTCTTGTAGTTCTAGCAAGGAGGAAATTGATGCTAGTGACGAGGAAAATATTGGTACAGTTATCTATCAACCGATTACTAATGTAAAATCTTTACCCGGACATGTTAATACGAGCAACATGGCTTGGCAATGTTTAGGTGAGGGGTATGTCACTGCGATGCCGTCACCTAGTTTACCGGGAGAGATGGAGGATGTTACCATCACTAATCCGGTTAGCTGCCGCGGATTTTATGTTTATTTCTTGGAAAAATCTGGTAGTAAAATAAAATTAAGCGAAGCGATTACAGGAAAATATTAAAAACTTGCTATTTTTGATAAAAACTCTTATGCTAATAGTATTATGAATAAACGTGCAAATAAAATCGGCTTCTCTATAGTTGAGTTGCTAGTAGTAATAGTTATCTTATCAACTTTCGCTCTTTTGGGCTCTTTTGGCTACAATAAGTTAAAAGACCGTCGAATCAATGAAAAAGCTCGTACTAACGCTGAGAGTATTGCTTCGGCCTTAGATGAGGTATATATGGCTGGGCAGACTTCGGACGGGGTGGAAGGTGTAAAGGGCGGTTATCCGTCGTTTGTAAGGGCCTGCTCCCCAGATGGAGCTAAAATTATAAACAAGATTCTTCAAAAACAGAAGGCTGTTGACAAAGACGCTAAGGTTGGTTTTCTGTTTGATCAGGCTGGTGAACATCCAGAGTTAATTTCCCACAATTTATCTGGGTGTGAAGTGTTGCCAAATGGTGAAATATCGAGAGGGTGTGTTGATGAATCTCTGAGTCCAGTTGTGTTGGTTACTTGTGATGTAAACTATGACCTAAGTTTTGAAGACGCCAAGATTGACGCTAGTGACCCTGACAACCTTGGTACGATTGTCTATCAACCAATTACTAATAAAAGAGCCTCTATGTATGATGAGTCAGCTAATATGACTTGGCAGTGCATGTATGACGAGTACGATGATCCTTGTATGTATGGAGGCTGTCATATTTATAAAAAAGAGACCCCAACGATTCTTGGTATGAAGTCGGGCATCGTTTTAGCTGGCACTGAGGTTAACCCAGTTCGACGTCTTTCCGTACCCATCCAGCCTAATATTCGCTTAGCTATAGTTCATGATCCTGAGGAGGAAGCAACTTCTGGTCCAACCAGTTGTCGTGGTTTTTATATTTATTATCTGGAAAGATCTGGTGGTAAGATTAAATTAAGTGAGGCGGTGACTGGAAGATATTAGGTATGAAAACCAAAGGCGGTTTAACTACAGTTGAAGTCCTATTCTCGCTTGTGGCAGTAACAATCTTTTTAATGGCAGGGTTTCAGCTATACAGTGCGGTTTTGGTTGGTACATTAGCAGCACGATCACAGTCTAAGGCAACTAATATCGCCTATAATCACTTACGTCACATTGGCAATACCTTTGATATGGCCGACTGTAGTGATAGTGAAATAACTCGGATTGAAACGCCTTTTGCCGAAGAGAAACTGCCTGATTTAAGGATTACTTCAGCCATATCAGCACCATATAATTGCACTGCTAAATTGATTCGGATTGATGTCAGGGTGGATTATAATGTTAATGGTTCTAGCAGGCATGAGACACAGACACTTTACGTGCAAAAATAAAACAACCCTTCGAGGGTTTTCCGCTGTTGAGGTGGCGATTATATTGCCGATTGCGGTTTTTGTAGTCCTAGCACTATTGTCAATGAGCATTCGCCTGATTAATGACTCGTCAGGACAGAATGTCTTAACTAAGCGTATGGCCGATATTCAAGTGACGTTAGATCGTATCGAACAGGATATCAGCTTGAGTAATAACTATCTGGCAGTGAGTTTGATTGGTGGGCACACTTCCAATAAATCATGTGACTATAATGACGAGACATTTGATGATGCTGGCTCTCATTTCAAACCTTTTAAAATAGTCGGCCAAGGGGAATATAAAACCTTGATTTTACAAAGCCTGATGACGACCGATAATCCACTGACGGAAGATACTACTAAAAACTTAGTTCACATATCTTATAATCCACACGACGAATGTAGTCTAAACCCACCATTATTTTCTAATACAATCTATTTCATCAAGAACAACACCCTTTATCGTCGCGTGATGTTCCCCGACAACGTAGAGTATCCAGAAGTTGCCAGTTTAGTTGGTACTAGAGTAAACTGTGAAACACCATGGCAAAGACCAACTTGTGGTCAATCTATCTCAAGCATAACTAATTTTTATCCTGACACTAGATTGTTAGATGATGCTGAAATGGAAATTGAATTTTTTGATCCAGCCGAACCTAATACGCCACTGACGGATATATTCTCTTCGTCTCTAAATGATGGTGAGAGGCAGAATGCTCTTGATAGGGCAGTTACAGTGCATATTACCCTTAAAAGCGAGGTGACGGCGATTGAGGGCGATAAACCAACAACTATATCAGGTCAACTTCGAGCTAACCGAATACCGTAAAGTGTTAAAAATGCTTGCATTATAAGCATAAATACTTTACAATCGAATTATAAACTAAAAAAGGAGACAGGAATCAATGTCTAAAAAACTAACCAAAAAAGGCTTCACAATCGTTGAACTCTTGATTGTGATTGTTGTCATGGGTATCTTGGCGACCATCGTAATCGTAACCTATCAAGGTGTTCAAGATAAAGCCAATACGACCAAGAACCAATCAAACGCCAAGGAAGTGATCGCCAAGGCTGAAGCCTATAACTCATTGGAGACGGGCTATCCACTTACCGTATCTGAACTCACCGGCTACGATGACTCATCTGTCAAGCTAAGTGCTGAAGTAGTTGAAGTTTTGCAGAACGGAGCTATCTCCGATGACCCAACTGGCGATTCTCGTAAAAATATTCACTATTCACTTTGTCCAGCTGGGGCAACCGCTGACCCAACCGGTATTCGTGTCCAGTATTGGGACTATGACAAAAAAGAACTCAAAGATATCACCTCAGGTGACTGTAGTTAATTTAGTCATTCAGAAACTTAAAACCTCCCCGTGGGGAGGTTTTTTGTGTTACAATGAAGCTTATGAAGAAGTTGGGTTTTACCGTTGTCGAGTTGATTGTGGCTATGGTGGTTTTATCGATTATTCTTACTACTGGAGCTTTTAGTTATGTTGGTTACCGACAAAAAAGCAAGACTCATCAGAATAAACTGCATGCCGAAGAAGTTATTCGTAAAATGACAGTTTGGACAACTGTCGAGAAAAAATATCCGAGTGAGCTAGGTGATTTAACTGATGCCGATTCGCTACTGAATACTATTTCACAAGACACTAGAGAGCGCCTAACACATCCCACCTCTAATCCTGGCTCGCCTAGTGCTAATCACCCAGATAATATTGAGGTGCTATTTTGCTATCGCCCAACTGACTTTAGTACCCCTATTGGCGCGAGAGCTTATTACTGGGATTTACAGAAAAAAATTCAAAAATACCAATACTATGGTAATTCCGAAGAGACTGGTGTTAAGTGCTTCCCGTAATAATCTTTACATATAAAAATCTCCCCTAGGGGAGTTTTTAATTTGGGGCGACCGATGGGTTTCGAACCCACGACCTCCAGAGCCACAATCTGGCGCTCTAACCAACTGAGCTACGGCCGCCATATCATCTCTTTGTTAAACTTCTCTTACCTCCGCTCAGTTGTCCAGAGCGCCAAGCGCTTCATGATACTAACTCAACGCGAGTTTCGAACAGCAACCGAGCTACGGCCGCCATATCATCTCTTTGTTAAACTTCTCTTACCTCCGCTCAGTTGTCCAGAGCGCCAAGCGCTTCATGATACTAACTCAACGCGAGTTTCGAACAGCAACCGAGCTACGGCCGCCATACTTAATGCGCCCGTTTATTTTACACTTTTTTAGGGTTTTATTCAAGGGGAGGTAGGTACATCCTTTTTAAGTGAGGTTTGGCTCTTGCGGCCTGATGTTCAATAGCTCCTCATCAGACACGCGTCGGCGAGCCCGTCGTTACGGGGTCGCTCGCGCTAAGCTCTCGTCGTAACTGCGAGATTGTCTGCTGATTAGTTATTGAACCGGCCGTCTTTGTTCTCGTTCTACCTACGTCGAACCTAGATGTACAAAAAATCCTCCGTAGCTGTCCAACGGACAGCGAAGGAGGATGGTGCACCCGGAGGGACTCGAACCCCCGACCCTCTGTTCCGAAGACAGATGCTCTAATCCGCTGAGCTACGGGTGCATCAGAGGTTATTTTACCATGTTTTATCGTAAAAACCAATTACTATTTAACGCCTATAATTTCTTTGGTGCGTTCCACTACTTGAGATGGGGTTAATTCGGCCTTGACAATATAGTCATCAGGCTTAAGTTTACTTAGACTGGCTGGAGCTTCTTCAGCACTGGTGTTAGTGAGAATGATAACTTTTATATCAACTAGGTTTGGGTCTTTTCTAATCGCTTTCAGTACTTCGTCGCCAGTAACTTCAGGCATTTGCAAATCGAGCAGAACAACCTCTGGGCCAAAGGCTTTAACTAAATCAATGCCAGATCGGCCGTCGTAGGCGATACGAACATCAAAATCATGCGCTTCAAATTTCATGCGGTACATTTGATTAATGGCGCGATCATCTTCGATAATTACAATTTTATGCATTGATTCAATTTTAGCACTAAGTCGCTCAAAATCAAGCCGTTTATGGTAAAATTAGGGCAATGGATAATTCAACGTGGGCGATTGTAGCGATTCTAATAACGGTTTTGGTAGTTGCATCATATTTCCTTTGGCAACAGAGCAAATTGGCGGCCATTCGGCGCAAAGCTGATGATGAATTCGAAGATCAGATTTATCAGATTGCTTCACTTGATTTGGGATTTCAGGCTACAATTGGGCGATTACTTCGAATTACTGCACGCTGGGCGGGGGCTGATTTAGTTTGTTTAATTGTTCGTCCCAAGGGAAGTGAGAAAGCTACTATGTCTAGCTTAATGTCGGGTCGTTTGACTAAGAATTTAGTCAGTTTTGCTGATGCGGATTTCTCTACATTAGTAAAATTCTTTACGATGCAGCGCTCACCAGTGGCAGAGCGAGCTAAGTTGCCATCGCGCGATGCGGAAATTGGTAAAATGCTAGCAGGCTACGGTGTTAATTACCTGATGTCATTGCGAGCGGGTGGACAAACTATTGGTTTTCTTGGGTTAACTGATAGTGACGGCGAGATTAGTAAATATAAAATAGCGGAGATTGAAGCGGCCCTTAACGGTGTGGCCGTAGCTTTAAGTGTGGCTTGGTCGCATGATAGTTTGATCGAACTAAATAAAACTCTAGAACAGAGAGTGCAAGATGCTACTAAAGAGGTTGAGCGTTCAAATGAGCAGCTACGCAAATTTGACAAGATTAAGGATGAGTTTGTGGCCATGGTATCGCACCAGTTGCGTACGCCTCTAACAACTATAAAAGGATATTTGAGTTTAACCTTGGAGGGGGATGTGGGACAGATTACCCCCGATCAGCAACGAGTTTTAGGTGAGGCTTTTCGAGCCAGTGAAACAATGTCGCATATGATAAACGACTTTCTCAGTTTGTCGCGGATTCAAGCAGGACGTTTTCGTTTACTTAAAAGTCCGCGAAATCTAGTAGATTTAATTACCTCGGAAGTTGAATCTATGCGAGAAATTGCTCGACTTTATGATTTAAAGATTGAGCTGGATTGTCAAGAGCGTTTACCTGCAGTGATTAATCTAGACCGTGATAAGATTCGTCAAGCAATCGGTAATTTACTAGATAACGCTATTTATTATTCTGATAAACGCAGTGTGATTGGGGTAACAATTAAGCAAGTGAGTAGATCAATTGAAGTGACGGTGCGTGATCGAGGTATTGGTGTGCCACCTAAAGAGCGAGCTGAATTATTCGACAAATTTTTCCGAGCTAGCAATGGACGTAAGCGTCGGCCCGATGGGACTGGCATCGGGTTGTATTTAGTGCAAGAAATTATTAGTCGGCACAATGGAGAGGTTTTTTACCAGCCTAGTATAGACAAAGGCAGTGTGTTTGGTTTTCGTTTGCCAATTGATCGCAATCTAAACCCCGGTATACATATTGAACAGCAAAACTAAAACCTCCCCGTAAAAGGGGAGGTTTTTAGTGCCCTTAGGCTATAAGAATTATCTTGGAGCGGTCAGGCTTATTTTATTAGCATTCTTCGGCTAGTGATGTAGTATCCTATACTGGCGACTAGTGAGCCTAGGCCAATCACTTGGTTTAGCGTTTCAGCTGGACCAGTAACTGGTAATTCCTCGGGAATTTCTGGGTCACAGTCAGCCGGATTCTTAGAATACAAGCTAGCGTCGAATTCGGTTTCCAGGATAGTCACCATCGTTTTGTCGCTTAGGCGGCAAACGTCAAGGTGTTTTGCTGGAATCTCTGGATCACACTTGGTGAGATCTTTCGAGTACTTTTTAGCATCAAAGTCTGATTCGTTGATGTTGATAATTTTCTTATCACTCAAGCGGCAGACTTGGATGCGTACTGGAGCGACTTCGTCACACTTGGTGAGATCTTTCGAGTACTTTTTAGCATCAAAGTCTGATTCGTTAATGGTGATAATTTTCTTATCACTTAATCGGCAAACGTTGATGCGCACTGGAGCCACTGGGTCACAGTCTTTCAAGTTTTTCGAATATTTTTTAGTATCAAAGTCTGATTCGTTAATGGTGATAATTTTCTTATCACTCAAGCGGCAGACTTGGATGCGTACTGGAGCGACTTCGTCACACTTGGTGAGATCTTTCGAGTACTTTTTAGCATCAAAGTCTGATTCGTTAATGGTGATAATTTTCTTATCACTTAATCGGCAAACGTTGATGCGCACTGGAGCCACTGGGTCACAGTCTTTCAAGTTTTTCGAATATTTTTTAGTATCAAAGTCTGATTCGTTAATGGTGATAATTTTCTTATCACTCAAGCGGCAGACTTGGATGCGTACTGGGGCCACTGGGTCACAGTCTTTTAAGTTTTTCGAATATTTCTTAGCATCGAAGTCTGATTCGTTAATAGTGACAATCTTTTTATCACTTAATCGACAAACGTTGATGCGTACAATTACTGGACAAGCTTCGGTTACAGCAATTACTTTGGCTGAGTCCGATTTTGTACCATCTCTGGTAATAGCTTGTGCGTAGTTGGTGATTTCAACTCGCTTGTTGCAGTCAAAATCATTGATTCTAGCGCTAAACATGACATAGGCGTTACCACCTGCGGCGTAGTTACCAATGTTGATACCAGTTGTACCAATATTGTCACTAACTGATTGCCATTTACCACCAGTTGATTGGTTGGCTAGTTTGGTACTACCCTTGATGTAAGTTAAACCAGTTGGTAAAACATCTTTGATGATAACATCAGTCTGTCTTGTATTGCCGGTGTTGGTGTAGACGATTTTAAAGTCGACTACTTGATTGTCAGTTGTACTAACAACCTCACTGTATTGCTTTTTACCGCCTAGCGAAACTGTTTTTGCAACGGTAAAGTCTGGTTTATTAACTGCTTCGACGACGAAGTCGTAGGTGATATAACCAGCGTACTGGTGACAACCTTGGACCCGTCCGTCTAAAGCGTTATAACCGATGAGTGCGCCGTTAGTCAGAAACTCATTTGAGTTAAGTTTCTTGCCGTTGACGGCACCCTTACTGTGGATGGTTGCGCTATTTGAAACATATTTTAGCACCACGTCCTCAGTTGCGGTTACTCTCGCTTCATCCCAAACAGTTTTTGGGTTAGCATTGTCAGCCATAATCTTGGCTGATATGTCGGTCTTGACATTAGCCTTGACCGAGCTTGGTAGCTGCGTATTCACACGAGTGTTAGTCGCTACTAGATTATAGTTGGCAGCTGCGTTGTTGTGGTAATAAATATAGATTGTATATGTCTTACCAGCCGCGATATTTACCTCATTGGTAAATTTATTGGTTGTTCCAGCTTCTTTGATTCGCACAAAGTTGCGCTCATCGCCGTTACTAGGGTTGTTAGTGATTGAGTTGAACACAACATAGTTAGCTGGTTTCTCAATTGTGAAGGTTGGTCGGCCTGGTCCCCATGCGTTTGACACAATAGGTAGCAAACCAACGATGGCTAGCACACCAGCCAAGATCGCCTTCTTTGGATTACGCACAATGGCATTCCAAAACTTTTTCATAGTTTTCTCCCTTTGCCATCTAGTGTCTCAAACACTGATGACCTTATTAATTTTACTATCCATTACAAGCTGATATGTGTAATGATTCTCCTCGCGTAGGTTAATTCGACCTTTCTCCTACTTGAATACTTCCATTATACTAACGTGTAATGCCTCGCATTCTCGGAAAAGTTGAAGCAAGCTTCGCTTTTCACTCGAATACTTCCATTATACCACAAAATATTAGCTTTGTAAAGACATTAGCATTATTATTTTTTCTCAATAGTTAGGTAATTTTAATCTAGGAATCAGGAGCCACCACCGAAGCGGTGGCTCCCAAAAAGGTGCTGTGCTGATGAGCCCTTCGTCTAGTTGGCCCTAGACTTTCTTGGGCTCTTGGTCGTCAGCTCGACCCTGTCAAGTTGGTCGGATCAATCTGGGTCTCCGATGGCCTGATTGTCACCGGATACCTGATTTGATCCAGGTTCTTGGGATGGCGGTTCTTCAGGAAATGGTTCGTGCGTCACCCCTTCATCGATGACAATAGTTTCCACCACCCCTGTTGAATCACCATTAGTGTCGTTGTTGTTAGCCACGCCAGCGTCTTGGTTGGTGCCTGTGCCTGCTGGCGCTGGTGATGCAGTTGCTGGTGCCTTAGTGGGCGCCTGCGTCGGCGCTTCGGTGGGCGCCTGAGTAGGAGCCTGCGTCGGTACCGCTGTCGGTACTCGAGTAGGAGCCTGTGTTGGCGCTTTGGTGGGCGCTGTCGTAGGTGCTACAGTAGCCGGAGGTGCCGTCGCCTCTGGTAGCGGAGCGTTAGTTGGCTCCGCGTTAGGCGTTTCCTCTGGCAAAGTGTCGACCACTATATCTTCGTGGTCTTCATACACATTGCCATCCGACGGTTTCGGCTCCTCCGGTTCCGGTGTCGGCTCGGGTGTTGGTTCAACTGTAGGTTGAGGCGTTGGCTTGGACGGAGGAGGTGCGACACAAGGGTCGTGCGGCAAGACGATACAAAGATCGTTTATTCTGATTCCGCCCACCGTCAGTCCATCTCCTTTGATGAAGTGGGTGACGGGTGCCGCCCATTCGCTTTCATCGAAGAATATTTCTCCTGCAACGAAATCACCGGTGGCGGTGTTAACGCCGATTTTGGCTCTATATACCCCAGCAGGAGCATAAGGATGCCAACCTTGGAAATTCTCAGTAGCAGCTTCGTACTGCTCCTGAGAAACTTCGGCTAGCCTGAATACCCAATGGGTCTTGTAAACTTCATGGGTGAGGGCTTGGTATTCTTGCCCCATCAAGCCATCGAGCATCTCGCGACGCTCGAGCTCTGCTCGCCGTTTTTCTAGCGGTATGCAGGCGTTGGCATGATTCCACAAGAATTCCTGCCACAACCCAGTTGCAGTTTCTTCCTCAGCCGTCTTGGCGATGTTATCGACATTGATGTCGAGCATCAGCTCGAGAGCTTTGGAATAGACCTCAAAGGTTGTGGCCTGATCTTGAATGGCAACCAACATCTCACTGACCGTGTTGAAATCACCGCTCAGACCCCTGAATACATCGTCGCGGAAAGCGACGGTAAAGAGCCTGTTGGCTAGCCGGTTGCCAATTCGGTTGCCATGACTAGAAAATCCAGTCACGTCATCTTTAGTTAGCTCACGGCCAAGGGTGTTTTCAAACACCACCTGTTCTTCGCTCTTTGGGCGAGCGGCCAATGTATTAACATCAGCCTCAATTGCCCAAATTGCTGGAGCGGGAGTGGGGGCAGGAGCCGGCATATTGCTTGGTTCGTGATTTGGCGTCTCCGCCGGTAGCGGATCAACTACCACATAAGCGTCGTCCGCGCCAGGTTCTTCAGGTTCCTGGGTTGGTTCTGCCGTCGGTAGTACTGTCGCTGTTGCCTCGGGTGTTGGTTCCGCAGTCGGCGCCACTGTTTCAGCAACCGCAATTGTTGCGGTTGTTGTCGGTAGGGTGCTATTGGTGTCTTCGGGTTGGTGTAGTACTAGTACGCCACGAATGAAGACTCCGGCAAATAGCAGCACAATAACTGCTAATATAATGAAAAAGAATTTTTTCATTACTAAACTCACCTCCTGTTTTTGTTTAGTTTTAGTCATTAGCTGGCGGCATTGGCGTGTTTAAGCCAAGCCCCCTCTTAATCATTCTTAAGACATACTGCCATAGCCCACCTGCGGTTAAGGTCGTGGCTAGCACAATAACCGCCACCACGATCCACCTCATCCATGGCTCATAGCTCCCGAAGGTGAACCTGATGGATAAATAGGTACCCACAATTGATACGCCTACTCCTAAGAGTACTTGTAACCAATTGTGGTCAGGGTAAGTCGACCAGAACGCGTTGGTTGCTACACCATCAGCAGTGTCAATTAATTGCCAACTAGCGTAGGCAACGCAAACGATTAGGATAAACCCAGTCATGATGGCTGTTATATTCAGATCTTTGTGCCGTATAGCTAAAGACCTGAATCCCCAGAGTATGGCTATAGCGACTGCTAGTCTTGCTCCCAATACTGGAACGATGGCAATGCCACCAAACAGCCTCACGGCAGTAATCGTTAAGATTGCAAGAAGGATTAGGTATTTTACCTTCTTGAAGAAAGCTTCTACCTTATCCCAGAAAGTCATTTCCTCTGGGTCTTTCTTGCTGCCGTGGCGATCGCTGCGCTTCTTGCGCACATCTGTATTAGGGGTCCTGTCGGGCGCGGGTGTTTCTTCTGTTTCTGTCGGCTTGTTGTCTGCTTTGGCTTTGATTTTGTCCAACTGCCCTTGCAGAGCGGATAGCTTTGCGTAGACAGGGTCATCGTTTGGAATTTTTTTCCTATCAACCTTGTCTAGCTGCTCCTTTAGCCCAGGATAATGCAACGAACGCAAATCCTTAGTGGGCTTCACCTTGGCGTCCTCAAGACGCTTTTTTGTAATCGCTCGCATCTGCAGACGAATTTTCTTCGCCTTTTCTTTTGCTGCATCTTTCACCTTTTCAGGATCGGGTCGTTGTGGTTCTGATTCTGGAACCTTGGTAATGGGCTCTAGCCCCACCGTATCGTCAATTCTGCTGAATAGGCCAGTGAAGAATGCTTTCACCTTACCCTCGTTAGTGCTTGTCAATTTATTTCCCTCCTAATTTTTTTGTTCCGCTCTCTGGCCAAAGAGAACAGAAAAATAAATTGTTCCAACTTGACTTAGTCTAAGTGCTTCTTAGACTAAAATTACCTAACTATTAAGTTTCACCTCGGCTGGTCGCCCTCTCAGAGCGGGCCAAAGATGATTTAATATTAGCACAATCAGCTTGAAAAGTCAATAGTTTTAGCACAAAATTTAAGAAATAACAATAAGCAGTTTGACTACTGTTAGAACAGGGCGTGTCTCAATCATTCTTGTGTTTTGTTGACTAATTCGCTATAATCTAGCCACGTTTTAACTATTTTTGGTCCCATCGTCTAACGGTTAGGACACCAGGTTTTCATCCTGGCAATCCGGGTTCGATTCCCGGTGGGATCACCAAAAAGAATACCTCAGCCAACGGCTGGGGTATTCTTTTTTGATGCTTCGCATCAGGAACGAATCCTTGGGTTCGGTGGAGTGAAGCGAAATGAAAAAGTGTTTACATTTTTTCATAAGCGAACGGAAGTTGCGCTAGCGACATTCCCGGTGGGATCACTACCCAAAAACCCGCTTTAGGAGCGGTCAGATAGGGATTTATAATTCCTGAAAAATTCGGCATAGTCGTTTATATTCGGCTATGCCGTTTTTCGTTTAGTTTGGCAAATCAATAGCGCCAATGCAGTTATAGAAAATTTGAATCCGCTGGGTTCTGCGGCCATCTACCTTTTCAGCCTTGAATACTATAATTTTGTCAATGAACTCTCGAATAATCTCTGCATCCAATTCTGTAATTTCTGTGTACTTTTTAACCAGTGCCAAAAAACGGTCGGTATTGAGGGACTGTTCATTTGCTGTATCAATAGTATGTTTTAATTTGGTTATCCTTTCTTCCAGTACCTTCTGCTCGGCTTCATATTCAGCCGACATCTTGTAAAAACGCTCTTCGGGAATTTTGCCCATCACATTGTCCTCATATAGCTTTCGAATGATTTTGTCTATGTCAGCAATGCGAGTCTGTGCTTGTTCATACTCCTTTTGACTTTGGCGGAGTTCTTTGGCAAGTTCCTTTTCTGAATTATTCATAACTATACGGATGAATTCCTGTTCATGGTCTTTGGCAAAGGAGGTTACACGTCTTAAGTCTTCTAGCAAAAGCTGTTCCACTACAACATTGCGTATCTGATGTGAACTGCACATACCCTTTTTCTTGCGGTAAGTAGCACAAACGAAATATTCCTTATCGTGTGTCCATCCCTTGCCTCTAACCTGATACAGCTTTGCCCCACAGTCGGCACAAAACATTATGCCAGAAAGCATTCCCATTTCACCTAATCGCGATGGTCTTCGCTTGCCATCTCTGATTTTCTGCACTGTTTCCCAAGTGCCCTCATCAATAATTGCTTCATGGGTATTTTTGAAAACCAGCCAATCTTCTGGATTGTTCAATATCTTGACTTTGCTCTTATATGACTTTTTAGAAGTCTTGAAATTCACTGTGTGACCTAGATATTCCATTTTAGCCAGAATATCTGCT